>NZ_CP130319.1:265000-865000 GCF_032271945.1 Paenibacillus sp. MBLB1832 | reverse complement strand
GCCGCTACTTCCATGAAAGCGGCGGCCTGCAAGCCAGAGAGCAGCTGGTTAATCCCCTTCGCCACCTGCCCGTTCCCGCTCTCTCCGAAGTAATGTAGCTTTTCCGGATCGCCGATCACGCGTAGAATCGGCAGGCACCGGGCATATGCCTTTTCATCCCCGCCGATCCAGATGCGCAGCGTCCCTTCCTCCGCTCCCGTAATCCAGCCTGTGACCGGTGCATCCAGCAGCAACGCTCCGCGTTCGCTGAATTGTGCGCTCAGCCGGCGAATATCGGCAGGCACAGTTGTGCCTAGCTCAATAAAGATCTGTCCCTGCCGCGCAGAAGGGAGAAGCACCTCCTCTGCTACGTGAACGAATACCTCCGAAGTCGGGAGACTCGTTAGCACAATATCGCTTGTGTCGACAACCTCTTTCACTGATTCAGCCCTGCAGGCTCCCTCGCGTACACATGCCTCCAAATGGTCCTTATCGAGATCAAACGAATAGAGCGGGTAGCCCGCTTTCAGCAAATTGCGTGCCATTCTTCCGCCCATGGCGCCAAGCCCGATAAAACCGAGCAGAGGCAAATCTTGCGTGTGTTTCAACGTCATCGATCGAAACCTCCTTCTTCTCAAGTCGTGCCTTTCGCAATCCAAATTCATATTGTGCTGATTCCCATGTACTTGGTTCATACCATCAACTGCTCTCGCTCTGCATGAAGCTTTAGTAGAATAGCTGCAGTCCAACCCTGCTGATACGAGCGCAAGCCTTCACCGGTCTGCGAGTTGAAGTTCTCCCGGATGTCACCGTCCGTTATAATCATGCGATACAGTCGATCCGACGCCTCGGCAGCCTCCTGGAGATACCCGTATTTACGCAGAATTTCCAGCATAAAGTAGGCGATTGGAAGCCAGATGGGGCCCCGCCAATGATTGTCGGGCGTGTAGCAAGGGTCGTCATAAGCGACACTGGGAAACGGATATTTACCGTAAAAATGGTTTGGATTAAGCAGATACCGTTCAATCATCGCCCGCACCTTCCCTTCCTCCAGCCCGACATCGACTAGCAGCGGTAAGAAACTAGCGGGTGTAAGCACCGATAGCGGCTCACCCGTCTCAAGCCGAATGTCGCGAAACAAATTCGCATCTTCATCGTACAGCACACGCCTAATTACTGAAGCATAGCCGTCTGCCTGCTCCTCCGCGGCCAAGGCCGTCGCTTCGTCTCCAAGCAATCGGGCGAGCTCAACCGAGCATCGCATCTGCATTAGCAGGTACGCATTCATGTCGCAAGCGATAATAGGCCCATGGTCGAAGCGAGGCGTATTATCCCAGCCTGTCTCGCCACCTCCAAGCGCTGCGATTAGGCCTTTGCGGGTCATCCGCTGAGTTAGCCACCATCGTGTATTGCGCAGCAGAGCCGGAAGCAGCTTGGCAGCAAGCACCAGATCACCGCGCTCTTGTACAAGACGGAGTCCTGCCCACCCTACCAGCGGCGGCTGGGAATGATGGGGTTTTATCCAAGTCGAGCAGAGGAAATGCGGCTGCTTGCCGTCCACCCGCATATTGTCGATAAGCAGATGCAGCGCATCCTTTGCAAGTCGCGGCTCCATCTGCTCCAGTGCCAAATTCTGAAAGCACGAATCCCACAAATAATGTGTGGGGTAATCGCCACGGGCCGGAAATGAAGCCACTCGACCGGCGAACAGGCCCGGGGGCTTGGCGGCGTTGAACAGCAGCGCATACACTGCCTTCGCAAGCACACCTCGTTCCCACTCCTCTTCTGTATGAATTTGGAATCCACCGAGTGCCTCTTCCAGCCATTTTCTCGTCAGTACCTCCGCTTGCGAGGCTTGGTCAGGAGCTTGGAGCAGCGTTTCCCTCAACCGCGCCCGATCAATCTCCAAATGCTGTTCGGCGAACGCGAGTACGATTCGACCAGCGTCATCAGGCAACACTTCCACAGAAACGATACCATTCTCATCAATAGTTGGCGCTAGCCCCCCAATGACGGCGTAAAGACCAAGAGAGAAGGGATACCACTCGTCTGGATCCCGCTTAAGGCGTTCGATTGTCGGCAAATACGCGTCGAATGTAACGATACGATTCTCCTCGAAGACCCGCAGCTCGCGAAAAATCGAATCACAAAGCTCGAACCGTAGCCTCTTTAATCCGGCTGCTTCCACCATCCAGGCATTATGCTCGTAAAATGCGATCCTTACCGTCGCCTCGCCTTGGCATTGGCTGACGCCTAGCAAGGATCGCTGAGCCACCTTCTCTTCACCATCCGCCTCAAGCTGCAGGAACGGCAAGCCCAGCTCCGTCGTCATCCGGTTATAATGAAGAAACAGCTGATTGATACCGAGCCCGCGATCACGAAAGCCTAGCCCGATATCAGAATAGAAAGGGCTGAAGGACACATTCTTGTGGCTCATGTCCATTTGTTCGCCAAAAATCTGAATGAGTTGATCTACGTATCTGTTCATAACTACATCGATCCTCCTCCATTTGAACACTTCGGGGCTGAAGCGGCGCAAACTGCGCGCTCGCTTCAACCCCGGATTCATCCGCTAGTTTTTCAGATAACGCTGGTACGCATCGTTGTATACCTTGAGCAGATCATCAAGCCCTGCTTTCTTCAGATCGTTCACATATTTATCCCAGTTTGTGAACGGCTCTTCGCCCATGACGAAGCGGAGGAAGTATTTGTCCCGCACGTCGTTTACGCCTGTCGACTTGCTCTTGATGATGTCGTTCTCTTCGTCAATGAAGTTCAAGGTCGGGTTACTCTTCACCCAGTATGGCGCCTGAAGCTTGATCGCATCTGCTGTGAGCGTACCCTTGCGTTGCTGCTCCGGCATTGCCGGATTTGGGTTAAACGGTAATACGCGGCCGATCCCGTATTTAAACAATCCGTCGGCCTCATACATTTTATCCGTGTACTGAGGCTTACCGTCCTTCATCACATAGGAATCGTTCTCAAGTCCGAATGACAGCAGCATGCTGCCTTCATCGCTGAACATGTAGTTAAAAAATTTGACTGCCGCTTCGGCATTCTTCGTATCCTTGCCCAGCACAACGAGATTGCCGAACAGATTCGGCTGCATAATGTGGCGCTTGCCGTCTGGGCCTTGGAGCGGGGCGACAGCTACCATCTTAGCCCCCGGTTTATCCTTCTTCAGCACGTCCGTGAAGAAGTCCGTTCTCGCGGAGTCGTAGATGATCGAACCGACATTGCCTGTCGACACTTTCCCTTCCCATTGCTTCTTGGACAAGAGTCCGAATTCAGGATCAAGCAGCTTCTCCGCATACAGTTTGTTCACATATGCATAGGCATCCTTTGCACCCGGTTCCGCAGGACCGTATACGTACTTGTTGTCCTTGACCATGAATTCATAGTTGGAATTGTACGCTTCCATGATGTTGTGAATCGCATAGATGCCGCCTGCCCCGCTTGCGAAGATACTTAGCGGAATCGTATCCTTGCCCGCCAGCTGGTTGTCGCGGAATGCCTTCAGCATGTTGTAATATTCATCCAGCGTGTTCGGCGCTTTCAGATTGAGCTTGTCGAGCCAATCCTGACGGACCATGTATGAGTGAGCAATTCCTTCAGGGTTGATTAACGGAATACCGTATATTTTGCCGTCGGCAGCCCTTACGTCCTTCTCAATGCCCCGATCCTTCATCACTTTTAGAATGTTGGGTCCGAATTTCTTCAACAGATCGTCAAGGGGCAGAAAGGCGCCTTCCATGCCATACCGTTTCGCATCGTTGATGCTTGTGGATTGCATGATGTCGGGCAGCTTGCCGGAAGCGAGCGTGATCTTGAACTTGTCTTCGAAGCCATCTGCCGTCTTAATGAAGTTGAAATGGATGTTCGTTCGTTTCTCCAGCTCGACGAACGGCGGTTCATTGCCGGTGATCGGCTTGGTGGCATGGTCTTTAATGAAGAAATCGAGCGTCAGCTTATCTTTCACAATCGGCATCTGCGTAGCGGCTGAATTTGCCGAAGCAGTAGGTGATGCCATGCCCTCCTTGCTCTTGGCGGTATCGGTCTTATCTGTATCCGATGTGCCGCAGCCTGCGAACACGCCAGCCATCATCATGACTGCCAGTCCCATTACCCCTGTCTTCTTCCATTTGTTGGGCATGTGTCACGCCTCCTTGGATTATGTTTATTCTGATCTTGCTTCTATTGAAACGCCCGCATGTGCGAGCCGCCTCAACCTTTAAGAGAGCCAATCATCGCGCCTTTGTTGAAGTAACGCTGCACGAACGGGTAGATGATCATCATCGGAATGGCGACTGTCATAATCGTCGCATATTTGATCGATTCGGTCATCAGCATATCCTGTAGCGATGCCCCCCCGTCGCCCATCATATCGGCCGTTTGGCTCGAAATGACGATGCTGCGCAAAAACATCTGGATTGGATACAAGTTGTGATCGGTTAAATAAACAAGCGCATCGAACCAGCTGTTCCAATGAGCAACCGCATAGAAGAGCGAGATAGTAGCGATTGCAGGCATCGACAGCGGAATGACGATTCGAAGCAGCGTCTGCATTGAGCTGCAGCCATCGATCGTAGCGGCTTCCTCCAGCTCCCTTGGAATACTCTCGAAGAACGTCTTCAACAGAATCAAGTTCCATGTCGCGATTGCTCCTGGCAATAGGAGCGCCCAACGGGTATCGAGCAGCCCGAGCTCCTTGACGACCAGATACGTCGGAATCATGCCCCCGTTGAACAGTAGCGTGAACGTCACCAGCCACATGACCGCCTTGCGGCCAAATAACGATTTACGAGAAAGCGGGTAAGCCATCAGCGAGGTTAGCGCCATATTAATAAACGTGCCGACCACGGTATAGAAGATCGAGTTCAGAAACCCGACGCGTACCGGGCGATAGTGAAGCAGAATTTCGTATGCCTTCAGGCTGAACCCGACCGGCAGCAGCAGCACCTTGTTCTGAATGACTGCCTTCGGGTCACTAATGGAGGAGGAGAAGACATAGAGAAAGGGGTATAATGTAGCCGCCGCGACAGCGAGCACGAAAGCGACCGCCGCGATGTGAACAAGCCGATCTCCCAAGCTCAATCGAATTTGTGTTCGCATGATGAACACCTCCTTTACCAAAGACTTGTTTCCGTCAATCGCCGACTGGTTCGATTCGCAGCGAAGATGAGCAGAATGCCGACAACCGAGTTCATCAAGTCAATCGCGGCTGCAAAGCTGTAATCGGTGCCAACGAGCCCGCGCCGGTACACATACGTGCTGATGACGTCGGCTGTCTCATAGACAGATGGATTGTAGAGCAGAATAATCGTTGATGCGCCTAAGCTAAGCATATGGCCGAGCTTGAGGATGAGCAGAATCATGATGGTGGGCAGGATGCCGGGCAGCGTCACGCTCCAAGCCTGTCTGAGCTTCCCTGCGCCATCGATCGATGCAGCCTCGTACAGCTCCGGATTAATGCCGGATAAGGCAGCCAAGTAGAGAATGGAGCTCCAGCCGATTTCCTTCCAGAGGTTCACCGATACGAAGATTCCCCGAAAATATTCCGGCTTCGCTAAGAAGGCGATCGGCTCCGCGCCGAACCATTCATGGAGCAGCTTGTTAATAATACCAGAGCTGGGAGCAAGGAAATTGACGGCAAGCCCTGCCACCACCACCATCGAGATGAAATGCGGCAAGAAGCTCACAGTCTGCGTCACCCGGCGAAACAGCCCGCTGCGCAGTTCGTTGAAGGCTAGCGCCAGCACGATCGGCGCCGGGAACGCAAACGCAAGATCGTATAAATTCAGCACAAGCGTGTTGCGTATCAGCTTCCAAGCATCAGGCCCCTGGAAGAAGTCTTGGAAATGCTTCAAGCCTACCCAACGACTTCCAGTAATCCCCTTGAAAACGCTGTACTTTTCGAACGCAATGACAATCCCGTACATTGGCAAATATTTGAACAGGATGTAATACACAAGGCCCGGGAGAAGCATGAATAACAAATATTTATCCTGCCAGGCATGCTTCAGCGCTCGCAGCAGCACCCCATCCCGCGGGGGAGCGGCTCTGGAATCGACCTCTGGGGGAGGATCATGGATCATATCGGTTCCCGTCCTTTTCTCTGGATGTCTTCGACTTTCTGTCAGCAAGCGCTTTCAGCTTGCGACGTACCCCTATTGTATAAGCCGATCTGCCTAAGGGAAATCGAGCATTTTCCTGTCATCTCGTTTTTTCTAGGTAAAGCCCTTCAACCCGCGCCACGCTTGGCGTCACAGTTTGACACCGCCCCCGTTTTGCGTAGAAAAAACGAGATGCCCCACTCCCAATCAATCGGAAGATGAGGCATCTGCTTTCGACATTACGACTTGATTAGTAGCTCGCGAAACTTGCCCGGCGTCAAGCCTTCCTGTTTCTTGAAGGCTGCGATAAACGTGTTCGTGTTCACAAATCCGACGAGCTCCCCGATCCGGTTCACTTTCAAATCCGGCTCCCGCTCCAGCAGCTCCTTCGCCTTAGCAATGCGCACCATGCTTAAATACTCGACGAAATTAATGCCCGTCTGATCCTTAAAATATCGACTGACGTACTTCGGATGCAGCCCGAATCGATCGGCGACAATATCGAGCGACAGATCGCTGTTATAATGCTCCTGAAGAAAGACAAGCATCTGGTCCTTCAGCTTCTCGTTCTTGCTCTCCTTCTGCCGGTAGAACCACTCGCACACATGCCCGTACGCGTCTTGCAGCTGATCGTGCAGCTCGGAGAGGTCGCTCGGCGCGTCTCCCGCCGGCACCATCCACTGCGCGCCTTCAAACACCTGCTCACGGCTCGATCCGGAACGCTCCAGCGCTTTATGGACAGTACGCCACAACTCTTTGTGAAGGCTCTGCAGCTTCTCTGCCGTCAAGTTACCCTGCGTGTTCTTCTCGATAACAAGCTCCAGCGCCGCTAACGCCTTACTCTTGTCGCCTGACAGCAGATGCCCGATCATCGCTTTCTCCATCTCAGCCGGATAATGCACGTAAGCGGAGGAGCCGTACTTGCCGAGGCTGTCTGCATAATAGATCAGCTGGACGTCCTTCTCAATCAATCGGAAGCGCTGCGCCTTAAGCGCCTCTTCATACGCTCGATTGACGGCTTGCGATTCTTCATACATACCGCCTACGCACACGGCAATGGTGCATCGCCCTGCTAAAGCCAGCTCAGCCAGCATCCCTTCCAATTGGGAGAGACGGTCCCTAAGCAGAGACTCCTCTGCGAAGTTTAGCAGAATCGACACATTATTCGGCCCGACGCTTGTGAGTAAGGCGCTGAGCCCTCGCTCTTGACTGGCGAGCGACTCGAACAGGTTCACGATCTCCTGCTTCACGGCAAGCATTCCCGCCGCTCGTCTCGTCCCATCCTCGTCCAGCTTCTCATGGATAAGAACAGCAGCAGCCGTATAATAAGGATAGGAGAATGCCTTTTGTATGTCGGGATCTGCGTCATCGGATGCCGCCTCTTGACCGAGCAGCAGCGATCGGATAAAGTGATCCTTCGCCGTCTTCCTGCCCCGATCGACGCTCCGTCGAAGCTTCGCATTATGCTCGACGACGAAATTCAGATGGCTGCGTATAAAAGCAAATTCGTCCGAACTCTTCCCTTGCATGGAAGCAAATACTGGCGCTCCCTCTCCCTCCGCCGTCTCCGACGCAAACAGACCCATAATATCAACGATGGGCCGATAGAAATTTCTAGCCACCCGAGTGGCAACCAGAATCCCAACCACCAGTAGCAAGAAGCTGAGCAGGAAGGTGGCATTCCGAACGAATCGGACCTTCGAGGTAATATGGTCAAGCGATGTGAAAACGATATACTTCCAATCCGTCACCTCTGCAGCAAAAGTGGACACCGACATGCGTTTGCCGCTTAATTCCTCTTCAAACGGCTTGTTCTCTCCAACTCCTCCCTCCCCCGCTTTCTTCAGCAGATGTGAGGTTAAAATGCCGCTATTGACGAGTTGGGGATCCGTGCTTGAGATCAGCTCGTTCTTCGCATTCAGAATCACCATCTCACTCTGTCCGCTGCCGCTACGAACGGAGCCCAGCATCGAGAAGAGCTCCTTCTCGTCGACCAGCACCACAAGCGTTCCCTTCAGCCCTTCATCAAAAAGCGGAAAGGAGGTCAGCAACGTAATCATGTCCTTCTCGGTCGTTCCGTTTATCAGAATGGCGCGCGTGCTTAAGATGGTAAAGTCGCTGCGTTGGGACAGCTTGCGGTACCACTCTCCCTTGTCCATGCCCGGATAGCGGTAGACCTCATCATAGAAGAAATCCTTGTAATACATCCCTTCCGGCGTCAGTATCCGATCCCAATCTTGATAATAGACGTAGATATATTTTATGAATTTATTCGTGCTCTCCGCGCGTGCCAGTGCCTTCGAAACTTCGCTCATTCGCTGCACGTCGTAGCTGCTCGTGTTGACGGTCAGCACCGTCTGATACATCATCTGCTTGAGCTCCGCCATTTTCTGCTCGACGTTCTCATACGTTTTCTGCAACATCAGACCATTCGATTTCTCAACTTCAGTCTGCAATGCGCCCGCAAATACGAAATAAGACAAAAAACCGAGACCCAAAATCGGAATAAGGATAACCAGAATGAAGGAGCCAAGTATACGTGCAAATACGCTTCGAAACCGACCCTCCACCGCTCCGCCGAGTCTCGTCATCCTGCTGCGCCAGCTTGCCCCCTCGTTCATGTTCATAACGTTCCCCCCTGGCCCATTTGATAACGGTTACAGTGTAGCACATTGTCAATCCCATTGGCGAGAGTGTTCAGCCACACCACCATTCGCTTCATAGAATCTTGAATGGCACGTCCCGCTTGGGTTCACGGCAATTCCCGTGAGGACGACGTAGAAAATGACAGATGCTTCGAAAATGCATGATTGCCCATTTGAAAACGTTTCCCATATTGTTGTTTTGAGAGCGCTCTCACCATTTCAAACAATAAAGGAGAGATCGAATGATGAAAACTCCACGACTGGCCAAAGCCTTACTCGCCTTCAGTCTAGTTACCGGTATCGTCATTAGCGGAACATCTGCAGCCGTAAAACCGGCCTATGCCGCCATTACCGGCACCATCTATGTGAATCAGCTGGGCTATTCGGCTGGTGACAGCAAGCTCGCTGTGCTGGGCACGACCGCAGGCTCAACGGTCAGCTTGAGCTTCCAAATCGTCAAAGACAGTGACGGAACAGTGGTTTATTCCAGCACGGCAGGCGATATGACCAAGTGGAGCGGTTCAAACAGCTGGCACGGCTCGGGATCAACGGGCGACACATACGTGCTCGACTTAGGCGGCTGGTCGGCAGTGGACGGAACCTACAAGATCGTGAGCAATGGGCTCACCTCTTATCCGTTCAGAATCGGCAGCACCGTCTATGACATTACGACCTTCGATACAGCCAAAACGTTTCTATACTGGGACGTGCAGACATCGGACGCGACAGTCAGCTGGACGGCGCTCAGCGGTTCAACAGGCAGCCACGGCCCCAGCTTTCTGGACGACGCCTCCACTCCCACCGGACATGTTGATGTGCACGGCGGTTGGTTCGATGCCGGCGATTACGGGAAATTTCTTTCCAATACGACGTATGTCGTGTACCAGCTCCTGTCCGGTTATGAAGACTATTCCTCGAAATGGACGTTGAACGCAGACGGAGACGGCATCCCCGATCTGGTGGAGAAGTCGAAGCCGGGCCTCGACTTCATGTCGCGCATGATGATCAAGAGCGGCAGCACGCCAACGGGCGCCACTTACAAGGAATTGCTAGGCACATCATACCCGCATGACGGCCATCCCGACCTGCAGACAGACAATATCAACGGGACGAGCGACGATCGCGTGTTGAATACTGACAGCTCCAGCGATTTGTCGATGCGTGTGGCGCAAGGCTTTGCGATCGCCTCCCGCGTCTGGAACAGCTATGACTCGACTGCGGCGGCCAAATATCTTGACTATGCGAAAAAGGCGTATACGTGGGCCAAGGCCAACTCCACGGATACCACAAGCGTCTCCAAATATGAACGCGGACTGGTCGCCGCGGCATCGGAGCTGTATCGGGCGACGAGTGACTCCAACTACCTGACGGACGCATCCCCTGTCGTCAATTCGCATCTGACAACAGGAGACTGGGTGGATGGCGCCGATTCGGCCGCTCTGATCGAATATTACCCGTATGGAACCGCTACGCAGAAGACGAACATCCTGAATTTCCTGAAGGGGCTGACAGACACTCGGATTACGCAAGCGGCGACGAACCCTTACCGCGTCGACCCAGGTCCGCTGAATGACGGCTTCGGCGGCGACGGCCCGCTGCTGAACGAAGTGCGCGATGCGCTGTGGATCTATGAGAAGACCGGCACTCGCTCCTATTATGATTTTGCCGTCAATCAGGTGGCTTGGATGTTCGGACGCAACAATACGAACTACAGCTTTATCGCGACGAAGAAAACCTCCAAGTACCCTACACAGGCCCATTTGCGGTCGACTGCCGATCGCGCCTTGGAGAATCAAGCGCTCCCAGGAGCTTATATCACGACCGGTTCGCCGAATGCTCCTACGTTCTCCAATACAACAACCTATCAATTCTCGGAAACCGCAATTACCGTTCAAGCTGCTTACTTCCGCGGCATGACGATGCTGCTTGCCAACTCGGGCAGCGGCGGCGGTTCGAGCGATACGCAAGCGCCTGCAGCGCCGACCGGACTCGCTTCAACTGGTAATACCGATACGACCGTGTCCCTCACTTGGACGGCATCGACGGATAATGTAGGCGTTACCGGCTATGATATTTACAGAGGCACCACACTTGCAGGCTCGTCTACCGGCACAACTTTTTCAGTGACAGGCCTTTCCCCGAGTACCGCCTACACGTTTACCGTCAAGGCGAAGGATGCGGCAGGAAACGTTTCGGCTGCTTCTAATGCCTTGAATGTGACGACGAGTGCATCGGGAACTCCTGGTACGGTCTACACCTTCGAAACCGAAGCGTTGACGCCGACGATGTCCAGCGGTGATACGCATGCGATTAACACCGACTCCAACTTCAGCGGCGGGCAAGGCGATATGTTCAACTCCAATGCAGTGAACGATTATATCCAGTACACGGTCAACGTTCCCGCAGCCGGCACTTATGACGTCAAGGTCAGAGTGAAGAAGAACACGTCGCGCGGCATCTATCAATTGTCCATCGGTGGAACGAACCAAGGTTCCACCTTCGACAACTATGCATCCGTGGCCACTTATGTAGAGTTCGACCTCGGCAATAAAACGTTCACGTCCAGCGGCAATCAGACGTTCAAATTCACCGTAACCGGTAAGAATACCAGCAGCACCGGCTACACCCTACAGACCGACTACATCAGCTTGACTCTTCAATAAGGGCAGCACGATAGAAACACCCCTCGTCTCTATGAAAATGGTGACGAGGGGTGTTTCTTTCCATTTAATAATTCATTCTCTCATTATACAAAAAACTACGACTGACCAATTAATTAACAAGGTTTTCCAACCCTTTTGATCAAGCTTGGAACACGGCCTACGTCTGCTCCAACCCCGATTGTGAGTACCGTGACACATACTATCGATCTGTAAAAGCCGATTCTCTGGCAATAAAGTATACCTATTATTTTGATGTAGAGAAAGGGTCAGTAGTATTATTATTATCTACTTCAAAACTTAATTGTCACCCGATATTTTGAATGTTGGCCATACCGATTCCCTTCCATGGATGTCCAATGATACTTTCTGTTTTTACCCAACGCTCCAATATGGCAGGATGATGATACTGATACCACACCACACATGTTGGGTGACAAATAAGTTTTGAAGTGCAAGAAACCAGCAAACACGACACGAGGGTTTGCTGGCTTTCCTTATAAAATCGAATGACAAATTTTTATGAAGTGGTGTTTTCGGGTCAAAAACCTGAATTACAAATAAGTTTTGAAGTACTTCTGACAAACCATCGTTTTACCGAACATTGGATAAACGTAAATTTTTCTGGTAATCACGGATCGGAAGCTGCGCGATTATATGAAATTTTCGCCCAAGTCACCCACGTCAGAAAGATTGAACATATGAATTCGAATGTCTTCTCGCAAACTGCAAACGGGGACGAAGCAGGACGCAGATTAATACTTTTCGAGGGTGTAGCGTTTGCCATCAAAACTATACATGGAGAGAACTGGCTTGTTCTCTAGGAGACGGAAGGCGAGATTCAAACCGAAAAGCGGATCTCCGTATCGGTGGTGGACCCCAAAGGAAATGCCGGCGCGCAAGGACTAATTGGTGTTTATGATCTTAGAAACGGTACCATTACACAAATAAAAGTCCAAATCGAGGCAGACATACCGGTTCCAAAGACTAAACTGGTTATATAGAGGGAGACGGATACGTATCTATTCCCGCCTCTGGTTATGACAAGAGCCACGTTAAAGAAGGCTCCTGCGGATGGATGCCTGTGTCTGGTATCGGAGAACATGAAGGGGCAGCAGTAATGGCTTGGCATACTGAGCTGCAATCTGCCCAGGGCTCTCTTCATGACAGACCTTATCTGGAATATGGGATATATCTCAGGGATTTTCCCAAAGATATTTCAGCATATCGGGCCCTTCCAACAACCATGATCGGTTCCTTGCTTATATTTTTAAAAGTATTATTCACCGTAGTAGCTGGACCTGCATTGTCCACCATAACAGAACCTTGAAATACATCTGCGACTTTTTTAATGTTTTTACATCCCGTAAAAACTAAAGCAGCCCCCAAAAGCAACATTAATACATAACTCATTTTCATCATTAGCTAATCACCTCACTCCAATTAACGTATAAGTCGTTGATTTTGTAGCTCCCCCATCGATGGAATAAGGAAAAACCCATGCCCTGTAAAATAACCAGATCATGGGTTAAATAAAACAATGCGTTTTTTACTGCTTCAACACATCAGCATACTGCTGCAGGATCGCAGCCTTCTCCGAAGTCAGTGCCTTGCCGCTTTGTGCGGATAGCAGATGCTGATAGGCGCTAAGCTGGTTGTTGCGGGCTGTTGGGTTCCCGCTTTCTTGAGAGACTGCAGCAGCTTGCAGCTTATCGGCCAAGGAGACAGCCACATCTTCCTTCGTTACAAACGCTTGCGTCAGCCTGAGCAGGCTCGAGAAGTCCACAGCGATTGTGTAATGCAGCACACTGCTCTCGGCATTGCCTGCTTGATCAACCGCAGTACCGGTGTAGGTATTCGCTCCGAGCGCCAGCTGATAAGCAGGTTGATTCAGGGATGGGCAGCTTGAGGAGGCGATGCCCGAAGTGACATCGGTGGCGGAGCAACTGATCTGCACGATCTGATCTACATGGAAAACCGCTCCTTCATAGACGGAGAATGTCACTGTCGGTTTCGTTTGATCCAGTTTAATCGCAAGCGATTTTGCAGCCTCCGTATTACCGGCCATGTCAATACTGCGATAATGCAAGGTATAGTCACCATCTACTGTAAAAGGAACAGGCTGTGTATATGGCTGCCAGTTCATCCCATCGAGGCTGTATGTAGTGGCTGGCGGCCGCTTGGCATCGTCTGTTGCTGACAGCACGACATTGACCGGTTTGACGAACCAGCCGTTTAATCCAGCTGCAGAGTCAGGCGTCAATTGAGCTGTTGTAACAGGGGGATTCAGATCACGAACCGTCACGTAAACGGCGGATTTCCGTGTGGAACCGTTAAGCGTAACGATGGCAGTCACCTTCACGATCCCGGCGTCGAGTGCCTGCAGCTTACCAGACCCATCCACATTGACCACAGAAGGATCAGAGCCAATCACACCCTCTACCGAATACGTAATGCTTTGCTGTGGTATCGCTATGACATAACCATCCTCATTCCGTCCCGTAACCTTCAAGTCTAGCGACTCCCCAACCTTTAGGTCGATGAGCCCAGGAACATCGCTTTGTACAGCGGACTGGTTCAACCAGATGCGATCCACAGGCTGGCCTGTAAGCTCTGCCCAGCGAAAATCGATCGGGAGTCCGATGTCTTCGGTATTAATCTGTTCGATCCCCATACCGATAGCCGGGGAATCGAAGCGGAAGCGGAAGTCATCAGGCGATATCAGCGGATCCTTGCTTACTGCGTTCGTCCCCGCTTCCTTCCATTGGTCGAATAGGTTGTTGTCGATGATGTTGTTGCTGCCTAACGAATCCGTGGCGTTGAAGTGCCCGATGAAGGTACCTTGATTAGTAATCTTACCAACATTTTGGAAAATATTATTCTTAACAACCAAACCGTCTGACACTTTCCCCAGCGTGGCGAAGGCCAGTTTGCCTTTATCAAAATCCCTCAGGTTATCACCGATAATCACCACGTTATTGGTAAACTGCGAATTCTTCAGTCCGCCTCTAAAGTGCAGGAAATCAATTCCCTCGTTATGGTCAAACACATTGTGATGAACTCGTATGCCTTCCTTCGTATCAGATGAAAAATCGGCAATCGGGTAATATCCATTGTGGAAGTAATTGTGATCGATCTCGGCGAATGGACTTATAATTTCCGTGGAATACGTATATCCGTTTGGCCCCGCTGGATCCGCAAGGAACTGATTGTGGTGTATCCGAACGCTTTGGGTGCCATTAGAATTTTTACCTGCCATCGACAGATTGTCGCTGAATATGCTGTGGCTGATCTCCACATCGTTAATATCCGTTCCCCACAGCTCGATCGCGATCCCCGGCTGGCCATTCCCCCATAACCCCTTCTGGCGTACATCCACATCCAGGTTATACATCTTCACCCGGTATAGATCAATATACCAATCCTGATTCGGGAACTGGTTGTATGGCTGCTGACGCCAACCGTATTCCATTGTGGCAATGCCGTCCGCACCGCGATCCTCACGGACAAACAAATCATGCATATCTACGTCCGTCAGCTTGCCAAACATGACATTCCCCGTCCGGTTCCAGGTGTTCTCCCCTATAAAGCCCTTCTTCAGGAACACGGAATTATACAGCTTGGCATTGGAGATTTCCGTCATCCAAAGACCGGAGAAGTCGAAATCATCCATTTCCACGTCGTGGATGAGCAGGTTTTCCCCTTTTTTAATAAATAGTCCTCCATGCGCACGGACCGTCTCTTCAATCTTGCCGTCCAGCTTGAAGTCATGGAAGGATACATTGGCAGTATCTCTAACATGAATTGCAAATTTAGCATCATCATAATTCCACGCTGCACCATTCATATCATGAGTTACCTTCGGCTTGATAATCGTCTTGGTCATTCCTGCCCCTGCAATGCTTACCCCGGAAGGGAGACTGCAAGTCGTATTCTCTTCATACGTACCCTCGGCAAGTTGGATGGTTACACCACGGTTCGTCGGCACATGGTCACATGCATAGGATAAGGTCTTCCATGGCTGCTGAGCCGACCCGTCACCGGCATCGGTGCCTTGGAGCGAAACATAATACGTGGACAGCAGCTGACGTCGCTCCACGGTAAAGGTGTACACCTTCTGATTACCGTTCTCAGCTGTAACCGTGACGACTGCACTGCTCGCCTGAGCTGTCGGCAGCGGATACGGTGCTCCATCCACTTGCTGCGCGCCATTAATGCTGATGTTCGCAAAGCCGGTGTCGGTTACCTGCGGTGTGAGCTCAACAATCGGGACATCATCATATACAACGACCGTGTAGGCAGTGCTGTTCGGCGTGAAGGCCGGCTGAAGGGATGCCTGCTGGCCAACGGTCACTTGCTTCAGGCTAGCCTCGCTCGAGGGTGTACGGCTTAGCTCAAACCAATCGAGATTGCCGATTCCAGGTAATGTGCCGCCGTTATTATTTAGAAACCGGAAATACAAAGTATGCTTGCCCGAAGCTTTAAACATGAGAGGAAGCTTACGAAGACTATATGTCGTCGCATTCGGATCAGGTGTTGTACCAGCCATCATGGCAATCTTGGTGCCACCGCTAATATTAATGCCGTCATCCGTGGCATCCATCATCACATCAATCTTGGCATTGGCCTTCACGATGCTGGCATAGACCGCTAGATCCGTGTAGTTCGTCAAATCCACGTTGTCATACCGAATCCAGTCATAGCCGTCAATGAAGCCGACATAGGTAGGCTGCTTAACAACGCCCGCGGCTTTTGTGTACGTTTCCGCCTCCACACGAGTCGGTGACAGTGCCGCGGAAGCCGGCGTCCCAAGGACGCCGATCACCGTAGAAACGATCAGACTGCATATCAGTGATTTTATTCCTAATCTACTACCTGCTCTTGCAAACATAGGCCATTTTACCCCTTTCTAAATGAACAAGACTTATTTCGGTATAGGAACACCTTGGATGTCATGGAACCCTAATCCGTATACAGGTGTCCCGCTGCTTAACCTGAACCGTTTCAGATCCAACAATGGATTCGAAGTCGAGGGTGTTGTGCCGTACGTGCTCCAATTGAAAAACAGATTGCTGCTGACCTTGAAGTTCGCGCCAAGCGTCGGCGGTGCAGATGCATTCTGAGGTTTCACAAACAACCCATTATTATAAGTGCCTGCCTCGTAGAGTATATTGCTGCTAATCGTTATATTGTCGGCCGTACCTCCACCAAGAATCATGAACGGATAATTTCCCTTCTCGTAATCACGCACGTTGTCATCCAGCACGACGATGTTATTAATAAATTTGGTGTCGCTCACCCCCCCTCGGTAATGCAACACATCAATCCCCTCCAGCCGATCGAAGATGTTGTCGTGGATGAAATGGCCTGACCGCTTATCGGGAGAGAAATCTGCTATTGGATAGTAGCCGTATTTGATATAGTTGTGGTCAATCTCGATATTAGGGTTGATGGCTTCAATCGCATAGGAGTAGATGCTCCCATTCCTCGGACTTTGCGTTAAATCATTATGGTGAATTCTGACGCTGTGTGCCTGGCCCGACTTATTGCTTCCCGCGATAGAGAGATTATCGTTAATGGTACTGTGTGATATTTCTGTATCCGTCGGGTCAGCGCTCCAAAGCTCAATTGCAATTCCTGGCTGCCCGTTGCCCCATAAGCCCTGCTGCCGAACATCGATATTTAGGTTGTAAAATAACACGCGCACCAGCTTCAAATAATAATCCGTGCCTGGGGGGAACTGCTGGTACGGGTTCATTTTCCAGCCATAACGCATGGTAGCCATCCCGTCACCGCCCCGGTCTTCATACACCTTCAAGTCGTGAATTGTCGTATCCGTTGCATCTCCGAGCATGATGTTCCCAGACCGGTTCCAGGTATTGTCCGTCGGTAATTTATATTTGTTCAGCTCAGCGTTGTAAATATGGACATTCGTCACGTTCGCAATCCAGATCGCTGTAAAATCGAAGTCAGTGATTTCTACATCATGGATCAGCATACGGCTTGAATCGTGGAGGAAGATCCCCGCATGGGATCGGGAGGAATCAGAAATTCTGCCGTTAATACTTAGGTCGCTGATCGTCGCATTCGAGCCATTGCGCACCTGAATAAGGAATTTATTCTCGTCATAATTCCAGCCACTACCCTGCATATCGTGAGTGATCTTGGAAAAAATTTTGGTTTTCGTCGTTCCCTGTCCCTGAATACTGGTGCCGCTCTTCAACAGGCAAGGGCTGGTTTCATCGTAATTGCCCTCTAGCACCTGAATAATAGAGCCTTCCGGCGCATTCGCACACGCATTGGCAAGGGTTCTCCACGGGGCTGTGCTCGAACCCGTACCGGTCGTATCGCTTGCAATTGAACTATCAGCCACGTAGTACATTAAGTCGTTCCTCCGCTGCACGGCGATGGTATATACCTTTTCCCTGCCCTCCTCCGAGACAACGGTGAACCGCATCTGTCCAACTTGACTGGTATCTAACGCTATAGAAGATCCTGATTTGTAACTCGTGTTATTAAAAGTGAAATAGGCCGTCGCATCGGAGGTTTGCGGCGTCACTTGCACTTGGCTCGTGGAGCCGCCGGTCACCGTGAGCGTATAAGCCGTCACACTGGAGCTGAAGGCCGGCTGCAACATGCCCGCACTAACCGTCAGCTGCTTTAGGTCTGCATTACTCGGGGGTGTCCTTGACAGTTCAAACCAATCCAAATTCCCAAGTCCCGAAGCCGAGCCTCCGGTCGTCACTAGAAAGCGGAAATAAAGCTTATGGACGCCCAGTATCTGCTGATTTAAGCTGATGGTTCGAAGACTGTAGGTGTTGCTGTCTTTATCGACAACGGCACCCTCCAAAGAGCCGATCTTGGTCCCGCCGCTGATCACACCGCCGCTGTCGGTTGCGTCCATCAAGACATCGATCTTCGTCGTGCCCTTCGTAATGCTTGCGTTGAAGGTGATATCCGTATACCCGGTGAGATTCACAATGTCGTAACGTACCCAGTCATAGGCGTCAATGTAGCCGACGTAGGTGGGTTGCCTGGTGACCCCGCTCCCCGCTGAATAAGATTCTGCCTGAATGAGGGTCGGCGCTAGCTTGGAGAACTCCAACCAGTCAATAGATCCTAGGCCTGAGGCAGAACCCCCTGTCGTAACCAAGAATCGCAAATATACCTTATGGAAACCGGATACCTGTTGATTCAGCTTGATTGTTCGGCTAGTGAAAGTCGTTCCATTCACATCCGGAGTGGTTCCGTTCATCGTACCAATGACCATCCCGCCTGTTAAAGTCGTCGACGTTCCTGTATCTGCAGCATCAAGGATGACATCAATCTTCGTATTGGCATTCATGAAATTGGCGTTTAGCTTCAGCTCGGTATAGCCTGTCATGTCGAGATTGTCATATCGCACCCAATCGTAAGCATCAAACCAGCCGACATACGTGCTCGTCTTGCTAATGTTATAGCCCGCGCTATACGATTCTCCCTCGACTCGCAGAACGTTCACACTAGCTTTCGCAGGTAACACAAGCATACTCAACAACATGCATGCCAATAACCCCACCACGACACACTTGCTCCACAAGGATTCCATTCTTGGCTCCATGATTCAGCTCCTCTCTTCTTGTCAACCGCGAGATAACAGTAGCAACATGAACCGTTTGCATGAACCCGTTATTCTCAGAAATCGTTCACCCCCTTCCAGGTTGTCAACGCTTACATTACGATCAGTAGAGAGGTGCCCTGGGAAAGGGGCTGCCTGCCTAGGAAGTCAAGCCTCATTGAATGAATATATAGGAAAGGGGCAATCGGTTTCTTTTAGTCGATTGCCCCTCTGCCTTACTTAATGTTCTTCATGTATTCCTTATTCAGCACCTCACGATAATACGTATCCATGTCCTTAAGCCCGGCATCCGTCATTCCACTCTCTTCGGCTACCTTGAGAAAATCGGCATAGAGCTTATCGAAGTCCGTATCGTTTGCCGCTGTCAGAATTTTGGTCAGCGCCAGTTCGAAGTTCGTCCGCTTCGTAGTAAATTTCTTAATGGCATCAATTGTTGAGAAGTTATAGAAGCTCGGATCGATGGAAGTGGTGCGGTCCGCAGCAGCATCCTTAAGCTGAAAGATTGGGTCGAACTTAAAGCCTGCATTCGTAGGATTCAGCACAGGCGGATATGTCACTCGCGGGTCAAAGTTATTTACGATAATACTCGGACGGAACGTCATGACATTCGGCTGCTCCAGATTATAATAACTTCGCTTGCTCTCTGCAGCCGTATTTTTGGAATACACCATCTCGTTCTCAAGATCGACATCCTTGAATTTCCGGACGCCATTCTCTTCAGTAAACAAGCCTGCGCTCTTCGGTCCCCACATCACAACCTTCTTACCTGCCTCTGTCCAGAGATAGTTGAAGTATTGAAGTATTTGCGGAACGTCTTCCGGCTTAACCTTATCCTTAAAGATGATGAAGGAATTACCCCCGCCTTGCGCGGAGCCAGTTGTCAGCAGGAATCGGCTCGTATCCGGCACGATGTCCATCCACACCTTGCGGTATTCATAGGTTTTGCCCGCCTTCTTCAATGCAGCGCTATCTGGTGCATTGGTTTGCATCAGTACAGCATACTGACCAGAATCTCTCTTTTGATTGAAAGCGCTCGCATTATCGATGAGTGATTCTTTGGAGGCAAGGCCATCGCGCACCAGCTTGTTATAGAATTTAAGTTCATCAATGAAGGAGGTTTGCTTGAACATGTATTCCATCTTGTTTGTCTTCTTATCAAAATAAGTAAAGTAATTCGTGTCCGGCCCGTTTCCGTTAATGCGTCCAAACAGATGGCCGCCGAAGATCGTCATCAGATTCCAGTTGTCGCCGCCAGTGGCTGCATAGAACGGCGAGACCGGCTTGCCGTCTTCTTTCACATTCAGATCCTTGATCTTCTTAAGAAAGGTATAGAAATCATCCTTATTTTTGATTGGAACATCGAACAGCTCTTCCTTGCTGAATTTACCGCCGTTCTTTATGTACAGTTCTTCGATTTCCTTATTCGATTTGACATTGGGGTAGAGCTGCTTCAGAATATCGTCGCGAACATAGAGGAAGCCGTACTTACTCGGCAGCGCACCCAGGTTCATGATATTTGGCGTATCGGGATAAAGGATCGAGCTCCACACACTAGAGGTGCTGATAGGAACACCATAGATTTTGCCGTCTTGCTGCGAGACAATATTGGGACCGTTCCACAGACCCGGCAACTTCTCCTTCGGCAGCCCTTTATAAATGTCGGGAGCATACTTCGGAAGCAAATCCGTCAACTCATAGATGGCGCCAGAGGCTGCCAGCTTCGCCATAGTATCCCCCCCGATGCCGGAGGCAATATCGGGATAATCCTTCGCTGCGACCACCTTGGCCAGCTTCGCATCCAGACTCTCTCCTCCATTGTCGAACGAGGTATTCTTGTCGAATTCGACACCAGTGACCCGCTTAATCTCGGAGTTAACTACATCCTGTGTTGGCGAAATGCGCTTGATATTCCCTGTGCCATGTGCGTCCCAGTACCGGAGAGACAACTGCTTGCCCTTCCACTCTGGAAGCTCCGAAGAATCCTTTACCTTGCTCCAGTCTGTCTGCTTCGCGGTGGTTTCGGTGCCTGGCTTCTCCTTCTCGACTGACGGCTTATCGGTTGTACACCCGGCAACCACAGATCCCGCCATCAGCAGTGACATCAATGCTGCCAGCTTGCTGCTCGTTCTGTTCAACATACATTTCCTCCCTTTTCTTCTATAACATTGTATTCGATAACCCCTCTGGTAAAAAGGGTTGTTATCTTCACAAACGTTCGATGACGGCTATTCCTTCACGGCGCCGATCATAATCCCATTGACGAAATATCGTTGCAGGAACGGATACACCATGATGATTGGCACCGTTGTCAACACAATTTGAGCGGAGATTAAAGATTCCGGTGTAGCGCTGAACTGCATCTGGGACGTATCCTGTCCGGTAAGCGCAGCCTCAGCCATCAGCCTCATCAGACTCTCGCTTTCCTTAATGACCTGCATGAGCTTATATTGGAGGGTGAAGAGATCAGGATTTGTTACAAAATAGAGTGTCGTCGTCCAATCGTTCCATGAACCCACCGCCTCGAAGAGCGTGATCGCAGCCAGAATCGGCATGCATAGCGGAAGAATAATTCGCAGCATGACGGTAAACTCCCCCGCTCCATCCATCTTAGCTGACTCCTCGAGGCTCTCCGGCACCGAGCTCCGAATATAAGTCCGAATAAGAATCATATTGAAGAAACTGAACAGGCTTGGTAAAATATAAACCCAATAATTGTTCAGCAAGCCAATTTTCGAATAAAGGACATAGGTCGGAATTAGCCCGGCATGGATGAACATCGGGATGACGAGAATCATGAGTGCCGTATTTTTAAAAGGAAATCGAGGTTTGGACATCACATAGGCTGCTGTGAACGTCACAATTAGCGATAAGAACGTGTTTACGACCACTCGCGATATGGTAATGTATAACGCCTGCAGCATGGTTGCGTCGCGGAGCAGCACACTGAAATTCTCCCAGGTAAAGCTGCGTGGGAATATGGTCAGCCCACCCCGCATCGTATCGTATCCTTCATTCAAGGCTTTGGCTGTAATATGTAGATAGGGATATACGGTAACTACGATAATCAGCAGCATAATGGTGAAATTGATGGCTTTGAATACCTTGTATCCAGAACTTTCGTAACTCATGATTGCACCTCTCTTTGGCCTAAAATATCCCCGTTTGCGTAAGCTTCTTAGAGATCCGATTCGCCGTATACAGCAGGATAAAGGAGACAATGCCTTGCGCCAGCCCCAGTGCGGTAGCTAAGGAATATTGCCCTTGATTGATCCCTTGCTTATAAACGATGGTGGAGATGACCTCAAAGTCGATGAAGCTGTTTTGCAGCCCGTACACCAGCTCAAAGTTGCTGCCCAGCAGACCGCCGATCCCGAAGATCAACAGCATCACGATCGTAGGCCGTATCCCCGGCAGGGTGATATGCCACAATCTCCTCCAACGTCCAGCCCCATCGATATGCGCCGCTTCATACAGTGTCGGATCGATGGCCGTTAGTGCCGCCAGGTACATGATCGTGTTCCACCCAGCATTTTTCCATAAGGTCATGACGAGGATGTTGGGTACAAAAAACCATTGCTGCCCCAAGAACAGGATACGATCCGCATCCTTGCCCGTCACACTCACGATGGCATCGTTCACTGGACCGTACATGGCATACATGGCGTAGGCCATCCCAATGACTGTAATCCACGAGAAGAAGTGAGGCAGATAGCTGACGGTTTGGACGAATCGCTTGAACAAACCATTCTTCATCTCATTGAGCAGCAGCGCCAGAATGATCGCCGCAGGGAAGGTAACAGCCAGGGTGAGTATGCTCAGTACCAGGGTGTTTGCTATCGATTGAAGAAACATCGGCAGCGTGAACACCTCGATAAAGTTCTGCAAGCCGACGAACGGACTCCGCAACTGCATGAAGATGTCGTAGTCCAGAAAGGCGACATAAATGCCAGGCATCGGCACATAAGAGAACAGAATGGTTAACAAAATCGCCGGGGAGATTAGCAGATACAAGGCTCGATGCTTGCTGACCTCTCTCCACAGCGTTCCTTTGACCGGTCTCCACACCGCGGTAGTCGTTTTGATTTCAGTTACATCGGCCATAAGGTATTCCCGCCCCTTTCAGTTCTTTTTTATACTTTTATTATAGGGTGCGAGGACGCAGGCTTACAGACACGGAAGAGGAACTTCGTAACGGCATCTGAAGATGGTTGAAGACGGTTGAGGGCAGCCAAGCTGGACCCCTACCATAACTCCGAACCTAGCTGAAGGCTCGATAATGAAACTTTATAACGGAATCCAATCTTTGTAAAAAATGTGTGTAGTGTGGAACTGAAAAAGCAACTATACTAGGGGAATAGACAAGACACGGTAGAAAGGGGAGCTCCTATGTACCGAATGGTCATCGTAGACGACAATCCAAGGGATCGGGCTGGCCTCCAGCGAATGCTCGACTGGGAGAGTATGGGGATTACTATTGTGGCGACCTATGAGGATGGAGCGGAGGCGCTTGAGCATATCCTCCGTGTGCAGCCGGACATTCTCGTCACCGATGTGGACATTCCGAACATCAATGGGATCGAGATGACGAAGCAGTTGAAGAAACTGCTGCCGGAGCTGAAGATTGTATTTATGAGCTGTCACAGTGAGTTTACCTTCGTGAAATCAGCTATGGATTTGAACAGCTTTGGCTATATTCTAAAGCCTATTGCCCTGCCAGAGCTCAAGGGGGTCATCTCCAAGGTGCTCCAAGAGTACGAGTCCGAGCATCATGAAGAACAAGAGAAGCAACAACTGCAGAAGGAGAAGGAAGAGGCGCTTGCCGGACTTCACCGCTCTCTTCCCTATCTGCAGGAGCAATTCCTGCGTGAACTTATGTTCGGTGCAGGCTATACCACAGAGGAGGTTGCTCAGCAGCTCTCCTTTCTCCAGCTTCATATACCTCAAACCAGCCTTCTTCAAGTGATTATCTTCGAAATCATGCCTAGCGAAAGTAGTGCGGAACTCACGCCGGCGAAAGCGGACGACCGGTATTTCACCGTATTTAAGCTGAAGAAGCTGATCCATAGTTTCGGCACGATGAAGCTGCGATTTTTTCATCAACAGGTTACTGACAGCTCACTTGTCACAATCGTTCTACATGACGAATACGCCGAAGAGAAGCATCACACCGAAATTCTCGATATGATTGTATCAGTGAAGGAGGCGATCCATGAGCTGCTGAACAAGGAAGTACGAGTGGGACTGAGTACCATGACGAAGGAACTGTTGGAGCTGGCACAGCTGTATAAACAGGCCAATTTTGCGGTAAAGGCGAAGTACTATTCCGAAGATCAATCTATTGTATACTACAGTGATATTGCCGATACGAAGGAGTCGGCGCCAGGCACGCTCGTTGATCTGCAGGAGCTCCATCGTTTGACAGCTGAGCTGCTGAACGATCCCGACGAGCCGGACATCCGAAGCATTCTCGAGCGTGCTCTCGGCGGGAGCCCTCCTCTCACGCTAGAGCAATTGCAGCTAGTCGCATTCACTATGCTGCAATTCCTTCGCGCTGCCTTCCTAGAGCAGGACCATTCGGCCGCAGCAATCCTCGAGCTCGATCATCTGCTGAAGCAGAATATGCTTACTTTCCGTGATCCCTCCGACGGGATCGCTTGGCTGGAGAAATCCGTTCAAGCCGTGCTCCATCAATCGCATAACAGCCGCTCCTCCGTACAGCAGTTTATCGTGGATACAGTGAAGCGGATGGTCCGAGAGCAATATGCCGAGCAGCTGACGCTCAACGTCATTGCCAAGCAGGTCAATTATAGTACGATTTATGCCAACAAGCTGTTTAAAAAGGAAACCGGACAAACCATCTTCGATTACCTGACGGCTTATCGTATGGAGAAGGCGAAGGAGCTTCTCAAGCAGCCTCACAGCCGAATTTATCTGGTCGCTGAAGAGGTGGGATATACGAATAAATCTCACTTCTGCCTCTCCTTCAAGAAGCATACCGGGCTGAGTCCGACGGAGTACAAAAACAGGTACTCGTCGAATGAAATGGAGCTGCGGGGATGAAACACGCCGTATTTCGACGGAGGCTGACGCTTCTTCTCATCCTCTGCACGCTCGTTCCGTTGTTTACTGTAGGTTATTTCTACCTGAGGCAGGTATGGACCCATCAAACGGATGAGGTCATTAGCGAGACCCGTTCCCAATTGAATACGAGCACGGAGCAGGTCACAAAACAGATCGATGCGATCTATACTCATTTACAGCTCATGCGGCAAAATTCATATTTATACGACCTTCTGAATATGAACCTGGAGACGAATACATCGGATTTCTTCTCCACCTCACATCATGTAGTCGATGTAATTAAGGCGATGGAAGCGTCCGAAAATCGCACGATTCACATCTACTCCTACAATAATCTGTCCTATGAGGGCATGTTTTTGCGGGATATCAGTGAGCTTCCTTCCTCGCTTATCACTGCGGTGCTCGCAGGAAAAACACCTCTAAGAGAAGCTCACCTTCCCACAGCGAGCTCCGGCCAGGAGACCGGCGAATTCATTATATATGATACGATTTGGGGCGTATCGGCCCCGCTTGCCATCATCGAGTATCGGCTTCCCTTCGAGTCGATAGCACAAGCCTTCCGCTTCTCGATTCCGAAGAACAGCGTCATCCTCTACGAGACGGAACAAGGGCACAGCGTGATGATCCACCATTCCTTCGATAAGAAGGAGGAAGCCTTGAATTGGGTCCAACACCGAGATCCCAATGCATCTGGCAAGTATTATGTCATCGAGAAACCGCTGAATTGGGGTACAGATCGTATTATTGCGCTAGTTCCCTCCTCCTACGTTTACGGCAAACTACAGAACTTTATCTTAGCATTGATCGCAATTACCCTTGTCATACTGCTCCTAATTCTTAGCTTAACCATTTATATTTCTAGGCAAATGACGCGGAGACTCTACCACCTCGTGTTAAGCATGAATACCGATGTCGATCAATGGCTGAAGCAGGAGCCAACTCAGGTGCAGGGCAACGATGAGTTCAGCCGGATTGCTTCTAAATTCTACGATATGGCGGCCCGGATCAAGGAGTACTACCACCGGGACGCCGAATCGGAGAAGGAGAACAAGTCCTTGCAGCTACAGCTGCTTCAAGAGCGAATCAATCCACATTTTCTTTATAATACGCTGTCTTCCCTGCGGTGGGCGTTTCCGAATGAGCGACTGGAAAGCATCATCCTGTCCATGGCCAAGTACTACAGAATTGCACTCAACGAGGGTCACTTCCGGATTCGCATCGAGCAGGAACTGGAGATGATCCGTGAATACTTGAACCTGCAGCGGTTTGCTTACGTGATGGAATTCACCTATGACCTGCAGATTGAACCCGAGCTGAACGACTGCTACATCCTGAAGCACCTGCTGCAGCCTGTCGTAGAGAATGCCTTTCTTCATGGCATCAAAGGTCTGAAGGACCAGGGCTATATCCTGGTGCGTGTAGTGAAGAGAGGCGGACAAATTCTGATCCAGGTACGCGATAACGGAAAGGGAATGACACCGGAGAAGCTTGAGCGCATATTGAATTCGGAGCCGAATGAGCAATCTGAAGCTGCAGGCGGGTATGGTATTCAGAACGTGCGCCGCCGACTGGAGCTGCACTATGGCATTCAGCACGGGATTCACATCCAGAGCCAGCCGGGAGCCGGCACCACGCTTACCATGCTGATCCCAGCCGAGAGCAGTCATGCGCCGCTTTAACATATAGTGAAAAACCCGCCTTGAACCGGAGAGACCTCCGTGGACAAGGCGGGTTCTTGCACTCATCGTTCCCAGTCTGCCTCCCTGTCGTGCTTAAATCGTTCTGCTTCAGCTGACGAAATAGCACCAATTTTCGACACATCCATTTAGTAATGTATAAGAATTTTCTAACAACGAGACATTCAATTATGTCTGGGAATTTATTATACATCCTCACACATTCTCCCGATCTAACACATACACCTTCACGTTCTTCTTAACACCAATCTCCTGGGCTTGGCCCAAATCATTCATGAAAACATCAATTCTAGAACCGCGAATCGCTGATCCTAATGGAATGACGGCTGGATCCACAGCAATCGTACGTCCCTCTTTAGCTTTAATGCCGCTGTAGGTAATGCCGTAGAACCACTCAAGGTGTTAAAGTATTAACCGACAAAGACACACTTACTAATCCTTCTCTAAATTCGCTTGCAGAAGCCAATTCAACTGGGATAGCAATTTGGCCCTTATTATCTATAAATCCATATTCCTCGCCTATAGTAACTACGGCTAACCCTTCATTTGAGGTGCCGATAAAATTATAAGCAGGCCCTTGAATTACCCTCCCGTATTTGTCCAGGAGTCACCACTTGTTCCCCTCCTTAACTGCTCTCAATTCATCACTCAATTTAGTAAAATCAACATACTTAAAAACTATTCCCTGTTCCGACTCTTGTGCATAACCAATTGGCGAGAGCCGTAAGCGGGTTTGAAGTGCAAGAAGCCAGCAAACATAAGGGTTGCTGGCTTTTCTATAAAATCGATTTAAAAATTAAGTTTTGAAGTGGTGTTTTTGAGTGAAAAACCTGAATTACAAATAAGCTTTGAAGTACCTTTTACAAACATTAGTAAGGGTCCCATTCATATATCGATTCCCGTCTATCCTGAAACCTCAGCTCTCCGCAAATTTGATCACGAATCGAAAGCAAGCATCCTCTTCGTACCACATAGGAAAGTTGGTCCCCCATACATTGTTATAAAGTTGAAAATGCATACCTTCAGACTGTAATCCGAACGAATTATCAAACTGCAACAATCTTGGCTCACCTGGGGCCACTAATGCTGCATCTAATGTTTCAATACATAGTTTGCCATCCGCACCATTATAAAAAATGCCTGCATTAACAGCGTGCAGATTACGACTCCCATCCTTCACGACATCCAGAGGAGATATCCTTTCTCCCAGCTTATCCAACCGCCATCTGTTTGGATTATCAACTTTTGGGATAAAGGAGAACCACAGCGCTTCAGGCAATCGAGATGCGGGTTTATCGAACCACGTGAGTTGTATTTCTAAAGCCTGTTCATCTTTGTCAAACCTGTACACGAGTTGTATACGGGCAGGCGCCCCGCCTTGCTGATTAGCTACCTCAGGCAGCCTCAATTGCAAGCACATTTCATCAACTGCCTCATCGCTTACAAGCCATGCTTCCTCAACATAAGGCGCGTAGACAGCATGCTTATGTTCAGCTGCAAACAGTGCCATCCCTGGCTTGCCAAAATCCGAAACTGCCCAAGCATGGAGGGATTTAATCATTTCCCGAATCCCAGGATATTCTTTAATCAGATGATTATATTTTTTATAATAGACTAATGTTTCTTCAATAATTTTTTCTTTTTCGGAAGATGATAAAAATGGGAATACGATATCTAAAGCCTTAAATGGTATCCCGAGTAAGAATAGTTTTTCATTTTCGTTCATTTCTCGATTTAAGACTTTTTGAATCCCATAATTATACGCTTCTGTGCCCAGTCCTTCACTATTAATTAAAGTACCGTCCAAATCAAAAAAAATACCTCTAAACCTGCTCATCTCAACTCAGCCCCCTCTCTCAACTCTACTTAACTTTTCTCAAACCTATTCCTGATCATGATCTCCTTTATAAAAAGCTGCCAGACTGCTGAGAAGGCCGCCTGGCCATACTTATCGGCGGCCTTCTCATAATGTTATCAAATGGCTATTTATATCGTCCTATCTTAGTTTTTACATTCTCAAGCAAAGGTGCAGCTAAAGCTTTTGCTTTCTTTGCTCCTTCGGACAAGATACTGTCTATTGTTTCTGGTGATGCCATTAACTCATAGTATTTTTTTCGCGGTTCTTCTAAAAAATTATTCATGACCTGGAAGAGTTCTTGCTTCGCTTCTCCCCAACTAATACCTTCTTGATATCTATCCCTTAATACTTGAACTTGGCTGGGAGTAGCAAATTCTTTGTACAGTAAAAACACATTAGATGTATCTGGATCTTTGGGCTGGTTTGGAGGTATAGAATCTGTTTTAATTTTGTTTATTAGCTTTTTTAAGTCATCAGCTGACTCAAAAAGAGGTATCGTATTACTGTAGCTCTTACTCATTTTTCTTCCATTAAGTCCAGGAATTACATACGTGTTTTCATCCACAATATAATTAGGCAATTTAAATGTGTCCCCATAGTTCCAATTGAAGGCATCAACGATATCTCTTGCTATCTCAACATGCTGAATTTGATCCTTACCAACCGGAACTTTGTCAGATTGAAATAACAATATATCCGCTGTCATTAAAATCGGATATGTGAACAAGCCCATATTAACTCCCATGTCCGTGTCCATTCCCAGGAGCTGATTATTATCAATAATTGCTTTATACGCATGAGCACGATTCATTAATCCCTTGGATGTCAGACAAGAAAGGATCCAATTAAGTTCAAATATCTCTGGAACATCAGATTGTCTATAAAAAATCACTCTATCTAGATCTAGCCCTAATGCCAACCAGGTTGCTGCAATACCATATGACAGATCATTGATCTCGTCTCTGTTCTGAATAAATGTTAATGCATGATAGTCAGCAATAAAGTAAAGTGCGGTGCAATCACTATTATTTGCGATTTGAAGTGCAGGTTTTATTGCAGCGATGTAGTTACCTAAATGGACTTTACCAGTGGGCTTAATACCTGTTAGAACAATGTCAGTTGTCATGTTATCCCTCCTCAAAATATAACAAAAAGGGATATTCTTTTCCTTGAAAGGACGAGAATACCCCGTGATACCACCTTAATTAGCCCAAATATTAATTCGGACTCACTCTAACGCATCGAAACATGTAGTATGTTTGAATACGCGTCTCTTGTAACGACGAGGCTTTCGCCAAAGCCTACTCAACGAATTTTCGGTTTGGATGCTCAGAAAAAAAATGTTGTAAAACCTGCGTCATGTCTAAGCCCGGCTTCACCGATTGTTACAACGCAGTAACAACTCCAGTGTGGCTCCCTGCAGGTTCGCCACCTGGGCGGAAATGATGATCGATGGCTCCAACTGCTCTACGGTAACCTTCTCCGGTAAGGTCTCAACGGATGCAGCAGAACGGTACAGCTCCAGCCTGATAACTTCATTTTCCTGAGTCGGGTCGGAGAGGGCGATTCGAATTTCCTCAGCCGTCTCCTCTACCACCACAGAAGCCTGATTGAAGCAAGCCAGCAGCGGCTGGCCTTTCTCATACAGAATAACAGGCTCGTCCATCCAGAAATTGGCTGAAACTATATTCAGCGTTTCGTGCTTAACCGCCTGAACCTCCCTGCGATTTTCTAGAATCTGCACGGAGGGCCTCCTTGCGTAATTCACCACCTCATGAGGAGTGGTCTGGGGCAGCAGGATGTAGGCGTAGTCGCGAGAATCCGGGTACATGCCATGATCCATCCAGATCGTCATATACCGGTTTCGAATGGCAGCCATGGACTTGCCAGAGCGGTTGATGTTGAACCAACGGTCAATGCGCTCCTCCTGCATGAATTTCACCTTGCCGCCCTGCGGGAAAACATAACCGATATTTTGGCCGCCGCCCAGATGCAGCCATTTGGTACTGGTGCTGGCAGTAACATGCCCGGCGTCTGGTACCTGCTCCCTGCCGTCCACATGTATGGTGAATGTCCGATCCGACATTCTCCGGTTTTCCACGATCGTCTCCACGCCATGGGGATCATCGCATGTAATATCAGCACCGAGCGCAACAATCTCATGGTCGAACAAAAACCAGGACTTCTTGGCCTGCAGCGTACCTGCATAGCCCTTGAGCTGCATACCTACAGCTCCATATTTGTTGCCGAGGGAGGCCCCTCCTACCCAATTGCTAGGAGGTAGGTGCCACGACCCGTCTGTATAGTCTCTCCGATATCTCGTGGTTACGGTAGTGCCAGCCAGACGGTACGGATCTACGGTCGGCCAGAATGCCCCACTGTATTGCATCCGATCCTGAGGCGTGTACAGGTAGGTCATACCGTCCCCGGTATACCAGGCCCTCAGATTCTCATCGTTAAAGTGGTGATCTTCATAGTTGCCAACCCGCTTGGAGGACATGCTGATGCCAAAGGCATAGCTGCCACGCCGATGGACGACCCGATCCATGCTTGCGAAGATTTTCAGATGATCGGCTTCTCCTGGAACTGTAATGGTTGCGTCCTGTAGAATCTCCTTCGTGGACGCGAGGAACGAAAGGGTCATGCCCTGGAATGGAGCCGGATGAGGCGTTTCCTGCAGCCAGCCTTTGATCCTTCCCTTAATCCTAGACTTGTAATCGATGGGCTCTGTTGGTGCGAACTCTGCAACCCGGGTCAAGGCCAAAATCATCGAAATCCCAGTTTGATAATCCGGCATTTGCTCCCGGGATATCTCTCTGCCCCGAACCATATCCATCATCAATCCGCCTACCATTAGAGGCGCATAGCCCTCCTCCACCCACTGGTAGATATGGGCGCTCTCCGGGTCCTGCACGCTCCAAGGGGAATTCTCCAGAATGTACATGGCGTCGGCCAAATTCCGGATAAGCCCAATGCCGTACCCGCCCGTATAGGCATAATTGCCATGCTGGATGAAGGAGCCATCCTGGTAAAAGCCGTCCTCATGGTTCACATATTTGAATAAGCTGCGTTCTCCGCCAAACTCGGCATCGCTGACTCCATCCCGTGCGATTATCATCTTGTCAGGGTTTTGTCCCAAGATGCCTCTAACTGCGATGATACAAACCCTCCATGCCCGGTTGGCTCCCCAATATTCGTAGCCCCGACCCTTGAGGTCCGGACAGAAGCGGTCAATAGCGCTCAAGCCTGTTTCCAGGACAGGTGCAGACAGGTCCTCGTACATAAGAGTCAAGATATCGACTAGAACCAGCGGGATGCCGATTTCCCAATCCCACCAATTGTCATAGGGCTCGATATTGGCATTGAACTTCCAAGCAAGGAGCCACTCCAGCCCTGCCACAATCGATTGTTTGAGCTTCTCATCGCCAGCATATTGGGAGCTTGCAACGCGATAGGCCATAGCCATATCCTTGACCCTGCGGAAGGACTGGGTCACCTGCGGGGACAAATCCCATGCGCTAAAGCCCTGACGCTCAAAGGGAAGGTCCTTCCACAATCCGCCGATGCCGGTATCCTTGTGCTCCATCGTACCCCAGGCTTTCCATCCGGCCTGCTCCACCGCCTCCACCGCATGGGCAATATCCGGATCTGTCTTGTCGAGGGATGTGCCCCCAATCAGGGCACGCTCCCATTTGTTACGAAGGGAATCAAATATCGTCTTCATGTATGTCACCTGTCCTTTGCCAATTCTTTAGGATACTTTGCTTTCAAATGAAGAATGAACCAGATCCCGGTACAAGTGTCCGTATGCCAACAGTGTCTCGTGGTTCCCAGATTCGGCAAGCCGACCGTCCTGCATGACGAAGATCATGTCCGCATTCTGAATCGTAGACAGCCTGTGGGCGATAATGATCGTCGTTCTGCCCACCCTGAGCTCATCTAGGTTCATCTGGACCAGCCGTTCCGTTTCCAGATCCAGAGCGGAGGTCGCCTCGTCGAGGATCAGAATCTCCGGGTCTCCAAGTACGGCACGAGCCAGTGCCAGCCGCTGCCGCTCCCCGCCAGATATGGTAACCCCACGCTCCCCAAGCACCGTGTCATAGCCATTCGGCAGACCCGCTATCATCTCGTGGATCTGCATCCTCCTGCATACCCCTATCATTTGTTCCTCACTTATTCCCTGCCTGCCGAAGATCAAGTTGTTCCGGATCGTATCCGGGAACATGTAGGGTTCTTGGAAGGTGATGGCGATCCTGCCGGACCACATCCTCCTGCTCAGTTCGCGAAGATCCATGCCATTGACAGCTATACGCCCGGAATCAGGCTCATAGAGACGCATGAGCAGCTTGGATACCGTGGATTTGCCGCCGCCGCTCAGCCCAACGAACGCCACCTTGCAGCCTATCGGTATGCAGATGTCGAACTGCTGCAATACAGGAGAAGTTTGCTTCGGATACGTAAAATTCACATTCTCGAAAACCAGGCTGGAGATGGCTCCCGTTATTTTCATCGTTCCATCCTGCTCCACCTCTTCGTCGGTAATGGTTCTCAGTCTGTCTACCCCTGCCTTGGAGCGAGCAAACATCATATAGCTGGAAAAAACCTGCTGGAAGCCGTCAACCAGACGGGAGTTGAATTGGTACAATACAACAAACTCCCCTGCGCTGAGCCCGCCTTGAATGACAAGATAGCCTCCGTAAAATAGCAGCAGCAGGTTGCCGCACCATTTGAGGGGATCGCTCAGGAAGATTTGGCGGTTTGCCAGCTTGCCCTCTCTCAATACCGCATCAAAATATCGACCAAACAGCTGCGTGTACCTCCTGTGCTCCCAATCCATCCTATGAAAAGCTACCACCTCCCGAGTGGCGGATACCCCTTCCTCCAGGTGAATTAGTAACTCCGTGTTCCGCTCCCTCACCTCTCGCCCAGCTCCTTGAACCCTGAGGGAGAAATACCGGCCCAGACCCACATAGAAGAGACCGAACACCACAGAAAAGAGCAGCAATATGGGATTGATCCATCCGATCAGCGCCATGAGACAGATGACTCCAAAGAGCTGCTGCAGACCCCGGGGAATCAGATAGGATACACTCTCGCAGACGTCATAAATATCCTTCTCCAAATAATCCACAAACCGACTCATTCGTTCCTTGAGGAAAACATGGGCAGGCAACCGGTAGTAATGGGCCATGATTTTGCCGGCCAGTATGACCCGAAGCTGGTATCCCGCACTATGGCAGATCATTGCAATAAGGGTGAATAACCCTGGAGTCGACAACAAGAAAACACCCATAAGGAGCAAATAAAATGGCAATTTGCTGTAAAATCCCCTAATCAGAACATCATCAATGAGTCTTTGCTGGATGCTGATCCCCGCGTATGCAGCCAGTGTTTCCACTGCCATTAAGGCTAAACCGAGCAGAAGCCACCATTTTTTGATTCGAATCAAGGGCCATAACCACTTGATATATCTCATGTCCTCACCCTCCCATCGCCAGTTCATAGAAATGTCCTCGGCGGTTTAGGAGCTCCTCATAGGAGCCTTGCTCTGCGATCCGGCCATCCCGGATGAAGACGAGCTTGTCGTAATCCTGGACCGTGCTTAAGCGGTGGGCCACCGTTATCGTGGTCCGGCCTTGCATGAGCGCCTCAAGAGCCTCTTGGACGGTCCGTTCGTTAAGATTGTCAAGGGCGGAAGTGGCTTCATCCAGTATGATAATCTTGGGGTTTTTGATGAACATCCTGGCGATGGCGATCCGCTGCTTTTGCCCACCGGACAACCGCATCCCTCTCTCTCCCAGCAGAGTATCATAGCCCTCTGGCAGCTGCAGGATAAATTCGTGTGCGCAGGCGGATCGTGCCGCCTCCTCTACCTCCTCATCATTCGCCTCCGGTCGTCCGAACCGGATATTCTCTCTAACGCTGGCACCGAAGACATAATTGTCTTGGAAGACAAAGCCCATGCTCTCCCTCAATACGGCGAGTGGCAAACGATTGAGGGGAATGCCATCCAGCGTAATGCTTCCTGCAGCGGGATCGTAGAATCGCCCCAACAGCTTGATAACGGTTGACTTGCCTCCTCCGCTTGTGCCAACCAAGGCGACCCTCTCACCGGGGCAGATACTGAGATCCAACCCCTGAAGCACCGGCTCCCGATCCGGGTAGGCGAACTGTACCCCAGAGAACCGGATTGCACCCTGTATCTCTGCCGGATAGACCGCATGCTCAACGGACGGATCCTGAACAACAGGCCGAATAGCCATGAAGGTATAGATTCGCTTGGCCTGGTGGACGATGTAGGACTGCTCCATCAGAGAGATGGTAAATCTGCCGATCATGTTCAAAACCAATACGGCATAGATCGCAAAAGCACTAAATTGCCCGATGGTAAAGGAGTGATCCCGGATCATTCTTGCGGCAACTATGTAGAAAACTATCATACCTACGGCACCGGAAAACGCCCGAAACATGAACCTAAGGTGCCTGTACAATAGTGATGTTACCCTGGTTCGGCTGTAGGTGGAGTATTTCTCCTCCAGCCGCCCAAGCTCCCAATCTTCAGCACCTGCTGCTCGCACCTCCGTGATGGAGGCTACGTTGTCGTAGATCTTTTTGTTCAGCACCTGCCTATCCAAGGTTTGCCGTTTCAAATACTCTGTCGATTTCTTGTCAATGAAAGGACCTACCGTGTAATAGAGCAGGTAACAGGGCAGCACCAACAGCGTCAGCTTGACGCTTATGTTCAGGAGTAGCGTCAGAGGGATGACCAGCAGCAGGAATTGGTTCAGCATTAGGGACAGAAATTCCGAATACACCCGCTTAACCGAATTGACATCTGTGTGAACCAGCGACAGTGTCTCCCCAACCGGATGCTGCTCGTAATAAGCAAAACCCAGTGATCGGAGCTGACGGAACACGGAGAGCTGCATATCCCGGGATGCTTTTTCCTTGACATGGCGCTGGAGCAGATTTTGAATCGCCGATGCCCCTATCATCGCTAACAACAGAGCAACCATGCCGACGATAGATGTCTGGAATTTCTCCAAATCCTTATCCGGCAGTACTTGGTCGATAAAGTACTGGATAAACTGCGGGATAGCCGCCTCAAAGGCGGTCACGATGAAACCGCAGATGACCATGCCAGCGAACAGCTTCTTATAAGGCCGGATATACGATAAAATCCAAAAATATTCGCGCAACCCTTTCCCTCCAATTTAACAGTTGTTTATATGGATACTGGGAGTACGCTACCACATGGCAGGTCCACTGGCAATATGCTTTTTTTACGTTTATTGTCTTTTCTTGAGATTTCATGCAATAGGTTGATGCCATAATCACAGACGCCAATAAGAGTTGGTAGCTCTGCGTGATATTTTGATATTTTGATATTTTTATCATAAACTCCCATTCATCCCAATACGAGGTGTATTATTAAGAATATTGTGTTCAATATTGTTTTCAACGAGCAATGGGGCGACGGTAATAGACTAAGATTACGACTATGAACAAATATTTATCTAAGGAACTACTTCTAACTTCATTGCTGTAAGCGCCTCCATAAATTCTGCAAATTTAATAATGAAATTGACTCTTTATGATAATTTTCTGAATAACCATTTCCAGAATCAAAATAACGATTATATATGCCATTTGGTGTTGAGAGACAAATAAGTTTTGAAGATCAAGTAGCCAGCAAACGCAAGGTTTTGCTGGCTATTCATATATAATCGATTTACAAATTAAGTTTTAAGTGTTGTTTTCGAGTGTTCATTTTGAATTACAAATATGTTTTTAAAACCTCTTACAAATTAATAGAGGGTCCCCTATCGTTTCAGGATTCTAAACCTAGCTCTCCTCAAATTTGATCACGAATCGAAAGCAAGCATCCTCTTCGTACCACATTGGAAAGTTCGTCCCCCATACATTGTTATACAGTTGAAAATGCATACCATCCGATTGTAATCCGATCGAATTATCAAACTGCAACAATCTTGGCGCACCAGGAGCCACTAAGGCTGCATCTAAGGATTCGATACTTAGTTTGCCATCCGCACCATGATAAAAGATGCCTTCATTGACAGCGTGCAGATTGCGATTTCCATCCTTCACGACATCCAGAGGAGAGATACGTTCTCCAAGCTTATCCAACCGCCATCTGGTCGGATTATCAACTTGTGGGATAAAGGAAAACCACAGTGCTTCTGGCAACCGAGTCGCAGGTTTATCAAACCATGCGAGTTCCATTTCCAACACCTGCTCAGCTTTGGAAAACCTATACACAAGCTGTAGACGGGCAGGAGCCCCGCCTTGTTGGCTAACTACCGCAGGCAGCCTCAATTGCAGACATATTTCATCTACTGCTTCATCGTCTATCAGCCATACTTCTTCAACATATGGCGCGTAGACAGCATGCTTATGTTCAGGTGCAAACAACCCCATCCCTGGCTTGCCAAAATCCGAATCTGCCCAGGCGTGTGTCATCTTGCGGTTCTGTACGTACTGTTCGAACCAGCGGTCATACTCTGCTTGACCGAGTGATTCATACCGAAAGGCACCAAAACCAGTCAAATTTCTGCCTGTGCCAGCCCACTCTTTACCGGACGGAGCTGTAATCTTGCTTAAAGAACCGTCCACCCCCACTTGAACACGAAACATACTCGCATTCAGGGACTCACCTGGTACGATCCGCAACGCATGTGCCGGCCGCTGACGCCAAACAGGTTTCAACGCAGCTAAAGCATGTTGCGCTTCCTCCCGCAAATCAGGAGGAAGCACGGCAACAGCCTTGCTGATATAATTACGCTGCTCTTGCCAGGAGGACTCTACAAATTGATAGCTCCGCCTGCCAGATAAGACAGCAAACCCTTCAGCTGACTTCGTATCGTGTTCGTTGAGTGCGAAAGCCCCTATGTAGCGGAACATTTCCGGGATGGCGTCATCGGTTATGACATCTGCCCTTCGTGCATTTTCGAAATCCGCCCTATTATAATGCCTGTTGTCAGCAAGGAATTTTTTAATGTCTACCCCCCATGTATGCTCCGGAATCATGAGAAGCGACTCGCTTAATTGATTATAGTCTTCGCTGTCTTGCGTTAATCTCCCCTGCGCAATCCAGCTAGTTCTCAACCTTAGCAATGCTCGGTAGGAGGCCACTTTGTAGGGATCGGTGCCCACGCCGTGAATCCAGGAGTCGCCAATTTCCTCCTCAACCACAGGCAATCTATGCATCATAGGCATGATTTTGGCCGCGAATGCGTCCAAGGTTGAGGCTTTTACTTGCGCTCCTGGAAATCGGCGTGTTAGGTCTGCGAACTGCTGACGAATTTCGTCAGCGCTCGGTGGACCACAGTTGTCTCCAGTGTGAGCGAAGACAAGGACATCACGAAGTCCGTCCAATTGAAACACATTGCCATAGTCATTCGCATAATGAACAATGATTTCCGATCCGTCTGATCCGCGCCAGATGAACAAATCCGGTACCGCGGGCCGCTTAGAAGCAGGGTTTACACCCAGATGAAGATAGCGTATACCCCGCTTCGCCATAAGTGGCACAATAGCCCTGGTATGTCCAGGGACATCCGTCATTTTGGCACTGATCGTCTGTTTTCCGAACTGTTGATCGAGCCGCTTCGCAATGGACAAGCCATAATTGAACAACTCGGCATCCATCAGTTCCGTATGCGTCGTGAACGGAAGCCCATGCCAGACAATGTGCCCAGCTAAGATAGCTGCTTCCATTCGCTTTCGCTCCACATGGCCCGCATACTTCAAATAATCGGCAATCAGCCAGGAACCGGTCGTCCAAACGAATCGCTCTTCACCGCCAGCGGCAGCGAGCTCTTCGGCCAAATCCAGTGCCTTAGGGATGAATTGTTCACGATATTGCACAATCACCCGCTCCGCCAAATCAGTAAATCCAATGTCCAAATGCGTTTTGAAAATAACATGCACGGTTTCAATTGTATCCATACTCTCGTCTCCTCTTGCTCACAACCAATCACAACTTAGCGAACAATGAGTTCATCTACCGCATCGTGCAACCATTGATTGTTCCAAGCATTAATTTTAACTCTTACCCCTTTTTTGTTCGTTACAGCGGCAAAACTCACCGTTCGCAGCTCACGAGTCGAAGTGTTATACTGCCAAGTGACTGTCCCAGATGAAGCAACACTGGTCCAATTGGTACTGCCATCATCGGACACTTCAATGTTCCAATTCGTCGGTCCCTGCCCTAACGCATTATGCGTCATAAGCCCGAGACTGCTAAATGATTTGCCCGATGGCCATGTCAATGTAATGTAATGTGGCGTAGGAGCGTTATTCACACTAACCCAAGCGGTTGAATTGTCGCCATCGATGACATTGCTGGCCGGGAAGCCGCTTGCCGCATTCGATGCAGAGGCCGATGCAGACTTAGCCAAGTTATGGTAAAGCTCAAAGTCGTGTAGCGACCACCAACCGCTATAACCTGTTGTTAAGACCACTTTTACATAGCGCGCATTCTGCAAAGGAAGGGTTAGATCATGATTGGCTTGGTTCCCATTCACGATCACATTGCTTGACCCTCCCGTTGCTATAGCGCTGCCCCAGTTGCTGCCGTCGTTCGACACGTACACGGAAAAGCCGTGCGCGTACCCGGTTCCATAGGATTTCATAACCAGTCGGTCAAACGTGGTAACTGCCCCAAGATCAATCTGATAAAAATTGCCTGCGCTTTGGGCAACCCCCGGTGTCCAACGGGTATCCAAATACTTGTCAATTGCATTCTTGGCTGTACTGTTCACAGTTGCGGTCCCCGTTCCTCCACTTGCCATCCAAGTGCTGCGATCAAGCAGGCCTGCATTAGGAAGCGGAGAGACATAGGCAGGAGGCTGTGCCGGTGCAGTTCCCGTTTTAATCTTAAAAGCCACCACTGCATTATCTGGAACATTTACAGTCGTTGAAATGGTTCCGCCGCTTACATTCACGGTCTGGTATTGTTTGACACTAGCACCCGTATACGAATCGGAAGCTTCATAAATCTCCAAGTAGGCGCTCGTGCCAGAGATTCCCGTATTTTGAATCGTAACTGCGACATCCCTCGAAAACGATTCTGGATTGGAGAAGGCCACAACTTTCTCGCCGGCCGCATTCGTCACTGCCATGCCTGAACGAATGCCAACTTGCGAAACCGTCTGTTTAACACTGCCTTGACCGGTCCCAAGACCAATTCGGTTGGCCAGGACATCCCATGTTCTCGTTTTGGAAGCAAGCTGCCCATCAAACGTCGTGTACCAGAAGCCAAAGTTCAACCCCTCTCCGAGTGAATATAAGCTGGTGCTGAATATGCCATTTTTATAATTATCAATTAACCTCTTTCCTGTGAAAGAGATCGCCGAGTCATCCATGTTGTCCATCGGGGTGATTAAACTGATTTTCCCCTGTACGTTCCACTCGTCCATAAATAGCGGGATGCTGCTTTTACCTTTATTTGCGAGATATGTTTTCCAATTCAATACAGGTTCCGTCTCATTTAATGCATAGTTATGGAAACTGATAAAATTAACATCATTCGCAATTCGGCTGTCGTTAAACATGCTGTCTACCCAACCGGTCCAGTAGGAACTAGCCAGTGCAGGTCCGCCAATTGGAGCTGTTGCACTCACTGACCGAATACCAGATGCAGCTGCATAATACATATCCCTGTAAGCAAGGATACGATCGGTATATGGCGACCCGCTTAAAGAGAATACGCTGTCATTATCGGGCTCGTTCCATACTTCCCAATAATCCACTTTGGAGGCGAAGTGCTGATAGATTTTAGTAATGATATCCTGATACACGTCCAAGTCCATAGGTACACCGGTCTTCGCTCCGCTGTAAGAAAGCCAAGGGGAGGTGTAGGCGAAAACCAGCATTATTTTATAACCAGCGCTATCGTAGGCATTTAATTTGCTTTCGAGCCCGGAGTCTTCCCAGTTCCAAGTACTTGGATCCGCTACATCACCTGTTGCACTATCTGCCATTGCAGCCTTGTAATTTGCTACTGTTGTAGCCGTTGTCGTACCCGGTAGTTTGCTAGGCACGATGCCAATCATCTGAGCATCGAGACGCGTAAGGTTAAAGCCTTTCCCCTTCAGTGCAGCTATGACGCCTGCATCCGTCTGATCGTTGCCTGTTCCTCCAAATACATAAGGCGAGCCTTGATTTACCTCGGTTGCGAAATTGTAAGTAACTTCCGCTTCAGTCGATCCTGTATAGGCATTCAACTCTGCGATTTTCCACGGATTGGAGGTTGCACCATTGCCTTCCGTTGATTGAATTTTCACAAATTGCTTTGTCTGAGACGGAAAGCGAATATCAATCATTTGTCCGTTGCCCACGCCACTTACAACAGGGTTCCCCCAATTCGTTCCGTCAGAGGATACATATAGGCTATAGCCGCGAATGTAGTTGGAGGACGTACCAGAATCCAGGACGATTCGGTCAAACGTTTTGGCCGCACCCATATCTACGGTAAACCACTGACTACTCGTTAAAGCGGTTCCTGTCGACCATATCGTCGTTGTATTACCGTCCAAAACAACGCTGGCTGCAGAACCGTTGCTTTGCGTCACGGAAGCGCTTGCAGTCCATCCCGTTCGAGATAAAGCTGTACCTCCAGCAGCATGTGCTGGATTTGTCGTCAGAATCCCCCCCCCTAATAAAATAGATGCTGTAACGAAGGATATGACTTTGGTACGTGTAAAAACTTGCTTCCATTTGGCAAATTTCAATGTAATCTCTCCTCGTTTTATTATTTTTGATCCCTGCTTTCTCGCGAAATTCTAGATACCACCCCCTTTCTTGCACACCTTGCAAATTAAGCGCTTATGTACTGGCCTAATAACAGCAATACCAATCCTTGGCCGTATAAGGTTGGAAAACAAGCGAAGCCATTATATTCTTCCTCAGTAGCCAGTACAGGTGTCCCGCCAGATACACCATGAACCATGCCCTCTTGATCAATCTCGTTGAGTACCGCTTGCAACGTACGATCAGCAGCTGCTGCAAAGGAAGCATCCACCCACCCCCGCTTCACCGCTTTGCTGAAACCAGCAGCAATACCTGCGCTGCCAGACACTTCTGTACGATACTCCGGTTTATCCAGTACAACAGACCAAAGACCATTCGAGTGTTGCACATTTTTCAGACCATGCAGAAGGGTGATATATTGGTCCCTTAACGCATGTGGAATGTCCAATTGCCCTTCCAGCTCATCAAATATCATTAGCGCACCTACAGCTACCCATGCGTTGGCTCTGCCCCAGCGGGCAGCGGACATATGATTCGCCGCGCCGCAGTCCCAGCCATGGAAAAGCAGCCCAGTCTTCTCATCCTGTAAGAGCTGGATATGCAGCGTAAGCTGCTTTAATGCTTCCTCGCTGAATCGAAGGTCACTGGAAACACGGCCAAGTCTGGCTAGGAACAGAACTGCCATAAAAACAGTATCCGCCCATACTTGTTCGGGAAATTTAGCAGCTTCGGTTACAGTGTGCTCGAATGCATCTTCCCGTGTGCGGGGAGCCTCATAGAGCATCCATTCGCCGATACGAATGCTGAAGTTCAGGTAAACTTGTTCGCCTGTCAATTCGTATAACCGCGGAAATATCGTAAATGGTGCCATCGAATTAATGACTTTTGCATGTTCGGCTTGGTGCAGATTCCGCTTTGTCCATGCGATTAAATCATCCAACAGCTCCTGCTGCTTAGTCTGCTCATAATAGTCCAGCAGCGCGATAACTCCAACACCCGGTGTCCAGTCCCAAACTTCGAGATCCATGCCCCAATCGCCTGGTGCGCCTTTCTTCATATAAGTGGAGATACGTTTAGCCGCTTCTTCCACACGATCCTTTGTCGAAATTGTCATGATTGCTTGCTCTCCTTTTTTATCACTGATGCCGAGGAAATGTTCGTCTTGAATAACTTCTCTGTTAAATCCGGTTTCAGCTTCAGCGATATGCTAAATTCATTGCCATTTACTGCTGTCATTGCAGCCACCAGAAAATCGCCCGAAATGTGCGCTCTAGGTTGCAAGTATTCCGGCTGCTTCGACAAGGTACATAGATATGACCAAGCTGCTTGTTCCAAGTCATGAAAATTAAAGCAGCGCTTTTCGCCGTTGTAGAAGACATAATCTACACAGACGAGACCATCTTCTTTAGAGATTTGCAATTGGGGTTCATCCCACTCACTAACTGCAGCGAGTTGCTTCAAACGGAGTATTTGATTACCGATGCTAACGCTAACATCGTACTTATCCTGCTCCATCGACCATGAAACACCCTCGATGTACCCGCCAATTTCCAGACGCAGACGTAAGTCTCCTGTGGTAAACTTACCGTCAATTTTATCTAAATTCGGATGCCATGCTCCATTATCGGTTGCCAAATTCAAACCGAACAGCACATCCGCATGATCCTGAACCCCAGCGAAAACAGCAGAACAGAAATCTTTACCCTCGTTCAAAAAGCGAAGCTGCACATAGGCGGCTCTTCCGTTATTATCTACATAGGCAATCAGGTTTCGACGTTGATTCCACATGAAATCGTTGCTGAAGGAGCCGAGGGCAAATTCCTCCGTCACGTACGTTGTCGCGATGTTTTGATAGCCACTATATGCTTCATCCAAAGATTCGCTTTTAAAATATCGCTGCTCTTCCGTTACAAATAATGAAAGCAAATCCTCGGGACAACGAGTAAAGCCAGCATCTTTATAAGCTTCTTTCGTCCCGCGCTCGATAAAATGATATTCTTGGCAATCCGGGTGTAATAATGTGACATAACTGCGACTGTGTGGACCAGACCATTGTCCCGTCCTAGCATGGTAATGCTTACCGATGGAATTCCACGTAAAATGGTACAGCGCATCGGCTATTCGCAAAGCATCGGCATTATCTACGATGGTTCGGATCGTATCCAGTTCATCAGCGGTAATCATGGCATAGTGCGAACTGTTGTACTCTACATATGCATTCATCCGTGTCGTCAACTCCAGCAAGGCTTCTAGACGCTTCACACCATATTCAACAAAGGTACGGTTGTCGAGAAGTTCTCCTCCTGCTAAGGTAATGAGAGCTCCCATGACACAAATATTTGTATACCCTGGACCGACATTCCGCTTAATTATAGCTTCGCAGGCACAGTGAATAGCATGCTTAATACGATCCACCGTCTGATGAGGTAGACGCTTCATATGCTTTTTCAGCGTTAATACAAGCTGCTTGCCGTTGAAATCAGCCATATTCCAATCTGGCATAGCCATTTCCTCGATTGATTCCTCATAAAAGTAAGCCCAAATGCCATAGGTCGCATGGCTTGGATCCTGATCTTGTAAATCGACGATAGTCTCCAGAATGGGAATAGCACGGTTTACATCGTCCTCGTTTCCGTACTCCAACAGTTCAAATGCATATCGATTACCAGCCAGGATCGGATGAACGTGACTGCGGACATCCTTCGTTAATCTTGTATGATAGGTCGCCTAATTCGGGGTGAGCAGCATTTTATTTTCAGGATTGTACTGATGGGATTTTCCCTCCAAGCCTTGCTTCATCAATTCACGTTTGGTTACCATATATCGAAATCTCCTGACTTCTTTTTAAAATAATCCCCGTCCCATTCGCAAGAACGGAACGAGGAATTGCGTTAATAAGTCGTGTTATTTCCCTTTAATATTTTTCTCATACCATTCTTGGCTCAATTGGTCGACCTTGTCGCCGCCCAGACGCTTCCATTCTTTGCGTATCGTCTCAACTGCCCATTTTCCATTAAACTGCGGTCCACCAGTAACAACTTTAGCCTCGACATCATCCCAAACAGGCTTAGCAATTGCAGCTGTAATATCCGTTAATTCCTGGAAGCTTGGTGCATAAGGGACGTCACGACGGAATTTATTTTTCAACGCAATTTGTAAGGATTGCCCCTTCTTTTTCGCATATTCTTGCGAAATTGGGTCCTGCGCCATCATCACTGGATAATTCTCAGGCTTTTCTGTCCATTGCTGCAAGAACGGATATTCAGCTGCGTAAGACAATTCTTTTTTGTTTTTATCCGCATCAATCACTTGTGGAATGCCGTTAACCAATTTGTAATGTGTGCCTTCCAAACCAAACTTGAGTGTAAACCAGCCTTTATCTACTAACCAGTCGATAAATTTAATAGCTGCTTCCGGATCCTTGGCATTTTTATTTAGGACAGAATAGAAGTTAGGCGCCGTTTCCTGATAAAGGCCGAATTTACCATATTTCGTTGAAACCGGCTCCATGGGGACAGGATTAGCATTGGGGTCATTCGCCTTTAACTCGCGGAATTCATTCGCAATATCATATCCGGCCAAGTAAATACCGGACTTGCCTGTAACAAAGAATTGTCTTTCCCGCGTGAAGTTTTTGTCTGTCAAATACTCTTTATCAACTAAGCCTTCTTCCCATAGCTTCTTCTGCAAATCAAGCTCGTCACCAAACCGGTCCGTATTTTGCCCAATGGTCATCTTGCCATCTTCCAAATACCACTGCCCTACAGCTGAAAACATACTGCGCAGGATGGATTGATAGTTGCCGTTAAACGTAATAGGTACCGTATCTGCTTTACCGTTGCCGTCCGGATCTTTATCTTTGAAAGCTCTCGCCACTTCAAGGAGTTCGTCCATAGTCGTCGGTGTTTTCAAATTAAGCTTATCGAGCCAATCTTGTCGAATCCACATGGCTTGATTGGCCACGGTGGGACGAACAGTGCTGAAAGCGTACATTTTCCCGTTAAAGGTTAGGTAGGGTTTTAGCTCTGGGTGCTCATTTAAATACTTCTTATAGGACGTACTGTATTTCTCAATATACGAATCAATCGGTTGAATCGTGCCCTGATCCACAAGTTTTCCAATGTAGCCTCGATCGTATTCATTAACTAGATCAGGAGCATCACCCGATGCGAACAGTACATTCAGCTTATCTGTTGCGCTCGCGCGAGGAACCGGCACCCATTTAACGGTAACACCAGAATTTGCATTGATAAACTTGGTCCACCGGTTTTCCTCATAGTTTCCTTCTTCACTCGCTACGGTACCACGATCATAGATGGATGCGCTTACCTTCATTTCGCGTTTAACGGCTGTACTTGCTGCTGGTGTGCTGCTTGCCGTGGTTTTACTGGAATCCTTCTCCCCACAACCCGCCACCACCGCCACCAATGCCACGGTTGAAAGCAATGCGACTACACTCTTCTTTTTCTTCATAGCCATAAACCTCCTCTTATTATGTTTGATTATATATCATCGTCCTTGTAAATGGACGGCAGATATCAGCCTTTGACTGAACCAATCAGAACGCCTTTGACAAAATATTTTTGCAGGAATGGATACACGCACAATATGGGAGCAATGGAAATGATAATGGCAGAAGCCCGTATGCCTTCCGGAGTAACCACTTCCATATCTGAATTGGATGAACCGTCGAGCAAATTTGTGCTTGTTGTCTGAATCATTTGCAACAGTTTAACCGAAAGAGAAAGCTTGTCACTTTGCGTGATATAGATTAGAACATTGAAATACGAATTCCACCAACTTACCGCATAAAATAAAGCGAGCGAAGCGATGATTGGCATGGAGACTCGCAGGATAATCTGCCATAAGATAACGAGGTCGTTCGCGCCGTCGATGGCTGCGGATTCCTCCATTTCTACCGGAAGCCCTTCAAAAAACGTTTTCATCACGAACATGTTATAGGTGCTGATCAGCCCTGGTATCCACAACGCCCAATAGGAATTCATAAGACCAAGTGATTTGATCAGAATAAAATTGGGGATGATTCCCCCGCTAAACAACATCGTAAACGTAACCATCATAAGGAGCGGCGTTCTTGCCGTTAGTCGTTTACGTGACAGCGGATAGGCAGCTGCGATCGTCGCCATCATATTAAGCATTGTCCCCATCAGCAGGATGATGACACTATTTTTCATGGCAACAAATAATTGACCATCATTGATTAATGTCTTGTAGGCGGCTAGTGTGAATTCAACGGGCCATAAGAATACCTCGCCGGAAGAAATAGCCCTTGAGCTGCTTAGTGAAGCAGCGAGTACATTTAGTAGTGGAAATACAGTTGTAAAAGCAAGCAGTGCCAACATCAACCCGTTGCCTGTTTGAAACCATCGTGAAGTAACGCTAGTTCTCATTGAAGTCACCTCCTACCATAAGCCATCTTCTCCCATGCGTTTTACAAGTTTATTGACACTTACTACCAAGATGAGCCCAATTACGCCTTGGAACAATCCTAGCGCGGTTGTATAGCTGTACTGCATCGTTTTGACCCCGTAATTGTAGACATACGTACTGATGACATTTGAAACTGAAAGAACGGAATCGTTCTGCAGCGCATAGATATGCTCGAATCCAACGTCCATGACGTGTCCCATGCGCAGTACCAATAGAATCGCAATGGTACTACGTATACCCGGCAGGGTTACGTTCCAGACTTGGCGTAATCGACTTGCTCCATCCATTTTTGCTGCTTCATAAAGTTGTGGATCAATGCCAGCCATCGCCGCCAAGTAAAGAATCGTCCCCCATCCGGCGCTCTGCCAAATGCCCGATAAAATGAAGGCCACTGGCCACCACAGCTTGTTAATCATGAAATAGACAGGCTCTATGCCTAAGATGTGTACAAGCCCATAGTTGATAATACCAGTGCTCGGTGAGAGCAGGGCTATGACTATACCGCCAAGCACGACCCACGATATAAAATGCGGGATGTAGAGCAGGTTCTGGATGAGCTTTTTGTACCATTCTTTCCGTACTTCATTCAGCATTAAGGCTAGGATGATCGGTACTGGAAAAGCGAAAACAATGCTGTACAGATTGAGTAGCAGCGTATTTCTTAGTACTTGAAAGAAATCGTTGCTGCTAAACAATCTGCGAAATTGGTCAAGTCCGACCCATTGGCTCCCCCATATGCCGTCACTAATCCGGTAGTTTTTGAAGGCGATAACTTCGCCAAGCATCGGGCCATATTTAAAAATGACATAATAGGCAATGACCGGCAGCAACAGCATGAACAAATATTTATCGCGGTAGATACTTCTGATGACTTGGGTACGCTTCTTCGTTCTTCCCAAGCTCATGACCTTCACTTCGTTTACTCTTGCCATGGGCTTTTCCCCTTTCTTTCTGTGTGGTTTCTGGCTTTATCATAGGGGAACCGATGCCTGGAAAGAAAGGTGCATTTCTTGATATAACCGCCGTAGCTTGCGATTTCGAGGCACAGATTTTGTCAGCGTTATGTGACTTTTCTTGCTTTGGCACAAAAAAGCGATGGAGCGCTCATTAAGAGCACTCCATCGCCTTTTTAAGTACAGCTGCTTCGCGGTATTCGCCAGGTGTTTGACCTGTATATTTCTTAAATATTCGAGTAAAGCTGTGGGTATTTGTATAACCGACTTCCTCAGCGATCTCATTAATTTTCTTACTCGTAAACTCCAAAAGCTCCCTCGATCGGTCCATTCGTTTTCGAATGAGAATATCCATGAAATTGGATTCCGTATAACTTTTAAATAATCGGCTCATATAGGGAACGCTTAGATTAAATACATCGGCTAGCATATTTAAGGAGAGTTCGCTATTCATATAGTTCTGTTCAATGTAGGCCATGGCCATATCCATCGTTTCATTCTTAACACGGCCTACTCGCTGCTCATTTATTTTATTAATTAATTGAGAAAGTAACCCTTCTAGGTAAGCTTGAATTTGTTCGATACTTTCGCATAGATGCATATCTTCATATATATAATTAGGGCGCTCAAGAAATTGAAGAATATCATAGCCTTTTGAGGTAATCGTATTCAATGATCCCATAACCAGGTGAATGGTTAACTGTTTAATCATATCGGGCTTCACATTCTTCTGTGTCAGTTGCTCAAATAGATGAGAAATGGTTTGTTTCAGTTTCGCCTGATCGGCTTGCTCAAGTGCTGCAACGACATGATTAGTTAGTCCATAAAAACGATGTAGCTCCATTTCATTCGGCTTTTCTATGTCATCGTTGGATATCACCACATTATTTCCCATAATTAGCTTGTAGGCCAAAGCTTCCTGTGCTTCTTTGTAGGAATGATGAATATCTCCCATTTTATTGTAATGGCGGCCTACGCCAATGGTTACAGTTACTTTCAATGCTTCTTCGACTGAGTTACGAATAAGATCGGCGACTTGCAGCGTTGTAATCTGATTGGCAACCTCATCCTGAACCTCGTAACTCATAATCCCAGCAACGCGTCCGTTCGCAAGTTCAGCACATACACCCTTATGCTCAGCATTCATATACTCTTCGGCTATATTTTCAATTGCGTACGTATATAAAGAAAGGTCTCGTGGATTCTGGAGAACGTGTCGCTGATCGAGCTCAATCACCATAACTGTGTAATTCGCTGCATGCAGCTTAATGCCAAGGGACTGAAGTTGCGGTTGTAGCTTATGATAATGAATGCGATTAGCCATTAAGATGTCTTGAATTAATTTCCATTTCATTCCTGGCAGGCTTTCCCGTACCTGTCGTTCCATTTGATCATGGCTTACAACGAAATTGTTAAACATTCCCTCGAGCCGCGATAACTCTCCAAAAGGCGGACGAAGCTTGTTTTTATCCTCACTTGTACCGTTACCTGTTCTGCTCGACATTGCTTTCAAAAGTCGGTCTAAAGGGCCGAATGTGTAGCGATTAACAGTTAGCACAATCAACGTGGCAAAAATGAACATAACGACGGCTACGCCAATCAACACATTCCGCATCAGTAATATTGAAGGGGATTGTAAGTTTGGCACTACACTTAAATAACGCCAACCGTTATAGGGAGATTTCACATAAAATATGCTGCGTCTTTCTTTATGATCCCGATATACACTGGCATCGTCGTTCATTTGACCAGAAGCAATATTCTCGATGCCATCAATTCCAACTGTAACAAGCGCTTTATTTTGATTGGAAATGATACTACCTTGCTCATTAATCGTATAGGTTTTCCCAAGTCGATGTATATCGGCTTCCTTAATCAAATCATAGAGTGTTTTCTCATCCATGTTTAACACAATCGCCCCTTTGCGGGTTCCAGAAAGTAATGGATAAGCTCGTACCAGACTTATAACATTACGCTGAATTCCAGCTCCTTGATCCACTTCTGTAATCGTTCGGGGACCTAGCCATTGGTGATAGCTTTGCATGGCATCGTAATCGTGTAACCACTGATGATCTGGGAACAGCATGACATTCGCATTTGTTTTATCAGTCAGAATACGTCCCGTTTTTGCAGAATAAATGTAAATCGAAGAAATATTGGGATTAGCCCTTATAAGCGCTTGCATTTTATTGGAAATTATCAGACTATTGAGAATTCTTTCCCCTTCACTTGTAAATTGGTCTTCCATGTTGGCAGTTAATTCCGGCCATTGGGAGATATCAATTGACTCTTTATCAATTTCCTGTAGAACCATTTCCGTCTTCTGACGAATTTGGTTAAGTAAAGCAATCGTAGTATTTGAAAATTCATCCTCCAATCTGCTCTTACTGCTAACGTAGGAAAGAATAACCGTAAGTGATATGATGAGAAAGAAAATTGCAGCAAACACAAAACTTATTTTCATTGAAATACTTCTTTTGGATTGAGTCGACATGAATAAGACTCCTTTATTATGTAGGTACCTTCACTATACACAAGTTAAGAAGTCTTTTCATAGATGGTAGTTAAAAAAGGGATAAAAAAGCAAAAAGAGTGTCAGTAAACTCGAAAAATTCAATTAAATAGATAGATTCAATTACCGCGGATACTCTCTTTTCTGCAAAGGCAGAGATGACTTAGCCGACCAACAGTATATACCATCTAATAGGAATGATCCCATTATTTTTAATCGTTGTATTAACTCTTACTGTCCCTCCTGCACTCACTGAGGATTTTGTTGGTGTAGTAGTTACTTCCAACGTCCCAATTGCATTCTCAATGGTTGTAGGAATAACCTTAAACAAAGCGGCGCCATGTGGTGGAATACTAACGGTATAGTTCCCAGAAAAAGTACCTACATCAGACTTGGTCCAAAAATTTCTGACAGTATTGACCGTTGACAAACCAATCATGTGCATGTGGTATATGTAACTGTTTCAAATCCAATTTGTCATCCAACATGTGTGTTGTTGGGAGACTCCTAAATAAAGCCCTTAATCACTCCTACAGAGTGAACAAGGGCCGTTAAGTCTGGCAGCTCGATTTTTGGGAATTCGGTATCTTTTAGGAATCACAGTATGCGGACCTGACTGTACGGAGGTGTGTGAGTAAGGGGCTAGTGGCCCCTATCTACTCCATTTATTTACGCGGTAAGTACACACCTTCTTTTTTGTTATAACGGTCCGTCGCCTCTTTTATAACGAGATCGCCACCCTTTTTCTTGTACTCCTCGATTACTTTCGGCCAATCTGAAATTGGTTCTTGACTGTAAATCATTTTGACCATATGCCCTACGAGAAGCGGAGGGAATGCGCCATTTAGATCTGGATTTTTCACTAAGGAATCTAATTGCGGATCAAAGATGATTGAGTCCCGACCTTCTTTGGTCAACGTATTTTTCATAAAATCAATGACAGGTGCACCCAACGGATTCAATATAAGTGACTTCGTAAATGTGTTGTCTTTGACAAACCATAGATCTTTCTGACGGAATTCCTCCACATTGATCTCGTCTGGTGTCTCAGCAATCTTATAGTTCACTTTGCCGTTTTCAGTCTTGTAAGTGTCACCTTCGATACCGTAAGTGAAGAACTTATCCGCATCATCTGTCAGCATCCAGTCGAAGAACTTAATAATGCCAATTGCTTTATCTTTGGACACTTTCTTATTAATCAGATATGTCCGATTGATCGATTGACCTAAAGCTGAACCACCTTTGCCATCTGGTCCAGTCGGAGCTAGTGTTTGAATGATACTGCCATCTGGAATAGCGGCTTTCAGTTTTTTCTCGATGTTTAGCTTATCTTTTGCACCAAGCATATACATACCTGTCTTTGCACTGTATACATTTTGCGCTAAGTTATTGCCGTTATTGGTTGGAAACTCTTTGCTCATCAAACCTTCGTCTAGCAATGTTTTGTAGGTTTGAAGAGCTTTCATCATCGCATCAACCTTGAAGAACTTCGGTACAACCTGATCGCCTTGCAACTCAAATTGGTTAGGAAGTACATCGTAAGCGCCAAAGAATTGGTCGGACAAATTAAATTTATCCAAAGCGAGGAATGGCTGCTCCACACCATTTTTCTTGAAAGCTCTAAACATAGTTAGATATTCATCCACCGTTTTTGGCGGCTGTAATCCCGCTTTGTCCAAATAATCTTTCCGGATGTAGGTGGAGAGTGTATTCGGGATCGAAACGAATTCAGGAATCGCGACGATTTGACCCTTATACTTCACACGATCCCAAGCTGCAGCTGGAATCTTCTTTAGGAGATTTTGCCCATATTCCTTGAGCAGATCATCAAGCGGCATGAACACATTCGATTGAACAGCCCCTGCGAGTTCTTTCCCGTAAATGGAAGACCCTCCACCGCTGCTCATGACCACATCTGGAATGTCGCCAGAACTGAATTTGAGAATCAATTTTTGTTCATAATCTTTTTGCAGAATGAGCTCAATCTTAGGTGCTGTGTTGGTCAACTCTGCCAATTTTTTAACGAATTTGTCGTTGTTGACATCTGTTATCGTTTCCAGATATTTACCGCGCCCTTCCATCACCATGGAGAAGGCCGTAGGTCCTTTTGCTTCAGCAGATTTCGTCTCCTTTGCTTTCTTTTCACCTTCTGGTTGTGTCGTGCTTGATGAGCATGCGGCTAGTAATGAACCAAATGCCATTGTTGCAGCTATAGCGAGAATACTTGCCTTCCGTTTAGCCATACCCATTATCCCCCTCATCACTTGTTTACTAATAAATGCTCTGAACCTTTTGAAGCGCTTGCATCCAAACTATATTCGGATTTTTCAACTCCGTACATTGTTTTTCTTTGACATAGTTGTCAAATTTTTAGGTACCTAAGATTTGATCGAACCAATCATAAGACCTTTAACAAAATATTTCTGCAGAAACGGATACATGATAATGATCGGCAAAGATGACACAACGACGACGGCCATCTTGATCCCATCTGGCGTAATATTGTTCATATCAATCAGCAGACTGGCATCTGTCATGATATTTGCATTTGAAATAATTTCCTGCACCTTGACCTGCAGGGGGTACAAGGCTCGGTTGTTAATATAGAAAATAGCTGCCATATAAGAATTCCAATGTCCTACGGCATAGAATAAGCCCATAGTAGCCAGTACAGGTTTAGATAAAGGCAGTACGATATTCCAAAGTATTCGCTGTTCTCCACAACCGTCTATTCGCGCACTATCAATTAATTCTGGTGGAATTTGTTGAAAAAATGATCTTGTGACAAAAAAGTTAAACGCCGAAATCGCGCCCGGTAGCACCAAGACCCAGAGAGTATTTAACAATCCTAATTGCTTCAGCCACAAGTAGTTAGGAATGAGCGGAGCTTGGAAAATCATCGTGAGCAGAACGAGTAATAGGATGAATGTAGCCCCTTTATACTCTTTCCTAGACAAAGGATAAGCTAAAGATGACGTCGCAAGCAAGTTAAAGGCCGTTCCAAAAACAGCCAAAAAGATCGTAATCGCGAAGGCACGCCAAATGGTGTGGTTATGGATTACATAGTCATAACTGATCATGGTAAACTGCACGGGCCAAAAGAAAACATGGCCGCCTTCAATCGCCTTGGCGCTGCTCAATGACTGCGCGAACACATTCAGCAGAGGCATAAAAGCAATCAGAGCAATCGCACCCATTAAGAGTCCATTGCAGACCAGAAAAATTTTACGAGACATACTTGTAGTTCTCATGCTACGTCCTCCTGAACGAACTAGAATAACCCTTCACCTGTCGCTTTTTTACTCAGTGTATTTCCAAGCAACAGCAAAATAAGACCTACGAGGGACTTGAACAAGCCAATTGCTGTCGTATAGCTATATTGCTGCTGCAGCAAGCCTACCCGATAAATATACGTATCCAGCGTGTCCCCGCTCGCTTGGTTTAAGGAATTAAGGAAGACAAAGACTCGCTCGAAGCCGAAATCCAAAAAATGACCAATTTGCATCAAAAAAAGGATTGTGATGGTAGGCAGAAGTGCAGGGAGTGTAATCGCCGTCGTTTGCCGCCAACGATTCGCCCCATCCATTTCAGCAGCCTCGTATAAATCAGGATTAATCCCTGTAATCGCCGCCAGATAAATAATCGTTCCCCATCCCGTATCACGCCATAAACCCGCGCCCACGATGACACCTTTCACATACTGCTCTTCCCCAAGGAAAAATAGGCGATCAAGTCCTAAAGCGGCCAGCCCATGATTAATAAGTCCATGTTCTTGACTGAGCAGCGCAAGTGCAATACCGCTGATGATAACCCAAGATAAGAAATGTGGCATGTAAACGACCGTTTGGAGAACTCGCTTATACATCATGCTGCGAACCTCATTGAGCAGCAACGCGATGATAATCGGAGCCGGAAAGGCAAAGAGCAGATCAAACCCGGCGATCATCAAGGTATTCTTGAGAATTGGGAGAAACTCATCGTACTGAACCATTTTTACATAATTATCTAATCCGACCCATTCACTGCCCCAGAAGCCTTTGAAAATGTTGTAATCCTGGAAGGCTATAACGGACCCTCCTAAGGGAATATACTTGAAAACTAAGAAATACAAGATGCCTGGCACCGACATCCAATATAAGGTTCTCATTTTCCAGATGTAGCGCAAGATGGATACTTCCTTCGTATTCGCTTTCGTCATCGTTTGGGACTGTGTTCCTGTGAGAGCCATGATCCCCCTCCTTCTTCTAGTTGATCTACTCTCATACTACCTTGGCGTACACAAAGAAACCATGAAGTCTTTTTGGACTTCATGGTTTTTTTTTAGGTCGTTTAACTAGTTCCTATATGAAGTATTTATCCCGATTCTCTTTCGGCAGCTTCATCGTAATCGTCGTACCTTCACCTTCTGTACTTGTAATCACAAGACCGTAAGATTTCCCGAAAACCATTTGAATACGGCGATGTACATTCAGTATTCCTGTACCGCCTTCGCCAAAAGATTCAGGTCCTTGATCAAAGGCTAACTTATTCGCACGCAATCGTACTCTCAGTTCTTCCAGGTTCTCCATTGACATTCCTAATCCATTGTCCTCAACTGTTACGATAAAATCATCCTCATCGAGCATCGCATTGATGCGAATGAAGTGATGCTTGGCAATTTTCTTACGAAATCCATGCTCAAATACATTTTCGATCAATGGTTGTAGTGTAAAGCATACCATTTTCTCCAGTAATAAGCTCGGTGGAATAGCAACATCAATCTCAAATTCACGATCCAATCGGTGCTTTAAAATGATCATATAATTTCGAATATGGTTCAGTTCATTCACTACGGTAATTTCTTTGAGATTTGTCTGAGAGGCATAGCGCAGCATGTACGCCATGCTACCCACAATTTCACGGATTTCATCAGAGTCCTGAATGATTGCGTAACAATTGATCGTTTCTAATGTGTTATAAAGAAAATGCGGATTGATCTGCAGCTGAAGCGCTTGGAATTCGGCCCGCTGCCGTTCAAGCTGCTGCGTACGGAAAGCCAATTCAGCTTTCTGCTGTTCGAGCTCCGCATGATATACCTTTTCAATCATCTCGGATAAACGAGTGACCATTAAGTTATAGCTCTTTGTCAACAGTCCTAATTCATCCAATCGATCCCCTACTGGAATGTGCTTCCAGACTCCTCGTTCGGTCTGCCTCATGCCTTGCTTTAGAATTTGCACTGGACGATGAATCGATTGGGAGAATTGATAGGCCATCCATAACCCAACAATTAGAGTAAGCGCACCGACAGGGATGATAACGGAACGAATTGCCATTATCGGTTTACGCAGTTCATTTACGGGCAGCGATACAACCAATTTCCAACCCGAATAGGCAGAGCTTCGCCACACATATAGGCGTTCATCCTTAGAATCACCTAACCGAATTGAGCCCTCATCCGCTGCTATAATATCTTCAGCAACAGGTTGTGCCAGCGGTTTGCCCATCAAACTCTTATCAGGATGATAAATGAGGTTACCATCTCCATCGACAATAAAGAAGTAGCCCTCATCCCCAATATCCACTTTTTCCCAAAGTGTAGAGAGTTCATTGACATTGACTTCCATTGCAATCAAACCGTTGAAATCGTACGTTGAATACCCCCTAAAAGGTCGAACTAACGTGACGACTAAGCCTGTCTTATCTGGCTTAATAGACGTATGCAGTATCGTTAACCTCGTGGGATCTTGGATGCTGGACATGAGTTTCTCATACAATTTACCTGGCTCCGCAATCTCGAATTCGCCAGTTACATAGTTGTTATCCAATACATACCGTCCATTGGCCCCGATGATGTAGATCGAATTCATATGTGGATAGTGTAAAAAGGTTGTCCGTATCGCATTCGTTTTCACTAAATCCGCATAAAGCACGTACTCATAGCTATTCGTCGGTTGAATATCAACAAAGCGTTTGACTTCATCCTGTGAAATTAGTACATTACTTGCCCGCTCATAGGATTGCATATACAACTCTGTCTGATGTGCCGTGCTCGTAATAATTTGACTCAGCTGCTTCTCCTGCTGCGCATCAAGTATACGAGACGCTGTTGAATAAGAGAAGAAGCCGATGACCGAGAGAGATACGACAATCACAATGACAAAATAAAGCAGGAGTCGAAAGGAAAGTGACAATCGCCGCATCGTATACATTACTCAATCCCCAGCTTGGCACGATATTCGGATGGTGATAGTTGATACAGCTTCTTAAATGATTTGGCAAAATGAGAGTAATCGATATATCCCACCTCTTCAGCAATGTCGCTCATGCGGTAATGTGGGATTTCTAATAAGCTTTTCGCCTTCTCCATTCGCTTCTTCATGCGATAGTGGACAAAAGTTTCTTGCGTACTTTGCTTGAACAATTGGCTAAAATACGATGGATTAAGACCCAAATGCTGCGCCACTTCTTCCAGAGAAACCTCATTTGTTAAATGGGTATCAATATACAATTTGGCCGCTGTGATTGGATCGATTAATTTGCCTTTACGTTTGTATTGCAAATCAGTATACATCTTACGAATCTTGACTTCGAATAACTGAAAGGAATTCTCGGGATCTCCGCCTTTATTCTCTGTGAAGGTTAGCGGAACTTGTGCCGAAAAAACGTATACATCCTTGGCGGCAAGAAATTTATGAATCATTTGAAGACTATCCTGCAGCAATTGCTGATTTTGATCAGTACTTAATTGAAGACTTTCGAGGTATTGGCGCCATTCATCAAGCGCTTGATCCAAGCTAGCTTCATCCAGGAACCATATGCCTTCCGATATTTGCTCCGTTAACGACTCACAAGTTCGAATTGAAAATACAGGCTTGGCAATTTCCTCACTTTTGCTCTCAATGAGCTTATCTAATACTTTTTCGAGTTCCGTCTGATTGATTGGCTTGAGCAAATATTCTTTTACTCCATATGATACACATTTCTGCGCATAGTGAAACTCGCCAAAACCCGAAATAACGACGACTTGTATGGGATATCCGCGTTCTTGAATCGTCCTGCTTAGTTCAAGTCCATTCATATCTGCCATACGAATATCAGTTAGAAGAAAATCAGGCATGTGTTCCCCTATCATACGCAACGCTTCCTGCCCACTATCCGCTAGTCGTATGCAGCTTATAGCACGACCACTTGCTTCTAAGAGCTTCAGCAGTCCTTTACGAATGATAGGTTCATCATCAACGACCATGACATCATATAGAGGCTTCATCTTCAAATCTCCCTCCTTACAAAATGAGGCCCAATGGTAGATCCTTCTGAGAAGGTAACAGGTATCGTAATTTGTACTGGCTCTTGGGGCTTATGTCGCTGAGCGATCATTTGATCCAAGATCTGGACAGCAGCAGCTCCCATCGCAAGCTTCGGAATCTTCAACATCACTAGTTCGTGCAAAATAGCAGGAGGTAAGTAAGCCAAATCGTTATCACTCAACGCGACTATACTGAAATCTGCTGGGCTGGTTCTTCCGATTAGACGCGCTGCCTCAATAAAAGCATGAGCCATTACTGGCTCCTCAACAAGGATTGCGGTCACTCCTGCATCCAGCACCTCGCGGCAATATGCTGGCGTGATCTCTTTATCCGTCAACTGTCTCTTCACGTGCAAAAGTCCTGGATCCGTGCGATTCGCCAGAGCTGCCAGATAGCCTCGTTCACGATCCTTAGTTGCATCATTATACAAGCGATAGAAGAACGCTGTTTGACGATGCCCCATTCCTAACATCTTCATAAGCACAGCCTTCGTACCCGTATAATAATCCGCTGCCACATACGAAATGGCTCCCTCTGGCACCTCCCTTTTCCCAATAAATACAAAAGGATACTCTTCCTTCATAAGTCGTGCTAACTCTTCCTTATTCTCAAGCCCTAGTAAGATTGAGCCATCCGCGATGCGTAGATGATTCAAGCCATTGCGATAAATGCTCCTGGCACCTTCCCCTCCATCTGAGCGTGTAAATAGGAGCATATCGTAATCGTGTCCAATGCAGGCTTCTTCGATACCAACCAGATAAGGATGGTAGAATCCATGCTGATCAAGTGGAAATGCCGAGCCGTTAATACATACACCTATCAACCGATTCTGCCCACCAGCAAGCGTTCGAGCAGCAGGGTTAATCACGTAGCTGAGCTCCTGAATAGCCGCTTGAACTCGTTCACGCGTTTCATCACTGATGAGGAGATGGTCTTTCCCTTGCGGATTTAAAATGATGGATACCGTGCTCTGCGAGACGCCAGCTAACTTCGCCACATCCGCTTGGGTTGGCTGTTTTTTTCTCATATAACTTCCCCTTTCTGGATTCTAAAAAAAATGCCACAGCCCTAAAATTTTGACATGTTCTTTATTTTCGGAAGGCGATATAGTTAAATCGTAAGCTATTAATGCGCATTAGTAAAGTGGAATTTTACACAAACCTACCACAAGGGAGCGGTGTACAAATGAACGTAACGATGAAGAATTACATGCCTGCTGTGAATGAACATCTAGAGAAAGATATTGAACTTAGGGAGCTATATGCATTTGATTTGAATGGCTATTTGGTGGTTGAGGATGCGATCGATCCTGACGTACTAGAAGCTTTGACCCGGAAGGTTGATGAAATCGAAGCGGAAATTGGGATGACGGTGAGTGGCATTCCTTCTGGAGATGAGAAACCAAATGCTAAGAATTATCGCCGAAACAATATCATCTTTGAAGATCCTGCCTTCCTAGCAGCGGCAATGAGTCCGAAGGTGCTTGCCAAAGTTGCCAACTTTATTAAATATCCTAAAATAAAATCCACTTGGTTGGACTTCAAAGCACAAGGCGGCGGCATTGGCTTCCATTCCAATCACACTCCCTACACGCCAGTTGATGCTTATTTATGTAACAACTATCAAATTCACTGTAATCTCGTTACTGTGTGCTATGCGCTTTGCGATATCCCACTGGACGGTGCTGCGCTAACGGTAATCCCAGGCAGTCACAAATCCAACTTCCCGCTTCCGAGTGATGAAGAGCAGAAAGCATTTCAAATTCAAGTTCCGATGAAGAAAGGTTCTGCTCTTATTTTTACACATGATATGAACCATGGCTCTTTTAATGAACTTCCCTATACGCGCAGAACGTTGTTCACCTCCTTCTCCACAGGCTTTTCTGCGAATACACTTGGCGACGATACGCTCTACGACCCGCTGTTCGAGCAAGCTGCTGATAACACGTGGGAGAAATATTTCCTGCGTCGACCTAAAGGCGACCGTGACACATATCCGCAACCACAGCATCGCATTACCGAAGAACCAGGCTTAGGTCAGCTTCGTAAATAAAGCTAGGAGGACTTCACCATGCAGCTTCACATTGTAGATGTACGGGCGATACCGCTTGCGGCAAAATGGGAGCACTTATTTGGCGGTCTTGAGAACGTCCCCGCCTCACTGCTTCGACCTGCCGCTCATTTTCAAACTGTTCCACGCCTTGGGCAATTTTCTACAATTGTCTATATTACCGCCAGTGATAGTACGGTTGGCATTGGCGAGTGCTGGGGGCTTCCGCTATCTGATGTAACGGCTACCATCGTGAATCATATATTTCGTCCTTTACTGATCGGACGTGATCCGCGAGAGATTGGTCAGATCTGGGAAATGCTGATTACATCCGCAGAATCCCTTGGCCATACGAGAGGCTTCATGATGGATGCGATTAGCGGCATTGATATTGCCCTTTGGGATCTGCAAGGCAAGCGTCTGGATCAACCTTTGCATCACATGGCAGGTGGCAAGCTCCGTGATGAGATTGAATGTTATGCGAGTCCAATTCGTTTCAGTGACAATACGCAGGACACTATCGATAACGCCCGTGAGTTTACAGATCTAGGTTTTAAAGCTGTGAAGGTGAAGGCTGGTCGAACCATTGAGAAAGATGCGGCCTATATCGGGGCGATTCGCGAAGCTTTAGGCAAAGATATTCGAATTCTGATCGATTTCAACTGTGCTTACACCGTACAGCAGACGATTGAATTTGCGCGGGAAGTCGAGCAATATAACATTTTCTGGTTCGAAGAACCCCTGCCTCCTGATCATGTAGATGAGCTTGCTCAAATTCGAAAGGCCATTCATATCCCCGTGAGCACAGGTGAGAATGATTTCTCGGTCCAAAGCTTCCGCTTGGTGGCTGAGAAAGGGGCCGTAGACATTATTAATCCGAATATTACTCGCTGTGGAGGTATAACAGGCTTACAGCGGATTCAATCCGCTATTGAACCGCATGGCGTACAAACCGCGCTTCATGGAGTAGGAGCTGGCATTATGATGTCCGCTTCCTTGCATATGATGAGTACACTTCGTAGCGGACTGATCATGGAATACAACCGATTTCTCAATCCACTTCGTGAAACCTTAGTAGAGCCGGCGATTGCGTTTAATGAGGGTTTCCTGCAGGTGCCAGACGGGCCTGGACTTGGCTGCAGCCTTGTTGAAGAAACGCTTCATAAGTTTGCTGTTACTTAGATAGGAGCTGACTGCATGTGTAAAATGATAAAACTGGAGCCTAACGTGTGGTCATCCACTTCACAACGTGAGCGTAGATTACAATATCTTGTCTTCCAGCCAACCTGTGCAACTAACTCTGGAGCCAGGTTGCCGTTGCTTCTATATCTGCACGGCGCTGGTTCCAAGGGTGAGGATTTGCAGCAGGTTGAGCAATCCGTTTTGCCCCAAACACTTGTGGAAACAGGTCTGCCTTTTCCATTTGTCTTAGTCTGCCCTCAATGTCCGGGTTCGCGAAGTGGCTGGCAGTCAGATATCCTTGCCGAGCTTCTCGACGAGCTCATTCCAGCACTAAACATCGATCCCTCTCGCATTTATGCGACAGGGATCAGTATGGGCGGCCGTGGCGTCTATGAGCTTGCTTATGATTACGGGGACAGACTGGCAGCCATTGTCCCCCTCTGCGCTTTCGGCATTCCGAATCTGGCGCCAAGGCTGCAGGAATTGCCCATCTGGGCTTTTCACGGTGATCAGGATGAGGTCTTGCCTCTCGCTCGTGGACAAGAGATGGCAGATGCTTTGCAAGGCGTTGGTTCTCCTTCTCTTTTTACTCGTTTGGAAGGGCTAGGCCATGATATCGGTGAAACCGTTTATCGATCTAATGAGTTGTGGGAATGGTTACTAGAGCAACGGCGTCAATTATAAATTTATTAAAGCAATGACATATTTTCCATGCTTTAATCCCTGATACACATTGAAACTCAAAGGAATTGAAGGGAACCCCACAACAGATCTGGGCACATCCGCACCAAAAGAGCTAAGTAGCAAAAGCGAGGCCACTGAAAAGGAAAAGCTAGCAGTTTTTCCAATAGTACAGAAGTAATTAAAGAAAGAGGACTTTGATTCCCAGTTATTTGGAATTAAAGTCCTCTTTATTACTATTTATATGATATTTGTTACTTTAGAACTTTATTTGTCAACCGATATACATACTGTTGGGTGACAAATACGTTTTGAAGTGCAAGTAGCCAGCAAACATAAGGGTCTGCTGGCTGTTCTTATAAAATCGATTTACAAATTAAGTTTTGAAGTGGTGTTTTAGCTTGAAAACCTCAATTACAAATAAGTTTTGAAGTACTTCTGACAAACTGTTTTGAACTTCAAAGATACAAATGCTAATCTAACAATGTTCACTTCCGCTTGAATAAAGATGTACAGTTTCGACACCATCCTACATACTTGTCCCGGAGGGATTTGTATGTACATGCAGATGAATATTCAGACTAACGTAGAGATTCGAAGCTTAGTGGATTTACCGAAGTTAAAATCACTAATGGAGAATCTAAATATGAAAATTAATATGAGCAAATTAGCTAGAGAAATGGGAGTAGATCGTAGAACAATTCGTAAGTACATCGAGGGCTTTACACGTAAGACTGCAAGAGAGAAGGGTTCAAAGATCGATGAATACTACTCGGTTATCGCGGCACTTTTGTCTGTCGAATCCAAGCAGGTATTTTACTACAAGCGAGTGCTGTGGCAATACTTAACTGACAATCATGGGTTAGACTGCTCACAATCCGCCTTTCGGGCTTACATCACACGAAAACCTGAATTTGAAGCTTACTTCGGTAGTGGTCAGCGTCTTCCATCTCCGCAATCAGCGGTAAGATTTGAGACAGCTCCTGGTAAGCAAGCGCAGCTCGACTGGAAGGAAAGTATTTCGTACGAAACGAAGGAAGGTGAAAAAGTAGAAGTAAATGTAGCCGTGTTACTGTTATCCCATTCACGGTTTCGGGCCTTCCACCTCAGTGTATCGAAGTCGCAGAGCATCTTACTCTCATTTCTAACCGAGGCCTTTGAAGCTTTCGGTGGTGTGCCTAAAGAGATCCTCACCGACAATATGAAGACCGTGATGGATGAAGCGAGAACAGAGTATGGCGCAGGCAAGGTCAACGCAAAATTCGCTCAATTTGCTGGTGACTTCGGATTTACTGTACGCCCCTGCATCGCAGGCAGACCACGAACGAAAGGAAAGGTAGAAGCCCAGATGAAACTGCTTGACGAAATTCATGCCTACCAAGGACAACTCAGTCTGGAAGAGTTGCATCAGTACGTACAAAAGCTCTGCAATCGAATCAATCAGTCCTTCCACCAGGGCACAGGGAAAGTACCTATTCTGGCTCTAGAAAAGGAAAAGAACCTCTTACGTCCACTTCCGGCGGAGAGCATAAGAGATTCCTATCGCATTCGTTATACACATGTAAAAGTCAATTCATCAAACATGATCTCCTACAAATCCAATCAATACTCAGTTCCAGCTGGGTATCAAGGAATGAAAGTAGGGTTACATGTCTATGACAATCACTTGTACGTCTATTGTAACACAAAACTCCTTACACACCATCCTATTAGTCAAGCGAAGCTGAATTACACAGAAGAACACTACAGAGACAACCTGAAGCGGTCAGTGCCTAGCTATCCAAACATCGATGACTTAGCAAAGAAGAACCTACAAGCGATCGGCGGTGCTTATAAATAATGCTCCAGACTACCGCATACCAGCAGCTTGTTCGCAATTTGGAGTATCTCAAGTTGAAACAAATGGTCACACACTTAAATGAAGTGATTGACTTCAGCATTCATAACCAACTGTCATTTTTAGATACGCTGGTCAAACTCAGTAATTATGAGATTGATGTACGTGAACAAAACATGATTCATGCGATGGTCAAGGTAGGTGCCTTCCCTCACCGTAAGGAACTAGATGATTTCGACTTCGCATTTCAGCCATCCGTGAACAAACAACAGATACTGGATTTTGCAACACTTCGATTCATTGAGGGCAACGAGAACATTGTGTTCTTGGGCCCAAGTGGGGTCGGTAAAACACACCTAGCGACCTCGATTGGCATCACAGCTGCCAAGAAGCGTACGAGTACGTATTTCATCAAGTGTCACGATTTAATCCAGAACTTGAAACGTGCCAAGTTAGAGAATCGCTTAGAGGCCAGATTAAAGCATTACACGAGTTACAAGCTATTGCTCATTGATGAAATTGGCTATTTACCAATTGAGCCAGAGGATGCAAAACTATTCTTTCAATTGATTGATATGCGATATGAAAAGCGGAGCACGATTTTTACGACTAACGTGAACTTCAGAGCATGGGATGAAGTGTTCCGTGAACCAAAACTCGCTAATGCTATTCTTGATCGAATTTTGCATCACGCTACTGTCGTCACTATTGTAGGCGAATCCTACCGGTTGAAGAACCATCTCGCTCAAAACGAAGAGTAATTCTGTACATGCTTAAACAAGCGAAAGTGTACATTCTAGTGTTGACATTTACACTTCAAAGACAAGGTATTGCTGCTTTGCTTTAGGTCGGCCACTTTGTTTTAAAGAAAGATGTCCTCATGAAGAACATTACAATCCAGGATTAATCCTCCTAAAAGCCTCATACATTGTTCCCCGTGAACAAGGATTCAAAAAAGAGAAGGTCTTATTCTTCGACTATTACCTGTCTAATCGCCTTTTACTGGACATTGCTCGATACACATACAATCGCGACAGTCATATTTGTTTGATACATTATTTGTAACATGCATATAAGTCATTTTATAACATTAGTCTATAGTTTCACTAAGGGAACAAGGGCATTCCAGTAAACAAAGACAGCACCCTCTGCTCCTCTTCCTCTCCCAATCCTATTCCATCGCAATAAAAAGCATTGCGTTTTAAAGTACGAATGGAGGTAGTCCCTGTTAACGTTATATGGATGTCGGGGTTCACTAAGCTAAATCGCATAGCTGGTTCCGCCAATCCTTTCGGTTCTTTATTACGAAGAAAAGAGATCTCCTTCATACGTCTTTCCGCCTCGTCGAGCAGCGAACCTGAATTGTGCAGGAAAGGGGCAGGGGCATCTGCCAAAATCCCCATTAATAATCCCCACATTCCGCTTATTGGCAAGAGGCAGCAGCTCATCTTTTGCTGTATAGTCGATCAGCATGTATCAAGCAAAAAACTGAATGGTATCAAAAAGATCTGTTTACGCCTGCCTTTGAGTGCAAGACCAACTCTTCTTTCACTCTCCCCTCTCCCGTATAAAGGGGCCGTATCAATGAAGTTGATGCCCAGGCCAAGCGCTCTATGTACCACAGATATTGCTTACGAATAGCTAATTCCTCCCATATCGCCACCCAGCGGAGCTCCACCAAACCCAAGCTTCGAAACCTGAAACCCGGTTTTCCCTAACTTCGTATATTCCAATTCCGTTGCCTCCTATTTACCCACTTCCAAGTTCCATTGAGAATTACCTGGTACGCAGCTGTAGCTTATCCATGCATTCTGCCAAAAAAGACGGAGTGTGAAGCCTTTGTCTGTCCTTACCCTAAGTTGAGTAGCACTCTCGGATATGTGAAGCATCAAATCGATGGTAGCTGCTCCTAAAGGGTAACGTTGTATGCCTATAGTTTCCCCAGCGGGCGGTTGCCAGTTAAGAATTCTATGATGAGCCTCAGGCTTTAAGCCTAGAACCACTTCAGTTAATAGAGAAATCGGACCCAGTGCGGTCCAACTATACGCTTGCTGAGCTACATTGCCTGGACAAGATGCTTCACTACCGTAATTCTCCCAAAGCTTACCCGTATGATCGAAAACTTCTGTCATAACTTCCAAGTGTCTGACAGCAGTCTCCAAAGCCAAAGCATGCTGACCTGAGCGATCGAAGCCTTGAATGACGGCATAATTAGTCGGTGCCCAAACCGATCCACGCCAGTAGTTTCCTCCTGATTCGAACTGAGGGGAATCTGCGGCCAAGCTTGGAATAGGATGATGACGCCAAAAGCTGTCTGGATTTTTCAGATGCTTAGCAAGCAATTCAACTCTATTTTCAGGAACAATCCCCGCCCAAAGCGGCCAAAATCCGGTAACTACCTTATTCGCATTATGGCCGCCCTGCTCCAATGAGGTTGAGTAGAATTGGTTACTTTCATCCCATAAGCATCGGTTGCATGCAGCGGCTGTTTCTTCAACCTCTATTTCCCACCTGCGTACTTCCTCCTCATAACCTAAAACACGCGCAATTTCGCCCAATGTCTCTGCATCGTGTGCCATCTGTGCCGTTAAATCCGGATATCCGTAACCCAAGGATGGTGAATTATCCAAACCATTAGCAAGCCCCGTTGTCCAATAGGTTCCATCCGGCAGCCTTCTGTTATTGTAAATCCACTCGTGGTACCCCTTGAGTACAGGATACACATCCTGAAGTCTCAGGATATTTCCATTCATTCGAAAAATGGTCCACTCCGCAATAGAGAACAGCGGTGGATTCGGACCAAAATCCGGTTCGAAAAGAACCGGAAGTCCCGTACGAACATCGTGCTCTCGATGTATATACCCTCCGTCAAACTGCCGGGAATAGAGCATATTGAGCGTATCATAAATAGGCAGCTTGCGATGCCCCAACGCCGTACACATGGCTGTGAAAGAGCTGTCCCAAACAAACACTTCATGCCAGAAAGAATCTAAGGCCGTCGCAATGTAAGGATTAGGCAAGCCGCTTTCTGCTGGCGGTGTCCGCACCAGGGACAGCAGCATTTGCCAAGCGGCATCATAGAGACGAGCAAATCCGGACCACTTTAAGGGTAAGATCGGCTTCGGCAAATCATCTTTGATAGTGTCATATTCAGGCCATACTGTTGGAGTAAAGTCTCGCTTAGGAGCCAATCTCCCCAAGCTTTCATAGGCAGGCATGTTCACATTCACTTTACCCTTCTTACCTTCAATGGTAAGAGTCAATGTCTGTGATATTTCCAATTTAGGCTCCGGCCTCTTCTCTAAACCAGAAGATCGAAGGGGAGGCACATGATGCAAAGGTGACGAAACCGGTACATAATAATGACGATAGCCTATCGCTTCCTTATGGTCTGCTTCCCTTGCATCATAAGGAGGTATAGTCGAACGCAATGCAAGCGGCATAGAAGATTTGGGGCTTAGCTCGTGTAGCTTTGTGGTCGGTGCATGATCAAACAATCCATATATGGGTCGTAAAGCTACATGCTGCCATAAGCATCCGTTTTGAACATATTGAGTTGGAAAATACCTCAGTGAAACGGCCGGGGGCGCGCTTTCCGTTGAAAGGTGACACGTCAGCTGTAACATATCCGGGTTCATCCTCTTTATCTCATCCAGTACTCTTTCTCGATTGCGAGAAGGACAATGCTTCATAACATGGTCAGGAATTTGCGGTAAATCTCCTGTTTCTACAAGAAACGAAAGCTCACCGGGAGCTTGGCATGGGTAAATAATCGCCGCTCTAACCTCTCGTTGAAAGGAGCGCCAAAACAAGTCCTCATCCAGAATAAGTGTACCAGCGATCCATATACGCAGTGGTCGTGGGCTGACTATTTCCAAGACCAGTGCACCTGATTGCGGAACACTCATTCTTCCCGCATAATAACGTCCTTCTTTCTCATAAGGATAGAATGCTTCATCCAACGACTTCTGAGACACCTTTAATTGTTGATCTTCAGGAGTAAGACCTCCGCGGCTCCAAAAAGTGATCTCAACGGGGATAGGCTTCAATCTGGTGACCTCCTTAACTGATTTAATCCTTTGTTACGGCTTCTAGCTGCAAAGAAAGCTCCATACAGCTAACGTCACGGCTTATAAACTATTCGCCGAAGGAGGTGTCCCTTCTTGAAATCGAACAAGAAATGACTTGATCTCATAAGGCTTGATTTGGAACTGAATACGACTACTCATTGATTTCCCTTCCGCCATGGCTATCGGCCTTTCCAGCAGGTCACATTCCTGCCAGCTTTGGAGGTCCCAGTCACTTGTGATCTCCAGAGTGCCTCTTGCCCCTGCATACTCATGCAGTCTAAGAATGACTGAATCGTTGTCCTCCGCTTTTTTTACTGCAGCGATGCTGACATAAGGGTGCCCTGATATTTGAAACAATGAAAGTGACTTATTCAACGCCTCACCTTGCTCATAAGTGAAAGGATTATTCAGCGCCCATGCTTCATCAACCGTACCAGCTTCGAGCCAACTGCCGCCATGCGGCAATATTGCATAGGTAAAGCGGTGCTCACATTTGTCGGCTTGATTATCAGGCCATGTGGCTGATTTAATGAGTGTCAATCGCATAATGTTATCCTTGATGTCATAGCCATATTTACAATCGTTTAACAGACTGACTCCATACCCATGCTCGGAAAGGTCGGCCCACTGATGGCCTACCGTCTCGAACTTGGCATAGTCCCAACTGGTGTTCCAATGTGTCGGACGCTTCACATTCCCAAACTGAATATCGTAAGTCGCTTCTGTCGCCCGGATATCAACCGGGAAGGCGACCTTCATCAGCTGCTTCCGTTCCTTCCAGTCAACATATGTATCAAAGTCGATGCGCGGCTTGTTTGCATATACAATCAGCCTTTGTTGGATGGAGGAATCCATATATACCCAGTCAAATTCGATTATGGCTCTAAGTGGCCCACATTCGACTAATTGAATAGAACGAAGTTCGGTAACCTCTCGCATTTTCTCCTGGTAATACAAGTCAATATCCCAGGCATCGAACATCATCGGCCGATCCTCAAAGATCTGAAAGACGTTTCCTCTCGCTTGATTAGCAAGAACGTCTCTTTGCAATCTTTTATCGTAGATTCGCGTCAGTTGTCCACAATCATTCCATTCCAATATATACAAGGGTGACTCTAAGCCGTTCTCATTCCACTGAAAAGGAGAATCATCTCTCGCTTCCTGCACTGCATCGAGTCGTGGATATAACCCGTGAATGGTCTCATAGCCCATAGAGAGGACAGACTGCACTTCAACGAGCCACCCACCGTTACTTCTTTGGGCTGGCAGCAACATCCCCTTTGAATCCCGCCACACTTTGGGATCAGAGTCTTCAGGAAGAAACACGAAATCCGTACGAGGTTTCGAATAGCAATTAAATACGGTATAGGCATGAGCATCCTGCTTGCTTAAGATGGCCTCGGAAGCGGCTTTCCTGACCTTTAATCCTATCGATTCGGCCAATGCATATTCCTTCCAAGAATCCTCATATACTTCGCGAATGGATGAGCCTGGAATAATATCATGAAATTGATTGCGCAATACGATCTTCCAGCCTTCATTCAGACTCTTCTGATCATATTCGTCCCAGGATGAACGCTGTAAGCTGCTCAAGACACTCAACATTTCACTTTCGCGGTAAAGAAGCTCCATCTTACGATTCATTTTTTTATTATAAGCATGGCTTGTATAAGTTCCACGGTGGTATTCGAGATATAATTCGCCATCCCATGTGTGTACGTATTGATCAGTATTGGCTACCCGCTTCTGTAAGCTAGCGAAGTACTCGTCTGCACGTCCGGTTGTCATTTGTGGAAGTCCCGGGAGTTTCTCCAACCTCCTTCGCATTTCCAGCATTTCACGGTTCACACCGCCTCCGCCATCTCCATAACCGTAACAGAGCAACAGCTCGTTTGTAAGATCCTTATCCCGATACGCCTCCCAAATCCCAAGTGCCATGGATGGTTTTGGCTCGCCACTATAAGTATACCAGCGGTTTTCCTTCCCGCTCTCTGATGTTGTGATGAAATGCGCCAGTATTTCTGTACCGTCAATTCCTCGCCATTTGAACGTATCATGCGGCATCCGATTATATTGGTTCCAACTGATTTTGGTCGTCATGAAGGTTTCAATTCCACATTGCTTCAGGATTTGCGGCATCGCCCAGCTGTAGCCAAACACATCTGGCAACCATAAATAGTTGCAAGAGACACCAAACTCCTCTTCAAAAAAACGGATTCCAAACAGGAGCTGACGCACTAGCGATTCACCAGAGATGAGATTGCAGTCCGCTTCCACCCACATGGCGCCTCCCGCTTCCCATCGCCCTTCCCGAATCCTTTCTCGGATCTGCTCATATAGCTTGGGATAATCCCTCTTCAAATCTTCATAAAGCTGCGGCTGTGTCTGTAAGAATATATATTCCGGATACATCTCCATGAGTCGAAGAACGGTCGAGAAGGAACGAGCTGCCTTCTCACGTGTATGCTTCAGCTGCCACAACCAGGCTAGGTCAATATGTGTATGCCCGATACAACGAATGTGAACATGATGATGCTTGTCAAACTTAGATAGTTCTTTATGCAGGGAAGCAGAGGCTTCCTTAATAGAATTGTAGAATAGCTCCGTATTTGGTTTGGACCAATCGATATAGCGATAAGCACGGTCGAGTGCTTGTAAGAGCATCTGTCTCTCTGGGTTTACTTCAGGTAAAAGCTTTATCGTTTCCAACATCGCTTTTGAAGTAAAATAAAGATCATCTGTCGCTTCGTCCAACCACGCCAGCTCTGCTTGCACAAGTTGGTGCTCCGATTCCTTCGGTCGACCGCCTCCGCCCATGCCGGACCAGATTCGAAACTCGAGCAATACTCGCTGCCCAACCACATGGTCAGGTAGAAACACTTCCCGATGGTTCGTGTCTATCCCTTGATACGGTTCACCATTGATATAAAGCAGCGCCTCATAGCCCGACGTATTCCCTTCACTCGTTTCGCCGAATTGGAATAAGCCGACAATTTTCTTACCTGACCAGTCCGCGGGAATCTGTATTTCCGCTTTCAGCCATATATATATATCCCGGCCTTTCCATCTATCGCCAAGTTTCATTTCGCGCCATTCCCCATCTTTAGGCGGACGCTGTCCATTAGCCCCAGCGGGATCAAGTTGACTTAGAAATGAGGGGATGGCGATTTTATAACGATAAGGAAAATAGAGCAATTCCTTCATTCGGGAGGATAATTTATCAAATGTCCAAAACATATAGCTTCCTCCTAGTGTCATCATTATGATTCATACTTATCTAGCCATCAGGATAATAGAATTCTATAAATGTTATACAGACTTTGTGGAGGAAGGTTAACGACTATATCTTCACCTTCTGCCTTGATCTCCAAAGCAGACACCTCCGGATAAAGCTGATCAGCAGATGTGATATTTGAAAAAAGAGAACAATTGATACGCAATTTCGTACCATAAACCAGAGGAGAGTCTCCATCGTTTAGAATATGAACACAAAGTTGGCCGTCCTGCAACATATAAGTAACGTAGGATTGCTCTGGTAGTCCATCGACTGTAATTTGTGGCCTTGAAAGCGCATTTACCACACGCGCAAGCATTTGTTTAGGCCAAAACCAGCGCTGCGCAGATTGGATGGCGAGCCCCGTTTCCATGGGGACGTTCGCTCCAGACATAGAAAGTGCATCAAAGGTAAACAGCACCGTTCTTCCTTTCCCTAGTTGATTATGCAAAATAGCTGGTCCGATCTCAACATCCGAAGGAGCCGGGGGACGCCATGCCATCCATTTCTCTGCCTGAATATCCTCTTCAAAAATTGGTTCCACTAAATCCGCCCAAATCTCGGCTTTAGTTGCTTGGACAATTAAGCGGGAGCCCACAACTCCAAGAGGGTGCTTAGCAAAATCCGCTAGCAAACTAGAGTTGACGCTGACTTGCAAATAGCTACTCACATGATTCCGACTAAATCTCGAATCCTCCTCAAGAAATACAGCCCCGAAAAGCTCCTCCCACAGGTGGTTATCCGCCAATCGATTTCCATCCCTATCAACCGGGGGAGCACTTAGACAAGCAAGCAGAGTCCCGCCATTGTTAACATAAACCTTGAGCTTGTTCCATAACTCTAAAGAAAGAACTTGAGAATTCGGCACAATAATGATGTGTTTTGGATCAAAGCTCTCTTCATCTCCGTTAATAATTTGGTAACTACGATGCATAGAAGCGGCAAGCGTCATGCCCGCTTGTAATGCTGTCAAGTGCTTGGATCCACGTTCCCACCAGTTCTGATTGAAAGTATTGCGTTCGGGCGCGAACTGATGAGATGAATCGCTATATAACAAGTTAATATCAACAAGAGGCCTAGCTTCGTTCCAGAATGGTTCTACTTGGCTCACTTGACGATACGCAACACCCATTCGCTCCCAATCATGAATTTCCAAGCTGCCATCCGGTCGCATTGATTCACTGTAGAGGAATGGTCTTGCCCCCTGCATACCTATGCTCAGCAACTCCCTAAGTAAATAGGAAGTCGGTGTTCGATCGTAAACCATCCCTACATCACCGGGGCCGATCTGAGCTGAAGTCATAACATCGCGTACGAAGCCCGCTGACAAATAGTTCCCTGCCCACGGCTCTGCGAAGTGAAAATCCAACAGCTCACGTACCGATCTTGGCATGTTCGCGTTGCAACCATTGGTTGTCAGCATAGTGCCCGGGCTAATCGTATCGAACAAATGTCTTAGCTTTTGCGCAAAAGGCAGCCAGTAATGTTCCTCCTCATAAAGCTGAAGCTTTCTCCACTGTTGGTGGACCTGTTCACCTAGAGGCATCTTGTCACCCGTTAGCTTCTCATAGCGTTGTTGGCAATCCAAACAAAAGCACAGCACCGAAGGAAAACAATCAAAGAACAATCCTTTCGGCTTGTACCTCTTCAGCAACTCACTAACTTGCCCTAGACAGTAATCCCCGAATTCATGGGCTATAGAACAACGCATCCATTTAGAACCGGCTCGAACTGGATTCCCATATGGATCCAATGCCCTCCATTCCGGGTGATAGGTAGCTGCCCAATGATCCGTATCGATGCTGTAATACAGGCACACATCAACACCGATTGATTCAGCCACATCCTTCACTTCAGCAATAAAATCAAAATCGCTCTCCTCCAGCTTCGGGTGTATCGCCCCCACTTGGGTCGGGTAGTAGGACCAACCCCAATGGTCCTTCGCATATACCATGACATTATCGATCTGAGCCTTCTTCATTAATTCCCGATATTGCTCACGGTCAAATCCCCGAAAATGAACCTCAGGGAAATCCCCTCGGTGAAAATCAATTAAGTACCCCCGTTTTCCACGGAATACAGCGTTGTTGGAATGTTTGTTCATTAGATTCACCCGTTATCTATCCATATTTATAAGATGCCAAACGTATGTTTACTTGGGGGAAACGTATCCCAGTACGAATTAAGGGCTCCCCATCTTCTGTTCTTTACTTATTCAGGGCCCACCACGCAAGGCTCCAAAGATGTACCGTCCGCAAGAAATGAACAGACCCACGCTTCAAAATCCGTCACAGCAAGGAGTAAAAATGCAGTTTCACAAGGCACATATACACTCCATGGCTTCCCTGCAAATGGTAGCCGATTGCCTACGCCAGGGAAGGACGAAGCTCCTACTCGAAAATCCGCGATGCCTCCTAGTACAACAAAGACCATTTCTCTGTTCCCGGAAAAACCTTGATAAGTTTCGCCTTCCTTTAGCTTGTGTACTTGGGTGTCTTTTGCTACATAGGTATCTAATAAATTACAGGGGTTCGCTGGAAAATCGTTGAGTCCTTGATCTGTACTCACGTTTGAAAAAAATTTCACCTGGTTTCCTCATTCTTTGGCAAGATTGTTAGCATGTGAAAATAAATTCGCTTATGATATCCTTATCACAACATCTGCATGACAGCATCACAAGCCAGATGTCCTTATATACGTGTGTCTGTGCTAGTATTTTTTCACGTTGATGATCAAGGAATAGTTCCCAATCTGACGCATGATACTGAAGCTGAACAGAACCGATCTGGATAACTCCGTCTGCAACGAGAACAGGTTCTTTTTGTGAAACAAATACCTCAACAAGGGATTTCGGGGGAAGTTGAAACTTAAATTGATCTATGAGTCGGAGCTGGAAGTTATTCTCCGATAAGCTACTCCATATAAACTGACGCTCATAACGAAGCAAGTTTGCATATGGATAAGCCTTGGTAAGATTAAGATGCAAATATGTTTGTCCCTCACTAGGTTCATAACGAATCAGCTCCGCAGCCCGATCCTTACCCTCTCCTTGGTAACAGCCATCGATGATTGGTACCGAATGTCCTTGAGAGCCTGTATGATAATGCAGATACCGCTCATCTGGAGCAAAATATTGACGCGTATAATATCCAGGACCTAAATCCGTCAGATCGTTCTCCCCATTGACATGCAAAATGAAGTGACCAAGATCGTTGTGATTATGAGGCTCTCCATTATGGCCCCCCTTGGCGGCAAATGCTGTCAGCCCCTTCATGGTACTATGCTTAGAAATTAACCATTGCACATCGTGAAAATAGTATCGGCCCGTTGGAATTACATTATAATCGCCTTTATCTATGGCTGGAGGAACAGACCAAAGTAAATCCCTGCTAATCGTTACCCAACAGCGTGGCATGGTTACTTTCGATTCAACAGCATACAATTCTTGTTCAAGCTGCAATCCCAAGCGTGCGAATAGACCCGGTGAAAAGTCTTGGCTCTCCATCGTATCGGAGAAATTAACAACTTTCCCCTTCGATAACATGCAAGCATATGGAAACTGTGTGATCGCCTTAACATGGTTATCTTGAAGCAGTTGCAGCTGTCCTCCTGTTCGTTCACGCAGTAATTCAGCAAAATAAACAAAAAATCCAAAGCCAAATTGCCAATATCCAATCCCTTCTGGCGTCGCCCCGTCACGGTCAAATCCGCTTAAATACTGTTTGAAGACTTGAATTAAACGCCACAACATACCAGCTAAACGTGCTGGATCTTGAACCAAATAAAGGGCAGCGGCACCAATAGAGGAGGAACAGACAGAAGGCCAATTGTTTGTCTTCATCTCCCAATTCTGCGGAGCCTGTTCGTTGAAATATACTTGAAATATGCGTTGATCGATTTCCTTCTTGGCCCGCTTTACCACCCAAGGGCTCAGCTCATGCTCGAGCAACCTGATAATTTCTGCCAGTGCAAAGGCAGTTTCCCCTGCATATAAATCAACATTGTCACGGGGCGGCTCCGGCTGATCCCAAATACCTTTGGGATATTCATTTACATATAAACCCACATGGGCTGGTATGCACCAAGTAAATTCATCACAAATCGCCCAAATTATATCTTCTAAAGACCTTAACCATTTATTCTCTTTATCAGCCATATACATAAGAGCTAATAAAGCCATACGCGTTCTCCGTTCAAAATATTTTTTCTCGAATGGCTGCTTTTCTCCGGTTGCTCCAAACGATATGAACTCGGAGTAAAGCAGCGGTTCGATCGGTGTTCTCAAATAGATTTCACCTTGGTTGCGAATCATCTCCCAACGCGCTGCATGATTTGGATTCAACATACTTTTAGCCCAGGATTGTGTGTTCCTTGCTTCATAGAATAGTGAAAAATTTAGATCCGTATTTGTTTCCTCCAGCATTCGTTTGAGTTCTCTAAGCGTAATCGTTTGTATATTATCGACCATGAGAATCCCCCTATTGATTAACTACCGACATCCTCATTTTCTGAGTACATTCATTTTCACAGAATACATGATCTTTTTGCACTGTATTTTTTAATTTTGACCAAGCCATTGACTGTATTATTTAAACATCAAGAATGAATACTTAATGTCATAAGAAAAACCGCTAGTGCCTATGCACTAACGGTTTATTTCTCTTGCATTTTCAACTTGTATTTTTAACTTGTACTCCTTTGGCGTCATGCCAAATCTTTTTTTGAACAATCGGAAGAATTGGCTTTCGTTCCCATAACCGACTAATTTCATAATTTCCCCGATATTAAGTTCACGATCTGTCAATAATTGCAGCGCATGTCTAAGCCTTGTTTCATTAATGAATTCAGCAACCGAGCTCGATTGACTGTCACGGAAAATTTTGCCCACATAAACTGACGACATTCTCAACATGTCGGAGATACTTTTTAGACTTAAATTCAGATCATTATAATCCGATTCAATAATATCTTTAATGGTTTGAATAAGAAGAGAGTATCGATCGGTCCCCTCTGAGTTTTTCTTCCATACTTTCCCAAAGAAGATCATCCATGATTTCTTTATATGATCCAGTGTTTCCGTTTCGAGAATAGATTGGCTTAGAATGCTCAGCTCTTGTTCAATCTCATCACTCGTAAATCCTGCTTCTTTGAGGTTGTATTTGAACAACATGTTCATATAGAAGAGGGAATGGATGATTTGGTCATAACTATACTTAGACAGCACTCCAATAACGGTTAGTAAATGCTCCTCTACCTTAGCTAAATCACAAGAATGAATAGCTTCGACCAAATTGCGCTCCAGCTCGGGTGGCAACAGATTATCGGAATTTGAAAAGTTAACCTTAACCATTTCGGGCAAGATAATAGAAAGGTGACCGAATATCAGGCGATAAAGGAGATATTGCTGTGAGCGGGCGAACGCTCCGCTAATTTCTGAATAATTGGAAACTATTTCGCTTACAGCAGCTGTGACCGAGATTCTATAATACTTCAAGACAGTGGTTTGAATTTCCTTAAGCAGACCTATAAGCTGTTGCTCCATGAGTAGTCCGTCAATATCGCTGGCAAGCAGCACTACCATATCATTTTTTATATCCATAGTTTGACATCTATAAGTTGTAGCAATAAATTCTTCTGCGATATTCGATATAGCAAAAAGAATTAGCTGTTTCTCCGTTTCACTATTTGTAACATTGTTGGGGTGGTAGTTGTCGATTTTGAAAGCAATTACACAGTAATTCCCACTGACAGCAATACGGAAGCCTGACTGTGAAACAACATCATGGAACTCTTCTTTTGAAATGTATGGGCTTTCATTTAATAAACGTCTTAATTGATAGGATTTCACGATGTCCAATTTACCCAATTGTTCTTTACGTGCCGTTTGGAGCTCATCTACTAATCGTTTATATACATTAGACATATAATTTATTTCGTCTGAACCCTTGCCCTTATCCTCCGATTCTCCGCTGAATTGTGAAAACAACCGCTCAATAGGTCTATATAGCCGATGAGAAATAAGTAAAGTGGCAATACCAGACACAAGTAAGAATAATAACGTAACAACTGCAGTAGTATATCTCATCGCCCTTAGCTTGCTAAGGAGCACCTCATAAGGAATAACATTAACGATCGTCCAGTCATTCGCTTCGTTTCTAATATAAGTAATAACTTGTTTACCTAGATCGGTATCCGCTACCCAGTAATCAAAAGAATTTCCTGTTGTTCTATAGTGATCCATAACCGATTGACTAAGCTTATTGGGCGGTTCCAACTTTTTACTTTTAGCATTCATCGTAATATTGTTGCCAATCATTACAAATAAATCGCTTTGTTGTCGGTCAGCAAGATTGTTTAAAATTTCAATATTTTCAAACAGCCAGTTCGGATTAATAATTAGAATAAGCGCTTGATCAGGAGAAAGGCTACTATCAGATACATACATGTAAGAAGCGAAAAAATCGATAGGTTTATCCGCGACCGCAAGTGAGTTATTGAGACTCATCGGTATAAATTGAAACTTGGGAATGGTTTTCTTTTGCTCCATATAGGACCGTAATTGGTTAATTATCATTTCCTCGTTAGGGACAAGTCCATGATTTCCTGGGATATATTGTCCTGTTCGTTTGTTATATACCACTGCTGTTTTCAAAAATGCGGATGCAGCTTCTGTTAGCTTATCCAGCTGCGAAATAGAACGTATTGTTGTAAAGACATCATCTTCCGGCGAATTCAAAAGCCACTGAATACTATTATCATGAAAAGCACTTATTGCAAAATTTTTGACAATCTGATTCATGTTAGAGATATTGTAATTGATTTGTGTCAGTACTTTACGATTTGCATCGTGCTCTATATTAAGCAGTGTTCTCTCCGAATACACATAAACCGTAAAAGATGTAATGACTAATAATAAAGAGAGAATCGATATAGAAAGTAATAATCTTTGCAAGTATTTCCTTGACTTATAGAATTTAATTAGACTCATAAGTACCGCCTCTGCAGGAGCTTGACTATGTCCTTATTAATTGCTTCCTTATAACTCTAACATAGAGCAATTTCTATCTCAATTACTAATCAATGAGATATACGAATAGATAAAGTGTAAAACTGCGAATCCACATGCAGATTCGCAGTTTTACACTAATTATTATTTTTTCGTTTTCAACCATTCACCCAGTTGTTTTTGTTGATCACCAAGTTTTCTGTCCTCACCTGCTTTAATGCGCTTATCGAGGAATTCTTGGTATTTGACAGCAGGATCAATAGCGCCAGTAGACAATGCTGCACTGTACTCTTCATTAATGGAATTTAATGAGGCTTCTTCTGTCTTGAATCCTGCGCCATCCCAATTAAACCCATTATTAGCAGTAACCTTCGAAGTAGTGTTCAGTTTTATTGTCCTCTCCCAAGTGTCAGCTGGTTGATCATCAAGAAGATAACCGTTCGTAACGTTACCGAATACCCATGCTGCATTAGCGGAATACCCACTAGCCGAATCAATTTTAATTGCATTGTTGCCTGTTTTCTTGTAATGCTTATTCTCAATACCAAATCCTAATAAATTAAAGATATCTTTATTTGAATTCACTAGCTCCAAGAACATCATCGCACGTTCAGGATTTTTAGAAGACTTCGCAATAGCATTCATTGTTGTGTTAGCACCTGTATACATCGGTTCACCTAATGTTACATAAACGACATCAAAGCCGCCGCCCTTAAGCTTATCATCTGCTTCGCCACCTGGTTTGCTTGTTGCGTTGAAATATACAGCAGCTGCACCTTTGGCACGAATAGGGTCAAATGATTTCAGTGTAGGGGCATCCTGGTTAATATAGCCAGCTGCAAACCACTTATGCACGGTCTCCAGATATTGCTTGTACTCAGGGGAAGCTACGTAATCAATAGCTTTAGTTGGATCCTTTTTGTAGTAAGCAATTCCTCCGTCTTCACCAATACCGTTTATGGCTGTACTGAAGAATCCACGATTATCTGATGCAAAAGGGACTATCCCAGGCTCATTCTTTTTGATTTGTTCAAGTAAAGGCTCCAAATCCTCCAGCTTTTTTACTTTGGTAATATCGAAATTATACTTATCAACAAAGCGTTTTTGAATGGTAAATCCCGGCACCCTGGTCATCGTTTGATAACTAGGAATCGTGTAGATTTCACCTTTCTTCTTAACGCTGTCCCACATAGTATCAGTAAACGTTTTCTTCACCGTAGGTGCATATTTATTGATTAAGTCATCTAACTTCAAGAAAGCACCTTTATCGAAATTCGGATCAAACTTGAAGTTCCAGCTTGATGTCCATACAATGTCAACATCTTCATTAGCTGCGATGACTGTATTCATTTTTTGATCATAATTTCCAAACAACACAGGTTTAAGCTTAATTGTCGCATTAATTTTTGCCTTCGTAATTTTGTTCAATTCGTCCTCGACAAGCTGAACATCCGGTACGTCTTTCGGAGTTGGATAATACCAAACCAAATCAACTGGCTTTAGCTCAGACGCGGCAGAAGCAGTTGGACTAGGAGCAGTTGACCCCGTAGTCGTGGTGCTCTTTGAACATGCACTTAAAACAAGTACGGAAGATAATGAGACAAGCATAAGTTTAGCTACTAAGGACGTTTTAGTTTTCTTCATTTGATGAGTGATCCCCCTCTGTGAAAATAAGTAGAATGGACAAGCAAATGTGTTCAATACTTGTATCATAACACGGAATAGAAACCGCCCGACTTCCTCTTCCATCACCTCCTTCATGGGTTTCTATTCCAAACGTTCTAATAAGCCTATCATTAGCCCTTTAGTGAACCAACCGTCAAACCCTTGACAAAATAACGCTGAAAGAAGGGGAATATACAAAGCATTGGGCCCGCAACTAATACAGCCATTCCCATTCTGGCTGAAAGATTCGGTAAATCAGCTACACTTATGTGCAAAGCTTGCATCATCTCTGGTTGGGATAGTAAAAATTCAATTTGGCTTAAAACATTGACCAGCAATAGTTGGAGCGTGTATAAGTTGTGATTATCGATAAACAACAGCGCATTGAACCATTCATTCCAATAACTGAATGAGATAAATAAACCCAGTGTAGCTAAAGCCGGTTTGGCTAGTGGAAGGATCATTGTGAAAAAAATACGGAATTCCTTGGCTCCATCTATCTTGGCAGATTCAATAATTTCCGTCGGTATTTTGGATAAAAAGCCTCGCATGACAATGATATTGAAAGGATTTAACAAGCCGGGAATAATAAGCGCCCATATGGAGTCCTTAAGGTGCAAATACTGTGTGATTAATATATAGAAAGGAACTAAGCCACCACTAAACAACATCGTAAAAAATATGTAAAAAGTGGCTATACGGTTATAGCGGTAATCGCTTCGAGATATGACATAGCCAGTCATCGCAGTTAGCAATAAACTCAATGTCGTCCCGACAACTGTAATTAGAGTAGTCACACCGTACGCTCTTAACAAAACGATCGGAGCTTCAAAGATGACTTGATAACCTGCTAAACTGAACACTTCTGGAATAAACTGATATCCATGATTTAAAATACTCTTCTCATCTGTGAATGAAACAGAGACAACTAACAGAAAAGGGAGCACAATTCCTAATGAAGTTATGATAAAAACGAGGTTAATTAGAAAAGTAGGCCACTGAATGGGTCTCACCGTTGTTCGCATTGTAATTCCCCTTAGAATAAAGAATTTTCATCATTCATTTTCTTTACGACATAATTAGCCCCAACAACAAGAATTAATCCAACCACCGATTGATAGAATCCAACTGCCGCTGACATAGAAATGTCACCAAGAGCTCGCAAGGCACGATAGACATAGGTGTCAATAATGTCAGTAGTCGGGAATGTAGGCCCTGAGTTATTTGGTATGAAATAGTGCAATCCGAAATCTCCTCTGAACATACCACCAATAGCTAGTATCAATAAGATAACAATTAAAGGAGTTAACATTGGCAACGTGATTTTAAAAATCATTTGCATCCTTGAAGCGCCATCTATTCTAGCAGCCTCATAGTAGTCGGTATCTATACCAATGATGCCTGCATAATACACAAGCGTGGAAAAACCTATTGCCTTCCACAAGTGAGCTGCATTAAGAATGTAAGGCCATGGACGATAGTCCAAATACCACTGTTTAGGAGCAAGTCCAATAGATTGCAGAAAATGATTGATGTAACCGCTGTTATAATCAAGAAATGCATACGTGATATAACTGACTATGACCCATGATAGAAAATAAGGTAAGAACATAATAGTTTGGTATACTTTAACAGATCGTTGAGATATTTCATTAAGCATGACCGCAAAAGCTAATGCAGCTATGGTCGTAATGGTCATATACCCTAAATTATAAAAAATAGTATTGCGTGTTACTCTAAAGGCATCCTGGGAAGCGAAAAAGAATTCGAAATTTTTGAACCCGATCCACTTGCTTCCTATAATACCTAGGTCATACCGATAATTTTTGAAAGCAATAATGATTCCTATCATTGGTAAATAGGCAAGCACAAGTTTATATATAAAACCTGGCAGGAACAAAAGTGAAAGCTCACGATTTTTCCAAAACAGCTTCCATTCCTTATTCTTCATGTTCTTTCGTGCCTTCCCTGGGACTTCCGTCGCGATGTTACTTTTTCCTAGAGTTGGCAATTCTGGATTTAGGGGACTTTGGTCCATTGCGCTCACCTCTTGCTGTTTTTTATTTTCTATTTCTTAATCTTATTTTTGCAAAAAGATAATGTGAAATATACTGTATTTTTAGAAGAAACTACGCTTGAATACTATACAATTTAAATGATGACATCCCTGAGCCATTAACAACAAGAACTAAAGAAGACCCAGAAGCATGGCTTCCAGGTCTTTTTTATGGATTAGTTGATTACTACATTAGAAATTGTACTTGTGTTCAAGGTAAAGCTATTTTTGGCTGATACATACAAGCCAATATCGAACGGATCCGTTAATGAGACTGTCTTCGTTGTCATGGTTGTCCAGGCTACACCGTCTGTAGACTTGTAGAAGGTGAATGTTGACCCTGACTTGGTTACCTTCAAGTAATGATAGGCTGAGTTGCTTGCGTATGCAGTATTCGACTCATTACCACCAACTGTTGCTCTCGATCCAACCTGAATTGATCCATTGTACTGATAACCAATATAAGCTTCCTGAACATTATCAGAAGTCGACTGGCGAATCATAATCCCGGCAGCGGCAGCAGCATTCGTATTTTGTACAGTTTCTACCTTGACCGACATTGAGAAGTCGCCGCTTACCTGCTGGTACACGTAATAGAATTGATCCTTGGTAGCCAGTGCTTCGTTGCCCGCTCCAGTTACGGTATAAACACCGCTGCTTTGGCTCCAAGACCCTCCAGTCGTGCCGATATCCAACCCAGTCCAAGTGGCCGCTGAAGGGGTAGCGCTTTTCTCCGTGGAGTTTCCGCTTTCCCCTGCGCTATTCGTCGCGGTCACAACGAAGTAGTAAGTAGTGCCGTTTGTCAAACTGCTTATCGTAGTACTTGTCACATTGCCGAGCGTTACCGTGGTCGAATAGCTGCCGCTAGTTGTTCCATACTTGACCTTGTAACCCGTAGCTCCTATCGATGCACTCCAGTTTACCGTAACTTGGGCATCCCCGGCAGAAGGGGCATTCTGAACGGGTGCCGTTGGAATGCTGACGTTCGGTGTTGCACTCTTTTCCGTGGAATTGCCGCTTTCTCCAGCTGTATTCGTCGCGGTGACGACAAAGTAATACGTCGTACCGTTGGTCAATCCCGTTATGGTCGTATTGGTGACATTACCTGCGTTCACCGTTGTACTGTAGGTTCCCGAGGTCGTGCCATACTTGACATTATATCCGGTTGCCCCAGTCGATGCGCTCCAGTTCACTGTCACCTGTGAATCACCAGCTGTCGGTGCATTTTGCACTGGCGAAGCAGGAGGAGCTATAGGAGCTGCGCTTTTCTCGTTCGAGCTCGCGCTTTCTCCTGCACTGTTCGTAGCGGTCACAACAAAGTAGTAAGTAGTGCCGTTTGTTAAGCCGGTTACCGAGTAGCTGGTGACATTACCCGCAGTTATTGTCGTCGAATAACTTCCCGACGTAGTACCGTATTTGATCTTGTACCCCGTTGCACCAGTGACAGCTCCCCAGCTCAAATCTACCTTGGTATTTCCAGGTACAGCCGAATTCTGAACGGGAGCAGCAGGCAGGCCAACATTAGGGACTGCGTTCTTTTCATTGGAATAAGCGCTCTCCACCGTGCTGTTAGTAGCAGTAACCACAAAGTAGTAGGTGGTGCCATTGGTTAAGCTTGAAACCGTGTAGCTTGTAACATTGCCCACACTTACGGTTGTGCTATAGCTTCCCGAAGCCGTCCCATATTTCACCTTATAGCCAGTCGCGCCACTAACAGCACTCCAGCTCAGACCGACCTGAGCATCACTGGTCGTTGGATTATTTAATGATGGAGCCGCTAAACTGCTAGCCGAGAAAGGCTTCGTATTCATCTCGTTAGATACAATGCTCTCGCCTGTCGCGTTATAAGCGGTAACGATCATATAGTAGGTCGTATTGTTCGTTAACCCCGTTAACGTCTTACTTGTGACGTTGCCGACATCGGTCGTGCTCGTGTAGCTGCCTGATGTAGTGCCATACTTCACCTTATAGCCCGTGGCTCCGTCGACATTGCCCCAGCTCACTTTAATCTGAGTATCGCCTGACACTGGTTGCGCTTGAATCGGCGCCATCGGTTTGCAGGCAATTGTCGTCAAGCACATGTAAGAGGAGTCAATCAGGCTGTAATCATGAGGATCATGGGAGATCGTCCCCAAGCCTGCGTTCACCGCCGTATTCATCGTGATCGTAGCTCGTGCTTGCTCTTTCCAATTGCCATTCTCCCAATAGGAAGCTATGAACGTATCACCGCTGCGCTCTAGTTTTACATCAGCAGGGAAACTTACATTCGACGAGAAATAAATCTGCGAAGTAGAACCGCCGGCTGCCGTTCTATAAAGCAAGCGACCGCCTCCATCTGCTGTAATCCGGATGAATGCCGATTTCGAGCCCGCTGTCGCGTCTTCACGGATATCCGGTCCCGCTGCGGCATTTGGATGGGAATAGGACACATTATCGATACGAGTTACTACCGAGAAATTCGTGCTCGACACGTTCTGATACATAATCGTCCCGTCATCTGCCGTACCGTTAATATCGTTGCCGTTCGTCGCAATGTGGAACCGATTGTTCGAGTACGATGCGGCGCCAACGGCCGAGCCCACGTTTAAAATACTCCAACCTGTGGGAAGCGCCTCTGTCCCATAGACGACCACACTATCTGCTGCCGTACGTGTGACTCCGTTCAACGTGACTTTGACCGTAATACGTCCGGATCCTGGCGCATTGCCCGCCGTGATCGCGCCCGTCGTAGCGTTCACTGTCGCCGCTGTACTGTCGATGGAGAATTGCTTTGTCGCATTGGTCAGGTCTGCCGTGGAATTGTCAGACAGCGTCCCCGTTACCGTAATCTGATCCGTCCCTCCGTACTGCAGCATCTGATTAACAAAGTTGATGCTGATGGATTTCAGAGTCGCGCTGTACACGCCTACGTTGATCGTCGCGTTCTTCGTCACACCGCCTACCGTCGCAGACGCCGTAATCGTCGCTGTACCTGCCGCTACCCCTGTGACCACGCCTTGTGAGCTCACTGTCGCCACGCTGGTATTGCTGCTGCTATAGCTTACCGAGCTGAGCGACAGCTTTTGGCCTTGCGTCGTCACGCCCGTCGTCTGCAGCTTCACCGTACCGCCCACAGTCATGCCTGTCTCCGAAGCGGCAATGCTTAAGCTGCTCAAAGCATCCGCTACGATGACATACATGTCCGCCGTCTTCGTTACTCCGCCTTTGGTCACCGTCGTCGTTATCTTCGCTACACCCGCTGCTTTCGCTGTAATCAGTCCGCTGGAGCTGACCGTCGCGACTGTCGTGTTGTTGCTCGCATAACTAACCGTCGCATTCGATAGATTAGCGATATAGCCGCTTGTCGTCCGTCCCTTTAAGCTAAGCTGTGCCGTTGCATTCACATTGAGCGACAAATTCGCATCGTTCACCGAATCCGAAGAGTTGCGTACAAAGAGTCGATCCAACGTTTCTTCTGCGTTCCCTAACGTATAGCTGGAAGTCAGACCGATATCCTCCATGTTGAAGTCCACGAAGCCCAATCCGTATGAAGGGGAGTCATAGCGCAGACGGTAATCCGAGCTGCCCGCGTTCACAAACAAGGGGTCGGTCGTCAGACTGAACTGATCATACTTGTCGTTTAACGTATGACGCCAGTCTTCTATTGTTTTTCCACCGTCCACGTAATACATGCCTCGAGTCCCGTATATGCCGTTCGCATTGTACCACGTGTTGTTCTCGGCCTTCGCATAACGATCGTCCTGCCAGTTGACGAAGGTGTAGATTTGATTGGTCGAGTTGTACACGATATTGGACGTCACTTCAATGTCCTTGTTCGTGTGGTTGCCCAGCTTGTTCGTGTCGAATGCGCCGGGACCATAATCTACATAATTATCATTATCCGCGATAATATTGTTGTAGAATTTATTGGCGGTTCCTTTGGCGATCACATCGGTAAATGGACCCTTACCTTGTTTGTTATTGTTGTACAGAATGTTGTTATACACATTCGTGTTATACACATCGTCGTCCAAATAAATACCGGATGCAAATGAAAATGCTACCTGGTTGTCGTGGATGATATTATTGCGGATGATGTTGTTAGGTCCCATCCCAAACGCGTAGATCGCGCCTGTATCCTGCGAATCGTTATTCACGTTTGAAATGTCGTTGTATTCAATGATGTTCGACTGGGAATCTGTAGTAGCAACAGCCGGAGTAGCCGATGATACCGGCGAATAAATGCTTATTCCCCAACGGGATGCATTAAAAATTCGATTGTTCTTGATGCTGTTATTCGAAGACTTATCCAGATAAATTCCTGAGCCCTCTCCATTCAATTGACCGACATCGTGGATGTAGTTGTTGGATATTTCGTTATTTCCAACTTGCACAGAAGTTGAACTATTGGCCCAAGATTTAACGCCGCTGTATCCAAGATTAAACATATGGTTGCCAGTAATCACATTGTTCTGAGCCCACGTGTCAAACTCGACAGCGCTTAGACCTGAATTGGAAACTTCACTATTTTTTACGGTAATATTTTGAGCATACTTCATATAGATCGTATCTTTGTCACGATCTGTGTTCTTTATCGTGAGTCCTTCTAGCCGAATATTATGAACGGTCGCAGTGGAGCTCGTACCTACGAAATTCAGAAGATGGTTCGTCTTAGGAGCCTCAATGACAAGATTCTCGATACTACCGCTGCCCCGTGGCCAATAGTATAACGTGTCGTTAGCATCATCTAGGTAAAATTCACCTGGTGCGTCCAGAAATTCTTTCTTTCCTTGAACCAGATAACGCGAACCTGCACCTATCGTGTACTGAGCATTGGAGCTTAGTGTAACTTGTCGTGTTGTTGTATCTAGCGCCGAAACACTGATCGTATTCGTCTTCCAGTTCACTTCACCACTATCGCTGCCTGGCCAAATAAATACTTCCAACCCGGTCAAGCTAGTTACGGAAGGAATGTCACCGGATGCATATATGAACTGCGATTTAGAAGCGGAAGTGGTTCCTACTTTATCTGCAACCCTACTGTAAGCGTTTGCACCTGAACTCAACTGATTAGGATACCTCGCTTTAACCGAACGCACACCATCCTCATAAAGCGTATGGAAAGTCCAGTTCACTCCCGTTTTCTTATAGACATTCCCACTGTCCAAGGTCCAGCCTGTCAATCGGCTCGATCCTGTGATCGTCGCATTTTCACCAGGATAGTTGGTATAGACCACATTATACCCCGACACCCCGGAGTCACTTGGGCCAAAGGTTAGGCCATTTAGAGCCTCATGTATTCCTTTCACATAAACCGTAATATCTGCATTCATACCACTAGCGGCAATCTGTGCATTTACTACTGACTTTGCTTTACTGATCGTTTTGAACGGTCCGTCTGTTAATCCTGAATTCGGCGCTGACAATGTTCCTGTCCAGCTATCGTTGCCATCGTCTGCTGAAACGTAAAAAGCATTTGAAGCCGCAAATGCTTGATTAAGTCCTAACCCTGTAATATTAAGTAATTGTAGCAACACGGCTACCACAACTATCACGGAAAGATAGTGCTTAAATCCCCTCATCTTTTGTCCTCCTTGTAATCGGTTCTTTGTACTCAAAGCATTCCTCACTGGGGCTTGTCTCCTCCATAATTATCAGCATAGAACTAGGCCTATTAGGTACTAACTCTATCAACGCATCACCTCCTTCCAAGATAGTTTTATTTTAATAGCTTTGTCTAAAAAAAAAACTGTACATTTTAAAGAAATACCTCTCATTTATGTATCATATTGATACTCGCAATCCATAAATCTGATAGACATGGCACGTAAGCACTAAAGTTGAAATAACATTATGCAATAGAAAAGCAGAGGCTTCACCTCTGACTTTTCTTCAAGTTACTTATTTATACAATGGACCTAGCAGATGACATGCCCGATAATCCGCTCCTTCAAGCCCCGCAGTTCCGAAAGCTTTCCATGCGCTTGGTCGGAATATGCGTTCCTCTGCAACATTGTGCATATTAACAGGAATACGCAACATAGAAGCAAGCGTGATTAGATCATCTCCAATGTGTCCATAACTTAACGCGCAATGGTTCGAGCCCCAAGCATTCATGACCGAATACACATCCTTAAAGACTCCTTCGCCCGTTAAGCTCGGAACGAACCAGGTCGTTGGCCAAGTCGGGTTCGTTCTTTGATCCAATACATGATGAATATCCTCTGGAATATCCACTGTATAGCCTTCAGCTATTTGAAGCACAGGACCCAAGCCTTGAATCAGATTAATGCGAGCCATTGTGACGGGCATCCCCCCCAATGTTTGAAAATCTGTTGAGAACCCGCCTCCACGAAAGAAATCGACCGCAGGACACCAAGTTGTGGCATCCAGACATGCTTGCACTTCATCTGCTGTAATCTCCCAAAATGGTTTCATTGCAGGCTGACCGCCCTTGCTTTGGCGACCTGTTCCATCTAATGTTGCTGGACCAGAATTAATTAGATGAATAATCCCATTATGTGCCATACCAGTTAGCTCTTTGCCCGTCACTCGCTTTACGGCATCCGAACTCCAAAAGGTACGAACATCAGCAAAAATCTGTGCTGACCCTGTTAACAAATGACCGAAGAGCATCGTTACCGCATTCAAGGTGTCATTCTCTGTTGACATAATATATACCTCGCGGATACCGTTCCAATCGAAGGAGGAAGTTAGAATTGCTTCCATGAAATCCCCATTCGGATAGTGATCCGTCCACTGGCGCTGTCCCTGAAATCCTGCAGCGATTGCATTATGCCCAAGTGCTTCCTCCCCATAACCCATCCTATCCAATATCGGATTGCCAATCATGAGGTCACGCGCAATCAATGTCATCTTGACCACGGTTTCCCAATCATTCTTCTTCTCCTCTGAGGTTCGCCTCAGGTGCTCAGGATTCACATCCGCACCTTCCTTACAGTTTTCCTTCGTCCATTGAAGCGCCCTCTCGAATTCATGCCGGTCATAAATCCCCAGATCCATCCTTCTTACGAATTCCGTCATATCAACGTACTCATTTCTCATCCCAAGATATGAATGGAAGAAACTCTCATCCGCGATACAACCAGCAATACCCATGGACACTGAGCCCAGGGATAAATAAGATTTCCCTCTCATAGTAGCTACCGCTAGCCCAGCTTTAGCGAAGCGAAGCAACTTCTCCTCTACATCAGCGGGAATGCTGCTATCCTCTATGTCCTGAACATCGCTTCCATAAATACTGAATACGGGAAGCCCCTTCTGATTATGGGCAGAATTCGCAGCAGCCAAGTAAACTGCCCCGGGACGTTCCGTACCATTGAACCCCCAAATAGCTTTAGGTATCGATGGGTTCGTGTCTATCGTTTCCATAGGATAACACCAGGATGGAGTTACAGTAATAGTAAGTCCTACTCCTGCACGTTCGAACTTAGCCGCCGTCTGAGCAGCCTCAGCTACGCCACCAATACATGTATCTGCCAAAACACATTGCACGGGCAACCCATTCGAATGAGTTAACTTCTCACTTAATAATTGAGCAACTTGGTTGGCCAAGTTCATTGTAATAGCTTCCAGAGACTCACGAATACCTCCTCTTCTGCCATCAATGGTCGGCCTAATGCCGATTTTTGGCATATCTCCTATTAATCGATTCGACGCTGCTGTTGCACTCATTCTGATGCCCTCCCTATTGATTTATGTTAACTAAGAATGACCAATGCTACGCCTTCCCATTGCTTCGGAAGCTGCGCATGATGTTGGCTGCATCCTCCCGGAAGTAAGCGATGGATGACATCATGAGATCATGATAGAATACCTTCTCCTCCGCCCTTGCCATATGTTCCTTCAATCGCTCCGCAACGTTCAATGCCATGCCTGTATAGTAATTGATCTTGGCAATCCCTCTATCGATTGACTGTGCAAAATCCTCTTGTGACAGCCCCGAGCCCCCATGCATAACGAGAGGCACACCGGCCGATTGTCGAATGCGCTCAAGCCTATCAAGATCAAGCTGAGGCTCTTTCAGATAGATACCGTGTACCGTGCCGAAAGCGACAGCTAGAGCATCTACGCCCGTTCTCTCCACAAAGTTGCGAGCTTGTGCCGGATCGGTATAGAGGGACGTATCATCGATGATCGTATCGTCGTCCTCCCCCTCGGCGCCACCGCTCTTCGGGCGTGTCACATAGCCAAGTTCTCCTTCAACAGTGACGCCAAGCTGGCTCGCGATCCGCACGACTTCCGAAGTCCTGCGCACGTTCTCCTCATACTCATATTCCGAACCATCGAACATGATAGCGTTAAAACCAAGATGCATGGCCTTAATAACCGCATTAAAACTCTTACCATGGTCTAGCAAAATACTAACAGGTACTCTCGCTCTCTTGGCTTCTTCTAGGAGAATCGGGGCTAAATGCTCCAAAGTGGAATATTTCAGATGAATTTCAGCATGGCACAAAATGACAGGCGACTGCTCTTCCTCAGCCGCCTGAACAATACCACGGATCATGTCTGAATTAATCGCGTTAAAGCAAGGTACTGCATAGCCCTTGGTCGTTGCATCCTGCAACAATTCTTTCATAGATGTAATCGTCACAATACCATCACCCTCTCTATCCCTTATTTAGTCTATGATCGTCGTAAACCGAGCAATGTCCGGGTCCGTAAATATATCGAATTGATCCAGGCTTGTCGTCGAAAACTCCGTCACAACCGCTCCCTCAGGTCCAGCTTGAAACCAGTGTAAGGTATTCGGCATGATGGTATATTGATCTCCTGGATTGAGTTCGATTTGGTGCCAAACGGAATAGTATTGCTTGCGATCTTCAGGAGGAAGCGCACACGGAAAATTCGTCCGTTTACCAGGTACATACAAATACACCTTGCCCGAACGACATCGAAACGTTTCCTCTTTGCCGGGGTTAAACTCGTCGATCTTAGGATGGCGGTGCTCAGGACACGTTTGATTAGGCAGCATAACGAGCTCTTTCGCACAAACACGCGGGGTGTTCACATAGACAAACAAACCTAACCCTGTTGTCTCGAACTGATTCAATCCGAAATCTGCCACTTCAATCTTGTCTTTCTCATCTGAAGTCAGAACAATTCCGACTTCCTTTAACTGGTTAAAGCAGAATTCCTGAAACTGTTGAACTTGCAGCCTAGTCATCATAAATGACACATCCGTCCCTTCATATTTTTAAACCGCTTTAAATAAGACGATTTTAACTTATATCCTATAAAATTTCAATTAATTATTGAAAAATTGTTTACAAAAACCGTATAATAATTTATATACATTTAAAGCGCTTTAGATTATGGAGGAGGAACTATTTATGTCATTAATGGGTCTCGATATCGGCACGACCGGCTGTAAATGTTCCTTGTTCACTGAAGATGGCGTGCTGATCGCTGCTTCTTATCGAGAATACAGTTTAGTTCTACCCAAACCTGGTTATTTCGAGTTCGATCCACATTTACTTTGGAAATCCGTTCAAGAAGTCATTGAAGAAACTGCCTCTCAAAGCGGTGGAGACTTAATTAAAGCGATTAGTGTTTCCTCTTTCGGGGAAACCGCTATTCCAATTGCTCAGGACGGCTCTGTCCTGGGGAACGGATTGCTATATACCGATATCCGGGGCTTCGATGAAGCGTTGCTGTTGGAGCAATCACTTGGCAAAACAAAGGTAATGGCTCTTGCAGGTGTTCCCCTCCATCCGATGTTTACCGTCGCCAAAATGATGTGGATGAAGCGCCATGAACCACAATGGTTTCGACGCGTATGGAAGTTTTTACTCATCGGCGATTATATCGTATTTCGACTTACAGGTATGACTGCGATTGACTATACGCTCGCCTCGAGAACAATGGCATTCAACATCACCACGAAGAAGTGGGAAACAGAGATCCTCCGTGCAGCAGAGCTTGACCAATCTCTCTTGTCAGAACCCGTTGCATCGGGAGAAGCGATAGGTAGAGTAACCCCTCAATGCTGTGAACGACTAGGACTTAAAGGGAGACCTATGGTAGTGGCCGGCGGTCACGATCAGGCGTGTGCTGCGTTAGGCGCAGGAATTCTTCGTGAGGGCCAGGCAATAGACGGAATCGGTACCGTCGAATGTATCGCCCCCACCTATAGCCGTCCTGTCGTCAACGAAACCATGCTGCGCCTCCAATACAACTGTGCCCCCCACGTCTTGGATGGACACTATTTGACGTATGCTTTTAATTTCACTGGCGGGTCCTTGTTGAAATGGTTTCGTAACGAATTCGGCTACAAGGCGGAATCCGAGGCACATTTACGCGGGATGGACGTATACAATTATCTGAACCTAACGGCCCCTATTGAACCGACAGATCTTGTGATTATCCCTCATTTTGCTGGATCAGGAACCCCGCATATGAAGCCCGAGGCGAAGGGTCTTATCTATGGCCTCACCTTCCAGACGACTGCTGCAGATGTATACAGGGCTTGTATGGAGGGAGTTACTTATGAAATGAGGTACAATCTAGAGTGCTTAAAAGAGGCAGGCATTGCGGTTGATTCACTGCGTGCGGTAGGAGGGGGGGCCAAATCCGATTTATGGCTGCAATTGAAGGCCGATATTATGAACCGTACTATTGAACGTCTCAATATAAGCGAGGCTGGAACAATCGGAACCGTTATTCTGGCAGGAAGGGCAGTAGGCGCCTTCGCCACATTCGAGGAAGCAGCACAAATACTCGTTAAGCCACTAAAGTCATTTTATCCCCATGTCGAAAGAAGAGATCAATACGAAGAACGCTACGAGAAATTTAAAAGGCTGTCCAACCTGCTGTCAGATTGGTAATGTAGATTGTCGTAAAACCAATTGCGGCGATATTTTTAACTGAATCGGAGACCGCGCTTCGTCTTCGGAGATCAATTGAAGCAAGCTGTCCACAGATAGCTGGGCCATCTCTTGAACAGGCTGACGAACCGTTGTAAGGGGAACTTCTGCAATAGAGGAGAAGATGACATCATCGTATCCGGCTACAGCAACGTCCTTCGGAAGCTGAAGACCCGACTCCCTGACCGCCCTCATGGCGCCAAGAGCCATAATATCGTTCACTGTTATGATCGCGTCGGGCTTTGTTTCCTCAAGCAACAGCTTCTTCGTAACCTCAAAGGCTTCTTCAAATCGCAACTTGTCACAGCGAATAATCCGGGCTGTTTCTAATGACAGCCCTCTTTGTGCGTAGGCACTCCGAAACCCTATCTCCCTTTCCTTGGAAATAACGACTCCTTCTTGACCACATAAGAAAACGATATTTCTGTAGCCGTTAGAGAGCAGATGCTCCGTTAACGAGAATGAGCCATCCATCAAATTCGTCATAACGAAGCTGCTTGGAAAGTCATAGTAATACGCACCAACATAAATGATGGGAACTTTACTCGTCCTGACCGCGTCCCTGTAAGCAGATGTTGTATCACGTATGTATACAGGCGAAACCATAATTCCGTCCACGTTCATGTTTGCAAACCGCTCCATCACCTCTTGCTCGGTTTCCAAGGAGAAATCAGAAAAACCGAGAATGAGATGTCGACCGCTTGCCCTTACCAACTCTTCAATACTCTGTGTCAATTTAGAATAGAACGGATTCTCCACCTCTGGAACGATAAGTCCGATCGTACTACTCTTTTGGGTGGCGAGACCTCGGGCAAAGAAGTTAGGGGTGTACCCCAAGCTCTTGGCTGCATCCTGTACCTTCTTCTTCGTCCTTGGACTCACCCCAGCCTTATCATTCAAAGCGAGTGAAACGGTAGCCTCGGATATGCCAAGATGCTTAGCTAAATCTGCCATAGTAGTTTTCATACATACCCCCACAAACTCGTTAAATTTAAAGCGCTTAAAGAGCATTCTATGGGAATGCCAAATCGTTGTCAATCCGAAGAAAACCGTCCCCCGCGGATAACCTTAGGGGACGGCTAAGCATTACTTACTAATAGAGCTCTAACTCAAAAATACGTGCTGCGCTATCCGATCCTGAATTCGTGATATATAACCGAATGTAGCGTGTCGCGAACAACGTTACGGTTCGATCGGTCACGTTCGCAGTGTTGCCTACTACACTGTCCACATCCGTCCATGTTGTACCATCCTCACTCTTCTGCAGCTTAAAGTCCTTCGTATTCCAGCTCGTGCTTTCGCCACCTGCACCGGCATGTTTAACGACCCAACGGCTAATATCGTAGTACTGACCGAGGTCAAGCTGCAGCCATTTGGCTCCGCTCGTGTTATGGCACCACTTGGTCGTCGTGCTGCCGTCCACGCCTTGAGCCGCCGTTTGGGAGGCTGCGCAGGAACCACTTGCAGTAGCAGTCTTGCTAAGCGCCAAATTCGTTGTATTCACAGAAGATGCATTCGTCGTCACATTTAACGCACTGCTGCTAGTTGAAGCATTCCCGGCCGCATCATTGGCCTTAACCGTCAAACTATAAGACGTGCTTGCCGTCAACCCGGTTACAGTATAGCTGGCACTTGAAATATTGGCGCTATTTACCTTCGTGGAACCGTTGTACACATCATAGCCAGAAACCCCAACATTGTCGGTTGATGCTGTCCAAGACATCGTCACGGAAGTCGCTGTCTTAGACGTCGTTGTCAAGCCTGTTGGCACAGAAGGGGCCTGTGTATCGGGTGGGCTAGTGACACCATACAGCTCAAATTCATAGATACGCGCAGCGTTGTCCGATCCGGAATTTGTAATGTATAGCCGTGCGTAACGGAATGTAGAGGAGGTCACCGTCCGATCCGTCACATTGGCTGTATTGCCTACAACGCTATCAACATCCGTCCATGTTGTGCCGTCCTGGCTCCTTTGGAGCTTGAAGTCCTTCGTATTCCAGCTCGTACTCTCGCCGCCTGCTCCCGCATGTTTGACCACCCAACGGGTGATGTCATAGTTCTGACCTAAATCTACCATCAACCATTTGTCACCGGCAACGTTATGACACCACTTGGTCGTCGTGCTGCCGTCTACGCCTTGAGCCGCCGTTTGCGTGCCTGAGCAGGAACCGCTTGCGGTAGCCGTCTTGTTCAGCGTCACGCTTGACAGCGTTGGAATGGCCTGCTTCTCATTGGAATTGGTACTCTCTTGTGTTGCATTATAAGCCGTCACGACCATAAAGTACGTTGTTCCGTTGGTTAAGCTGTTAATCGTATAGCTCGTTACGTTGCCTGCATCCACCGTCGTGGCATAGCTGCCGCTGGTCGTTCCATATTTCACATGATAACCTGTCGCACCTCCTACGGCGCTCCAATTCACCGTTATTTGCCCGTTCCCAGGCGTAGGATTATTCTGCACAGGAGCCGCGATCTGCGGTACTGCCGACACCTGGTTGGAATCGGTGCTTTCACCGGAGCCGTTCTGAGCGGTAACAACGAAATAATACGTTGTTCCGTTCGTAAGGCCGCTCACAGTATAACTGGTGACATTGCCAGCGTTAACTGTAGTTGCATAAGTTCCTGAGCTGGTTCCGTATTTGACATTATACGAAGTAGCACCGCTGACGCTATTCCAATTCACAGTAATTTGACCTGACCCCACAATAGGCGTTGTTTGAATCGGGGCTGCTGGAGGTGCCGATGGAGTCGCGCTTTTCTCATTGGAAATGGCACTCTCCGCTGTTGCGTTGTAGGCCGTCACTACCAAATAATACGTTGTACCGTTCGTGAGACCTGTAATCGTTTTGCTCGTTACATTGCCTGCATCAACTGTCGTCGAATACGTGCCGCTTGATGTCCCATATTTGACCTTATACCCAGTGGCACCCGTCACACTTCCCCAATTCACAGTGATCTGGGCGTTGCCAGCTGTCGGATTCGCTTGCACAGGAGCAGAAATCGATGGAATTGCCGTTTTCTCGTTCGATTTCGAACTTTCTCCTCCGCTGCTGTAAGCTGTAACGACGAAATAATAGGTCGTACCGTTCGTCAAGCCCGTTACTGTGTAGCTGGTCACACTACCGACATCTATTGTGGTGGTATGGCTGCCGCTGGCAATGCCGTATTTCACTTTATAGCCAGTAGCTCCGCTAACCGCGCTCCAGTTCAGACTCACTTGCCCCGAGCCTACGGATGGAGCGTTCAGAACGGGTGCCGATGGCGCCGGACTCGCCACGGGCTTCAAGCTTTCCTCATTTGAGACGATGCTCTCACCTGTAGCATTATAAGCGGTCACGATGATGTAGTAGGTCGTGTTGTTCGTTAACCCCGTTAACGTCTTACTTGTGACGTTGCCGACATCGGTCGTGCTCGTGTAGCTGCCTGATGTAGTGCCATACTTCACCTTATAGCCCGTAGCTCCGTCGACATTGCCCCAGCTCACTTTAATCTGAGTATCCCCTGCCACTGGATCCGCTTGAATCGGCGCCATCGGTTTGCAGGCAGCTGTCGTCAAGCACAGGTACGATGAGTCGATTAAGCTGTAATCATGTGGATCATGTGAAATCGTCCCTAAACCTGCCTTGACCGCCGTGTTCATCGTAATCGTAGCTCGCGCTTGCTCCTTCCAATTGCCATTCTCCCAATAGGAGGCAATGAACGTATCCCCATTACGCTCCAGCTTCACGTCCGCCGGGAAGCTTACATTGGTAGTAAAATAAAATTGCGATGTAGAGCCTCCAGCCGAAGTTCTATACAGCAAGCGTCCGCCGCCGTCTGCCGTCAGCCTGATGAAAGCCGACTTCGAGCCAGCGGTCGTGTCTTCACGAATAACCGGTCCCGCCGCTGCATTCGGATGGGCATAGGAAACATTATCGATACGGGTCACCACTGAGAAATTCATGCTAGACACGTTCTGATACATAATCGTTCCGTCATCCGCACTGCCGTTAATATCGTTGCCGTTCGTCGCAATGTGGAAGCGATTGTTCGAGTACGATGCGGCGCCAATGGCCGAGCCCACGTTCAAGATGTTCCAACCTGTCGGAAGCGCCTCCGTCCCATAGACGACCACACTATCTGCTGCCGTACGTGTGACTCCGTTCAACGTGACCTTGACCGTAATACGTCCGGATCCTGGCGCATTGCCCGCCGTGATCGCGCCCGTCGTAGCGTTCACTGTCGCCGCTGTGCTGTCGATGGAAAACTGCTTCGTCGCGTTGGTCAGGTCTGCCGTCGAGTTATCGGACAGCGTCCCCGTTACCGTAATCTGATCCGTCCCTCCGTACTGCAGCATCTGATTAACAAAGTTGATGCTGATGGATTTCAGAGTCGCACTGTACACGCCTACGTTGATCGTTGCATTCTTCGTCACACCGCCGACCGCAGCCGACGCTGTAATGGTCGCCGTGCCAGTCGCCACGCCCGTTACCACGCCTTGTGAGCTCACCGTCGCCACGCTGGTATTGCTGCTGCTATAGCTTACTGAGCTCAGCGACAGCTTTTGGCCTTGCGTCGTCACGCCCGTCGTCTGCAGCTTCACCGTACCGCCCACAGTCATGCCTGTCTCCGAAGCAGCAATGCTTAAGCTGCTCAAAGCATCCGCTACGATGACATACATGTCCGCCGTCTTCGTTACTCCACCTTTGGTCACCGTCGTGGTAATCTTTGCTACACCGGCTGCTTTCGCTGTAATCAGTCCGCTGGAGCTGACCGTCGCGACTGTCGTGTTGTTACTCGCATAACTAACCGTCGCATTTGATAGATTGGCGATATAGCCGCTTGTCGTCCGACCCTTCAAGCTAAGCTGCGCCGTTGCATTCACATTGAGCGACAAATTCGCATCGTTCACCGAATCAGAAGAGTTGCGCACAAAGAGTCGATCCAACGTTTCTTCCGCATTCCCTAACGGATAGCTGGAAGTCAGACCGATATCCTCCATGTTGAAGTCCACGAAGCCCAGTCCGTAAGAAGGGGAGTCGTAGCGCAGACGGTAATCCGAGCTGCCCGCGTTCACAAACAAGGGGTCGGTCGTCAGACTGAACTGATCATACTTGTCGTTTAACGTATGCCGCCAGTCTTCAATTGTTTTTCCACCGTCCACGTAATACATGCCTCGAGTCCCGTATATGCCGTTTGCATTGTACCACGTGTTGTTCTCCGCCTTCGCATAACGATCGTCCTGCCAGTTGATGAAGGTGTAGATTTGATTGGTCGAGTTGTACACGATATTGGACGTCACTTCAATGTCCTTGTTCGTGTGGTTGCCCAGCTTATTCGTGTCGAACGCACCGGGACCGTAATCTACATAATTATCATTATCTGCGATAATGTTGTTGTAGAATTTATTGGCGGTTCCTTTGGCGATCACATCGGTAAATGGACCGTTGCCTTGTTTGTTATTGTTGTACAGAATGTTGTTGTACACGCTTGTGTTATATACGTCATCGTCCAAATAAATACCGGATGCAAATGAAAATGCCACTTGGTTGTCGTGAATGATATTATTCCGGATGATATTGTTGGGTCCCATCCCAAAAGCATAGATCGCGCCTGTATCCTGCGAGTCGTTATTTACGTTTGAGATATCGTTGTATTCAATAATATTCGACTGGGCATCTGTAGTAGCAACAGCCGGAGTAGCCGTTGATACAGGTGAATAGATGCTTATTCCCCAACGCGAGGCATTAAAGATTCGGTTATTTTTGATCGTATAGAAAGCGCCTTTATCCAGGAATATGCCTGAGCCTTCACCATTCAACTGCCCAACGTCGTGGATGTAGTTGTTGGATATCTCATTGTAGCCTACCTGTACGCTTGTAGAGCTGTTGGCATAGGATTTTATGCCGCTATATCCCAAATTGTACATGTGATTTCCGGTGATTACGTTGTTTTGCGCCCATAGGGTTAGTTCTATGGCACTCAATCCGGAATTGTAAATTTCATTATTCTTGATTGTTATGTTCTTTGCGTACTTGATATATACCGTATCTTGGTCACGGTCCGTGTTCTTGATCGTAATCCCTTCAAAGCGAATATTATGGACGGGATTCGTATCGCTAGAGCCGTAGAAGCCTAGCAAATGACCAGATTTAGGCGCTTCAATGACTAGGCTTTCGATATCCGTGTTGCTCCGAGGCCAATAATACAGAGTATCGTTCGCATCGTCGAGATAAAATTCTCCAGGCGCATCCAATAATTCTTTCTTTCCCTGAACGAAATAACGCGATCCAGCGCCAATTGTATACTGCGCATTGGAGCTAAGTGTCACTTGGCGAGTAGACGTGTCAAGCGCTGAAACACTGATCGTATTGGTCTTCCAGTTGACTTCTCCGCTATCGCTGCCTGGCCAAATAAATACTTCCAACCCGTTTAAGCTTGAAACGGATGGAATATCTCCCGATGCATAGATGAATTGTGATTTGGAGGCACTAGTTGTACCTACTTTGTCAGCAACTCTGCTATAAGCATTTGCTCCTGATGGCAATTGGTTCGGATAACGCGCCTTAACTGCTCTGACTCCATTCTCATAAAGTGTATGGAAAGTCCAATTAACTCCTGTCTTCTTATACACATTCCCGCTGTCCAGCGTCCATCCGGTCAAACGCGTTGAGCCCGTTACTGCCGCCTGCTCTCCTGGATAATTGGTGTAAACGACATCAAACCCGGAAACACCAGAATCTGTAGGTCCAAACGAGATGTTATTAACATTCTCTAGAACACCCTTGATATAAACGTAGATATCGCCATTCATTCCGCTTGCCGCAATTTGTGAATTTACCTTGGATTTCGCTTTACCCAGTGTTTTGAGAGGACCATCTGTTCCTGCTGCATTCGGTGCCGCCAAAGTTCCGCTCCAGCTGTCGTTCCCATCTGTTGAGGACACATAGAATGCATTCGATGCCGCATAGGCAATATTCCATTCAAATAAAGAAATTCCTGTTAATTGTACAAACAGCGCAATCGTTAAACAAATGCTCACATAAAGCCGTGTATTCCTCATTTCATCAATAACCTCCTTATTAATTAGCGTGGGTTTCACCTACTTGGGTAATGATTTTATTAAAAAGTCACCACGAGTCATAGGACAGATATATGAAATTAAGTCGAGCTGCCATCCTTTCTCACCTCCCCACGCTGGCTACTGTAATTGGAGATAGTTACTTAACCTGTTTGTAAACGATTACATAAAAAGAGGAAATTATCTTATTCACTAACATAGTTCACTTGTTGTATATGTAAATCTTCACTTTTGTATAAAAGTATTTTATTCTCATGTATCTTTCCAAAATATTCCTGCATTTTCACATTATCGTTATATACCCACAAATTGAACTGTATGATTTAAAGAATAACCCTCAATTTCTATAATTTTTAAACAAAACGGTCGCCATCCTAAAGTTAATTTCATAAATTTTAGAAAAATCTCATCCTGATCTCATTTTTAACTTTTTAACATTCCCTCATAAATAAAAAATGCGTTCACCTAATTGAGTGAACGCAGTGAATATTTCGATGTAATAGAGCCATCATTCCGGTGATAAGTGAGCCAGTCCTCTGGGGAAAATGAGCCACCGTTCCGGAAGAAGGAGCCACCAGTTTGCGGCAGCCCCCTTGAAATATGAATTGTTAGTTTATAAGTCCTTTGCGCTTTCGCATGGAGTCCATGCCTTCAATCGTGATCGTGTAGGATGAATGCACGATTCGATCAAGGATAGCATCTGCTAATGTATTCTCACCGATTTTTCCGTGCCAGCCGGCAGGAGTGAACTGCGAGCAGAATATGGTAGAACCTTTTTCATGGCGAGCCTCCACGATCTCGAGCAGATCCCGTGCTTCGCTTTCTTTCAACGAGACAAGCAGCCACTCGTCCAAGATCAATAAAGGAATCTTCTTGTAGGTTTTCATCACTCTTTGATAGATCCCTTCGCCGCGCGCCACTGCCAACTCATTCAGTAGTTCAGGCAAACGTATATATTTGACCGGGTAGAAGTTCCTGCAGGCTGCAATTCCGAAGGCGCAAGCCAGATAAGTCTTCCCTGCACCGGATGCTCCCATGATGATGATAATGAGCTTGTCCTGAATGTACGCGCCGGTTGCTAATCGAAGGATTTGCGTCCGGTCAAGTTTTCGATCAGCGTGATATTCAACGTCCTCAATGCAGGCGTTGTTTTGCTGAAAATCTGCTTTTCGGATCAACGAGGAAAGCCGGTTATTCTTACGCCTGGACCACTCTAGATCCACAAGTAGCCCAAAGCGTTCTTCAAACGACAGGGCTTGGAAATTTGAATCTAACAACTGATTCTGGTAAGAATCCGCCATTGTAGCGAGGCGCATTTCATGTAGTTTGCGTAAGGTAGGTTCGTGCGCCATAGTTAGCCCCTCCCGTAATAATCTGCACCACGAGTGAACCCGTGGTTTTCAGAAGAAGGTGATGGCACTTTTGTTTCCGGTGCTGTTTCAAGCCGATCCTGACCGGTAGTCAAGATCGTTTTGATACTTTGGAAGTTTGGTCTTGGTGTGTAGGATAGCGCTTTGGCACAAGCTGCTTCGAGACGAACAACACCGTACTTGTCGGCAAGCTTCAGGAGTGCCATGCAGCTTCTGTAGCCCTGTTGCTCTACTTTGTGGGAAGCGAGGATCGCCTGGGTTGCAATTGCGGTATGTGCACCAACACTTTGTGCCCAAGAGATAAAGCGATTGGCGTTCCATTGAATGAACTTCTTATGGTTTTCAGGCATGTGATCTTCTATGGTGCTATATTGCCCTGGTTTACCATGGAGCCTCGGGTGGGAGCATACTCGGTTATTGTTGTAGAAGACCTCAATAACATTGCGAGTCATGCGGACATCGACCTGATGCTTGATATATTCATAGGGGATGGAGTAGTGCATTTTCTCTACGCTTATATGATAATTGAATTGGACAGTGGCGGTCTTCCAGGTCGCCAACTCATATGGGGTAGCAGGCAAGGGGAGTAGAAACGGTTTTTCTTCCGTCATAAACACACTGCGCCTGCTCCCTTCTTTTTTCTGAAAAGGCTTTGCATTTAAGACATCAAGCTTCTCCCGAATAGCCTGATTTAATTCGGCAGCACTAAAACACTGTTGTTTACGTAGTGCGGCTAGAATCCATGTGGAGACCACGCCAACGGCTCCCTCTACACTAGGCTTGTCCTTGGGTTTACGGACACGCGCAGGAATGACGGCGGTGTTGTAATGTTCGGCCATTTCGTGATAGATCCTATTGATCACAGGAGAGTGCCCTGATGCCTTTTCCACGCCGGTCTTTAGGTTGTCCGGTATGAGTACACGGGTGGACCCGCCAAAGAATTGATACATATGGATATGGGCGGTGATCCAGCTCTCCTGATCTTGAGAAGAGAATGCTTCCACATAAGCGTACTGACTGTAGGCCAGCACTCCTACAAAAACATACATCGTAACAATCTCGCCAGTCTCGCGGTCAATGATGGACGCGGTTTGCCCGGCCCAGTCCACCTCAAGTTGTTCGCCTGGCTTGCGCTGAATTCGCATAGTTGCGTTCGATTTCAAAGTGTACTGCTGATAGTGATGGCAGAACTGAGAATACATAAGGGGGATCTCTTGGCTCGACCGGCAGTTCTCGCAGTATTCATTCCAAAGTAAGCTGAGTGTTACGCCGCTCTTGGCCATCTCCCTGTGAATGTATTCGTAGTCCGGGTGCTTACGAGTGGGTTGCTTTTCGACTTCGGCAAACAGGCGCTGACGAAGCTCGCCATCCGACAGATTTTTCTGTAACGGCCACGATATTCGAAGTTCTTCTGCTCGTTGAATGATTTTGGAAACGGTGTTGCGAGAGCAGGCGCAACTGACAGCGATGTTACGCTGACTGATCCCTTGACTATGAAGCCGCAGGATTTCACGATATTGGGTCATTGTATGACCTCCTCACGAATGATTTGCGTTAGTCTTTCGACAACGCATAGAGTCATTCTAGCAGGAGGATATTGTGGTGGCTCTCACCAGCCGGAAGGGTGGCTCAAAAATGACGGAGGGATGGCTCTCACTCACCGGAACGATGGCTCAATTTGCTCCGGAGTATTCACGCAGCAAGGAGGACACGAAAGATCGACAAATGGGTTAGTTAGTTTCAATACTTCAGAACTTTATTTGTCACTTCAAAACTTTATTTGTCACTTCAAAACTTATTTGTCACCCAATAACAACTACGATACGTGAAATGTTGGGTGACAAATAAGTTTTGAAGTGCAAGAAGCCAGCAAACTCAAATGGTTTGCTGGCTTTTATTAAAATGTATTTACAAAATATTGTTTTTAGATCCCACGTCATTTGAATGATGAAGGAATCTAAAAATCACTTTAATTCTTTCAGAAGTTTGTGCTCGTCATTTAACAACAATATAACATTTTCGCCATTGTAGAGGTCTATATCTGAAATACTTCCAGTGAGGATTACTTGACCTACTTCACTTCTTTCAATCAGCTCCAGAAACCTCTCATACTTATCCAAATCGAGATCCTTATCTTTTGGAGAATCTAATAAAATAAATCCTAGGTGATTAATATTCTGCACGTTTTGGCAATGGAACAATGATGTGATATATGATAATCGTGCTGCTACTTTTAAGCTCGCAGAAGAAATATTTCTAATGTTAACTTGATCAATAACTGGAGTAAATTCATTATCAAAGCTCACGTTCATTTTGCTATCAAAGATGTAATTTAATTCATCAGAGTAAATACTTTTCCATTTATCCTGTTTAAATCCATCTGTTTGAATAACATGTTTCTCAAGTGCTCCAAGTTCTTCTTTCAAAGCATCAATATCAAATTCAAGTTGTTTTTTTTGTAATTTAAGTTCTTCTTTTGTTATCAGAAAACTCAATTGTGTTTCTAAAAGGTATTCGTCTTTCGTTAAGGATTCAACCCTGTTTTTTATGGAGTTAACTATACTCTCCATTGGTGTGTTCAGAGCTTTTTGGTCTTTAACGAATTTTCCCATGAGATTATCTATTCTTTTTTCAATAATTTTCTTCTTACCTTCTGATTCTTTGATTTGTTGCACTAGCTCTTCCTTTACCCTATTAGCTTCATATAAAGATTCCTCAAGCATTCTTTTATACTGTGAGATCCTTTCAAAGTCCGTTGTATCAATTTCATTATTACAGTATGAGCAATTATCAGATGATGCACTGTCTATATAAATTTTACCTAAGCAAATGGGACACCTTTCCACTGGTATGAGCGTTATTATTTGTCTAGCTACTATCATTTGTTTAAGCTTATTGATCTCATTTTCTATTGTCATACTTATATTGGAAATGTCATCCCTTTGAAGGATAAGTTCACGAATATCTTCTCTTATAACTGAAAGTTGTTCTTGATTATCGAGTAAGTTTTTATCAATCTTCTTGGAGTTTATTGACTCCAATTTTGTAATAGATTTAACATTTTCAATCTTAAGGTTATCTTTCTCGAATCTAATATCATTAAGCTTATCAATGATCCTTTGTTTGTTTTTTTTAATTTAATAAGCTCATTGTACTCTTCTTTTTTTTCTAAATTAGTATCATTTACTTCATCAACGACTTGGATTTTTGAAATGACAATACTTCGTTCCTTTAGTAATGCCTGTAATTTTAATCTTGCTTTCTGTACCTCAGAGTTCTCTTTACCTAAGAGTGCTTCAATAATTGCCTTTTTGATCAAATTTTGATTATTAATATAACTTTTATTATTACCACCCAAATCTGCTAATAATTTATATGCAGGAGTATCTTGATCGGCTGTCACAGCTCTTAACATAAAGTAGTATCGCATATTTGCTTTGTGATTATTTCCGTATGCAATTTCCTGCCTACCATATCCTTCATTTGTTAGTAAAAAATCTGAAAACTCCTCAAGGTTTTTTATTTCAACATTTTCCTCAACTAGTTGACCATTGATATCCATTGGGATAATTAATATAGACTCAGAGTGAGGCAATTTTCTAATAAATTTGTAACTATAACCGTTTTTTAATTCAACATCAAGTTCAACTTGATTAGAGAGATTATTTTTTGCTATTTCATCAATAAATGAATCAATATAAGTTCCAAGGGAGTAAAGAATAAGTTTTATTAATGTAGTTTTCCCATTACCGTTTTCGCCGAGTACATAATTTATTCTCCCAAATTGAAGACTAAAGCCCAACTTCCCTTGTACGACAAGCTTTTTCAAAATCATTTTTTATATTCCTCCAAAAACGATTGCAAAGCTGCTAGTCCTTTTTCAGTAATAGTTATGACTGAACTAAGATTTTCTTTTGCAATTATGTCAACTAAGTTTCTGCTTGAAAGTATAACAAGTGCTGCATCTAGTGAGTCTAGGGCTTCTTGAGAGCCTCTATTTAACAAAGAACGAACCATCTGAACCCTATTATATTTTATCCCCTGAACTTGGCGTGTAGATAAGGATTTAAGTATTTGAATAGAACAAAGATATGGATCCAGTTCAACATCTTCGTCATAGAACCAATCGGAAGTCCGGTCGACTAACATATAAGTACTCAAGATTCATCAACCTTCCATCTTAATGCACAGTTTGAAGTAGCTATGTAGAGTAATCCTTCTAAAAATGCTTCATCAATTTCCATTATGTCTTTATATCTTGAAATAATTGCAGGAAACTGCGCAAAAATATCCTCACTTTTATGCTTTAGTAGTTCCCCATCGTCCATTGGCATAACAATCTTAGAAACTGATGTTAATAAATTTTCGTAAATATCAGAAAGAATACGTTTCCCATTTTCTGACTTATTGAGTTCGAAAATTATTTTTATTGCACCTAATTTAGAAGAAACTGCTCTTATCTTTGTAAAGCTGTTAACTTTCCCGTCTTTTAACTTTTTAAATAGTGTACTATTATCTTCGTCTATTTTGAGATCAAAAGAACTATCTGTTCTTATTGGCTTACTTGCTTTTAATACCTCTTGGGTTTTAATAACATATTGATCCCTTCCAATGAGGTCTCCTAATACTATATTCTCTGTTTGCCTAATACTATTTCCCAGCACCTTTATCACGTCCTGTTAAATCGCCAAGTACAATATTGTTATTTTGCTTTACTTTATAATTTGATTTATTAGATGATCTATTTTTATAAACAAATACACTGATTGAAGCGCCTGCTAAAAATGCTGCTAGATGTGTAAGTATTTCTTGAAGCCATGAACTCATAGGAATCCCCCTAAATGATAATTACTAATTATTTTACCATTTTCTAACTACTTGGTATACTAAATTTTCCATATCTATAGGTCTTGAGTCTTATTTTACTATTTTGTTCAAGTAGCGTCGTCATAAACGTGGGTAACTTCTAAGTTGCTGTAGCTTTTCATTCGCGCAGTTTATAGTCTTTAATTTGAAGTAGTCGTAAATAATTAGTAAAATGAGTGTTTTACAGCCTGTCCGCCACAAATATTGCGAATTGATAACGCAACTCGATGAAATCCCTGCTAACAAAGTGATAAACTCAACTATACAAAACCGGTCCAGTTGTATTACCGAAAGAATCAGAGCGAGGACGCTATCGAGATTAAATTAGATGTCAAGCCCCGCGATGACTGTCATAATATAGATTGCTACCCCTTAAAAATGCATCATTCAATTACTGCTGAGAACACATCATCATCAGGTCTATCAATGGAACAATTCAACTTCTTGAATTTTGGAAAATAAAAAGCGCGGCTTATATTGCATTTATATTCTATCCTCTTACAGGACTCTGTGTCGATTTGCAATTGCAATCTCATCCAGATTTGCAGTAATCGTGAATCTCCAATAGAAACCCACGTCCGTATCACTTTTCGCAGAGGGAAACAGAATAAAAGTAGCTGTTATCGGTTGTGAGAGCAGCATAGGGCATGTACATGCCCTATGCTACTTTAAAATGTCAGATGTTGAGATTGTTGGCGTATGCGATGTCAATTGCACGATAGCCCAGGAGTTGGCCGCGAAGTCAGGTGCGCGTTTCTTACATCCTTCGAGGCGCTTACTTCGGTAATGTTCGCGGCAACCGGCTAGTCTTTCAACTCATCGAGTAGTAGCACGAACCGTGATAACGGATTTATTAATCGTTTCCTGAACAGGTAAATACCAAACCTTACTTGAAAACTCCATTTTAAAATCAAATCATTTGTTAATTTCTAAAGCTTCATTATACTCTTTCATTATTCTATCAATTATGTCAATAATTTTATTTTTTAAGTCAATATCAATATTTTGATAATATTTATTGATTGTTTGCTTATTACATAAACTTTCAAAAGTTACATTTCTATATCCATTCCTTAATAAACTGAGTACTAATTTAGGTGTTCTCATCCTAATTAAGTACTCTTCTTCTGTTTCTTTCAACTCATTTAACAATTCCAAGCACATAGGAAGTTTCCCTTTATTTAAATATGGTACTATTCTGTTTTTATCTGATTTGTCTAAGGCGTTAATAATTGTATACTTGGTAATAATTTTTTTTTGTGCTTTAGATGAATATAATACTCTTGATACTTTTTCTAACTTCTCACATAATTCATGATCTAATAAAGCGAAATCCAACTTTCTAGTATATATCTTATTTTTTGGTAATGGTAAATTATTCTCAATCCAAGCACGGTCATTATTGAAAAGCCATGTGTACTCACTTTTTGCCATATTCTCAATATGACTTCTTGGAACATCACCTAAGGCTAGGATAATCTTTTGCAACTTAGAACGATATGCTAGCTTTTTATCTTCGTTAATAATAATATTTGTTTGTTTAAACGCAGGTAAATTTAACACCTTCGCATATTGTGAAGAATATTCCCCTTTTGCAAGGTATTTTTTAATATTCTTCACAAATTCTCTAAGAACATCTATTTTATTTAAAATTACCTCTGGTTCAACGTGTAAATAATTGTATTCTCCAAAAAGCACTTTCAAATATTTGTTAATTGACTTTGAATATGAAATTATCTCTTTTAGCTGGTTAATACTCTTTTTTTGCAGACAATACTCCAATAACTTAATTATAGTTAAAGGTCCTACTGTAACAATTGCTACTTTACCTTTATTAGTATTAGTACTACTACTCCATAATCGCGCATATATATACCCACATTCAGGGCAGGTAAATTCAGCAGATATTCTTCCATTGTTACTATATTTACAACTATAATTTTTAATAATTCTCTTATTATAATAATTGCAAAATCGATTAAGACAGTCCCAAGGACTGTTGCCAAAGGGTAACTTTACGCTCCAACTATCCTTGCAATAAAAAAAACTATCTATGTCCGATGCTAAGAAATCAATCAGTAACCCATAAAAAATATATTGATGTCTAAATTTTTTAATCAAATCGTTTCCCAATCTAGCGTGCATCATGGAAACACTAATTCCAACAAGCCTTAAATTCCCTTCACCATATTTATAAAAAAAGTCATTTATCAATTTTTCTCTCAATAGAAAACCACTTTGGCCATGAATATATCCTTTAGCACCAAGTTGCGAAATTAATTGAAACCTTGTGTAGTTGTCATCTCTTTGTTTTCCAAAATCATTTAATTTCAATGTATTTATTAATACGTATTTCCTAAAATCATAGCTTTTTATTTGAATAACATCCTGTTTTTTAATCTCATGACCGTGTCTACAATAGGGCAATAGAGTCATATAAACTGGAGTCGCGAGCGGCTCCCAGCAAGTGGGACATCTACTAATTAATTCACAATTGTGTATCGTACATACATCTAAAAATTTGAGTTGATGCCCGCGATGAACGAAACATTCTCCAAAACTTTGGACATCTTCATGCATACATAAAGGGCAGTACATTATTTGTTCTGAGATGAATTCACTTAATGTACGAGCAAGAACTTGAATACTAACCCCACTAACCCAGTTATCATTATTAGTTTTATCATTCCCGTTAAAAATGCACTCTAGGAATTCTGAATCATGAAAAGAACTGAGAATTCCAAACCATGTATGATTGTATAAGAATTCAATTTTAGCCTCATGCGTATCATTTGGTAGGTATTTAGAAAAGTAATTTATTGCCCGTGGTGTAACAGTATTGCTAGTTTTTAGATTGAATAAATCTACCATGGTCTGAACGATGTTGCTGTTTAGTGATCTTACATGATATCTATATACAATACTTCTTATATCCTCATCTAGCCTAAAATCCGGAAATTGGATAATTTTATTCATCTCTTTACCCCTTGTATAAAAAAAATCACTCCTAATCTAGTATTAGGAGTGAAACTAGTAAGTATACAATATGTCGATTATTAATACTTAAATACATTCTAAAAATGATACCTTAATACCTATTACTGCATCTCTATCCCTTATCTAAACTTTTTAATAGAGGTGAGGATAAGATGAGGTCAACTTTACTATTTAGTTTAGGCGAGAGGATTCGTGATTTAAGAAAGTTAAAGGGACTTTCCCAAGAAGAGTTAGGTGAAAGATCTGGTTTTCATTTCACTTATATTGGCGGCTTAGAAAGAGGAGAGCGTAATATATCACTGGTTAATCTTGAAAAGGTAGCCAGCAGCCTCTCAGTAAATTTGTATGAATTATTGCAAGCAGCTGAATCTTCTGAACTCAAGTCATTCTCATCTATCCACGAAGCTGCAACAAAAGAAATTACTGTAGCATTAAAACAATTTGATGATAAAGAGGTTGTCATGCTTCAGAACATAATTCGCGAAATAAAGAAGGCTTATAAATAATGCGCTTACTGATTATTCAACTGCAGCTATTATCTTCACTGATAATGATGCGTTGAATTTTTCTTTTTCTTAGTTGTTTATAATTACTTTTCAATACTTGAATTTTTGCATGATATTCCTCAACATCACTTTCACTCATCTTCATATCAGTCGATATTAAATAAGCATAGCATAGCCTCCATTCTTCTAATTTTATTAAAATCGTTTCCTTCATTAACGGTTCATACAACACATCGACACGCTTATCTTCCATGCAATGATCGGGATGAAATAGTTGATTCTTTACAGCAATGGGACATGAATAGAAACGATCTCTGAACAAAATGCCCTTACTTGTAATAACTCCTTCATCCAAGAGTAAATAATCCACCTGTTCCATTTTTGCGTTTCCTCCTTCTAGTCTAGTAACTCTACTAATATAATTATGACCAATTAATAGAATTGTAATACTTTTAAACTTTAATTTTTAGATACTTTTTTATTAGAGAATGCACAAAAAAACATCAGGAAGTTTCTGACGTTTTCATGCAGCAATTATACTTTTGCTTATAGGTTCATTTATCTCTAGCTGTGCTACCAATTCCCCCATAGAACCAAACAGGAACCGAATTAATAACAGATGTTGAATGGGATGAAATATAACCTGTTTTTTGAGGTATATGTACTTAAGCCAATCCCCGTTGTTCTTTAATTGACAGTCAAATCGAGCAAGAAAGGACTCTGGGAAAGCTTTTTTCATGTCGTTCCTTAATCTCGTTAAATTAATTCTTCTATACTTTCCACAATAACCTAGCGCTCTCAAGCCTAAGACATAAATTTCACTCCAGTCAAAGGAATGCTCATTATGATGAAAGACAAAACTGACATCTTGTGCTAACCCATTCATAAGTTCAAAATGCTCGTCACGAATATTATTGAGAGAAATAACCTTTGTCATATCATGTCCATTTTCGCAATATCGATTTAGCCGAGTTAATTTACCCTTTTTGGGTTTAAACTCTACCGAACACACAGGACATTTTGACTCTAATGGTACGTGATGAGCTGAACACATATGCACCCCTGGCAAATGATGTGTCCTGTGCCAATAGGGCACGCCAAACATCTCATCGTCATTTATTAAACACGTCCTGCAATACTTAAGTGAGTTTATTCTTAAATCATTCTTTATTCCTATAATATGATTCGCATAGTTTTTACCCTCTCCACGAAACATCTTATATAAATCATCAATCCTTCTATTCTCGAGAAAAGGTACAAAGAGAGGAAATATCGTATGCTCGTAGATTATTTGGTTCACGTCGATGTTATTCAATTGGGCCACAAAGAAATCTAAACACTTCGGGTATGTCGGATCGAGTACCATATGAGGCTTTCCAAACAAATCATTTAACGTCTGCATTACCTCCGTATTACCGCATTCATTGTGATACCTTGCACAGCAGCTATAGAAGAGTTCATCGGGTAAAAACTTAGGAAATGAAACAATCACTTTGTCTCCTCCTTAGTAGCCAATAAATTCTGTTGGCAGCTTTATTACACCAGTTTTAAATAATGATTCCTCTACTGAAAGACTTTGGACAGCTCCTTTATTTACGATGAACCTAAGATCTTTTTCACTCAATAAAGGGTTTTCTTTTTTAGTTTTCGCTAGTTTAGGCAGCGGGCTCACACTTGCCTTTTTCTTATCTGATTTGTTATGCTCTTGTTTCAATATTAGCTCTGTTAACTGTTTATACATCGAACTAGCTTCCCCCATACCATTACTTGCGCCATACACTGTTCTAGAAAATAATTCAGCCTTTTCAATATCTACCAACTTACTTGCAAATTGAATGAGATTTGCTAAGATTTCTTCCCTTTCTTTCAATTGAATTACTCGTTCATGCTCTTCAGCTAATTCACCATGGACATAAACCCTATGTTTGACATCTTTTAAATACTCATTAAATTCCGTCCAATCTGGCTTTACATCCTCATACTCAACTAACGCAGCTGTATCGCCTCTTCTTATTCTATCGAACAAGGGTTGCAATAGCCTCAGACTCCGATTTGCAACAGCATGAATTAATCTAGGGGTAATGACTTCTGATCCCCCTTCAAGAATGGCTTGGCATTGAACGTGCATAAATAGTTTTACAGTTATATCAGCAATCCCCATGCTATGATGATACATAACTTTCTTTAATTCTTCAGTAAGTCCAGTCTTCGTTAATGTATATTGCAAATCCCATAATGCCTCGATGAGTTGTTCCCAATCATTACTATCCTCTAGCATTCGATCTGTAATATTTTCAGTAAATGAATCTGGAATACCACGTCTAGAATTAGCCAGTGATTTGTTAAATAAGTAGAGCGACTTAAACGTTCCCATAATAATAATTGGTATTCCGATTGTATTTGTAAGCTCAGTAATGAATTCTATCATTCTGTCGTCGCCACCTGAATGTGCCTTATGAACTCTATTGATTTCATCAATAACGAGAACCCCTAGGTTAATCAGATTTGCAACTTTGACCATTCTACTAGCTAACTTCTCGATCGTCCCCGCCTTCTCACCAAACCTCTCGTAATAATCTGTACCTAAAATTTTGTCTACTTCCCTATAAAAATTACGACAAAGAGCCCCAAGGGATTTATTGCTTGGACATTCAACATGTAACCATACCACCTGAGTTCGCTTAAGTGGCTTCCCATTATAAGAAGTATGGTGAATCACTTGTGGAAATAGCCCAAGTAGTTTTTTTTGAGCAATCGTTTTACCAATACCGCTTAGACCAATTTCGGCATACATCTCGGCGGTGTGGCAGACCCCTGCGAGGTTTTTTCCATCTTCATCTGTGCCTTGTTCAAATATCTCTTCTATTCCAACCGCAAACTGCCTATTATACTCCGGAGACAAGGGGTTCCTTGACTGATAACCAATCTTCAACATGTTATAAAGCTGCCGATATTTAGAAAATTGAGATTCTAAAGGCAACCAGAAGCTTTTACCGATTTGTTGCACTAACGCTAACCGATCCTCAATGTCAACTTTTTTAATGTCTCCCCTAAATGCAGGAACACTGAATAACTTATCAAATAAGTCATTCTGATTTAGTCTATTAGGTAATGCCTCAATGTGAGGATTCCCTTGATTTTCAGGAATAACTTGCTCATTGTATGTTGCTTTGGTATGACGACCACTAATTACTCTTAAATTAGGATTTATACTCATAAGCCCATCTCCTTTTTCATTTTATATTTGTTTTTCAGAAAATCGTTCATGGTAGTACTCAACTCATTTTTTTTTACTTCAACCGGTTCTGGAGCTTGAGATTCATATTGTTCGTTAAATTTAGAAACCGCGGTCAACGCTGATTGAGAGCTTCTATTCATTGCTTCGCTGATTCGTTTCGCTCTCTTATTCTCTTTTTTCTCAAACTTGCTCATACCTACATTTTCAGCCTTGGTCAATTTGACATCCTCTTTTATGACATTAGAAGAAATAGCATTAAACTCTGCCTTTGTTTGTTTGTTCGGATTGGATTTATTTTTATATTGTTCGTTTCTAAAATCAAAGATCGCTTTAACATCTTCAAAGCATAGATTTTCATACTCTTGATATTTCGGGGTTAATCTACAGTATATAAGGGATGCATCTTGTAACTGAAAGATGATTTGACTACAGTTTCTTGTATCAAACGCAATTGTAATACTGGATTTCCCTTCAATATTCTCACTATCGAACCAACCCTGTTTCTCGCCGATTTCACAGCTATAGCATAGTTTTTTAAATTCAATCCCATGTCTTGTGACTTTTGCTGTCTCTTTAGGTAATAATGCATAATGAATGGTTGAAGTTGGTCTTTCATGCAGAAGCATTCGTTTTTTCCCCCATTCCCACAATCCATTAGGCGTTAGCTCTACATTTTCTTTAAACATCTCGGGAGTAACGAGAAAATCCCTAGGTAAGGACATTTTATTAAAGGCAAGAATATGTTCAATCATGATTCGATTAAATGTGTCAAAGGTTATTGCCGCTGTGTCAGATGGATCAGGATCACCTGGATCTCTTTTTTCCTTAGTAATTGCACCAGCCTTGGCCAGAATTCGTTTGATCATATCATTTTTGATTCGAAAGTGCTGTTCAACTACTGCCTTCAATTCAGGCCGATATGACGGTGTATTAGCTACTCTTATTCCTAAAGTAACAATCCCATTTGGATACTTACTTTTCATTTCCCCTCTGTCTGCAACAATCTCCCGTGGTAAGTTGGCCGCGGGCCAATCTTCTTCATTTATATCAATATTAAATTTTTTACAATATTCTGCTTTGTTAGCTGATGCGTTTTCTAATGCCATCATAGCCCCTTCTATCCATGATGCATGTTTGAGACCAGAAGAGTAGCCAACTACTTTACGGGCAAACACATCTTTAACGATAAAGGTTGTCGGTCTTCCAATAGTAGTCCTTCCATCAATAGCCACAACATCAACATCCGACGGTGTAGAATCTATTTGATACAATGCACCTGGCCCTTCCACAAAAACCGAATTACTACTTAAAAGTGCTCTAAAGTCTTTTTCTGCATTTCTACGACCAACTTTGTGTGCCTTTCTCGTTTTAAACGGATACTCTTTGTTATACCAATATCTAAACTGCCGCTCTGATGGCGCCTCAATCTCAACAATTATCGGCACTATGACTCCTCTTAACCGATATCCGGGCTTCTTATAGTAGTTCTCAAGTAACTGTTGATGAGCATCACGAAATTTCAATCTACCTTCAATGATATATTTAGTTACAGCCTCCTGGAAATTTAATATATCAGTCTCCGTGAGTAGATATATATTAGGCCCCTTTCTTCCAGGTCTTTTGTTATATTCTCTTTTATGACCCTTTGAACCACACACATGATAATTATTTAATAGACCATTCATATTTTTTCCATAAAACCAATACCTTTTTAAAGCATCGTAAATGACATTTTCTTTCACTTTAAATTTTTCCATTACACCTATAATTAATTGCCATCTTGCTTTTGGATCATAAATTTCCGGCTCCATTTGCACGATTTCTTTAATTAATTCCCATTTTGAATCCCTGCTCTTAACAAATTTATTTAAATACTCATCTGTGGGATACATGATTTGTTGATCAGGCTCATGGTCTAGTTTTAAAGCTTTTTTTTGTTGTAGGTCGCTAATTAACTGCTCTGTATTCATAATAAATGGGAACTCCATTTCATCTGAGTCCGTCGTGTTCATCACAACAATTTTAGATTCATCTTCTGAACGCCAAAGAACTCTTATAATAAGATCATTAGTGCCATTCAAACTAGAAAGATGATAGATAGAACCCTCTAATATCATTTGTCTCCCCCTGTGATGATTAATGGTTTCGACATTCTAATTTGTTGATTCATCATGTCGGTATGCCAACGTTTGTTAGCTAATTGGTGCTTTAGAATAAACATGCACGATCCTTCCTCTAGCCCAAATTGTTTATCAGCTTGCTGACATAGTTTTTGAATAGTGCTTTGACCGTTATTTTTTATTAGCAAATGAAGGAATGCCTCCGAAATATTCTCAACTACTTCAGTGTCTAATCCACTTCTACTATCCAAAAACTTACCATCATACATCCATTCCACATTATTCACTAGATTCATAGGCAAATGTGTAGAAAGAATTATACCCCAGTTGATGCCTTGCTCCTCAAAAAAGGTTTTCTCTATTTGAAAAAGTTCTATGGTCCTCGGGGTTAAATCACTAGGTGGCTTAAGGGTTCTAACAACATCTTCTAATCCTTTCTCCGTCTCAATCGTGATATTAAAATCAGTCGTTGCAATAACAGGAACATTATTTTGATGTGCTTAATATTCAATTGCTCTGCAATTTCAATAGTTCGTTCAATCGGGATAAGAGGGTATTGTTCCCTTATATCAACAACAGCATCCGACCAGCTTAAAACCATAAGATAGCGGCATTCTCCTTTAGAAAGAGTGTGGTGTATTCTATCAGTTTTCCATCCCAACTCCCTAATAAGATATCCTTCAGAAGGTGCTTTATTGTCACTTGCTTGTATGAAAGGCTTATAATCCTTTCCATAACCTTGACCTCTACCGTCCTTAAGTCTATTCATCTGCGTTTTGAGTATAGCACTACCTCTATTCATGATTCTTTCCCCCTAAAATGAAATAAGCGTTCACCCAATGGAGTGAAACGCAGCTGCTAACTAAGGACAAGTGTCCTAAACATCTTGGTACTATACAATCTCGCCAAATGGGCTACTTTCTATACTTCAAAACTATGTTTGTTACTTCAAAACTTTATTTGTTACTTCAGAACTTTATTTGACACTTCAAAACTTTATTGTCTACTTCAAAACTTATTTGTCACCCGACACATACACAATTTAACCGCCCATTGACTTTCGCTCCTCAACGTAATAAAATATTTTTACGTAACATATACTTTGTACACGGAGGCCATCCTCTCCATGCCACAAGACAAAGAAATACAAGAAAGCTACTACATCGAGTCCCCCGAGCAGGCGACGGTTCTACTGAATCCGCTTCGCGGCGAAATTATCGCCCAGCTTCTTGAGCCTGGATCGGCCGCAGAAGTGGCGCGAACGTTAGGCGAGACCGCCCAACGCATCAACTATCATCTCAAAGCACTGGAGAAAGCGGGCTTAGTTCAGCGCGTGGGCACACGGCAAGTTCGAAATCTGGTCGAGGTGCTCTACCGATCGATCGCCAAAACTTTTGTGCTTGCAGAGTCACTCAGCATGAACCCCGAAACCTTGCAAAAGCTGAAGGATCAAAGCTCACTCGCTCACCTCGTGAACACCTCTGAGCGTATACGCCGAGATGCCTTGCTGTTGATGGAACAGTCGGATACGGGTGAAGAAATTCCGAGTGCAACGATGCAGCTTCAAGTCCAGTTAGGCTCTGAGCAGCAACGGCAATCCTTTATTGAAGAATACGCCGCCATGGTGCATCAATTAGTGCAGCGTTATTCTGGGGTTCATCAATATAATCGGAACCAGGAACAGGTTGACTACCATGTTTTACTTGCCATTTATCCCAAACCGAAGGATTAAGGAGGCATTTACCGTGATTCATGAACATGAGGAGAAACAAGTAGTTCAATCGGAAAAAGATATCACCCCTGCCCCATCACCTGTTATCGCTTGGGAGCAGTCCGTTGCACATACCACAGAATCCACAAAATCCAACGTGATCTCGATCGATTCCTATCGTCGGCAAGATCCCGCTCCGCTGAATACGGAAGCAACAGTCACAATACGCGATATTATTGCTTCACCAAATGAAAACCCTGTCCGGTTGATTATCGTATCCTCTGGTTTTGGTCAAAAGCTAACCGTGCCTGCCACTACGATTCAGTGCAAAGCAGCCTAATAGCCTAACAATGATGAAAGGGTGATTATCATGAGCTTTATACCTATGGTTGTTGAACAAACCGCACGCGGAGAGCGTTCGTACGATATTTATTCCCGTTTGCTTAAGGATCGCATCGTATTCCTCGGCACAGAAGTGAACGATCAAGTCGCCAATGCGATTATTGCCCAGCTGCTATTCCTTTCCGCAGAAGATCCGGAGAAAGATATTTCCCTCTACATCAACTCGCCAGGCGGCTCCACATCTGCGGGACTTGCGATTTATGACACGATGAACTTCATTAAACCAGATGTCTCCACCATCTGTGTGGGGATGGCGGCTTCCATGGGAGCTGTTCTGCTCACCGCGGGGGCGCCAGGCAAACGCTTCGCGCTACCAAATGCAGAGGTGATGATCCACCAACCTTGGGGAGGCACGCAGGGGCAAGCGAGTGATATTCAAATTCGCACCCAGCACATCCTCAAAACGCGCAGTATCCTCAATCGCATCCTCTCCGAGACGACCAAACAACCGCTCGATAAAATCGAGCGGGATACTGATCGCGATTATTTCCTAGAAGCGGAAGATGCGCGGGTGTATGGGTTAATTGATAAGGTGATTGAGCGGATTTAGGGCCAGGCCGAAATGACGAAATTCTTCACTTCAATCATCATTTCACCAGAGTGCAGAGCAATATACAAAGAGACCTGCGGCAACTAACGTGCCGCAGGTCTCTTTGACTTATATCCGACGTAGGCCCTCACGGGATACCGTCAATTTCTCGAATCCACCTTCGGTGATGAGATACGTGTCTTCCACACCGACAACACCGCGCCCAGGGAAGGTGAACTTGGGCTCAATCGCGATGACCATGCCTGGGGCCAGCGGGGTTTTGAAACCCTTGGCGAGAACGGGCAGCTCATCGATTTCGAGCCCGATGCCGTGACCAAGGAATTTCACTTGGTCCGCGCCGTACCCCATGAAGTGGGCGCTTAGTCCCGCTTCTTGCACTTGATCCAGCGCGAGCAGGTACAGATGCTCGGCGATCACGCCAGGCTGCAGCCTGGCTTCTGTGGCACGGAGGACTTCCTCCGCCACGTCGTAGGCTCGCTGCAGCTCAGGGTCTAGAGCGCCGATCACGAACGTGCGCGTCTGATCGATGAGATAGCCGTCGATGGTGCAGCCTATATCGACGAGGATCGGGTCGCCGTGCCGAAGCAGCGTGCGGCCTGAGCTTTGCGGGCTGGACGGGTGGAGCCCTGTGCCCCCGGCCGGCCCGTCAAAATAGGTGGGCACCGCTGCCGATGCGCCTGACGCGACCATTCCGGTGATCAACTCGGAATTGTACGCGCGCATGCGCATCAGCCCTTGGTGCCCCCGCAGCCGGAGCTGATGCTCGATGAGCGCCATCAGCTCGAACTCCGCCATCCCCTCACGAATGTGGGGGATGACCGCCTCCAGCGCGCCGTCTGCGACGCGCGCGGCAGCCCGAATCGCCGCGACTTCGTCCGGCGATTTGATCATACGCTGCTCTCGCACGAGCAGCGAGCCGTCCTCCCAGACCGCGCCGGGCAGCGCGGTCTGCAAGCGCACGTACAGCTGGACGGGCAACACGTCCAGCTCCGTGCCGATGCGCAGCGGTGTTTCACCCGCTGCCGCATCCACACCCGCGCCCGCGCAGCGCGCGCGAAGCCGCTCGCCGAGCGTCTTCAGCGAGCCTAGCGCCTCAACCGCCACTGCGGCCTCCGCCTCCGCGCGCACCAAACTCCGACGCACGAGATAGACAGCTTCGCCCTCCGTCGGAATAAACAAATACCCCGTCTGCATCGAGCCGCAGTAATAATATATATCGACATTGTGCGTGACCAGGAAGCCTGACCATCCGCGTTTGCGCATTTCATTTTGCAGCCATTGCTGCCTCTCCAGATAAATCGTCATGAACATCGACTCCTACACCGCTAAAATTCATTCATCCCTCCTATTATACACCATACACCATTTCCGCCGAAGCCTTAATCGTCCACGTTACTTGCTGCAAAACTGCATACGTCCGCGGAAACACCAACCGAATAAACATAATAACGCCAGGCCGCTCGAGGGTTACCGTGTAATCCAGACTATCATCCCTGTACGTAAACGGGAAGGTCTCCCCCTCGTTAACGACCTTAAATAACACGACCTCAACCGTATCTCGCAAAAAAGTGTTCGAAAGCGGCTCATTATTCCCATTCAGCCTCAGATTCGCCTGCAAATACTGCATGGCAGCCTCTCTCGCCTTCGGCTCATCAATCGCATGTATGCCTCGTGCTAGCTTCGCCGCATCAATTTGCTGAGCTGCCGCATGAACGGCGTTATTCAATCCGTGTTTCCCCTGAAACACAGTATGCATCGCTACTTCCTCATCCGTTTGCAGCGCGTATAACGACATAAACAACACACTCATTAACACCATTAACAGCAGTTTATACAGGCCAATCCCTCAACTCTCAAGGTACATATTCACTCATTTTCATGCCTGTCGCTCCCATGCGGTCTGAAGCAAGCGGAATCGTAATGCCAACCAGCTGATCAATCACAAAAAGTCGGTGATACGGATACGTCATCGTTAACCGCAGCCCTGTTCCACGCCACACTGGCGCGCTTGCATCCGTCCCGCTGACTCCCGTATTAGTACCAACCGTATAGCCCAAATCCCCAGCTACAAAACCTCTCTCCGCCATACGTTGCCTGGATTCCTGCATCATCGCGTCGCTGATATACCCATGGCTGCCATTCGCGCCAACCTCAAGCAAATAATCGACTTCCTTTTGCAGCACCGCCTGCCTCACAATTATGACGTGCTTATACATCGGAGCAAACATGAACCAACAGAGCATTGCCGCAAACAGAATAAACACCAATATTTGCTTCATGGATTAATCCGCTCGATCGACCCGTTAATTCTAGCCCCGCTATCGCGAACTTGACTGCGAGTGCCCGTATTCCCACCTACAACATCGAAATAAATACCAATGACGACGATCACCAGCAGCACCGTTACAAGAATAGACCTCATCGAATGCCTGCCGTTTCTATGGTGTAAGTGCCGTAATATTCGTATTCGCCGTCGTGCCATGCGTATTAATATTGCGGCGCATGCCCGTCGATCCATCATTAATAATCGTTGTAAACAACAGCGCAACTACAATCAGCATCATGACCGTTACCAAAATATTTCTCATTGCACACTCTCCTCGCCCTTCAAAGGCTCATTAATTTATCGTATTAAATAATCGTTGCCCTTCCGCAATCCATGGGTACATAAACACCCGAAACGTGTTCAGAATAGGCAGTCCTGCCAACACAAAAAGCACATACGATACCGTTTCTTTTTTACTATCTCGGATTAATTCCAGCTTCTCTTTATAGTCTTGAATGCGCTGCCGCAGCAGCTCGTAATAGCCCCCATGCTCATTCAATCGCAGCGCATTCAAGGTTTCCCCAAAGCTGTGTGCCTCTTCTGTCCCCAATCTCCTTTTAAAATGGGAAATCGCCTCTTCCGCCCCTTGATACCATTCATTGAGCAGCAGTTGAACATGTGAGCGAATCGACGTGGTTTGCCCGACACAGAGGGCCAATTTCTCATGCAAATTCAATTTGGAGTCGTTGTAATACAACAACTGCCTGCTAATCCCATAAATATCCTTCACAATGCGCTGACCTCGCTTTTCTTTTAACTGTGCCAGCACTTTCCCATCCCAGATTAGAAATATCCCCACGATCACGGCGCCAAGCAGCAAATAAACAGCCTGGATATGCAAAGCTGCCCATGGATATTCGAAAGCTAAATAGCCTAATCCGCCTACGACAAAAGCCAACCCCAGCAGCAGTCTCCTGGCACCCTCATACAGGTTCGGATTCAACCCGATCCCGCATCCTTCCAGCAATTGACGCTTCGCTTCAACCGCTTTCCCGCTCATCCCCAACGCCTTAAATAGCCACGAGGGAATTTGCAGCTCTTTCAGCGCTCTTTTGACATGAAAAGATCGCCATCTTCGCCTAGGTCTCGGCCATAACTGAAGTCCGTGGTACATCATGATTATAAAAAATATAAATAAGAGCACACGCGACCCATACTGCAGCATCAGCAACTGGGTATTGATCATAACCACGTTGTTTACCTCCTACATTCTTCGCATCGACAAGTAAATGCCCATCAGAAACGATACGAAAATCAACAGCAGCGCATCCAAAATCATATTTCGCCCCGCTGGATCTAGCACATAATACAAATAAGCGTTATCCCCGTTCACTTTAAAATTAATCCACATGAACATAATTAGGAACCCAATCGGTGTAAAATTGGCAATGCGAATTTCCAGCAGACGATTTCTTTCCATTTGATCAAAACGCTGCGCTTTCCGCATATCCGTAATCAGCTCCTTCAGACTATCCCCGACATAACTCCCCTCTGTGAGGGCAACTCGCATAATCCCTGCGAAATAATCTGCCCAGTTATGACCGAGCGTCAGTGAGAACAACCGTAGGCTCTCCTCCGTGTCCCGCTGTGTCATGAAATGGCGATAAAGCTGCTCAAATACAGGTTTAATAGGATACATAATCCGATTTTCTTCCAAGCAATACTTCAGCGCGATTTTCATATTCTGATGTGGATCGATCATATAGGCCTGATAGAACACTTCGACAGCGGGTAGAAACTCTAGCCGTGTTTGCAAACGAACGCTAACCAGCTTCACACGAAGGAGCACATACGGCAGAGAAGCACCTATTGTGGTGATAATCACGGCCCCTTTAAACGATCGAAAAAACAAAGCACCTGCCAACAATCCAGCTAACAGCCCAATAACCGAGATCGTCACCAGCGCTTGCATGCTAAGTTTCGATTCGACGGATTCTAGCAGATCTTTGATATGTTTATAAATGGTGCTATGCTTCTCCAAATAGGTGCTTAATCTCGCACTGAAAGTGGCGTTTTTGACATAGTGCAATCTGAATCTAGCTTTGCGTTGTCGGATCAGCAACTCGAACAGTGCCCGAAATCCTACATAGACAAGGATGAACAGCAACAAGAGAAATACATATTTGGCGAAAATCACTTCTGTAAATCGCCTTCTTTCTCTTCTTTTTCGATAAAACCGTGCTCTATCAACAGCGAATAGCTGTCCCAATCGGCTTTACCTATTTTTCGCGAAGCATGATGCGACAATTTCCCGGGAAATGTCCATTCCTCAGCCAAGTTGTCATATAGTGCCAAATCACCAGTGAAAACGCATTCATTTATATACCGGTATTCGACGATTCGCACAATCTTGCGCTTCCCGCGCACCACACGCATCTCGATGCCGATCTGTGTCACGAATTCCGTAATACGCTTCGTCAATCGCTGCGAGTTCATTCCCCTGCCATCCAGCATGCACATGTCCGTGATCGCATCAGGCACATCCTCTAGCTCACTCACGTGAACGGTGGTCAGACTGCCCTCATGGCCGCGCGTACAAGCGCGTACATATAAATTCGCATCGTCGTCGCGTATTTCCGCATGGCAAATGCGTTTAGGCGACTGTCTGAGCGCCAGTTTAAAAGCCTGCAAACCGGAATGCCTCGGATCCCCCTCGTCAATTTCGTATTCGACGATATTTTTGTGCGGGAAATCTCGCTTTAACTGCAATTCAAACCGAGACTCAATCGTAATAATCCGCTCATTATCGTCCATCTCGGAAATCAACGCTTTGAGGAGATTGGTTTTGCCTGAATTTGTCGGTCCAATGACGACCAAATTGAAATACGTGCGGATTAAACAGCGAAGCAGCAGCGCCATGCGCTCATTCATCGTGGCAAGCTCGGGGGAAGTTAAAGAGGTTAATTCAAATCTTTTGACCGTATAAAAACGGATCGTCAAGGTCGGCTCTGCTGTGAAGCCAAAACCTGTCAACGTCACACGCGACCCATCCTGCAGAACAACCTCTGCCCAGCGCTTCCTGGGAGTGAGTGTATCGTGGTTGAACAGCACCAGATTTTGTTGAATTCGCTCTAATTCACGGATCGATGGAAGCTCGTAGAGGGAAGGTCTAGCCATACCGCCTCGCACCTCAAAAATGTGTCGCCCCACGACTTGGATTTCTTCCAAGCCATCCTTCTGTTTCAGAACCAGTTCCAGGACATTTAAGCCTATGATTTCGGCAAATATCGCTTCAGGCAGCGTCGTATATCCACTCGCGCGGGGCGGGATATCGGTTAACCTTCTTTTCGACACGAGGTCATGAATGATCGCCAATAATTTCCCACGATCCTCTTCATAGCCCAAAATCGCCCGATTCAGCGTCTCGTTGTACAACTGCTTTTCACTCTCTGACCTACCTTTAAGGGACACAAGCTCGCTGCGGATTTCTTGCACCCATTGTTGGAAAAGCGTCTCTTCCCCCGCATGGGCATGCCCGATACTGTTTACTGCTCTAAGCTTTGTTGAATCTGTTTGACTCTCTTGTGATCCAACCTCGCTGCGAAACGTCTCCACGACGGAGCCATCACTAGCTGCGCGTTTCCCAGAAACAATGCACTCCTCAGTCCTACGTTCATGCATGTAAGTAATCATCGAAAATCTCTTACCGCTCATCTTGTTCACCTCCGCTTATTTCATGGAAGAGATCGCACGCTTGCCTGTAAGCCACCTCTGGAACCACGAAACCTGCCGCACACTCGTCCTGCGAGGCAAGAGATAAAAGTCAGCAAATTTGCGGGCTACCGCCTTCACTTCCTGGTGCATCGGGTGACTTGGGCTAAGCAGCTCCATTAACTTCCCTTGGTTACAACGAGCTAACGCATCTGCGTGCCTCCGAATATGTCCGATTAAATGCAGCTGTGTTTCTTTGCGAATATCTTTGATCGTGAATTCACTCTGCTTTGCATGCCGATCCGTTTGCACCGCCATCAGCTCGAACGCATCGGGCTGCAGACCAAAAACAGTCCCGACTTGCCTGATCCACCGCGAGAAATCCTCCTGAAAGTGTGCGATGTCTCCTGTCGTTACGACAATTTTGCTGTCAGCCTCCAACAGTCCGCTAACCGTCGCCGCATTATCCCAGTACGCACTAACTTCGATGATGCAAATGTCAAAAGCCCCCCGAGCCACCCGCAATAAATGAATGATTTCCGATGGTGTAAAGAACTCCGCCTGCTCCCGCAGCATATTGCCGTACAGGATATGAAGACCATGCGCCTCTTTAGGTTTATCGCAAACGTGGCGTAAACGTTCTGGCGTCAAGCTCTGCGCTTTCAACTCTGCGCGCAACCCATCCAGCGTGAATAGATGCTCCTCCCGGCCAAGGTAGCGATGCAGCTTGGAGCTTTTGAGATTCAGACAGAGGTAGCCGACATTCATCGAAGTCTCCAACGCCAGCATACACGCAACACCGTAAGAGGCTAGTGTTGTGCCAATATTCGGCGTTGAGCCGACAAATGCAATCAGCTTGCCAGGCGGTGCCTGCGTAGCATAACTGCCATTCGTCCCATCCACCCAGGAGCGGATTTCATCCGCAATCACAGCTGTGCTGCGCCCTGGAAGGATGTAATCGAGCTTCATCAGCTTGCACATTTTCACATACTTCTCATTGATAGCAGCCTCATGATAATTTGAAAGCAACACAATGATCTTCGACTGTGGCTCATGCTTTTGCAGGCTTTCAAGAAACTCCTCCAACTCGCCATAGCTCAGTTCTCGATCCGAAAGAATGATATGCGAATACGTCTGATCCGCCGTTCCTTTAGGGACTAAATCTTTGACATCAGTAAATATTCGCCACCCAAAAGGCTTCGCATATACCACATTCGTCAGCTCATCAATTAATCGCTGATCCGTCGCCAACAGGCCAATTTGCACAGGGATTCACCTCTCTTTTCGTTACTTATTTATCCGTCAGGATTGACGAGGAACTAAAAGCGATAACCAACCGTGCCTTCTTTCCCGAGCATTGTTGATCGATTTGCAGCCACTCATTCTCGGTTAAATTCAAATTGATTTGATCGATTGCCCCGTTGGCTTCCAAGCGTGAGGTGTACATCTTCCCTTCATCGCCTTCAACTTTGGACAACAGATTCGAGTTCTTCGGATTGTCTACCTCCACATTCGCAGAGGATTTGACGGAAGCAACTGTAATTTCCCTATTATCGAAAAGCCGGCGTGAGCTTCCATCCGCTCCCGACACATACAGTCGCACATGATCCCCTGCTCGAATACCATTGGAAATCGTCAGCACATACTCCTTCGGAATTTGAAACGTTGCCTGCCCCTCATTCGGAAGCAAATGATATCGATTCACCTTCCAGCGCAAAATCGGCTCGTTCGTCCCAAGCGGAATCATCGATTCCTGGTCGACCACATCCCCTAACCGCGTGACCATGTCATCGGTGTAACTTCCGATCTGGATTGGTATAAGCTCAACCATATCGTCTCGAATAAACTGTCCCGCACGAATGAAATCCCTCGGAACTACCACCTGAACCGTCTGCTGCAGCTCAACTTGGTTCACTTGCAGCACATACACCCCGTACACCAGCAACGCAGCCATCACGGCTGCTGCCACACTAATCAGCAGGCTTCTCCTGCGATTCAATTGACCACCTCCTTCAAGTCTCGGAGTAACGCGAATGACAAAAAAGAACGCAAACCCCGGAGAAAAACTCTCCGACATTTGCGTTCTTCGCAAATACAACGATATTCAGTTCGTAACAATATAGTAAAAATATCATAGATTATTCCAAATTTCAACATAAATTTACAACGTTCTTTACAGCTTAGGACCGACTTCCTGCTATTATCCCTACCTTTTCAAGCGAAGCCGCACCCCTGGGACCCCCGTCCCATTCGACGAACGCGCTCTATCATCACTATCCCTTTGACTCAGGGAAACGAGAAGATCCAAAAATACATAGGTAAGAGCAATCTTGTAGATATCTCAGAATTTCAATTTTCGGGTAATCAAGTTCGTCCTGCTTACCGCGAGGAAACAGCTTCCACTTCCGCCAAGGTAGGCAGCGCAGGGATCGCTCCCCTGCGCGTCGTGGTAATCGCGCCTACGCGGTTCGCGAAGGCGAAAACCCACTCCGATGCGCCAGGCTCCGCTAGCGCATCAACGATGGTGGCTGGCGTCACGCCCAGCGACGCCAACTGAAAGAGCATGCCGCCGACGAAGCTGTCGCCGGCGCCGGTCGTATCCACGGCGGCCACAGGCACGCCGGGGATGACGACATCCTGCCGCGCGCTTACGACGCGGCAGCCTTGCGCCCCCAAGGTGATGACAATCACCTTGGGACCGCTTTGCAGCAGGAGCTCCGCACCTGTGGTCGCGTCAACCCCGAGGAGGAATTCGATTTCCTCCTCGCTGACCTTGACCACATCCGCAAGCCCTAGCTGCGCCAGAATCTCAGCCCGAGCGGCGTCCGCGCTCGGCCACAGAGCTAGCCGCACATTGGGGTCGTACGACACCAATGCGCCGAACTCCCGCGCACGACGCGCAGCGTCGAGCGTCGCGGTGCGGCAAGGCTCGGCAATCAGGGATACCGAGCCGAAATGATAAACCGCGGCGTCTTCCAGCCACTGCGGCTCGACTTCGTCTTCGCGCAGCAGCATGTCCGCCGCCGGGTCGCGGAAAAACAAGAAGTCGCGCTCCCCATCCGCGCGCAGCGAAACAAAAGCCAGACCCGTCTTGGCCTCGTCGGTCTGGAGCACAGCCGTTTGAACGCCAACGTCCTGCAGCGTGCGCACCAAGTAATCGCCGAAGGGATCTCGGCCGATTTTGCCGATAAACCTCGCGTCGCCGCCTAACTTGGCGACTGCCGCAGCCACATTCGCGGGCGCTCCGCCCGCCGCCCGTCCGAACCGGCCTACGTCGGCTAGCGCCTGACCGTTCTCCTCCGGCACGAAATCAATTAACAATTCGCCTAGACAGACGATCGTTGATTTGGTTGCTTTTTTCCCTGAAATACCTGCCATCCCATCATTCATTCCCTTCATCTCCTCATCCCCTGCTTCTCGATTCTCTAAACACAGATGGGGCAGTCCCCGTTAACGACTTAAACATTTTGCTAAAATGAAATTCATCCCCATAGCCGCAAGCCTGAGCAATATCGCGCATCGACATGTCAGTAAAAACGAGCAGTTGCTTGGCGTGTCCGACCCGGATGGATTGCAAATATTGCTTCGGGGTTTGCTGAAGCTGTTTGAGAAACATTTTACGCGAATACGACTCTGAAATCCCATAACGAGCAGCAAGCTCACTAAGCTTGATGTTGGCGGCATGATGCGTCTCCAGATAGTTTTTCATCTGTACATACGCTTCCTGCGCGGGTCGATCTTTCAGCTCTTCCTCAGGATTCGCATGAAGAAATTGAATGAGCTCCAGCAGCTTTAACTGATCCCGCACTGTGCCTCCCTGTTCGCCAGGGATCCAGCCATCGATTAGGCTCTGAAAAATCTTATCCACAACCTTCGCCTGCTCGCTCGCGAACGCTCTTAAGATCAGAAAAGGCAACGCTGCAAGTGGCTCCACGCTCCCCCACACTCGTTGCTCATATGGCAGGTAACCAATTTCCGTCAGCACCATAATGATCCTAAGCGGATTGTCCGCATCCGTTGACATGTGCAAGTGAAAGCCGGGTTTCAAGTAGACGAGATGTCCTTTGCGAACCCGATAGTTCGTCCCCTTTTCATCTACAAAAGTGCCCTCTCCGCCTGCAATCCAGTAAAAGGTGTGCACATCTGTCGTTTGTCGGATATCTGTCCAACCAGACGTTGTACGCTTATCGAACACCCACAATACGCGAAGAGCCAGGTTATTAACGGCTATTCCTTTCATTCGCACCCTCCTCGCGCCACCGATTCGCTTCATTCCATTGTAGCATAGGTTGGAGCGTTTTTTACAAATGAAAATAGCCGTTTTCGCTATTCCATTAGATTTATCAAAGTTGTTATATTAAGAAAGGAACATCCCTAGGAGGTCAAGAATGGATCACATACTAGCAATTTCCGAGCATTGGAACGATGAAGAACTCGATTATATGCCGTGGCTATCGCCGACGGAAGAGCAACGCGAGAAGCAGCTGGAATGGCAGCGATTTTTGATACACCGATATAAAGCGGAGTTTGGCACGAACAGCTATGTATCTCGAAAAGCGCATTTCTTTCCGGAACGTTTTGCTATGGGAGAGAAAAGCTATATTGCGGCTGGCGCAACGGTTCGAGGCGAACATATTCAAATCGGCGCTAACAGCACGGTCAATTCATATGCAACGATTGCCGGTCGTGTTCAGATCGGAGATGGCGTTCGCATCGCGACTCATGTCTCGATCTTCGGCTTCAATCATGGCTATGAGGATACCATGCTGCCCATCTATCAGCAGCCTCTAACTACGAAAGGCATCATCATCGAGGATGATGTCTGGATCGGTGCCAATGCCGTTGTGCTGGATGGTGTTACCATCGGCGCACACAGTATTATTGCGGCTGGAGCTATCGTCACCAAGGATGTTCCAGCCTACAGCATCGCAGGCGGCAATCCTGCAAAGGTGCTCCGCAACCGATTAGAAGGAGCTAGTTCTTCCGCTTCCGCTGCAGCTGTTTCCGATCTGGAGAGCGCTTTGGCCGCTTTCGGCGCAAAGGTAAAGGCGCAGCATCAAGAATTGCTTGCCTCTTATTATGTACAAACCGAAGATGGACCCATTTATGTAGATAAAACGGTGCTGGGCACCAAAAAAACCGTCCGCGCCTGGTGCGACGCGATCGAAATTGCCGCTCTATTCGGCACGCTGCCGCCCGGCCTGAACAAGGAAGAATTGGTCGCCAAACTGCGCGGCTTTCAGGATCCTGTCAGCGGTCTGCTGCCTGACCCTTGGAACCCGCCTGCGGCTGACGATGACCCTGCGCGGTTAACGGACCATTTGTCCCGTTATCATTTGCTAGCTGTCGGCTATGCTTTGGAACTGCTTGATGCTACATTACCCTACCCGGTTCGTGCTGTCTCGGAGCTGAAGGGGGCATCCCTTTATGAGAAGCTAGCATCTCTGCCTTGGCAAACAAATGCCTGGTCGGCCGGTGATTGGATTGACTGCTTCGGGACCGGCCTTTACTTAAACCAGAAACATTTCGGCGGTGAGCGGCCACATGATGTATTCGGTTGGCTCTATGCACAAGCCGATCCCTATAGCGGCATGTGGGGGCTGCCGACACCTGGCGAGCAATGGCTCCAGCCCGTGAACGGCTTCTATCGGCTAACCCGTGGAACATTTGCACAATTCGGGCTGCCGCTTCCCTACCCGGAGGCCGCCATTGACACGATTTTAGCGCATAGCCGTAACCGCAACTACTTCCGCCATGATGCGGGCAACGCCTGCAATGTCCTCGACGTCATTCATCCGCTATGGCTTTGCTACAAGCAAACGGATTACCGCCGAGGCGAAGCCGTGCAATGGGCAAAAAACCAACTTGGTCGCACGCTAGGCCAATGGGTCGACGGCAAAGGCTTCAGCTTCGAGTTGGAGCGCTCCTTCCCGCCAGGCCTGCAAGGCACGGAAATGTGGCTGAGCATTATTTGGCTGCTGGCCGACCTGTGCGGCTGCAGCTCGCTGCTCGGTTACAAGCCGCAAGGCGTGCACCGTCCCGATCCTGCGATCCAGCTTCAACCGTCGTGGAAATAGGCGGGTTAGCATTTTCAAAAAAGAAGGAGAAAGAGACGGATGAACGCTCATCCGTCTCTTTCTTATCACAATCTCATCAAAGCCCTTCGCTCCGCCTGCGGTCGACAGACAGAACAAACACCAACGACTCTACCCTGTTCGTCCGAGTAGAACGCCAGTTTCTTATCCCTTTTACGACAGAACGAGCACTGTTGCTTGTTGAGCTTTGCCGTTTTTTTGCCATGTAAAGACATCTTAATTACCTTCGCCGTTCTTACCTTATCTCCGACTCTCAACGTAATGCGGTACACCATAATAAGACTAAGAAGCAGGATTAGGACTAAAATAATCCACCACATGACACTTTCCTCCCTCATCTAAGGCAGCACATTCCCCGCAGCACAATAAATCTTATACCACTCTTGGCGTGTCAGATACACATCCGCTGCATTGCAGCATTCGATCAACCTTTGCAAATTCATCGTGCCCGTGACTGGCTGCATCTTAGCCGGGTGACGCAAAATCCAAGCTATCGCGATGGTCGTGTTGCTCACTTCATACTTAGCTGCGATTTCATCAATTTTTTGATTAAGTTCTGAGAATTTCTTGTTATCTAGGAACACACCTTCGAAGAACCCGTACTGGAACGGCGACCACGGTTGGATCGTGATATCGTGCAGTCTGCAAAAATCTAGTACATTACTGTCCCGATTGACAGCGGAATCATTAAGCATGTTAACGTTCATCCCATTGGAGATCATCGTCGAATTCGTGATGCTGAGCTGCAGCTGGTTGGCGACGAGTGGCTGTTTGACTTACTTTTTCAGCAACTGCATTTGCAGCGGCGTTTGATTGGAAACACCGAAATGTCTCACTTTCCCCGTACGCTCCAGAAGATCGAAAGCCTCAGCAACCTCATCTGGCTCTACCAAAGCATCTGGGCGATGCAGGAGCAGAATATCCAGGTATTCGGTTTTTAGACGTTTTAGAATATGATCGACGGAGTCCAAAATATGCTCTTTCGAAAAGTCAAACATGCCCTTGCGAATGCCGCACTTGGATTGCAGAATGATTTTCTCCCGCACGGTTGCGTTCATTTGGATCGCATCAGCAAAAATCTCTTCGCACATCCCGCCTCCATAAATATCGGCATGGTCAAAGAAATTAGCTCCAACCTCCATCGCCCCTTGCACAAAGCGTTCCGCCTCATTTTTGTCTAGCGAATTTATTCGCATGCAGCCTACCGCAACAACTGGCACATCTAATTGGCTCGTACCCAGCTTTATCGTTTTCATCGTTTACAATCCTCCCTGAAAGGTCTCATTCTGTACACCCATAATCATGCCAACCTTTATTGTCACACAGTTGCATAGCCTTTTTCAAGAAATTCCGAACGACGCGATCTCGTCGCTAAAAGTGCCCGCGGGTCGCACAGTTACTGCCTATGCAGACGACAATTTTGCTGGTACTGCATGGACTTTCACGTCGGATAATAGCAATTTGACCACAACGGGCAATGATAATGTCATTTCATCTTTTAAAATTCAGTCATATTTACTTATCCAATCTTAATTGTATTCGACAAAAAGCAACATTTAATGCTATATACAGGTAATTTTACCCTGCTCTATAATAGGGAAATAGCATCACATCGTATGGATTATTTGGTAACCCATACCGCGAAAAATCGAAAAGGGCAAATCACTGGAAACAGTGAGACGCAAAGCCATGGCCTAACTCTTCCCATACAGGGGCGATACGGTTGACAGGTTGCCGAGTAACGAGGGATCATCCTTTATTCGGGATGGTCCCCTTTTTACATATGTAAGCATGACTTTTTTGCCAATTGAGGGGGCCGCTTTTATGCATCATTTACTAACAGAACATTCACTTGTCTTTCTCGTCGCGCTTCTGTTATGTTTTGCGCTGCTGGCCTCCTACACGGCCTTTCGACTAGCTCGCAACATTTCTTCATCTGAAAATAAGAGCATCTTTCGCTCGTTAACCGTCGATCGGCGACTCGCTGAGCAAATCGCCCTCAAGGCCTCCATTCTCGAATCAGCGATCGATGGGATCTTTATGTTTAAATCGCAGGGCTGGATCATTGAATTCAATCCCGCTGCTCAAGCTTTATTCGGTTACACACGCATAGAAGCGCTCCATCTTACGATCTTCGATCTCCTTTTTCCCGATCATCTGAATGGACAAGAAGCCTCGTTGTTATATGAACAACTAGCCAACAAATCATCCTCGCTCATCGGCAAACGTTTAGAAGTCACTGCATATCGCGCCGATCGAACGTCATTTCCAGCGGAAATGATCATTACGCACTTTGTTTTTCGAAATAAAACGATCTATACCGCCTATATCCGCGATTTAACCGAGATCCGACAATCAGAGGAACGCATTCATCAGCTTGCTTATTTCGATCATTTGACAGGCTTGCCGAATCGGAATCAATTTCATCAGCAATTTCAAGCTGCTTTAGATTGTGCAAGGGAGCGTGAGGAATCGGTCGGTGTCATTTTCTTAGATATTTATCGCTTCAAATGGATTAATGACTCCTTCGGACATCATGCGGGTGACCACATTTTACAAAAATTCGCCGCTCTGATTGCGACTGCCCTGCCTGCACATGGCTTCGTTTCTAGGCTAAGCGGAGATGAATTTGTCATCTTGCTTCCACGCGGAAATACGGAAAGCATTCAGGAGCTCGCTAATCGTATTATTGCGTTGTTAGAGATTCCGTTCCACATGGAGGATGGCGATATTTATGTCTCTACGAATATGGGAATTGCCAGCTATCCGCATGACGGCGAATCACCTGAACTTCTCCTAAGGAACGCCGACCTTGCCATGTATGCAGCCAAAGCACAAGGGCGGAACACGTATCAGTTTTTCCAACCAGAATTACAACCCTCTTACACCCACAGATCTCATCTTGATACCTATCTACGAGATGCGATTCGTTAATCATCTATTATATGCATCGTATGTTTCTCCCCCATTTAGGGCACGCTAACCCGCATGGTCACCACAATGGGAAATGGAGGAAATGGGATGATAACACAGATCCTTGCAGAAATGAACAGCCCAGCCGATCTCTTTCATGACACCTTAGACAATGGCTATATGCAAATGGAATTGTGTTACTTCCCATCCCTCTGTGATCTTAATTTGATCAAAAACGGGTTAACCGTTCCCTTCTCCTATTGCTTCAATCCCGAAGAATTCGATCGCATGATTACCGCCAGTCCTGCTTTCAGTGTCGCTGATCAGCCCGAGCTATGGACCCGATTGCTGCTCAAAGGAGCAGCCCTCCTCCAAATCGAAGATCAGGTGTTCCGGTACGATGTACAGCGGAAATTTCAGGACAAGCCCGATACCGTTCAAGTAGAGATTGCCCTGCAAGGACCGCAGTCAGCACTAACGGAAGATTTGGATATGAACCTCAGTCTTGTTCGTGTCCGTTATAACGCGCCATCTCTATGTGTGGAACAATATACGCTCGGCGATATTTCAAGAACCCGCGTCAGTGTGCTGTACGACAAGAATTTGGTTAACAGTGAAGTGCTCAGACTGCTGAACACACGCTTGGACAAGCTGCATACCCAGATACTCCAAGCTTCTGGGCAGCTCGTGCAGCTGCTTTCGGGGCGAAGGCACCGCTTCTTCCCTATAATTCTTCAAACCGAGAGGCCTGATCGCATTGCATCCATGCTGGAGAAAGGAAAAGTTGCGCTTCTACAAGACGGCAGCCGATTTGGGCTTATTTTGCCCGTGCGGTTATTCGATTTCCTGCATGCGATGGATGATGACTATGAATCATATTGGATGAGCAAGTTCCTGCTCATACTTAGATATTTTGCCATGTTTCTGACGATCACGCTTCCCGCCCTTTATATCGCCATCGTCTCGTATAATCCCGAGGTTCTGCGTGTCCAATTGACATTATCGATCGCGGGAAGCCGTGTTGTTGTCCCATATCCTTCCTTCGTTGAAGTGTTCATCATGTTATTCATGATTGAAGCCTTGAACGAAGCTAGTCTTCGATTGCCGCGCTATATCGGCTCTACCGCAACTACGGTCGGCGGACTCATTCTAGGTCAAGCGATTCAGCAAGCTGGTTTGGTCAGCTCCATTATGATTATCGTCACCTCAGTCGTTGCCATCTCTAACTTCGTCATTCCGAATAACGGCTTCGGCTATTCCATTCGCTTCGTGAAGTATATATTCGTCATCGCGTCCATTTTCTATGGGTTGCTCGGCGTCGTTGTGCTGTTCTTCGTCCTCATCGCGTATTGGTGCAACATCCGAAGCTTTGGTCAGCCTTACTTAGCCTTTTACAAACCGAAACAGGAAGCGAAGTTGCATCATCTCGGGAAAGGGGCAGATAAGACATGAGTCGCTATCTGTATTACCATGTGCTCTATGTCGGCATGATTAATATCATGTTGTTTGTGCCCTCACTGCTCATCCGAGAACGGTTTCACGGTGCTATTTCGGGCATGCTGATCGCTATGGTCATCGGCAGCTTTTTATCACTGTGCACGATGGCTTGCTTCGAGAAAATGCCTGGCCTTGGCTTTCCAGAATTATGTGATCGCCATTTGCCGAAATGGCTCGCTCAATCGCTCATTTTATTCGATGGCATCGTGCTCTGGCTCCCTGCAGGCGTCATCGTCATCTATTCGTATTCCGAAACCGTTCGCATGTTCTTCTACCCTGACATGAACCGGTATTTAAATCTGCTTCTCATGACGGGTGCTGCGATTTGGGCTTGCAGTCGTTCGACACGTTCGGTTCAATTCATCCACGAAGTGATGATGCTGCTCAGCGCCCCCTTACTAATATTGTTTATCCTTAAAGCGGTTTTTAACGAGCACCTTAACTGGGATGCGATCCGCTATGTCATTGGGTATGTCAATCAGCCGCCTTCGTTTACGACGATCGCAGCTGCAACCTTTGTTTTCTCTGGCTATCTCAGCCTTACGATCACGAATCGCTTGCATCCAGAGGGGTTTCGATTCCGCTATCGCTGGGTTGTCCCTTTGTTTGGCGTCTTCTTTTTGGCCATTACCTTCTGTGTACCGATTGGTTTTCATGGCACGGTTGGTGTCCAGGATTATGTGTTTCTTTGGAGCATGACGGCTGATTCGATCATTACGGATTATGGGTTCATCAATCGCGTGTTGTTCGTCTTCCTGCTGCTATTCACGGGCTTGTCTCTCTTATTCATCATGAACACCTGGCACACAACGATTATGTTGATCCGATATTCGCTTCATCGCGCAACCGCGGTTGAGGAAGATCCTGTCCCCGCGATTAATGTGTGGCTGGCTGTGGCCATTGGCGGGATTTCCTTTGCATTCATGCGCTTCACTTCACTGGAGCAGAGTCAGATTATTTCAAAAATGTGGCTCATCCTGCGCTTCGGCGTTGAGTTCATTTTCCTGGGCTTGTTGATGTATTTCGTTCACAAACAGAAAAAGCCAGAAACGGCTTCCACGATGCTTCATAACTCGGACAACTAAAGGGAGGGACTACCATCCCTATGATGAGATTCATAATCCTCTTGCTCGCGCTCATCCTCACAAGCACGCTCCTCGGCGGATGCGGGTTTAAAGATATTGATAAACGGTTCTTCGTCGTTGCCATGGGCATCGATTGGACGGGGAAGAAGGACAAACCGTACCTCGTGACCCTCCGGCTAGCGATCCCGGCTTCTAAAGTCGGCGAGGGCTTAGCCGAAAGCCAAATCGAGCGCCAAGAAGCAGAGAACATTGCGGAAGCGGTTCGAAATCTCAAAGCGCACGTGGACAAAGAGATTGATTTCGGCCATTGCCGCGTCTTTCTTTTCGGGGACAGTCTCGTGAAGGAAACGATGAATGAGCCTATGAATTGGCTAAGCAGAAGGCGGGATATTCAGCTAATTTCCTATACGGCAGTTGCCGAGCCCAGCGCAAGCAAGCTGCTTGCCTCGAATCCAACGACCGAGCGCTTGGCGGGTAATTCCTTCTTTCTCACCTTCGGCAAAGAGGGGACCGTCTCTCCTTACACGGTAACCGAACCGTTATTCGATAGCTTCCGCCGATTCAAAGAGAAGGGGATGGACCCTTACCTGCCTGTTGTTAGCTTTGACGGCGATTCTTATGTGGTAGAGCACTTAGCGCTATTGGATAAAATGAAACAACGACTCGTCCTCACGCCAGCTGAAACACAGCTGTATAACATGAGTGCGAATGAGTTCAGTAGAGCGGGGATCCCGATTACGTACGAGGATGAGCCTCTTTCCTTTTACGTCTCAGGTGTACATCGGAACATCTCAATTTCGCATGACGAGATTCCTGTCGTAAAGATGACGCTCAACCTCAAAGGCATCATCGAGCAAGCTAGATTGAATGTGAATACCAAGGAGGTTCAGCGTCTGCTGGAGAAACACGTCAACGAGCGCGTGGAAGCCCTCCTCTATAAGATCAGAAATGCTGGGGTTGACCCTTACGGCTTCGGCCTCCATTATTTGGGTCAATACTTCGGCAAAGAAGCGGATTATGCCCATTGGCAATCGGTGTATCCCGAGGTGACTTTCAAAGTAGAAACGCATGTGAAAATTGAAAGCACGGGGCTTGTACATTAACAACATGTGTTTACGCATAAAAGCTTAACTCCACTCATTTGCCAGCTGGCATTTGACAGGAATTAAGCTTTCTTGGGGTCTGAATGAAACTTAGATATATTTGATCAAAATACTTTCCACATGCTCCAAATGCTCGCGCATCGCTTGGGTAGCTCGAACAGGATCGCCATTGACGATGGCTTCATAAATCACTTTATGTTCCTTCAAAAGCTGGACAGCCACTTCCTGATTCGCATACAGCTCCGCACGACGGATATCGCGAATCATCATTTCCATGGCGTTGCGGATCGAGTCGCAAGTCTGCACCATGATTGCATTATGTGTGGCTTGCACGAGCTGTTCATGGAAGGCCAGGTCCGTTCTTTCGCCCTCTGCATCGTCCAGGATCGCGTTCTCCATATCCTGCATAATGAGCTGCAATTGGGCCAAATCCTGCTGAGTCCGCTTCTTCGCGGCCAGCGCCGCGATCGAAATCTCCAGCGATTGCCTTACTTCCATAAGCTCGAGCAGTGTCGTTCGATTCATCTTCAGTGATGTCCATTCGGGTAAGGAAACCTCCGCGGGCGACTGACGAATGACGCGGCAAGCGCCACCTTGGCGAATCTCGATAAGGCCCATCGCCTTCAACGCGCTGAGGGCCTCCCTCATCGTCGAGCGTCCAACGCCAAAACGCTCGGACAGTTCTTTGGTAGAGGGGAGCTTATCGCCCATCTTCAATTGCCCTTGCACGATCATGGCCTTGATTTGCTGGGCGATTTCATCATAGTGATTCTGCTTCTGAAGCTTATTAACTTCCATCAGATTACCTCTTCTATCCGATAAGTAACACGTGAACAATCCCTGGACCATGCACACCGATCGTCAAATCGTTCTCAATGTCCGCCGAACGGCTCGGACCCGAGATGAAGTGAATACCTGCGGGCAGGTCCTTTCTCGCGATGAGATCGATCGGGGCGAGAATTTCGCCGAGTCTCGTTTTCAATCTCTCGATCGGCAGCAAGACGATCAAGGCTCCTGGGAGTAAGCTCACGGATCTACCTTTTTCTTTCGATGATAGCACAGTTAGGGACCCTGTGTAAGCCGCCGCGTAGTCAGCGAGCACGATGCCGAGATCCGCATTCGCTGCGCTGGCCTTCCAGTTCGTGTCCTCATCGGTGTTCCAAACCGCCAGATCCACCTCGGGCAGCGCTTCGGCCAGTTCCAAACTGTGAAGCTCCGCCTGATCCTGGTGGATAATTCGCTTCACACTCAACGTTTCCACGAGCTCTGTAATGGTCGTTTTCGCCTCTTCCATGGAAGCAACTTTCACAACGTGTCCGCCTGCGGCCTGGAAATTAGCCGTAAAATTCGCGACGCGTTCCTCTGGTGTCCACTCGAAAGCTTTCCAGCTGTCGGAGGCGCCTTGGAACGGATGAGCCGGCTTGTCGATGACACGTGGGCGTCCCAGCTTCTGGGCGATGCTTTGCATGAAGCTTTCTTGGTCCGCCAAGGATTGCTGATCAAGCTTCATTAACTTCTCTTGCCAGTCAGGCGTAATCTCTCGTTTAGCCATGATGATGCCCTCCTTTTTTCCCCCGTGCTGCCAACGCTTCTGCCATTCTTGCTTGGATAGCAGGATCGGCCTCCGTAAGTCCATGGCGAATTTCTTGCTCTAACGTTTTCCAGCCTTCACGGAAGGATGCCTTCGGCAGGCTCGGTGTCACACGGTACGAATTCCACCCCTTGAGCGGTCCGATCTTGATGCGGATACCGCCATCACGAACAACAAGCTTCTGGCCGATTTGGCCCAGTTTGAGCACAGCATTATAACGCTTCGCTTTGCCCATCACAGCGGCAAAACCTTTCATACCCGCGGCCTCGATCTTATCGCCGTAGCCTGCTTCGACCTTCCGTCTACGCAGGGATACGAGCATGTCGTGCAGCGGGATCTTGACAGGGCACGCCTCATAGCAGGCGCCGCATAGACTTGACGCGTTGGCGATATCGTCCCATTCGCCCACGTTCTTCTTGAGCGCCGGCGTGAGCACCGCGCCGATCGGTCCGCTATATGTGCCGCCGTAAGCATGACCGCCGATATGGCGGTACACCGGGCAGGCGTTCAAGCAGGCGCCGCAGCGGATACAGTTCAGCAGCTCCTGAAACTCGGGATCGCCGAGCTGCTGGGAACGGCCGTTGTCCACGATAATGATGTGCATCTCATCGGGTCCGTCGCCGTCAACGTCCCTGCGGGGACCTGTGATGCCGGACATGTACACGGTCAGCTTCTGGCCTGTTGCCGAGCGCGGCAGCAAGGTTGCCATGACCTCTAGATCGGCCCACGTCGGGATAATCCGCTCCATCCCCATGAGCGTGATTTGCGTTTTGGGCACCGTCGTGACCATGCGGGCGTTGCCTTCATTTTCGAACAAGACCATCGATCCGCTCTCCGCAATGGCAAAATTACAGCCCGTCATGCCGATATCCGCTTCCAGGAATTTCTCTCTTAATTTTTTACGAACAAAACCAGCCAAAATCGTCGTATCCGGCGCCAACGTTTCCCCAGCATCCTTCGAAAGCAGTTCAGCAATTTGGTAACGGTTCTTATGAATCGCTGGAATAATAATATGGGACGGTGTTTCATCGGCCAGCTGAATGATGTACTCGCCCAAATCCGTCTCAATTGCTTCCACGCCAATCGTTGCCAGCGCTTTGTTCAGATGAAGCTCCTCCGTCACCATCGACTTGGATTTAACGACCGATTTCGCCTGCTTCGCCGCGGCAATCTCAAGCGAGATTTTCACAGCTTCCACATCTGTCTCTGCAAAATGTACATGAACCCCGTTCGCTCTCGCATTGTTCGCAAACGTCGTTAAATAATAGTCCAGATGCGCGATCGTATGCAGCCGAATCTGTCTGCCCCGCTCGCGCCAATCGTCCCAGTTCCCATGGTCTGCCGCTGCCTTCTGCTTGCCGCCGCGCAGACGCTCAGTCGTGAACTTCACCGCTTTGCGCAGGAACTCATCATTAAGGGCCAGATCGGCCCGTTCCTTCACTGTTGACTTCATTGTCCCGTGACTCATGCGCGCTTCACCCCTTCATAGAGCAGCTCAGCCAAATGCATGACGCGCACTGGCTCATTCCGATAACGCAGGTTGCCCGCAATATTCATCAGGCAGGCCATATCCAGACCGACAAGCACCTCGGCTTCGGTTTCCTTCACATGGTCAACCTTCTCCTGTACCATGGCCCCGGAAATATCCGCCATTTTCACTGAAAAGGTACCGCCAAAGCCACAGCAATCCTCGGCAAATGGGAGCGGAACCAGTTCCAAATCCTTCACATCCCCCAGCAAAGCAAGCGGCTCATCCTTGACGCCGAGCAGCCTGCTGCCGTGGCAGGAGGGGTGATACGTGACTTTATGAGGGAAAACAGCCCCTAAATCCGTTATATGTAAGACATTCACTAGGAACTGCGTGAACTCGTACGTTTTGCTTTGCAGCTGTTTCGCCTTCTCCAGCCACTCTGGCTCATCCTTAAATAGGTTGTCGTAGTGATGAATCATATACGTGCAAGAGCCCGAAGGCGAAATCACAAAATCACTATCTTCAAAAGCGGTAAGAATCGTCTTTGCTGTCGCTCTCGCCTCGTCCCAGTAGCCGCTGTTATAAGCAGGCTGACCGCAGCACGTTTGCACCTTCGGCAACTCCAGCATAATGCCGTATTGACCTAACAGGCGCGCAATCGCTTCGCCGACCTTCGGATAAATCGCATCGCTTAGGCATGTTATAAATAAGGAAACTTTCATGAGAAGCCCCACTTTCTTTCGTTAACTTATCAGGTTGTCAGACAAGTTGAGTGTAACATAACCCCCCTTGTCTTGAGAAGGGGGGTTATGCGGAATCGCGGATATAATTTCCTAAAACTAATATACTTTTTTGGAGAAATACGCTATTTTAGTAAGGTGTGTATTACAAAAGGTTAGACTGCTCGCGTAGTACCGAGTTAATTGTACTAAATTAAGAAAGGATGTGCAGATTCTTGCCTTATGTGACACCAGCGCAAGATGTATACTATAGCGATTTAAATATTTTCACTGCATATAAAATCTATGAGATTGTGAAAGAAAACCAAGATACTATTTTATTATTGAATGATAAAGGACAAATAGATGAACTACATAAATCATTAATATATGCAAGGTACCCTACTTATAAAATGGCTGTCCTACATAACAATCTTTTTCTTTGGATATGTTTTAAATTTATTGAAACAATCCGCCCAACAATTGTGCAAAGAAAGCGAATAACTAAACTTAAAACAAATAAGTAAACAACCCAATTATAAATGATGCTCTGGGGACACGCATATAGTTAACATTACGGGCTAGCTACCTATTTCTTGCCCATGCCCGCTTCCTCCCTGTATACTTTGGCTGTACAAGAGAGGAAGTGACGACATGACCTATGTTCAGAACGTAGGCTTGAACGAAAGCCCGCTCTATTTTACCTATAAACGTACAAGCGTTGGAAATGATCAGTTTCAGGGAACGTTCCACGCCCATCAGGGGCTTGAAATCCTCGTTGTCCATCAGGGAAAAGGGACGCTCATCATTGATCAGAAAAGTTATGAAGTCACCTCCGGCATGCTATGCGTGTTTCAGCCGTATCAACTGCACCACATTCAGATGGACGTGAGTCCGGACACGCCGTTCGTGAGGTCCATTGTCCATTTTGAACCGTCCCTCTACGAGCTATACTTCGAGCATTGGCCGCGATTGCTGGCCTTTTTCAAACATATCCAAACCAGCACGTTGCACGCCCCTTGCCTTTATGGGCTGGGTGAGGAGGATCAGTTTCACTCCCTCTTCGAGAGCTTAGAAACCAAGCTGATTTCCTTAAATAAAAAAGACGAGCTTGAGGAATTCTCCCTCTTTCTCGTCGCTTTCTTCCGTAGCTTCATGCCGCTGTGGGAGCAGCAGGAAGGGCAGATTCGTTCAGGCCCGACTCGGAAAACTCACCAAGCCGAGCGCATATTAAGCTGGTTGGAGGCCCATTACACCGAGCCCTTGCGGTTAGAGCTTATGTCAGCGGACCTGCACCTGTCACCCTACCACTTGTCCCATCTATTTACGGAGTGTACAGGCACTAGTATTTCTGACTATGTAACTGCCCTTCGGCTTCAGCAAGCGATCAAGCTGCTCACATCAACCGATCAACCCGTGGCTCATATTGGTGAGGCTATTGGGGTAACGAACTGCTCCTATTTTTGTAAAATGTTCAAAAGCCACGTCGGCGTCACGCCACATCAATACCGCAAACAATGGCAGAAGCAGCAGCTGGACGCCGGCCTTATTCGGTCGCGGTAATTCTCATCGCATCCCGCTGCGCAATCAGGCACAGCTCCGCTGCTTTGAACGCATGCTCTTGCGTCATCGCAATCTCCGTGCGATTCAAGCAATCCAAGCCAGATACACGTGGTCACTCGTTTGCTCCAGGCGATGTCGACGTATTTGCGCAGCTCCATATAGCCGTCGCTGCCGAGAATCGTCATGCGGCCATCACCCCATGTGCTGAGCCCATCTGGCGTCATCCAATCGACGCGGAAATAACCCGTTGCCCCGTTGTCACCGAAATCCTCGAACGTCGCATACTTGGCGCGAGCTGCTTCGAGCTGCTCCAGCGTTGTGAAAGGGGCCTTGTCCGTGAAATAATCCTTGCCGCTATCCATCACGCGCAGCCCCAGTGGACCGCGATCGCAAAGAATTTCACCTCAGCATCCTACAGAATCTCCTCCAGCGAACTTGCTGCCCGCACGCCTGGGTACGTGCTGAGGAATTTATCGACGTTGGCTGGGTCTGGATCATACACCCATTTCAACTCCCCGCCCGCTTCCCGCAGCCCATTGCACATCCCATAAATATGACCGTGATCCACCGCAGACGCTGCGATCACGAACTCTCCTGGCTGACAAACTGTTTTAAAGCTTCCTTGTGGAGCGTAATTCATGCCATCGTTTTTTTGCATTATGGTCAGTCTTCCTATCGTTATTTATATGAGTTGCCCGTTGTTATATTCTGTGGGGCAAAATTTTCAATCGATGCACTTTTCTCATAAAAATGCGTCGCATTCGCCATCACACCGTCTCTCGTATAGAACGAATCCGCTGCGGTTAGCGGGAGTTTCACCAGCTCTCCTGTGCTCGCTGATTTGTAGATCCCCGTGATGAGCTCCAACGTTTGACGACCGCTGATCCCATCGATCAGCAATGCCTCTCCCGTTTCGATCGCACTCAGCACATTGTCGATTTGGCCTGCATGGCCTTCGTAGGTGACATCTGGCAAGTTGCTGTACAAAGCTTGCAGCTCCTCTTCCAGCTCCGTGTTTGGTTCTGGAAAACCATTTGACGTCGAGTTCGACGCCTTCACCTTCCACGGTGCCGAGACTCGCGCTTTCGCACCTTGAAAAATCAACTGTTGCTCCTCGCCATGATGAACAACCGAGCTCGTGATTTGACCTAATGCGCCATTCGCATAGCGCAGCATGCCAATCGAAAGGTCTTCGACCTCGGCGTTGTCGTGCGACACGTTGCTCATGAACGCTTGCACCTCTGTCGGGCTGCCCATCATCCACAGCAGCGCGTCGATATGATGCACCGCATGGTTCAGCGTTGGGCCGCCGCCTTCCTTCTCCCATGTGCCCCGCCACCAGAGGTCATAGTAACAGTGGCCGCGCCACCAGAAGGAGTCCACCTGCACATGGACGATGTTGCCCATGAGGCCGCTCTCCAGCACCGATTTCATTTTCATCATCGGCGTCTTGAATCGGTTCTGGGCCACAACCGAGAGCAGCTTGCCTGTCCGCTGTGCGGCCGCATTCATCAAGTCGCATTCTTCGAGAGAGGAAGCCATCGGCTTCTCAACCATCACATGCGCGCCAGCCTCCATGAATTCCACCGCCAACGAAGCATGCGTATAGGGCGGCGTACAGATCGATACGAGGTCAATCTCCTCCTGGAGTAATTCCTTGTAATCCTTGATCGAACGCGCATTTAGCTGGAATTGATCAATCCGCTCCTGCGCCTTATCCTCGTAAATATCACTTATTGCAACAATCGTGCACCGCTCTGGAAATTGTAAATACGCTTCAATGTGCGCCCTCGAAATCGCGCCAGCTCCGATAATCGCTACTTTCAACAATCGCTTCATCTCCCTGCTTGTTATTGCTCTCAGCATACCAAGAGTGCGCTTTCAAAAGTGATGCTATCTTGTGCAAAAATACCGCTACTTTGCGGTTTTCATGCCACAAACTAAAAAGAAGCACTCCCGCCAAGACCGAAGTCTTGTGGGATCGCCTCTTTTTGGAACCGTCCGCTGGCTTGTCGAATTAATACTTGCAAATGCCTCTCGTAATAATAACGAGTAGAATGAAGAGGACCAGAATGCTTGCTGCTGACATATTTGGCGTATGAGCAACAACTGCTGCTGTGTGAACGGGTTTCGGGTAGATGAATTGTGTTTGTTGGTACGATGCATGCAAGTGAATGTCATGTGCAGGTTGTTGCATAATTGGCGCTGGTGCAGGAAGCGGAGTTGGCATTGGGGCAGGCATTGGGGTTGGCATTGGCATCGGCATTACAGGGTAATTCGGAACTTTTACATATTCCATAAGTGGGCACCTCCATTTTTATTGTCCTACTGAGATGGCTACAAGCTGACTACATCGCTCTACAACTGGCAGGGTGAAGTAGCTGATAGGTGAATTGCTTACAACATCAGTCTATGGGGAAGCACCTACCTTGCACACGGTAAACACCCAGTTCATCAATAAAATGGTTAAATATCTTGGGCGAACAAGCCACTCGCGCAATTCTCCAGGAGATAGTCGATTGTTTCGACTATCTCCCGCCAATCCGCCCATTTCCTCTCGCGTTAGTCGATTATTTCGACTATCTCCCGCTCCTCTGCCACGCAAAAAAGAACCGCTCTCTCATCAGAGGGAGCGGTTCTACCTTACACGTATGGGTTGTTCTCACGCTCGAAGCCGATCGTTGTCTTAGCGCCGTGTCCAGGGTACACGATGACCTCGTCATCCAGCAGGAACAACTTGTCCTGAATGGAGTCGAGCAGTGTGTTGTGGTCGCCGCCGAGCAAGTCGGTCCGACCGACTGATAGCTTGAACAACACATCACCGCCGAACAGGTGATTATCATACAAGAAGCTCACACTGCCAGGAGAATGGCCCGGCGTGTGAAACACCTTGAGCTGGATGCCCAGAAACTCCAGTGTTTGTCCCTCATCCAGCGCGAATTCCGCTGGATCTGTCACAATTGGTGCGCCGAGATCGGGCCAGCGCGCAGAACCGTTCTTCTTCGGATTCGTCAGCCAATCGGCTTCCAAATCATGAATATACACGGGACAGCCTTTAAGCTTACGAATCTCGTCAACGCCGCCGATATGATCAAAGTGCGCATGCGTGAGCAGAATCGCCACGATATCCATGTCGGCAATCTTCTTGATCAACGATTTCGGATTCATCCCCGGATCGATAATGATACCTTGATTCGTCTCTGGATTCGATAGCAGGTAAGCATTGGTCTGCACGGGTCCCAAGACGAAAGATTGAATGTTAATCATCGTGATGCCTCTCTTTTAGAACGATTCGATCAGTGAACGAAGTTCCTTCACAATAACAGCATGGTAACCGTTACCTTCGCCATACTGACGCGCCATTTCGGCTCTGGCTACTTGAATTTTCTCATTATAATCAGCCGCTTCGCGATCTGGATTGTCTTTCTTGAACTGTGTCATAACCGCTTGCACGTTCTTCGGACGTGGTCCCCAATGTCCAAGCACGAAACCGCCTGTATCTGTGAACACAACGATCGGAATCGCGCGTCCGCCGCCTGTCAGGAACTGATCGATCACGTCATAGTTTTGCTCAATAATCAATACTTCGGTCGGTACGCCGCTGTTTTCCAAAGCTTTGAAAACGACAGGCACATTGCGAACAACGTCTCCGCACCAGTCAGCTGCAATAATGACACAACGAAGGTCATCACGATTATTGAGAGAATCGAAATATTCCTTATCCTCTTCATTATCCCAAGCGAAACCATCGTAATACGCTAGGAATTGCTCTTTATTTTTCTCCATACCATCGATAAACTGTTGCGGCTTAAGGCCCGTGCGCAGCTTACTAGCTAGATTTGTACTCATCGTTTTCATCCTCCCAAGATCATCCAACTTCTTCTTCATTGTAACAAAAGCAAACGAAACCGCCAAATCATCAGCAACTACATTTTCGTTTTTCTTTTCAAATAAACTTGATACCCGACATACAGAATCGTCAGCCCAATCGCAGCTAGAATCAGAGGCTTAATATACGGCCCCGCATACTCGCCGATCGTCTCCCAGTTGTCCTTGAGCTTCATGCCCAAATAAATATACAAGAAAGAGTATGGGACGAGTGCTAGTGCGGTGTACAAGGAAAATTTGCCTAAAGGCATCTTCGCCATTCCAGCTGGCAGTGAGATTGCGTGCCGTACAACTGGAATGAATCTTGCGGTGAAAATCATGCCCATCCCGTACCGGTTGAACCAGCTCTCCGACACATCGATATGATGCTTAGAAATGAGCAAGTATTTCCCGTATTTTTCCAGAAAAGGCCTGCCGCCGTAGCGGCCAATCCAGTACAGCACGATTTGGGCCAATGTGCCGCCAAGAACCGCACAGACCATAGCGCCAACAAAGTTAATTTGGCCATTGGAAACCAAATACCCAGCGTACGCGAGCAGCAATTCGTTCGGAATAATTTCCATCATTAAGCCGAGAAAAATCCCCCAATAGCCCAGGCCTTCCAAAAAGACCAAAACATTGTGAATCAAATCACTCAACATTCGTTACCCTCTTTTCATATGAAAAACTCATTGTCTTTCATTTTATCATAGACAGGCTCTTATCCTCTACTTCTATGCAGCTCCTTGCCAAAATACGCCTGGATATGCGCCTTGCATGCTTCCACAGGTGCACTTAAATCTTTGCCAACGCGGTGAATAAGCCCATGCTCCAAGGGCATGGGTGGTTCCGACTCAACACGGCGCAGCGTACCCGCAGGAAGTTCCTTTTGTACCGAGGTGACGGGCAATAACGAGATCCCCATCCCGCACATCATCGTTTGTTTGAGCATTTCCGTGCTATCGAACCCCATCTTTGTAAATGCCCCTATCCCTTTATCCGCCAGCGCCCGAGAGGCGAACGTCTGGTAAATGCAGCGGCTGCCGAAGCTGATGACCTGCGTTTGCGAGACAGCCTCCCAGCCTTCACTTTCCACTAGCCCCACTAGCGCAGGAGCCCCAACCCATACCAATTCATCTTGGAGCAAAGGGGTAAAAGCAAGATGCCGCACCTTGGGGTCCCGCGGCACAATCCCCAAATCCAAGCGATAGGCCGATACGGCGGCTTCATCGCCATCCTCGCCTGCAGCTTGCTCGGCGATGCCGCCCGCATCTCGCTGCTGATGGCCCCCTTCGGCGCCTCCTACGTCATCGCCTTCGCTCTCCCACAGAGCCCGCTCGCTCAGCCTCGCAGCCTCATCGGCGGCCACGTGCTCAGCACGCTCGTCGGGCTCTGCGCCCTCTCCGCCTTCGGCGTGCACACGTGGAGCCTCGCCCTGGCGGTCGGCGCCGCCATCACGCTCATGCAGCTGACGCGCACGCTGCATCCGCCTGCAGGCGCCGACCCGCTGCTCGTGATGCTCACCGGCGCAGGCTGGAGCTTCCTGCTCACGCCGGTGCTGCTCGGCGCAGCGCTGATCGTGCTTGTTGCCCTCGGCTACCACCGGGCAACCCGCTCCGCCTACCCAACCACATGGTGGTAGGCTGTTAAAGCCATTCATGCGCTGACAAGCCTCCGCATAAGATGTACAAGACCCTTGTACAGGAGGCGGACCCTATGTCCCGAATATGGATTATTAAGCGCAAGCATGTGTTTCAGCTAGCTGCTGCATTATTACTCATTATGATCGGATGGCTCTATCTGCATCGTGACAGCATCCTCCCCACGCTAGCGGAGCCTGTCGCTGAACGCACCATTCACTTGGTCGCCGGAGAATTCAAGTCCACCACAGCCGATGGAAAAACGATTGAAGCTTACCGCTGGGATCCTGGCACCATCGTTGTGCGCAAGGGTGAGCGCATTAAGCTCAGCATCTTAGGCATTAATGGCGACAGCCACCCTTTTCTCATTGAAGGACTGAATGTTTCCGGCGAAGTGAAGAAAGGCAAAGAAACGATCGTTCATTTCACTGCGAATCAAGAAGGCACCTACCGCCTCATCTGCATGACGCATACGGACATGGCCCACAATGGTCCAATGATCGGCTACATTCAAGTCTATTGATTTGTTCGTAACTTGGGCGCTATAGGTACCTGTCTCTAGTCGCTCCCCGCCCTCTCTGTGCATACACATAACAGAGAGAGGAGCGTCGATCCCAGCATGGTGTACCAAAAACAAAATGAACGACACAAACAGCTTTATCCCAACGCTCGTGCCATCCGCAGGGCTTGCAGCAAAGAATTGTATCGCACGATTAAGCGCCTGAAAGTGTGGCTCTCCGCCGAGCAAATCGATGCCGCCGAGGCCATTTATGTGAAAAAAGTTATGCTCAATCTCCCCTTCATCGTCGAAAATGGCAGCAACCGTCGGGTATTGGCCGACTGGTTTGACGAGCATGTTGGCCCCGAGATCGCCCCCATATGGAACGTCGAATTGGAGACCTTGAATAACGCGTTTCGCGACGCGTTCGGCGGGTAAGTACCCTACCCGAGCATACAAAAAGCCGTGGGCACCATCTCCCCACGGCTTTCCTCTTACTTATACGCTGGCAGCCAATCGCCATGCGCTTCAATTAACTCATCGCACATCGCGACGATATCGTCCATCGATAACTCTGCGGATGTATGCGGATCCAGCATCGCCGCGTGATAAATATGCTCGCGCTTCCGCGTGATCGCCGCTTCAATGGTCAGCAGCTGCGTGTTAATATTCGTACGGTTGAGCGCCGCCAATTGCGGAGGCAAATCACCAACGAACGTTGGTGTCACCCCGTTGCGGTCAACCAGACAAGGCACTTCCACACAAGCTTCGCGCGGTAAGTTCGTGATTAAGCCTGTATTCATGACATTGCCGCCAATTTTGAACGGCACATTCGTCTCAATCGCTTCGAAAATATACGACGCATATTCATGCGAGCGCACATGCGTCAGATTCACATCATTGACAAGTTCCTCGCGCATCTTTTTCCAACGGCTAATTTGCTCAACGCAGCGGCGTGGATATTCATCCAGCGGGATATTGAACCGATCAACAAGCTCTGGATAATTGCGTTTAATGAAATACGGATGGTACTCCGCATTGTGCTCTGAAGATTCCGTAATATAGAAGCCGAATTTCAGCATCATTTCATAGCGGACCATATCGCCATGCTTCTCTTTTTGCTTCTCGGCCGCACGTTTCTTAATTTCTGGGTACAGATCCACCCCATCTTTGGATACCTCAAGCAGCCAGGCCATATGGTTAATCCCTGCGATTTTCGCCTTCACACCCGACTGATCAATCCCCAGATGTTCAAATAGATGCGGCACACACACCTGAACACTATGACACAAGCCCACCGTACGCACACCGCCATACGTGTTCATCACATTCGTTAAGACCGCCATTGGATTCGTATAGTTCAGGAACAGTGCGTCTGGACACACCTCGCGAATATCGGCAGCAAAATCCAACATCACCGGAATCGTCCGCAAGTTTCGGAAAATCCCGCCAATCCCCACCGTATCCGCAATCGTTTGGCGCAAGCCATACTTCTTCGGAATTTCAAAATCCGTAATCGTACATGGATCATAGCCACCTACTTGGATCGCATTCACCACATATTTCGCGCCGCGAAGTGCTTCTTTACGATCCGTATACGCCGTAATCGTACAAGTGCTTCCACTCGTTTGCTTCAGGTTATTCAGCATATTGGCTGAATCCTGCAACCGTTCATGATCGATGTCGAAGAGAGCGATTTCAAAGCCTTGCAGCGCGGGGGTAAGCATACAATCACCGAGTACATTTTTGGCAAAAACGGTGCTTCCAGCACCTAAAAAAGTAATCCTGGACATGTGGTAATCTCCTCCAAATGGCAATCTGCTTTCATAGCTTTACTATATCGCAGGCACGATTGGAAGCATATGGATTGAAGCAACGTCAATATGGACATTTGTAGTTTTATAGGGTACGCTTTAAATAAAGTCATACTCCTTACGAGGCTGTCAATGAATCCAGAACATTCCTATTTCGAAGTCAGCATTAACCCGCTTCACAGCAATCTTGACTTAACCATCCTATTCAGTGGGGCTGGCAACCCAATTCCTTTACATAAAATGGGCCCCGCCGTTCATGACTACTTCTTAATTCACACGGTCTTTGCAGGTACAGGCACATTCGAAATGAGAGGGCGCAGCTACAGCTGCAAGGCGGGAGATACGTTCGTCATTTTTCCAGGCGAATTATTCTCGTACATCGCTGATCTCCATACACCCTGGCAGTATGCTTGGGTCGCCTGCACGGGCAAAACCGTGAACTCACTGTTGGCGCAAATCGGTGTTACGCCAGAGCAAGCCGTCGTGTCCGGGAATAATCCCCGCCATATTCGGCATTACTACCGACACATTCGTGCCTGCTTCCGTCAAAATGATCTGCCCCAATTAGAAGAATTGGAGGCCGAAGGCTGGCTGCGTCTGCTGCTTCGCGAGCTCGCTCGTGCCAACACCACGAAAATTTCGGCGAAGCCCATCGCAGAAACCGATATCCAGCGCCAGGTTGGACAAGCCATCCGTTACCTGGAGCTTCAATACACCCAGTCGGTGTCCATCGAGCATCTGGCTAACAGCCTGGGCTACCATCGTACCTATCTGTGCAAAATGTTCAAACAAGCCACTGGCTTATCGCCGATGCAATATTTATTCAACATCCGCATGGAACGGGCCAAGCAGCTGCTGCAAACCGCCATGACGATCGATCAGGTCGCCTCCTCCGTCGGATTCAATGATGCACTCTACTTCTCGAAGCAGTTTCACAAATGGAGCGGAGCGGCGCCTTCGGTGTATCGGAAGCGCATGTGGGAGGCTTAACCAATTTGGGAGCCTCGGAGGCCCCGACGGCCAATAAGACTCTGAGCCTCCCATTGGGGGAGGCTCAGATGGCGTTTGGTCACTTTATAGGGAACTTGCTCCCTAAATCTCAATATCCACAATCAAACTATCTTCGCGGCCAACTTCGCGAATATAAGCAGCCACCGCTTGGTGCTCTGGGTTAGGACCATAAGCTTCCAAGGCCGCTCTATCCTCAAAACGCACAGACAAAACAACCTGATACCCTTTATTTTTCTCTGAAAAGTTGATGCCAGCTTGAATGTCTACGATCCCTGTCAGATGCGCGCGAAGCGCTTTGAAACGGTCAACAACCTCTTGAAGCTGCTCCTGTGTTGTCGTTTCACCAAATTTTACTAGTACAATATGATCGATCATGTGTATACCTACTTTCTATGAATGAATCACCTTAATCATTAACGACCTTAACATTTTAAGAAAAAATAACTAGAGACGCAACTCTTTCTGCGATCAGCTCGCATCCAAGCCGCATCCTACTTGCCAGCCAAGGCTGTAATTTGCCCAGACGTCAACACCTGAACCCCTGCTTTACCAGACTTCACAGCTCGAATTAACCCTGTCGCAATCGTGCTCGCATGAATAGGCCGATAGGTCCTCAATTTCCCTACCATCAAGGGCGCAATCGCTTGCGCTAGCACGCTTCCCCATCGCTCCGCCAACCGAAACTCCCCGCGATCCCCTAGGATCAGAGAGGGTCTGAGTATGTGCAAAGACCGCAATTGAAGCGCACGCAATCCGTCCTCTACTTCCCCTTTGACCTTGTTATAAAAGAACGAAGAATCACGGTTCGCTCCCATTGCCGTCACAATGGCGAACGCATCGGCATCACCAAGGCTTGCTAGTTTCCCTAGCTGCAGCGGATATTCGAGATCCACCTTCCGGAACTGTCGCTGGGAGCCTGCTTTTTTAATCGTCGTGCCCAACGTACAGAACACATGTGCCTGGGCCACTTCGGCGAGATCAACCGCATCTGACAGATTCGCGAAGTCGATGACACGCTGTTCTATTTTATTCGCACCAGGTAGACGATCCATGTTCATCTTCGTCCGAACCAGTGCGATTACTCGCACATAACTTTCATCCGCCAAAAGCTGCTTCAACAACTCCCGCCCGACCAGCCCCGTGCCGCCAGCCACAATCGCGACTTTTGCTTTCATTTTACACCTCCACAAATCTGCTATTCCTCAAACCGCTTCTCCTGATTCCCCTTCGTATCTACTTCCACTCGGTTCCGTCCGCCAGACTTCGCACGATACAAGGAATGATCCGCTCGAGAAACCATATCTTCCATAATCATTGTTCCATATTCTAAGGTTGGTGAATACTCAGCAACACCGATGCTCGCTGTAATTCTGACCGTCACCTTTTCGTTGATGTAAGGCTCTTGCATGAATAGCTCTCTTAGTTCCTCAGCCACCTGAGCACTTTCAGCCGCATTTTTATGCAGGAGCAGCACGATAAACTCTTCGCCCCCGTAGCGAGCCACAATCGTTTCCGTATTCACGTATCGCTTTAAAAGACTCGCTACATGATGAAGAACCGCATCGCCTACTAAGTGACCATAGGTATCGTTTATCTTCTTAAAATGATCAATATCCATCATGAGAATGGAACAGGTCTGACCGTAGGCGATGCACATTTGCAGCTGCCTGTTGCCCTCCGTCATCATGAATCGGCGATTATGAATTTCCGTCAGTTGATCCATCCAAGCGGAATGCTCAAGAAGTGAAATATTAGATTTCAAGCGGCCTGACATTAAATTGAAGGTATTGACTAATTGCCGCAGTTCCATCGGCGCTTTTCTGATTTTATCCGCGTTGATCTGATAATCGTAGTTGCCGTTCTGAATGATCTTTGTCGCACGAAGCAGATAACGGATCGGCCTCTCCATCTTCGAAGCAATCATCACAGCAGCACCAATACTAAATAGAAGCGCTATCAATGAAATTATGATGATCGTCACACTCAGTTCATTGAGCTTGTAGAACACTTCCTTCTGTGTGATTTCACCAACGACGACCCAATTCCTCTCTGGCGACCAGCGATATTGGCCATATACCTTTTCTCCCCTGAATCCTGTATAAGCACTATGGTCTTTACTATTTGACCTCGCACGCGTGAAAATCTCAGACGATGCTCGCTGGGTAATCATGCTGTCCGCTGCATGGTTGGAAGCCGTGACGATATTACCTTGAGAGTCAAGAACGTACACTTCACCGGTTTCCCCGAAGCTCAGCTGAGACATCAATTTATTCAACATCTCCAGGGTAACAATCCCTAGCACAATGCCTCTGAACTCATTATGATCATCGAGCACAGGGACCGAAAACGTAATAACGGGCTTGCCATCATCTTTGGAAATGACAACACCAGATACATAACTTTTTTTCTCTTTGCCACGGAGGTAGTAGGTTCGGTCCCCAACATAGATTGGACTCCGCCCACTCCCTTCTGGAAAAATGTAGCCATTCGGCTCCACATAAGTAATCGATTGAAATTCCGATTCCACTTTTGCGTAATCTTGAAATTCTCGTTTTAAATCACCAATACGATGAAACTTGGCATTATCCGAAAGTGAGAAACGTTTGATCGCATCCAGCTTTTCTTGATTCCAACGTTCGATATATAAGCTCTGCAGGGTAATAACCTGCTTCAATTGCACATCCGCTTCTTCCAGGCGATCTTTCTTCTCTATAAAATAAAAAGGAACAATAATTGAAAAGGCCAGTAAAACAATGATGGTGCTAATCCACAGCTGCAGCCTCATTTTAATGGTGTGGTTGGTAAAAAGAGTAAGCATGCGACCCATTCAGGATTGACCTCTTTTCATTCTAATTACAACCATTATACCTCATATTCGGACGAAAAAAGACAATATTCCCTTTTTTTCGCCAATTGATCCATGTTTTTTTTCGAAAAAGCTGAATTGAAATGTATTCCTTGTTCGCTTATGCTAATGGGTATGTAGAAAAGAGGTCGATCTCCTATGAAAATTCTTGTTCTCACTGAAAAACCAAGTGTCGCCAAAGAGATTGCGCGAGTGCTTGGCTGTAACCAAAAGCAAAAACACCACTTCGAGGGTGCCAAATATGTCGTCACCTGGGCGCTTGGTCATCTCGTGACACTCGCTGAACCCGATGATTATGACGCAAAGTACAAAACTTGGAACCTAGAAGACCTTCCGATCATCCCTGAGAAAATGAAACTCAAAGTGATGAAAGAAACGTCACATCAGTTCCGCGGGATTGAGCAGCTAAGCCGGCGGGGCGACCTTGCAGAGCTGGTTATCGCAACCGATGCGGGGCGCGAGGGTGAGCTCGTGGCTCGCTGGATTATGGAACTGATCCGCTGGAAGAAGCCGTTCAAACGGCTTTGGATCTCGTCTCAGACGGATCAAGCAATCCGCGAAGGCTTCGCGCAGCTGAAGCCTGGCACCGACTACAATCGGCTGTATCAAGCAGCCGTCTGTCGTTCCGAGGCCGATTGGCTGATCGGCCTGAATGTGACGCGCGCGCTGACCAGCAAGTTCGGCGCCTCTCTATCAGCGGGGCGTGTGCAGACGCCCACACTCGCGATGATGACGGACCGCGAAGCGGAAATCCGGGATTTCCGCTCCGAGCCCTACTGGCTCATCGAAGCCGACCTCGGATCGTTCCGCGCCCAGTGGCGGGATCCGAAGACAGGCGACCCGCGTCTGTTCGACCGTGAGCGGACCGATGCCTTAAAGGCAAAGCTGCACGGCCAGAACGGCCGCATCGTGCAGGTGAAGAACACCGAGAAGCAGATTCCACATCCGCTAGCATATGATCTAACCGAGCTTCAGCGCGATGCGAACCGCAAGTTCGGCTTCTCTGCCAAACAAACATCCAACGTTTTGCAGCGATTGTACGAGCAGTACAAGATCGTCACGTATCCGCGAACGGATTCGCGCTACTTAAGCTCAGACATGGTGCCGACCTTGCTCGGCCGTCTGAAAGGCGCAGCGATTGGTCCTTATGCAGCACTTGCTGCACCGTTTATTCGTAAACCGCTGACCATTACGAAACGAATCGTCGACGATGCAAAAGTTACCGATCATCATGCCATCATCCCAACGGGCGAGGCGATTTCATTAGCAACGTTAAGCGCCGATGAACGCAGACTCTACGACCTGATCGTTCGGCGATTTCTTGCCCTTTTCTGCGGGCCTTGCCGCTACGATGAGACCAAACTGACGATCGAGATCGCTGGCGAGAAGCTCTACGCTTCTGGTAAAGTCGTGAAGCAGGCTGGCTGGAAAGACGTGTATGGCGCCTCCGATTTCACAGACCCTGATCGCGAAGATAACGACTCAGAGGAAGAATCTTCTCAGCTTCTCCCGCAAGCGTCGGAGCAGGATAAGGTCGCTGCGCGCAACGTCCGTCAGGTGAGCCTGCAGACGAAGCCGCCTGCTCGCTACAATGAGGCTTCCTTGCTCTCGCAGATGGAGAAATGGGGCCTCGGCACCCCAGCCACACGAGCTGATATTATCGAGAAGCTCATCTCCTCGGACACGATTGAGCGCCAAGGTAACTCGCTCATGCCGACTGGCAAGGGCAAGCAGTTGATCGAGCTTGCTTCCGAGGAACTTCGCTCGCCAGAGCTTACCGCACGCTGGGAGCAAGAGCTCGAGAGGATTTCCAAAGGCAAAGGAAGCATGGATACGTTCCTGAACGGTATCCGCAAGAAAACAGTCGAGCTTGTCGCGGAAGTCAAACGCAGTTCAGCAGCCTACAAGCCGCACAATTTAACAGGGAGCAAATGCCCGGATTGCGGCGAATTCCTGCAAGAAGTCAAAGGCAAACGCGGCCGTTTCCTCGTCTGCTCAAGCCGCGAGTGTTCCTATAAACGCGAGGCCGACGGCCAGCTTACGAACCATCGATGCCCGCAATGCCATAAGAAAATGGAAATCCATACGGGCAAAGCAGGCAAATATTTTCAATGCCGTCCTTGCAATGTCGTCGAGAAGATCGACGGCAATTCAACAGGCGGCGGACGCAAAGCCACAGCCAAGGCGAACCGACAGCTCATTGAGCAGTTCTCCGATCAGGCCCAGCTCGGGAACTCGCTGGCTGACAAGCTGCTTGCTGCCATGGGGCAAAAGAAGGATTAGTTCCGTACGCCATATATTTCCCACTCCAAGCGGAACGTCGTTCCGTCTACGCACCTATGCAATAAAAAAGCCCAAGCGCCTCTATCTGCGCTTGGGCTTACTTCATTCGGGTGCCAGCGATATGGCTATCCAGCACTGGCACTTTTCGTCATAATCTTGCCCTTAACAGCTAGTTCAAGCTCTTCCAAGCTTGTGATGCCTAGGCTGATGAGTGCTTCTCCCGCTTCCATATGTACATTGGCTAAAATATGCATACTTGTATTGGGAACAAGCGATTTACGAAATTCATGGAACAGCACGGCATTATATGTTTTGAGCACAGTCATAAATTCGACGGTCGGCGGGACAAAGCCACGGCTCTCAGAGGATCTCCAGAAAAATTCTCTTACATTGATAATATCAGAACCCGTACGGTTCAACCTGCGAATCATCGCAAAAAATTCATCAACAAGTGTTTGGCGATCTTCTTTCATATGACCATCCCTTCCCATAGGTATTCCTACTAAAAGGATATCATAAATAGTTCTTTAGTTCTACACTCTAAGATTAGAAACGTAGGCTATTATGCCTAAAAAAATAAAGAAGCCGCCTCAGTCACTCCACTGCGACGGACCCGTCGTCCCTTTTCAACTCACTTATTAATTCCATTCGCTACACCAAATTCATCAGCGTCCGATACAAATCACCTGGCGTGTTCACGAGATAATCCGGCTTCCCGCTCATCAACAGCTGGGCTGAGTCGTACCCCCACGTGACGGCTACGATGGGCACACCTAATTTCTTGCACGATTCGATATCACGCAATTCATCCCCCACATAAATCATCCGCGCTGGCGTGGTCCCCCATTGCTTCATGACTTTACGGATCGAATTATGCTTACCAAAAATATGCTTCGCCGAAATAATCTCTTTAAACGCGCTCTCCATCTTGTTCTTGCGTAAACAAAGACGAATGTTGGCTTCCGAATTAGAGGACAGAATCGAACTCTTGATGTTCTGGGTGGCTAGCTTGGCAATGATCTCTTTCATCCCAGGTACGATATGCAGCGATCGGATGTTATCATGATACAATTGCCGGCCCGTGACCATCAGCTTCGGAATCTGAAGCACTGGAACGCCTAACTGGTCTACCCTTTCCGAAATCGACATCGAGCGCAGCGTAGCCAGGTCCTGATCGCGTATGGGGCGAAACCGATATTGAGCCGCCATTTCATTGTAGAGCCTCACTAGCAGTGCTCTGGAGTCGACAAGTGTCCCGTCAAAATCAAAGAGAATATGTTTTACCATTCTGGTGTATATACGAATAATGCCGGACCCTCGGGCGGCACTTGGCGAATTTGATTATGAGCGAATTCCTCAATCGGATTGAGCACCACATGTGGATTACTAATAAGACGCAGATCTTCCCACACACAAGAGACACCATGAGCATAGCCTGGGGCAGCACCTGCGAACATTTTACACCCCTGACAAAATTGCTCCTTCTGATTCGCATCGAGCTTTACGATTTTATTGCGAAGACAACAGTAAATTTCATTGACTTCGTTACAAACATTCACATGAGTAATTAGAGCCATTTACCGTCAACTCCTTGCGGCACATAGAGTGTGTAATAGTAATTTTATCGCACTACTATTAAGTGTATGACAGGTTTTTGTAAACGGACTAACATTTTATCCCAATGGAACGTCCAATTTTGCTACAATAAGATCAACTTTCCCAAACAGATTGGAGGTGCTCCCGTATGGGGAATTGGTTGCATTACCTCATTCCCGTTCTTATTATCGGCTTGATCGTGTATCGAAGAGCGAAACGTACCATCGGATTTCAAAAGCTTGCCACGCGCCGGCTTACGATCCGCCTTTCGCTTTTTAGCCTCCTAGGCGGAATTATCTTCCTTCTAGGTTTCGTTCACCCAATTCATTTCATCGGCTATGGAATCGGCCTTGCGGGCGGCACATATCTCGGAATGACAGCCATTCGCCATACACGCTTCGAGCATCGGAGCGATGGCTGGTATTACCGCACACACCTCTGGGTTGAGATTACGGTTCTCGTGCTCTTTCTTGGCCGTCTTGCGTATCGGTATGCCGTCATTGCTGTAACGACAACATCAGCACAAATCAATCCTGCCGACCTTGCGCAATTTACTAGAGACCCCGTCACCGCAGCCGTATTCTTCATCATTGTGTCGTATTACGTGCTATACTTCGGCTACTTACTGCGCGAGAGTTCGAAGCTCACGCCGACTGCCCCAGCGGCCGATGAAGCTGCTGCTCTAGGGCACGTCGGGGATTCAACCTATTCCCACTATCCACCACATCACTCGAGTTAGTCGATTGTTTCGATTAACTCCTCGTCTCCAGCCCTTCAGAAAGTGAACACACGGGAAAAAAGCCAAATCCCCCACCTCATCGTGGAAAATTGGCTCTTTCCTGCTCCACCTCGGCGGCCTTCGCGAACTGCGTGCTGTACAGCCGTGCGTACAGCCCCTCCAGCGCGAGCAGCTCGCTGTGCGTACCCCGCTCCACGACGCTGCCCGCTTCGATCACCAGAATGTGATCGGCAGCCAGCACCGTAGAGAGCCGGTGCGCGATCACGAGCGTCGTGCGCCCTTGCATCAACTCCTCCAGCGCCGCCTGCACATAGGACTCGGACTCCGAGTCCAAGTGCGACGTCGCCTCGTCGAGGATGAGGATGCGCGGGCGCTTCAGGATCGCGCGGGCAATCGCGATCCGCTGGCGCTCGCCGCCGGAGAGCCGGTGGCCGCGCTCGCCGACCATCGTGTCGTACCCTTCAGGAAGCGACACGATAAAATCATGAATGTAGGCCTGCCGACAAGCGGCCTCCATCTCCTCACGCGTCGCGTCCTCCCGCGCAAAGCGCAGGTTGTCGCCAATCGTCGCGTGGAACAGAAATGACTCCTGCGTCACGTAAGCGATCTGCGCGCGCAGTGACGCCATTGCCACGTCGCGGACGTCCACGCCGTCGACTTCCACCACGCCGGCTGTCGGGTCGTACAGCCGCGCGATCATGCCGATGAGCGTCGACTTCCCTGCGCCGCTCGGTCCGACGAGCGCGACCATTTCACCAGGCTGCGCCTCGAAGGTGACGTCGCGCAGCGCATACTGCACGGGCTTCGCCTTCTGCCCTGCTCCGCTTTGATCACTGGGCTTCGCCTTCTGCCCTGCTCCGCCTTGATCACCGGGCTTCCCGCTCTGCCCTGCTCCGCCTTGATCACCGGGCTTCCCACTCTGCCCTGCCCAGCCTTGATCACCGGGCTTCCCGCCCTGCTTTGCCCCACCTTGTTCGCCCGGCCTATAAGCAAACGACACCTGCTTATACGCCACACGCCCCGCTACCGTCCCGATCGGGCGAGCTCCTGGAACATCCATGACATCCGGCACCATGTCCTGGTACTCAAAAATGCGCTGAAACACCCCTAGCGCCGTCGCAACCTCAACATGCAGGTTGAGCAGCGTCCCTACCGGCATGTACAACCGCCCCAAATACGCAGTGAATGCGACAATCGACCCTAGCGTCATATGCCCCATAATCACGGAGTAACCCCCGTAGATATAAATAATCGCGGTACCTAACGGACCAAGCGTGCTTGTCGCCATCCCGAACCAGCGGCCGACCAGGTTCAGCCGCAGCTCCAGATCCATCACCTTTTGATTCATCGCCGTAAATTCAAGCTCTTGCTGTTTCTCTCTGCCAAAAATCCGCGTCAGCAACGCACCCGAGATCCCGAAGTTCTCATTCAACTGAGACGTGATATCGGAACGTACTTTCTGCGTCTCGATGCGAAGCGCTTTGCGCAGCTTGGACACCTTTTTGACAGGAAGCACGAAAAGAGGAAGAATCAACACAGAAATAATCGCTAACTTCCAATCCAGCGTAAATAGAATGCCAATGGTCGTGACGACGATAACGATCTGCGTAATCGACGAGACCACCAGCGAGGTCACAACACTTTGGACCGCTTGCACATCTCCCGTGATACGCTGCACAATTTCGCCCGAACGCGCGTCGGTGAAAAAAGCCATTGATTGCCGCTGCAAATTATGAAACAACGACTGCCCCAAATCTCGGATAACCCCTTGCGTTACTTTGGTATTGAGGTGATTCTGCCAGACACCCAGCACGCCGCTTAGCACAGGCAAAAGTATCAACAGAAAGGCCATAACCGCCAACAGCTTCACATGCCCTTCTGGAATCGCTGTATCGATGATTTCTTTCATCACAAGAGGCGGAATTAACCCGATAACTGCCGCAAGCAGCGCTAAGCCGATGATCACCATCAGCTGCCCCCAGTAACTTTTGAACAATTGTAAAATACGACGAATCGATACATCCTTCAGCTTCGCTTTCGGGCGATTGCCGTCAGACAGCCGTCCCATTCCGCCAGGACCTCCTAGTCCACCTGCTCCTATCACGTGCAACTCACTCTCCTCTTTCTGTTCCTTGCTTGTTTCAATTATATGGGGAAGGCATGCACGATCGCCTTCGTCACTTCCTCTGCCATTCGCATTACTTGATATAACGATGTCGTTTGTAAAACTTGATATTGCCTCGGGCCATCCATATTCACGATCGCCGCGATCGTGTAATCCCCGATCGGCGGCAGCACTTTCCCAACCGATTTCCCAGGCGCCAGCGGCTGGTTGGACAGTTGATACTTGCCTACGCTTAATTTCTGCCCCAAGCAGGCATCAATGGCAATCACCACGGCATTGGGTGGAATCTCCGCCAACCGTTCAGCCAAATTACTCGCGTCACACGGTGCCGCTAACGTACCAATCACATGGGCATAGCCGAGCTCTGCCAGCTTACTTCCCACAAGCGGACCCAGGGCATCGCCTGACGAGCGGTCCGTCCCAATGCATACGAATGCAAGTGTCCTCGCGTGCAGCGATCGACTCTCCGCTATCCCTTTCAGAAGATCGCTTAACTCTTCTCCATTTACTTTTTTCCAAAACTGTTCCTGTAGCTCGATCTGATCTTCCCCCATGCTGGCCTCCTTCTAAGGCACTTCAGTCCTTTAACTTCCTTAATCTGTTACGTTCTATTCTTTCATATGGAGGCAGGCAATGTCCACTTTCCTTGCCCATACTGTGCGCACACCAAATAAGCGTTACTCAATCGAGCAAAGCCTATTCATGTTCCTTTTTAATGCCCACTATCCGCCTGGTCAATGCACGCGATTCATCCGAACAACCCGATAGTACAGCTGTGCGCTGATCTCTTGCTCGACTTCCAGATAGCCTTCCATATGTACGAAATCACCGATCATATAGGTGCTGGCATCCGTCGAATCTGCATGGGTTAAGAAAAGAAGTGCTGCCCCCTCATCGCCAACCACAAACCCCACTTGTTCCTTCACGTGGAACTTCTCAATAATTTTGCCGTGGTGTGATCGGACGATATGGTGGAACCGCCAAGCCCCTTCCTCATTCACGATAAAATAGAGTACACGATTACGATGTCCATTACTGAACTCCCTCGTTACACCAATCATGCAAACCTTCTCACCGATGCGCAAATACTCATCAATCACATGCGATTTCAGCCGCAAACGATGCACATTCTTACTTTGAATATAAGATTCCATTTCTCCGATCGAGCGCTGATCTTTGGGATCTTGCCTCGTTGCATAGAACACTTCGCGAATAAACGTGTCGGTCTGAATGTCCCTAGCACCTTTGAAATGATTATACGTTTTGAAAAATTGCTCAATGACCTTCCGAATCTCATCCGGAATGACAGGTCCCGATTCAACGCTTATCCCATGGTCTGTTCGACCCGACAATTTAATTTTATGAAACCAGCTTTTCCAGACACTGACTTGCACGGTGTACCCATCACCTACTTTCTTCCAACCATTCCTCCATTATAGGCGATAATTCTCAAAAATTCGACTAAAATCGCATGACGTTAAAAGAGCACCTGCTCGCCATGCTTCACCTTCGTGAAAGTCGTGACGAACAGATGCCCTTATTCGTTGGCAGGCTGGCGAGTCAGCCTCGGCCTTAAAGCACGCGCTTTGCACCTACATATCTGGATCCCCAGTAGGAGCTGGCGAGACTGTCTACGGTTACCCCGCTTGAGGTTGTCGCAGAAATGAATTGATTATTGCCCAGATAAATGCCGACATGATTGACGATATTGGATGCGAAAAATACGAGATCTCCCGCCTTCAAGTCCGTCACCCTTGTCCCTGCTTGATCATACATTTGCACCGAGGTGCGAGGCAAATCGATCCCCTTCGCTTCGTATAAATAACGGACGAAGCCAGAGCAATCGAAGCCCTTGGGCGTTGTGCCTCCCCATTGGTACGGAGTCCCTTGGAACGCCGTTGCCGCTTGGATAATCTGGGATGACAACGTTGGCTGCACAACCTTCGGCACAGCAGGTGCTAGCGGCGGCGCGATGTAGGCAGGCTTATGGCTGTTGCCATCTGCCTCAACGATCGCGATTTTGTTCGGATCGTTCCACACAATCGGAGATCCAAACGTTTCTGTAATGAAACGAAGCGGAACCACCGTGCTTCCTTCTTTCAACGTCGGGCTGCTTTCTAGTGTAACTGGCTTGCTGTTCACAAGCGCCTGGTCATTGTTCGTCGTCAATTGGATCTGTTGATCCTTGTTGACCAGCGTGACAACGATGTCGTCACCTTGCTTAGACCAGCCGACTTGGTAGCCAAGCTTTTCAGATAACACACGAAGTGGTACCTGAAGTGTGCCTTCCGCATCAATAAACGGCTGAACTTCAGGAAATTGAAGCAGCTGATCATTGAGCTGAACCTTCACCGAGTCGGCATCTGGTGCAGCAGCTTGTACGGATGGAGAAGTGAACACGGGTAGAGCTGCGCCAACTAGCACGCATGAACAAATAAGACTTTTTGCAAAAAGTTTCAAAAGATTGTGCCTCCTTGAAGCCTCCGAGGTTAGTTGACGGGTTCGGGAAGAGGTTTTCCCTAGTGCAGTCCCTTCGTCAAGATGCTGACGAGCTTTCTGTTCATTCACCCCAAGTAAAGAAGTCCCCCGTACGCGAGCTTTTGCTGCTCGGCGATTCGGCATTTTTTGTCTATGTTAGACTAGCACAATTCGTTTTGGGCTGGCAATATTTTCACCGTGGTAAGTGTTTCCAACCCGTTGTCTATATATCTGTTTCTATACTAAAAACGACCCATGCATTCAAATTTCGGAGATCTCTTTCTTTCTTATCAACCACTTTGAACTCATCCGTTTCAGGATCACGGATCACAAAGTAAGACTGATCGTTTTCCCGGTATAGCTTCTTCGCGACATCGATGGCAAATTGCTTCGTCATATTGGTTTCCCTCCATTGATCAAAACTATCTTTATTATAGTTGGGGATCCCCTTTAAGAAAACCGTCCTAGCGGGCGGTCGAACCCTTGGGGTTCAATTCCCTTGCATGAAAAAAGACCACCCGAAGGTGGTCTTTTCAGTAAGCGGGCGGCGGGAATCGAACCCGCGCGATCAGCTTGGAAGGCTGAAGTTCTACCATTAAACTACGCCCGCATATCAAAATGTAAGAAATGGTCGGGACGACACGATTTGAACATGCGACCCCCTGCTCCCAAAGCAGGTGCTCTACCAAGCTGAGCTACGTCCCGTAGTGTATAGAAAGTGTAAATGGCGCGCCCTGAGAGATTCGAACTCCCGACCTTTTGATTCGTAGTCAAATACTCTATCCAGCTGAGCTAAGGGCGCTTATGGAGCGGAAGACGGGGATCGAACCCGCGACCCTCGCCTTGGCAAGGCGATGCTCTACCGCTGAGCCACTTCCGCACGGTATGTTTTGTCGCTTGAGGCGACAAGGAATAATATATCAGGAATCTATCCCATTTGCAACTGTTTTTTCAATTCACCCATTATTTGATAAAAACCCCGCCAAACGGCAGCACTTCGCGCGCAATGCGGCGCAACAGACTATCCGATTTCATATGTTCATCTAATTTAGGGTCAGGCTTGCACGGCTGCATAAGCACATGCCCATGCCCCGTCATCTCCCAATGATAGTTCATATGTTGGCTGGCCAGCGTATTCCCATACACACTGAGGCGAAGCTTGGCCTGCCGCGGATACGCAACGAGACATTGCACATCAACATACAGGGGCTGCTCGGGATCCAAAGCCATCTTGAAAAGAGGCCCCGTGGTTAACAAACCCAAGGTGCCAGGCCCTTGAAACTGCATTTTCACCAGATCCTGCGTGATGAGCGTGTTCTTCATATTTTGCAAATGAGTCGTAAACGTTACTCCCTCTGTATAGAACAGCACATGACGAAACTCAAATAGGAGGTCATCCTCTGCCTCTAACGGCAAAACGGCCATGTTATAGCCCTCTGGAAGGCCTAACATCATCTGCGCTGGACCGCTCACCCGTGACTGGATGAATCGTTTTTTTCTCAGCATGCTGGGCAGCTTCATCAACGCGTCTTCGCGCTGCTCAGGCTTCCCTTGGAACGCAACGATTTGGTTGGGATGCAGAACATGCACAGCTTCGCCCTTCTGGAGCCGCATGGTGGCCATTCTGGCTAGCGCGCCTTCATTTACATAGATAACCTCCATCCCCAAACCCCCCGTTCACCTTCTACCGCAGTCCGCGCTTCTGTCTTCGCCATACGATCAATCGGAACACACGTCCTAGCAGGAAATAACCTACAACCAGGGCTGCAGCGGTAATCACCATGTAGAGGATTTTACGATTGCGCTGATCTTTATCGCGGGCAATTTGCTCCATCGCCTTCAAACGCTCTTGAAGTTGAGCATTATCCTTTTTCAGATCCTCATTCTGACGCAGCAGACGATCTTCGATCTCTTGCGATTGTTTAACCGCCTCGGCCAGCTTATCCTTCTGATCAGCAAGCTCTTGCTTGGTCGCTTCATAATCCTTCTGAATTTGCTCGACATGACCTGGCAGTTGATAAATATCTTTCACACGATCTAACAAAGAAGCGTGAGCAACAGGAGCCGCGTACAATAATCCTATCAAGCTGATCAGGACCATACCTGCTTGTCCCTTCCTCGCCATGTTCCGAATACACATACGACAGGCCTCCCCCACAGCTACTCGACATTATCTTCTATTTTAACGTAAAAATCACCCCCATACCACTTCTACTCGATGGGCCTAACTGGATAGCGTAAAATCGTTTTCAGCTTCGCTGGCTCAACCCGTCTAGGGTCCGATACATAAATCTCGTGATGCAGACCATGGATACTTTGTTGATTGTTTTCCATGTACGTCTCCATTTGCGACAGCGTCTCTGGCTCCGTGGAATAAGGTCCTACGTGGAGCATTTGTACACAGGTTCCCTCATGCAGGGTAGCATGATTAACATGCGAGATCAGAGTGAGCTCTTTCTTCTTGGCGGCAGCCGCCTCACGTGCCCTTGTTATTTGATCAACCGTCACGTAATCCGGCATACGTATGAGCAGCTTCCAATGCCATAGTTCTTTGGGGACCTGCAAGGCCGTTCTTGGATCTCCGTCCACCCACCACTGCCCCTCTAGCTTCGCAACGGTGAAATCTTGATTAAGCTTCTTATGATGCGCCTTCACGCTATAGGCAACGGTATACAACGCTTCTGTCGCGGCCGCAAAGCCGCTCTCATTGGGGTCCCCTTGTCCAACAATCGATACATAGGAAATTGGCCCGAATTGAACAAGCTGCGGCTTTACTGGGGCTGAGTAGTACGACTTGTAGGCTTTAGCTAAATCTAATTTTTCCATTAGACACTCCCCTTCCTTCCTTACTATACAACCTAAACCCTGACAACCAAATAGAAAAAACTTACCCACCGCAACAAAATGCGACAAGTAAGTTTTTCACCTATAAAATCGAATGTAATTATTCCGCAGCTGGTGGCGTGAATGAGCGTTGTGCAAACTCCGCATCTAGCATGTAGAAAGCATTGCTGTCTTTATCAATGCGTTTCAGCTTGTTAATGATGCTGTCGAACATCGCTTCTTCCTCTACCTGCTCATCAACGAACCATTTCAAGAACTGCATGGTAGCATGCTCTCGATCGTTTAATGCCAAGTCGGATAAGTGGTAAATCCGTTTCGTTACTTCTTGTTCATGCAAATAAGCATGTTCAAACGCATCTAGAATCGACTCATATTGATTCACTGGCGTATCCATGCCCGCGAACTTTACTTTTTTCCCGCGATCATTAATAAATTTGAAAATCTTCATTGCATGGAACTTCTCTTCTTCTGCTTGAACAATGAAAAAGTTAGAAAAGCCATCCAAACTTTCCGCAGCGCAATAACCAGCAATCGCCAAGTAGACGTGCGCGGAGTAAAATTCATAGTTCATCTGCTCATTGAGCGCTTCGGTTAGTGTATCGTTTAGCATCTGTGCACACACCTTTCTGGAACTGAGAAACTTTTGACTTCGTCAAAAGATCCCTATATATGGTTATCTCTTGCGTATTCCCCATACATACAAGATTACCAGAATCGCGTATACAAATACAAATGGAAGTAACAACTTCATCAAATCTATATTCAAACCATCACGCTTTCAGCCTTAGATGCCGCGATAATTTGCTTAATTTGTGCGTAAAGTAAGTCCGGAGATTCGGCACATAGCAGCTTCTTTTTGCCAATCATCGCAATACATTCCCTCTTGCAATATCTGCAATTGCCCAGGCAATCTTTCTTCTTCTGTTTCAATTCTGGGAATTCATGCTTAATGGTTTTATAAATTTGCTTCGATCCGAATTTCTCATTCCGGCAGCAGTATTTTATCGTTTTCAAATGGGATCTCCCCCCGCTAGTCGCGTGTGTTTCACTATTCTTGATATTAGTGATAATAATTATCAATGTCAACTGAAAAATAACTGACCTTGTTCAAAAACGTCAGAACGGAGAGCGTAACGTTTTTAACGCAAAAAAACTCCTCGATTTCTCGAAGAGTTTAGCTCTATGTATTGAAACAATTCGTACGGTTTGAAAAGTGAGTCATGTAGGATTCGAACCTACGACACCCTGATTAAAAGTCAGGTGCTCTACCAACTGAGCTAATGACTCATGTCCATAATAAAAAAAATGGCGGAGCTGACGGGATTCGAACCCGCGGTCTCCTGCGTGACAGGCAGGCATGTTGGGCCACTACACCACAGCTCCACACTAAGTAAACCCTCTACGTAAGAGGTTGGTTGCGGGGGCAGGATTTGAACCTGCGGCCTTCGGGTTATGAGCCCGACGAGCTACCGAGCTGCTCCACCCCGCGTCATTACTAGCATGATATGTAATTAAATGGTGGAGGCTGACGGGATCGAACCGCCGACCCTCTGCTTGTAAGGCAGATGCTCTCCCAGCTGAGCTAAGCCTCCATGGGAATTAGAAAGTGACCCGTAGGGGACTCGAACCCCTGTTACCTCCGTGAAAGGGAGGTGTCTTAACCACTTGACCAACGGGCCTTGCATGAAAAATTATGGCGGAGAGAGAGGGATTCGAACCCTCGAGACGCTTGTGACGCCTACACGATTTCCAATCGTGCTCCTTCGGCCAGCTCGGACACCTCTCCATATAAAGGCCTATTATCTTAATAAAAGTGGCTCCCCGAACAGGACTCGAACCTGTGACAACTCGATTAACAGTCGAGTGCTCTACCAACTGAGCTATCAGGGAATGTAGAGAGACTTTTGACTTCGTCAAAAGATCCCTATACTAGTTTGGCAACGTTCTACTCTCCCAGAACCCTGCGGTTCAAGTACCATCGACGCTGGAAGGCTTAACGGTCGTGTTCGAGATGGGAACGCGTGGATCCCTTCCGCCATCATCACCAAACAGTCAAAGCGTGGTTTGCGCCTTGAAAACTAGATACGAAACTGAAGTAAAGTATGCTACTTAGGAAAGCTGAGAGACTTTTAGCTCCGCTAAAAGATCCCTATATTAGGTTAAGCCCTCGACCGATTAGTATTCGTCAGCTGCATACGTTACCGCACTTCCACCTCGAACCTATCAACCTCGTCGTCTACAAGGGGTCTTACATACTGGGAAATCTCATCTTGAGGGGGGCTTCGCGCTTAGATGCTTTCAGCGCTTATCCCCTCCGTACATAGCTACCCAGCGATGCCTCTGGCGAGACAACTGGTACACCAGCGGTACGTCCATCCCGGTCCTCTCGTACTAAGGACAGCTCCTCTCAAATTTCCTACGCCCGCGACAGATAGGGACCGAACTGTCTCACGACGTTCTGAACCCAGCTCGCGTACCGCTTTAATGGGCGAACAGCCCAACCCTTGGGACCTACTTCAGCCCCAGGATGCGATGAGCCGACATCGAGGTGCCAAACCTCCCCGTCGATGTGGACTCTTGGGGGAGATAAGCCTGTTATCCCCAGGGTAGCTTTTATCCGTTGAGCGATGGCCCTTCCATTCGGTACCACCGGATCACTAAGTCCGACTTTCGTCCCTGCTCGACTTGTAGGTCTCGCAGTCAAGCTCCCTTATGCCTTTGCACTCTGCGAATGATTTCCAACCATTCTGAGGGAACCTTTAAACGCCTCCGTTACATTTTAGGAGGCGACCGCCCCAGTCAAACTGCCCACCTGACACTGTCCCCATACCGGATTACGGTACCAGGTTAGAACTCCGATACGATCAGGGTGGTATCCCAACGGCGCCTCCACCCAAGCTGGCGCTCAGGCTTCAAAGGCTCCCACCTATCCTGTACAGATCGTACCAAAGTCCAATATCAAGCTGCAGTAAAGCTCCATGGGGTCTTTCCGTCTTGTCGCGGGTAACCTGCATCTTCACAGGTATTAAAATTTCACCGGATCTCTCGTTGAGACAGCGCCCAAGTCGTTACGCCATTCGTGCGGGTCAGAATTTACCTGACAAGGAATTTCGCTACCTTAGGACCGTTATAGTTACGGCCGCCGTTTACTGGGGCTTCAATTCATAGCTTCGGGATTGCTCCCTAACCACTCCTCTTAACCTTCCAGCACCGGGCAGGCGTCAGCCCGTATACTTCGCCTTGCGGCTTCGCACAGACCTGTGTTTTTGCTAAACAGTCGCTTGGGCCTTTTCACTGCGGCCCCCTCGGGCTATTCACCCTACCGAGGCACCCCTTCTCCCGAAGTTACGGGGTCATTTTGCCGAGTTCCTTAACGAGAGTTCTTCCGCGCGCCTTAGAATTCTCTTCTCACCCACCTGTGTCGGTTTGCGGTACGGGCACCTTCGCCTGGCTAGAAGCTTTTCTTGGCAGTGTGAAATCATGACCTTCGGTACTTAAGTTTCCCTCCCCATCACAGCCCAGCCTTACGATGTGCGGATTTGCCTACACATCAGCCTCACTGCTTGGACGAGCATCCATCAGCTCGCGTCACTATCCTTCTGCGTCACTCCATTGCTCATAACGGCTACGGTGGTACAGGAATTTCCACCTGTTGTCCATCGACTACGCCTTTCGGCCTCGCCTTAGGTCCCGACTTACCCTGAGCGGACGAGCCTTCCTCAGGAACCCTTAGGTTTTCGGCGGATCAGATTCTCACTGATCTTTTCGTTACTTATACCGGCATTCTCACTTGTGTACGCTCCACCTGTCCTTACGGTCAGAATTCAATGTATACACAACGCTCCCCTACCCATGCACTAAAGTGCAAGCCATAGCTTCGGTGGCGTGTTTAGCCCCGTTACATTTTCGGCGCAGAGTCACTCGACCAGTGAGCTATTACGCACTCTTTCAATGGTGGCTGCTTCTAAGCCAACATCCTGGTTGTCTGTGCAACTCCACATCCTTTCCCACTTAACACACACTTGGGGACCTTAGCTGATGGTCTGGGCTGTTTCCCTTTTGACAATGGATCTTAGCACTCACTGTCTGACTCCCGGACTTAAGTTTGTGGCATTCAGAGTTTGACTGGACTTGGTAACCCTTGGCGGGCCCCGCACCCAATCAGTGCTTTACCTCCACAACTCCACATCCGAGGCTAGCCCTAAAGCTATTTCGGGGAGAACCAGCTATCTCCGAGTTCGATTGGAATTTCTCCGCTACCCCCACCTCATCCCCGAATTTTTCAACATTCGTGGGTTCGGGCCTCCAGTGAGTGTTACCTCACCTTCACCCTGGACAGGGGTAGATCACACGGTTTCGGGTCTACGTCCACGTACTCAAGCGCCCTATTCAGACTCGCTTTCGCTGCGGCTCCGTCTTTTCAACTTAACCTCGCACGGGAACGTAACTCGCCGGTTCATTCTACAAAAGGCACGCCATCACCCATATAGAGGGCTCTGACTTCTTGTAAGCACACGGTTTCAGGTTCTTTTTCACTCCGCTTCCGCGGTGCTTTTCACCTTTCCCTCACGGTACTGCTTCACTATCGGTCACTAGGGAGTATTTAGCCTTGGCAGATGGTCCTGCCGGATTCCGACGGGGTTTCACGTGACCCGCCGTACTCAGGATACCTCTAGGCATACGTTCGATTTTGGCTACAGGGCTTTTACCTTCTATGCCGGACCTTTCCAGATCACTTCGCCTACCGAACTTTTGCCACGTCGAGGTCCTACAACCCCAAGGAGCAAGCTCCTTGGTTTGGGCTATTCCGCTTTCGCTCGCCGCTACTGACGGAATCACTTTTGTTTTCTTTTCCTCCAGGTACTTAGATGTTTCAGTTCCCTGGGTCTGCCTCTACAGTAGCTATGTATTCACTACTGAGTAACTGCGCATTACCACAGCTGGGTTCCCCCATTCGGACATCCCCGGATCAAAGCCTGCTTACGGCTCCCCGAGGCATTTCGTCGTTCGCCACGTCCTTCTTCGGCTCCTAGTGCCTAGGCATCCTCCGTGTGCTCTTTCTAGCTTAACCTAGAAATTACATTTAAAGATTGAGCACAATCCGAAGATCATGCTACCTAAGTTCTTACTTTACATTTCGTTTCGTTATCTAGTTTTCAAGGAACAAGTTGCGAATCGTAGATTCGTCAACAATGTTGTAACCGTTACATGCGCGAAGCGATGTCGGTTATCAACGGGTTTGAAGGGTTAATTCATCCTTCAAAACTGAACACGAGTGAGTAAAGCTTGACTGGATCTATCAGACCCGAGTCTCCATAGAAAGGAGGTGATCCAGCCGCACCTTCCGATACGGCTACCTTGTTACGACTTCACCCCAATCATCTACCCCACCTTCGGCGGCTGGCTCCCTTGCGGGTTACCCCACCGACTTCGGGTGTTGTAAACTCTCGTGGTGTGACGGGCGGTGTGTACAAGACCCGGGAACGTATTCACCGCGGCATGCTGATCCGCGATTACTAGCAATTCCGACTTCATGCAGGCGAGTTGCAGCCTGCAATCCGAACTGAGATCGGCTTATAAGGATTGGCTCCGCCTCGCGGCTTCGCTTCCCGTTGTACCGACCATTGTAGTACGTGTGTAGCCCAGGTCATAAGGGGCATGATGATTTGACGTCATCCCCACCTTCCTCCGGTTTGTCACCGGCAGTCATCCTAGAGTGCCCACCCAAAGTGCTGGCAACTAAGATCAAGGGTTGCGCTCGTTGCGGGACTTAACCCAACATCTCACGACACGAGCTGACGACAACCATGCACCACCTGTCTCCAATGCTCCGAAGAGGGCACCTATCTCTAGGTGTTACATCGGGATGTCAAGACCTGGTAAGGTTCTTCGCGTTGCTTCGAATTAAACCACATACTCCACTGCTTGTGCGGGTCCCCGTCAATTCCTTTGAGTTTCACTCTTGCGAGCGTACTCCCCAGGCGGCATACTTACTGTGTTAACTTCGGCACCGAGGAATCGAATCCCCGACACCTAGTATGCATCGTTTACGGCGTGGACTACCAGGGTATCTAATCCTGTTTGCTCCCCACGCTTTCGCGCCTCAGCGTCAGTTATAGGCCAGAAAGTCGCCTTCGCCACTGGTGTTCCTCCACATCTCTACGCATTTCACCGCTACACGTGGAATTCCACTTTCCTCTCCTACACTCAAGTCATCCAGTTTCCAATGCGAACCGGGGTTGAGCCCCGGGATTAAACACCAGACTTAAATGACCGCCTGCGCGCGCTTTACGCCCAATAATTCCGGACAACGCTTGCCCCCTACGTATTACCGCGGCTGCTGGCACGTAGTTAGCCGGGGCTTTCTTCTCCTATACCGTCACACAGAGAGCAGTTACTCTCCCTGCTGTTCGTCTAGGGCAACAGAGCTTTACGATCCGAAAACCTTCATCACTCACGCGGCGTTGCTCCGTCAGACTTGCGTCCATTGCGGAAGATTCCCTACTGCTGCCTCCCGTAGGAGTCTGGGCCGTGTCTCAGTCCCAGTGTGGCCGTTCACCCTCTCAGGTCGGCTACGCATCGTCGCCTTGGTGAGCCGTTACCTCACCAACTAGCTAATGCGCCGCAGGCCCATCTTCAAGCCACAGATTGCTCCGTGTTTCATGATCCTCTCATGCGAGAAAACCAGCTATCCGGTCTTAGCTATCGTTTCCGATAGTTATCCCGATCTTGAAGGCAGGTTGCCTACGTGTTACTCACCCGTCCGCCGCTAACCACACCCGAAGGTGTGATCCGCTCGACTTGCATGTATTAGGCACGCCGCCAGCGTTCGTCCTGAGCCAGGATCAAACTCTCCATAAAGTTACCCAAAAAAGTGACGTTAACCTCCGAAGAGAATTCCGATTACTTTTCCGGGGCCCATATTTTAAGCTGACTTGCTCATTTTGATGCTAGCGAGATTAATAATCTCATTTATAGTCGATTACTCGACTTGCATTACTCACTCGTTGTTCAGTTTTCAAAGATCAATTTCTTTCGTTCGCTGCCGTGTTACCGAAGCAGCGAAAAGTAATATACCATGTTTACTTTTAATGTGCAACTACTTTTTTAAAAGTTACTTTTTCGTTGCTCACACCAGCTTGTCTTGCGGCTGGATTGATAATATAGCATGGATGTCATCGGTAATGCAATGGTTAATTTTGTAAAAGGGCAAAAACTCTATTTCTTCGGGAACGCGCCCTTGGAGTAGGAGCTATTCGTAGGAAGCGATTAACTTCGCTCTGTTAACGATTGATTCAATTTGATTTTCATATCTTCATAACGATCTAGTAGAGGCAACAGTTGACTGCGCGTTAACGTTAGCAATGCGCAATCTGTCAATGCGGTAATGTCCGCGTTACGAGGAGCATCCTTCAATAAGGCGATTTCACCAAAATGATCACCGTCTTGAAGTACGGCAACTCGTGTGCTGTGCCCCTTGTCATTTTGCTTGGATACGGCCACTTTCCCACGCGCAATGATATACAGCTTATTACCTGCATCCCCCTGCTTAAACACGTGATGTCCGCTTGCAACTTTCTCGGTTCTGAGCAAATCCTTGATTTCATGTAGGAGAGTTTCGTTCATATAAGCAAAGAACGGCAGCTGTCTCAATCGTTCTGCATCAACAAGAACTTCGCCGTCACGGGACATATGGAACCCTTCTTGCTTCTTCCAAAGGCTGTAGTAAGCACCTTGCCGCGCCATCAATTCTTGATGCGTGCCTTGTTCTATTACACGGCCATGATCGATCATATATACCAGATCGGCATGGGCCACCGTTTTAAGTCGATGTGAAGCAGCGATGACGGTGCGGCCTTTGTGAGCACTTGAAATCGTTTCGTTCAAGGCAATCTCAGATTCAGGGTCCAGCGATGCTGCGACCTCATCAAGAAACGTGAGCTCCTGCGAACGGAGCAGTGCTCTCGCGATCGAAATGCGATGTCGCTGGCTAACCGACAGATTGGCCCCATCATTTTCAATCCAGGTATCGTATCCACTGGACATTTGTATGATGGCATCATGAACGCCAACGGCGCGCGTTGCCTGGAACAACGCCTCATCTGATGCGTCAGGATGGCCGATCAACAGATTGTCACGAATCGTCGCGTGGAATAAATACGGCTCTTGAAAGATAACCCCCGCGTGCTGAAGAAAAGAGGAAAGTTGAATGCTGCGCAAATCCGTATCATCGATTCGGATGGCGCCTTTTTGCGGATCATAGAAGCGCATGAGCAGTTGGAGCAGTGTACTTTTGCCTGAACCGCTAGCCCCTACGATCGCCACATAGCTGCCCACGGGAATGGACAAAGATAGGTCATGAATGACAGGTTGCGCCTCCGTGTAGCCGAAGGTTACCCCATCGAACTTGATGTCTTTGCTCAGCGATGCCCTTGTTAAAGCATGGTCCCCCTCTTCCAAATCAGGCGCGATTTCGAGTACTTCATTAATACGTCGGATGCCCACTTCCCCTTCAATAAGATCAGGTACAACTTCCATGAACTGAATGACAGATAGTCCAACCGTATCAAAAACGGAGTAAAACGCGATTAAATCCCCGATCGACATCGTCCCCTGGAATGTAAAATAGCCCCCCAATCCAAGAATAATGACATTAATCACGGAAAGCACCATGATCGGAAGACGCTCGAGATTCGAATTGATGAAACTTCTTTTAACTCCGATACGAAACCATACTTGCAGCTGCTTCATGAATCTTTTCTTCATTGATGCTTGCAATTGAAAGCCGCGAATGAGTTTAAAAGCTTTCATTTCTTCATCCATATTATTAGAAAAGGATTCAACCACACCAACGTATTCTTCGTTGTAATGCTGCGCTCGTTTATTCAGCAGCTTCTGAGGAATAAACATAAAGACGATGCCTACAAAGGCAACAAGCGCCAACTTCCACTCGAGTGTAAATAATAAGGCGGTGCCCACAACGATACTCAAACTAGCTAGAATCAGTGTGGAGAAGGTCATCATCATCGCATGCTCAACAGCTGGAATGTCCATAGTAAAACGCGCGACAATATCGCCAATTCGGTAGCGCGAGAAAAAGTGAGCGGAAAGCTTCTGCGTCTGCTCATACAGATTTTGGCGTAAGCCCAGCAGGATCGTTTCATTGAGCTTGGACATCGCATAGTCGCCGCCGACCCCAATGACCAAGTTCAACACCCCGCCAATGAGGAGCGCTAAGAGCAAGGCAAAAAAAATCGTCATGTTGCGCGGCGTGATCGCATCGTCTATTAAATATTTAATACTTAGGGATGTGAAATATTCGAAAGAAAGCTCAAACAGCAGCGCTAGTAAAAATAGCGTGAATATCCGCTTACTGTTGGTCAAATATCGCAGAATAGAACGGTACAAATACAACATGGCACACACTCGACTCCTTTATAGAGCGTCTGTCTCGCAGGGAGATGAAAGATTGCATCATTTTACCAATAGTTTATCATAAATTGTCGAAATGAGGGTGTGGAAAAAGAAAAAGGCCGCTCCTTCAATATGAAGGATGGCCAGGTTACTTCCTTTTAAAAATCAACAAAATCCAAATAGCGTTCCTGCTGTAATTTCAGTTTTTCTTCCGCTTTCAGTACGGATATGAAAATCTCTTGATCGACCTGCACCGCAACGAATTGGTATCCTGTCCCTTTGATCATCTCATTGATCTCTTTCAAAATATTAACATCTAGATAATCACCGTAGTATTGGGGGTGGATGACTTTCTTTTGCCCATTGAGGTTAAACGTAATCGTGACAGGTCCTTTATCAGATTCCCAAGTCTCCGTAATGGCCGTCGGACGGAAGGCTCCGCGCGATATCCAACTCCACGCTTGTAAGGTGTCAACATAAACGTTTTTCCCTCTGGCCACAACTAATTCAAGATCCTCAAACCACACGTGATCCAGATCCTGCTCCAGCAAGTAAAGCTCCGCGTATGGATCATAATATTTGCTGGAATCGAATGGATTCCACGTGGTCAATTTGTTGTATTGTGCAAGGAATTTATTATCAAAATCTTGACTGGACAACGCCCGGTCCTTCTCGAAAAAGCCAAAATTACGGTAATACCGCGCAGCTTCCAGCATACGATCTACGGGTTTGAGCGCTCCGAACTTAGCCTGACTTTGCTCAGCGAGCGTTGTGACTTCTTTGAAGGTTCGCAGGCTTTTCTCGTAATCTTTGGCGGCTTCTGAGTTGGTAAGGTCCACACCTGTTAAGATGACCCGAAAGAAATCATGCTTTCCTTCAATAAAGGTTTGGATAACTGCATAGTTGATGCCATTCGTTCCTTTGATCGAATACGACATTCGACGTGCTTCCATGCCGTTGATGGGCGGAATTTTCGTTTCGGAAAGCCCTGAAGCTTTCTGGTCATCTATCATTTTATAAATAGCCGTCGTATAATCCTGCAGTGTCTTGATGTCTTTCTTGACTAGATAATCTTTGGGCTCAGCCGTCGTAAAGATCGCGTTATTGCCATTCTCTGTGTAAATCTGATAGTCGGTAGATGCTTGGGCAATTTTACGGAGCCATTTCCCATTAAGCGTTAACTTGATTTTGTGATCTGGACTCTCGATTGCGCGCTCTGGTACGAGATTGATCGTCTTATTTTTGCTTTCCCAAGTCACAACATAGTTTGATGCTTCGCCAACGAATCGGATCGGGACAAAAACGCTGCCCTCGATAATTTTAGGTGCAACTGTGAGCTCATACGGCTGGCCGTTCAAGCTGCCATTCGGACTATCTACCTGCAACGTAATACGCGTTCCCTGCTTCTCTGCTTGAATCGTTCGCGTCGCATCATCCCACTGAATGGTGAATCCCAGCTTCTCAAACAGCGGTCGAAATTGGACCAAGGTAGTGCCAGCCTCGAGGGAAGCTGCGTGATCGAACCATACTCGCTCTGTATCAATCAGAACGGCTATGCCAGAATTCGTGCTCGAAGCGGCAGAGGCGCGATTCACGCCGACCCCGGATCGATCCAATTGTTGGAGCAGCGCAACTGAGTTTTCATTAAGTGCAGTCTGGTCTACGAATAAATGAGATAAGTAGTTCATTGATTTCGTTGAAGATAGATCCGTGATAGGGTTATTCGAGATATCCAGCCAACCTATATTCAGCTTAGCCAGAGGCGCAATCGATTGGATTTTATTTTTGCTTATGAGTAAATCTGTAAGGGTAGTTAACCGAGAGAAGCAGCCAATATCCTCGATCTGGTTGTTACTGATAAGTAGTTGTCTTAAGTAAGGCAAATTAGCAATTGGACATGCATTACGGATCTGATTCCCGTCTAACGCCAGAAAGTCCAGCTGGTAGAGGTTACTAAGCGGGCTAATATCCGTAATTTCCTGATTAGGCAAATATAAATGGGTGAGGTTGTAGGCGTAATTCAAGCCTTTTACACTCTTAATCTTCTCTTTCCCCTTCGGGTACAGGCTCTTGAGCTTAGCTAAAGTAGTTTCGTCGATCGGCGTGGTCGCATCTAACTTCAACTCATCCCGTATTGCTTTCTCGAGTACTGTGTCTTCAAACTGAACGACCTTCGCGGTCTCGGCTTGCGCGGTAATAGGTCCTACGCATCCTACACTAAGGAATAAAAATAACGCTATTAAGGTGATTCTGTATACGCTTTTCAGGTTCTGTCTCCTCCTTGAGTTGCCATTATTTTACTTTGTTGGCCTTTTCTATTATAGAGGAATACCCTTAAATCGTATACTAAATCTTACATTTTCGAAACATAGATTAGCAGTGTTACAGTGTCATCGCTTGTCCATACCGCGCCAGATAGGCTTCCTTCTCTTTATAATCCGGCATGATGCTGCCTAGTAGCCTCCAAAACGAACGATCATGATTCATATGTGACAGATGGCACAGCTCGTGGATGACCACATAATCAATTACTTCCATAGGGGCCATGGCAAGCCGATAGTTAAAAGAGAGCTTTTTATCCGAGGTGCAGCACCCCCACTTGGTTCTGGATTCGTCGACCTCAATGGTTTTCGGTTTGACTTTGAGTTGAGCCTGATAAATCTTGATGCGTTCGGAAAGGATTTTCTTGAGGCTGGAAAAGTAGAATTTCTTCAAGTTGATTTTCAATTCCTCTTCGGTCAGACCCTCCGTTTCGATGAGCTCATGAAGTGGATAATATTTGCCAAGATAGAGAAACTTCCCTTCTTCCTGGTAGTCTCTAGTTTGGGGGATGGCTTGGGCTTGTTCGATGGCTTTTAATTTGTCTAAAATGACTTTGCCGTGCTTCTTCACTGCACTCTGAATGACTTGCTCACTGGTCTGATTCGGTGCTTTCACGGTGATGAAGCCTGTCGCACCCATATGGATGGAGAGCTTCTGTCCTTTGCCGTATTGCACATGGACGGTGATGGTATGGTTATCTAGCTCGATTTGCATGGTGTTGGTTGACTCCTTGGTTAGTGGGCTTATGTTGTTATTGTATCATTGTGCATAGAAAAAGCAGCCCTCCAATGATGATTGGAGGGCTGCTAATGCTGCTATCTAAGCATAGGTGGTATCTGTCGAAGCAGCGCTTCGACGTCTTCTTTGGTTAATGTGACTGGACTTGTGTAGATGGTCATGATGACATCCAGGATATCGAGCTGATGATCTTGGTTGAGATCGATGAGTTCAGGCATATTCACCGACTCACGGATTACGTTGATTTGATACGTATTGGTCGATGAACCATCTTGCGCGGTAACCGTAATCCGAATCGGATTCACGCCTACTTGTAGGTCAGATACCAAATAGCTGTACACATTGTTCGTAACTGAGCTGTAAACCGCGCCAGTCACGGAAATCGTTTGTGTTGGATCTGCTTGGGTAAAGAGAAGTTGCAGATTGGAAACACTGTTGGACACATTGACGGTATGCGTTAGAACCATCGTGGAAAGCTGCTCCGATTCTACCGTTAAGCCAGACAGCAACGCATTGCTGTTCGGCGGCTCATTTACGCTGACGATGTAACTTGCGTTAGTGACGCCATCCTCCGCGGTTATACGGATGATACAGCCCGATGTCAACGTGGTGGCTTCCGTGATGCCATCAGCTTCGTAGATGGTATACGTGGCTTGCGATGATACCATGATCGCTGACTTCAGCTCTTCCAATGTTGTTCCGTAGGTAATGTTGGTTACTGTTCCATTCGTGTTCACATAGCCAATGGAGGAAGTTAGTGTTGCTGATGTGCTTAACCATTTGGCGTAGAGCGTTGTGTTTGCGAGTACGGTGTCAGTGTCAAAGTGCCATAGTTTAGACAGTGCATCTTGCTTGTACCAGCCTGCGAAGGTGTAGTTTGGCTTTGTTGGATCAGGCGGTGCTGTGATGGTTTTGCCAAAGGCTGCTGGGACGTTTGATACTGCGCTGCCTCCGTTGGATTCGAAGGATACCGCGTAGCTGTTGGATGTCCATTTGGCGTAGAGTGTTGTGTTTGCGAGCACGGTGTCGGTTGTAAAGTCCCATAGTGTTGTTCGATTGCTATCCTTGTACCAACCAGCGAAAGTGTGGTTTGCTTTCGTTGGGTCAGGATCTGGAGCTGTGATCGTGGCACCGTAAACAGCGTTCAATACTGTTATAGCGCTGCCTCCATCGGTTTCGAAGGTCACCGCGTAGTTGTTCTGCGTCCATTTCGCGTAGAGTGTTATGTCTTCAAGTACTGTGTCAGAGACAAAGGTCCACGGCAGGGTTCGATCACTATCCTTGTACCAGCCAGCGAAGGTGTAGTTCGCCTTTGTTGGTGCTGGATCTGGTACTGCGATTGTGGAACCGTAGCTGGTGGTCACTTTCGGTACATTGCTTCCTTCGCTTGTTTCGAAATAAACATTGTAGTTTACTGGCGTCCAATTGGCGTAGAGCGTTGTAGTTCCAAGCACTGTGTCAGAGCCTGTGTCGGTTCCAAATGTCCACGGTATGGTTCTATTGCTATCCTTGTACCAACTATCGAAAATGTAATGCTCTTTCGTCGGAGCAGTTGGTGCAGTGGTGATCGTTGAACCGTAGTTCACGCTCAATTGTGCTACATCAGTGCCTCCATTAGTGTCAAATGTCACAACGTATGGCGCTGGCGTCCAATTGGCGTAGAGCGTTGTTGTTCCAAGCACTGTGTCAGAGCCTGTGTCGGTTCCAAATGTCCACGGTATGGTTCTATTGCTATCCTTGTACCAACTATCGAAAATGTAGTGCTCTTTCATTGGTGCAGTTGGTGCTGTTGTGATTGTTGAACCATAGTTCACGCTCACTTGCTCTACGTCAGTGCCTCCATTAGTGTCAAATGTCACAACGTATGGCGCTGGCGTCCAATTAGCGTAGAGCGTTGTAGTGCCAAGCACTGTGTCAGAGCCTGTGTCGGTTCCAAATGTCCACGGTATGGTTCTATTGCTATCCTTGTACCAACTATCGAAAATGTAGTGCTCTTTCATTGGTGCAGTTGGTGCTGTTGTGATTGTTGAACCATAGTTCACGCTCACTTGCTCTACGTCAGTGCCTCCATTAGTGTCAAATGTCACAACGTATGGCGCTGGCGACCAATTAGCGTAGAGCGTTGTAGTGCCAAGCACTGTGTCAGAGCCTGTGTCGGTTCCAAATGTCCACGGTATGGTTCTATTGCTATCCTTGTACCAACTATCGAAAATGTAGTGCTCTTTCATTGGTGCATTTGGTGCAGTAGTGATCGTTGAACCGTAGTTCACGCTTAATTGCGCTACGTCAGTGCCTCCATTAGTGTCAAATGTCACAACGTATACTGGCGTCCAATTGGCATATAGCGTTGTATCTCCGAGTACAGCGTCTGTGGCAAAGTTCCATAGCATGGTTCGATCACTATCTTTGTACCAAGCATCGAAGATAAAATTCTCTTTCTTCGGGGCAGTTGGCACTGGAGTAATTTTCAAACCGTAATCTATGTTTAGTTTGGATACCAATTCCCCTCCGTTTGAATCAAACGTTACAATGTATTTGATCTGCGTCCATTTCGCATAAAGCGTAGTATCAGCAGTAATTTGAACAGTGTCTCCGACTGCATAACTCGTGCCACTGCCGTCAGAGGATGTGTTCCATCCTGCGAAAGTGAAACCAGTTCGGACTAGATTAAGTCCATTGTTGGCCACACTAACACTTTCACCATCTAAATAAAAATGGCTAGCAGGTACATTACCTTCCGTATTCCCATTGCCGTCATAGGTTAACTTAACATAAAACGAGCGTAAAATCGGATATCCATTATTCTGCGATGAATCGAAATCCCATATATTTTCAAAATCCCAGCTTGAATCATAAGTGCTCAGTAACTTCAGATGGGCTGATAATTTACCAGCGCCACTACCATAATCTGGCTCAGGAAATTCACTAATATAATAGCTACTTGTGGTGGAACTAAAGTTCAATCCCACTAAACCACCATGAGAGCCTTCATACTCATTCGTATCTACACTTCCCAAAGCGTAACTTGTCGTAATGGTTGCGTATTCCTCATTCTGTCCAACCAAACCACCTACTACCGTACGACCACGTACACTTGCCGTAGAGTAGCTGTTGGTTATACTTGCACTGTGGTTAAGGCCTGCTAAGCCTCCTACATTTGTGCCATAGCCTTCTACTTGCCCAGCAGTGTAGCTCCCACTGATGTTTCCACCCACATTTGCCCCAACCAAACCACCAACGTTTTCATGATAACCGCCTACTATTCCTGTGGCGTAGCTGTTGCTGATAGCCCCTTCATTCTGTCCAGCTAAGCCTCCTACATTAGAAAAACCACTAACATCAACTGATGCCAATTGCATGTTCGTAACGACACCATGTCTACCTATGTAAGCAAACAATCCTAAATAATCGCCTTCCTCGTTAACCCTTAAGTTCGAAATTCGATATCCATTGCCATCTATATGGCCTTGAAATTTTCCTTCTTCTTTACCGATCGGCTTCCAGTAGTAATAACTTGATAAATCAATATGAGCAATCAACTTGTAATGAGCGTTCAAATGATACCTGACTTCATTAAGCTGATCCGCGGTTGCGATCTGATATGGGTTCTGTTCCGTACCGTCTCCACCAGCGAAAGCTACTGACCTGATATCAGTATGAGAAACCGACAGGTACGTTGAACTTGTGTCATTCCCTGTTACATAGCGCACGATGATCCTATCTTCTTCTTTTGCCAATATGTTATCGACAGTAGACCCATGAATTGGTATAAATGTCTCATAATCTGTCGAATATTCCATGCCTTCTGCCACGTTATTTAATTTCGTAGTTCCTGGGGTTGTGCCCTGTGACAAAGACGTCGACGCCCACAATTGCGGATATTGGTTCGGAAGCATGTACCACACAGAGCTGTAGTACCATTCGGAGCCGAAGTCCCACTCTGAATATGTATATCGCAATTTCATATCTACTGTAGAACGGCCTAAGCCTTTACCCTCGTCTGATTGCCCAGTTTCTTGGATATCGTAGTAGCTGAAACTAACTGATTGCAAATTAGAATTAGCACCCACTAAACCGCCTGTCGTTTCATTTCCGCTTACATGTCCTGTAGCATAGCTGTTACTGATAGTTCCATTCGAGTTTACGCCTACCAAGCCACCAATTTCATAATTACCGCTAACTGCCGTAGTGGCATACGCATTGCTTATAGACCCATCATTATAACCAACAAGTCCGCCTATCTCATTCGATATTCCGTGTACAACCCCAGTAACGTAACTATTGCTAATTGAACCATAGCTGTTAAGTCCAACAAGTCCACCTACATTCGATGATCCTGTCACGTTTACATCTTCCAGCCTTAAATTAGTAACTTGGCCACCTTCTCCTAATAGACCAAATAACCCCACAAAACTCTCTTCTGGCCTATTGATTTTCAAACCAGTAATGGAGTGTCCATTACCATCTAATTTTCCATAAAAATGATCTTCGCCCCATCCGATAGGCACCCAGCCTTCTCCATCGCTATAAGGAGTTATACCCAAATCAATATCTGCAATGAGTTTAAAATGAAAGCTCCATTTCATATAATCTCTTACAGCATCGAGCTGTTCCGCGTTAGCAATTAATAATGGATTCTCCTCACTACCAGTCCCTCCAGCGAAATTCAAATTACGAGTGTAACACTGCTTTTGAGTTAAGGGAGCAGGGTCCCCCATTAAATCATTTGTACAGGAAACACCATCCGTATAAATTCCATAAACATAGCTTCCTTCAGCTCCAAAACGCAATTCCTTCGTCCCCATAAAATCACAAAATCCTAATTCCCCCGCACATTCCACCCATTCGTTCTCGCCCGCGGCCAACACCTTGCTCGTGCTCCCAGGGATCAAAAGGCCCAGTATCCCCCCGAATACCAACAGCGTTAAAAGGATAAGGGGTAATCCTCTTCTCCATGACTTCCTCACACTTACTTCCTCCTCACATTCCACGACCTTGGTGGAATTTGAATCAACATTTATTTGACGGTTCAGAACTTTCGCACCTGTTTATCTCTCGTAGTTTCTTAGTCCCATAGTCCTATACCTTTTATTCCACAATTCTACTTGAAATCCTTTTTTTCGACATAATGTTCGGGTTAAGAAAACTTTCTTTTCAAAGAAAAAATCCCCCATTCGGGGGATTTGAGGTGTATGAACCTGCAGTTCATGATCTAAGACAGCTCAATTTGCCTATTCTTTGAAAACTCCGAGAGCTCCAGTTCCTTCTTCTTGTTAATAGGGAAAAACAATAGCGGGATGATGCCCAGAAGCACGAAAGCGGACGGCAGTATGCCTGCACCGATTTTGATGCCAAGCAAAGCATTGGCGCTCTGCACATCGGAGCCTGCCTGAAAACCAAAATAGCTGATGATGCCCATAAAGAGCGAAGCCTGAATGCCCGACATAGGGATCGTCAAAAGCGCGTTCAACCCCGTATACATGCCCGCTTTTCGCAGACCAGTACGCTGCTCGTCCTAGTCAATAATAGCACCGAGCATAGGACTATTCGCAATGCTAACGGTTTGAGCAAACACGTACATGATGATATAGGCCGCAATGGCCTGATAGTAATTATGGACAAAAGCCAAAAGCAAGAAACCGCACGCGCTTGGAACCAATGCCAAGAGCATGGCATTTTTCATACCTCGCTTTTTAATAAACTTGCCCAAAAATGGTGCCGCTGCAAATAAGGAAAGTCCCATAAGCACATCCATAAGGATTGCCTGAATGCCCTGCAGCTTTAACACGTAATCCGACATATACAGAAAGGGAGTAAAATAGAAAGCACTTGGACCGCAGACTAAGATCTGTACGATAACGAAGGACACGAATGCTCTTGATTTTGCAGCATCTCTTACATTGTCAAAAACGTCTCCGAATATGCCTTTTCGTTCTGCTATCTGGACGCCACGATTTTCAGACCGATATCGACTTGATGAGCAGCATGAAGATGGATGCGTATAGGTTTTCCGTCAGCTGGTCGCGGGTCCTACCAGATGGAAAAGGCGCGGTCAATCAAAAAGGATTGGATTATTACGATCGCTTAGTGGACGCCCTGCTTGAAAAGGGCATTCGACCCTTCATCACCCTCTTCCATTGGGACACGCCCTATGCGCTATTTCAACAATATAAAGGGTTCGCCGGCAGGGAGACCGCAGAGTATTTCGCGGAATATGCGAGGCTTATCGTCAAAAATCTCGGAGATCGCGTCAAAGACTGGATCACACTGAACGAGCCCTGGGAGCACGCGATGTTCGGGCACTTCCTCGGCGAGCACGCACCTGGCATCAAAAATCCGTGGACTTACTTCAAGGTGGCGCATTACCAACTTCTGGGTCACGGCCTAGCGGTGCAGGCGATGCGGAGCGAACGAAGCGATTTGAATATCGGCATTACGCTAAGCAAATTTCCCATCTACCCAGCGAGTTTTCATCCGAATGAAAAGGATATGGATTCGGTCGAAATGGCGGACATGTTCGTGAACCGGTTCTATTTGGACGGCGTGTACAAAGGAAACTACCCCGAGAAACTTTTTTCGCGACTGTGGCCAATCGTGCCGAAGATTGCACAGGGAGATATGCAAACCATTCGTCAGCCCATTGATTTTCTCGGCGTCAATTACTATAGTCGATTGTTTGCAACAAGAAAGTGGTATATCCCCTTCTTAAAAACCTGGGTCGACCGGAATCCATCCGACGAGCGGCATGCTCATCCCGTACTCGGTGCGCAGGGTTATCCTGACGGCTTTAAAGAGCTGGCAAGGCGATACCGCGAGGAATACGGAAACCCTGTGGTCTACATCACCGAGAACGGCACGACCGAACCAGGCAATAGCTTGGAGGAAACGAGTCGAACCGACGACGCATACCGCATCAAGTATATGTCCTATTATGTAAAAGCTCTGAAAGAAGCGATTGACGAGGGTTCCGATATTCGTGGCTATTTCCATTGGGCGACGATCGACAACTTTGAGTGGAGTTCTGGCTTAACCTGCCCTATGGGATTATTAAGGTCGACCACAGAACACAGCAGCGGACGGTCCGTGATAGCGGTTATTGGTATCGGGATTTGATCGCGAATCAGGAGAGCAGGAGTTAAGCGTATAGAAAAAAGCGCCAAGCAAATACGCTGGCGCTAACATTGTATTAAAAATTAAGGAACTGTCCGCGACTACTCTCATTAATTAAATATTTAATAATGCGTTTCACTACATCATTGGCAGCTTCTTCAAGGGAAGATTTGCTTAAATCGATGACGATTTCCGACTTCCCAGGTGTAGTATTGGTGTTCGCGCTGCCTACATAAACTTCAACAAATTCTTGACCGATGATGTCGCGCGCGACTTCATTGCCAATCTCGAGCAAAGCATCCTGCGTTACCAATGCAATAAGTCCCGCATCGTTCATCAATTTGGCAACTTCCGGCTGGCCATTCTTGAGTAACATCGTATGGTGGCCTGTCGATACCAAACGTTTCTCGACTTCCTTCGCAAGGGCCAGTTGATCTGTAACCGAACCTGTGAACCAAAGGGTCAAAGGATTTTGACCTTTTTGCTGAGCCCGAACTTCTCTCGTGATTTCTGTGTCTAGCCCTACAACCGTGTCGGAGCTTTGAAGGGTTTGCTCGATCACTCCGCATGCGGATGTCATATTGGTGACACGATCGATCAGAATGAAGCCGCCGATGCTTTTATTTTGTTCAAAAGAATCAATAACGATTTTATCCGATAATGAAAACTCACATGTCGCCAATTCATTTTTGACAATATGATCGGTTGGAACCGTTTTACCCGTATTAATTTCGATTTTATGTTTAATAGACGTTACAGTACCTGGCAGTACTTTCGTACCTACTTTGACCAGATAGTTTTTACCAGGCGTCAGCACGGAATCGTCCATCCAAAGGATTGTTGCGCTAAAGCTGTCCGCTTCTTGAATCTCACTATCCTTCGTGAATACACAGCCCCGCGAAACGTCGACTTCCCGATCCAATTGAATCGTTACAGGCTGCCCCGCATAGGCGTAATCCCGATCTTGGTCACCCACGAGAATCCGTTTCACTTTCGCCTTCTCATGACTAGGCAGCGTTGTCAGCTCATCGCCAACCGCGATACGCCCTCCCTCGATCTGCCCTTGGAAGCCGCGGAACGTATGGTCCGGACGGCATACACGCTGAATTGGCATCATAAATGGCTTCGCATTGTCGTTCTGATGAACGTCGACATTCTCCAAATACGGCAGCAAAGCTAGGCCTTCGTACCAAGGAGTGTTTGGCGATTTTTTCGTGATGTTATCCCCTTCTGTGGCAGAGACAGGGATTACCTGAATGCTTTCAAAGTGGAACTCAGCCGTCAATTGCAAAAATTCTTGTTTGATTGCATTAAATACCTTAGGATCAAAACCGACTAAATCCATTTTATTCACGGCTAAAACAAGATGTTTAATGCCCATCAGTGCACAAATCCGAGTGTGACGCTTGGTTTGGGTAATAACCCCTTTTTTCGCGTCCGTAAGAATGATAGCTAGATCCGCAAAAGATGCACCAACGGCCATGTTGCGGGTATATTCTTCGTGTCCAGGCGTATCCGCAACGATGAAAGAACGGTGGTCTGTCGTAAAATATCGATAAGCCACATCTATCGTAATCCCTTGCTCACGCTCGGCCAGCAGCCCGTCAAGCAATAAGGAGTAGTCAATTTTGCCGCCGCGGCTGCCAAGTCTGCTGTCCAGTTCTAACGCTCTTTCTTGGTCGGCGAACAAAAGCTTTGCCTCATAAAGCATATGTCCAATCAGGGTGGATTTTCCGTCGTCCACACTTCCGCAAGTGATAAATTTAAGCAGACTTTTCATTTTAGAAATAACCCTCCCGTTTACGTCTTTCCATGCTTCCCGCCGCTTCTTGGTCAATGACGCGAGTTGTACGCTCGGATGACACCGCACCTAAAGTTTCTTCAATAATGGTATCAAGTGTATCGGCCTCTGACTCAGCACCACCAGTAAGCGGATAGCAGCCTAATGTGCGGAAGCGCATCTTCTTCATTTCAAGTTTCTCATGCGGCTCAAGCTTCATACGATTATCATCCACCAAGATGAGATGTCCGTCACGTTCGATGACAGGTCTCTCTTTGGCAAAATAGAGCGGCACAATATCAATATTTTCTCGGCGAATGTATTGCCAGATATCTTTTTCCGTCCAGTTGGATATCGGGAACACGCGGATGCTTTCACCTTTATTAATTCTTGTGTTAAAAAGTTTCCACATTTCTGGCCGTTGATTCTTCGGGTCCCAGGCATGATTCTTATTCCGGAACGAGAAAATCCGCTCCTTCGCACGCGACTTCTCCTCATCACGTCTTCCGCCGCCGAACGCAGCTGTAAATCCGTATTTATCCAATCCTTGTTTCAAGGCTTGCGTCTTCATAATATCCGTATAGGCGGAGCCATGATCGAACGGGTTAATCCCTTGATCAATACCTTCCTGATTGGAATGCACAATCATCTTGATCCCAAACTCTTTCGCCTTGCGGTCGCGGAATTCAATCATTTCTTTAAACTTCCACGTGGTATCAATATGCATGAAAGGAAATGGCGGCTTCTCCGGATAGAAAGCTTTCAGCGCCAAATGCAGCATCACGGAACTATCCTTACCGATCGAATACAGCATCACGGGATTTTCACATTCCGCCGCTACTTCTCGAATAATATAAATCGCTTCAGCCTCGAGTTGATCCAGATGCGTCATTTCATCTATGGAATCAAGCAATTGTTTTTCCATGAAAAAGGTGCCTCCTTTTAATTCTTACTAAATCCATCGTATTTCTTTATATATTAACAGATTGTGGCTTTCGTGCAAAGTGGAAGAAAGTAATTTTCTTTATCATTTTATCATTTTCGTCGATTGATGTCGTGGTTTTTTGGTGAGGGGCAACTTCCTCATTGGGGGCTAAAAAACAACCCTGTCCGAAGACAGGGCCTAGTCATATTTCTGTATTCATTTTCTGCACCGTCCACGGAAACATATCCACCGGCGTCACCTCCGCGACGCCGTACCCCATCGACCAGCACGCGCAGGTCGCGCGCGAGTGTCGATGCGGGGCACGACACGTACACCACGCGCCGATGCCGCAATAGGCATCGACAACTACTTCATCGCCGGTCAGCGCGGCGTACTCCAAAGCCTTCCCGTACAAGACTTCCGTCTGGACGGGATAGACTTGAAAGAACGATCGCGCGGAAATTGCAAATTTCACTTCGCCGATATAGTCATAGATGACCTCGCTACCCCACAGGACGCGCGTCTCATCCCCAAAAATAACATTGGTCTGTCTCACATTAATGTTATGGCAAATGCTCTTTACCGCAGGCAGAGCCTCGCGAATGCCGTCTACCCACTCCGCAACGCGTGGAATTTCAGCTCCATTGGTCACCAACACGACCATGATTTCGCCCGTGCGGAAGCCAACTTTGACTACATGGCGCAGCAGCCCAGTCCCTGTCTCTTCCCAATAAGCCCGACTGAGATGTCTCAATAATGAAGAATGTCTCATTCTTAAAATCTATGCCCGTGTTCGCCTGAGCCGCGACGGCACTTCTAAAGTACTTTGTCATATTTTGCGATTGTCTGCTCATGTCCGACTCCTAAAAATGTATTTCCTCTTACCAAAATGGGATAAAGATAACTTTACGGCTGTTCTTATTATGGTTGCAGCTTTTGTACAATACATTCAATCCAAGGAGGAAAGGAGTCTAAACGAAAGGTTATTGATCCCTCGTCTTACGTCAAGAATTATTCTTCCCTCCGAGAGACTATTGTCAATCACAATTAAATGATCAATTAAATCAAGATGAGAGAGTAGATTATGAATCGATGTTTGATGTCGCTTTATGATATCTTCAGTGGGGATATGATGTCCGCCATTTTTAACCCGTACTGCCACTCTCTCGAAATTCAAATGATAATCCACCTAGATCGACATAAAACATTGTAACTTCAAACCCATTGACCATGCATCTCGCATTAGCCGAATGGTATTACCTCCAGCCAATGTAGTTTCTACTGAAAAATCGCGCCTGTTTCGAATACAGTCCTTGGCCAACTTAATGGCTTCTTTTCCTGCTGAAATTTTACGGCTTTCAGGATGTTAAAATCAATTGCTTTGCTAAAGCATCAGGATTCAATATTAACACTGATCCCGAGCCTATCAATAATGAGGTTCCGAATCGTACTTTCCCGCTCCCATTATTCCCAGCAAAAATATACATGATCGGTTACAATTCATGAATGTGGGGCATCCTGCTCGGTAACTGGAATAACATGACCGACGATCACCAGTAAGTTTAATAAGCTTTTGGAGATCTTTAAATTGATTCATGTTTTCACCTTCTTATAACTCAGAATCAGGAATCATTTTATTCATTATTCCGTAAATGTACATACCGCTTCTCACACGTCAACTAATTATTAAGAGCTTATAACAACAAGGTAATATAACAAGCTGACTCCAGATTAGTACCGGAATCAGCTTGTTGACTAGTTCTTTAGAATATCCACTGGACAAAACAAGCGGCTTCATTTTCATCTTTAAGCCCTTCCTCATTGGCCAAAAAGAACTGGATGTATACAAATACGCCCTCGGAGCCAAGGCAGGTGCTGTCATCTACTGATGAAGATTGAGAATAACCTTCAAGAGTCGATGTCTTAACGATGTAGTTCTTTGACGGATTTAGCGCCCCGGTTGTGCAACCATTGAACCAAATCGCCGGTAGCGCTTCGTTTTGCTGCATCCAAAGGGGTCAATCCGTCCCACACGGAAATCCAATTCAGTTCGGCCCCTCGTTCGAGCAAATACTCGGCAGAGTGCCGCTGTCCGCCGTGGCAAGCGCACCAGAAGGCGACGGTAACTTCATCTGGTGGTGGATAGTGCCCGGCTCCCCACGGATATCGCTGTGTAAGTGTGGTCCCGGTAAAGTGGGCTTCCATGTCATCCAACAGTCCGAGCGCGGCCGCATGCCAGAGAGCGAAGCTTGCGCCGCGCTCAACCAGACGATGTGCAGCCCTCCACTGCCCAAACGCCACTGCGTCGTCCAGCGGCGTTCCCCCTGCGATGACCGCACCCGACGCCTCCATATCAGCGCCGGCATCGAGAAGCGCATCAAGCACCTCGATATCATCGCTGCTCGCGGCCCAATGAAGAGGTGTCTCGACATGAGGGCCGACGATTCGAGCGTTCACCTCAGCGCCAGCTTTGACCAATGTGGCTATCGTCAACGCACCGTTTGGCAAATGGCCGGGCCAATCGGTAGCCACATGTAATAGCGTACGCGATACGTTACCGTTGCGCATATCGCTTCCGATAATTCTCGCCGTAGCTAGTCCTGAATTCTCGGTGAGCAGCTTCTGCAATCCCGGGATATCGCCGGTGCAGATTACCTCAAGCAAGGTGACCGCGAGAGGGTCGTTTTCTGAAATGATCACAATGTAAACCATCCCTTCAAAAACATCTACCTAGTGCATTCAACTATTAAACAAATTCATCATCGTTAATGTTTTAGGAGCAAATGCTGCTTGCATATTTGCTACTACTACCACCATCATTAACAAAGTAAGAACAACCGTGGCATTTCCAAAGACAAAGTAGGCTTTATCTTTAAATCTCCATATAAAATTGTTTGATTTAACTCTTTTTAATAATTCATTCCACATATATACACTTAAACTCACAAATAGTATCAAAAGTGTTCCACAAACAATAGCTTTTGTAGTATGAAACTCAATGCGTTTATTAAACTTTTCCTGAATAATAGATGGAATATTTTCATTACCTGATTGTATCCATTCTTTAAACGCATTTCGTAATTCGTCCTTATATGTCGGTCCATTGGATATATTAAGATCAACATTAAGCAATGAAAACCCATGCAACGGATTCAAAGTATTTGTCAGATTTGCTGCAACAATTAAAATCATCAATAAAGTGACGCAACTGTTCATTAACAAGAAGGAAAAATAAACCTTTCGTTCAAACCCCCACTTCATCCCGCTTATGTTGGGCGATTTTGTCAATTTTCGCCAAAAAATGATACTAAGCATTGCGAATATGAATACCAAGCATCCACCAACAATAACGAGTACAGCATGATACATAGCGTAATCGCTAATGAGTGCATTCACAGCAGGGTTAGATTGTGAACCTGATTTAATTATCTCACTTAGCGTACGTGGTAACTCCTCATTCATTATAATTATCTCCTCTGCCACAACCCCAAAACTTGAATGTGAAACTATTCGAGCCGAAATTGCGATTTAGCCTGCAATTTGTTGCCCACGAATACGAAGGTGGCACTAGCCCCAACCTCGCCCTTGCCTCTATACATCACACCGATGCTATGCAAGTCGCTGCCTTCCTCGCCCGTTTCCGTTATTGTTTCTCCTTTGCCACCGACAATCTTGATGACTTCTTTGTAGGTCATTCCATTTTTAATTTTATCGTATTTTTCCTTCGTGATTTGGACTTTCTCAGCGGATCCTGTATTGCCGCTTGGCGACTCTACTGGGGAAACCGTGGAGCTTCCCGTCGGCCCTTTCTGAACATTATCGCTCGCATGGCTGCATGCCGCCGCAGTGAGTACAAGACATACTAGGAATGCTAATCGAATGATTTTCATAACGAAGATGGCCATTTCCATGCATACCTGATAATTAGACAAAGAAGAGCAACTTCTACAACAGCACCAAACACCATGTGCGCCCAAGCCTCTCCTGCTAAATTAAACAACATATATGGAATATACACCGAGGCAATAATGATATTTGCACGGCGATTTACCTTAGCCGGCAGGACAACAGAAAGAAAAATCATAAGAACTGGAATTGTTACTAAAACAAGCGCTATCAATAAAAAGACAAAAGTAATATCAAATGTAAATACTTTTCCTGCCAGTATATCTTCTATCTTGCCAGGCATATACAAGTGAAAATAATCAACATAAACATAGAGAAACATAAAACTCGCCCACAGCGTAGCAATCTTCAGTTTCACATTGACTTTGATGTCTTCGAGTGCACTTTGCGCTTTATTTTGCGTATTCATAATAATGTCCATTTTCCTTTCTCCATCGGATGAATTTAGAAACAATATAGCATGAGGGAGAATGGATACCTAGACACTAAAGTGTTGTTTTTTCAAATTCACAAGAACAGTACCTTATAGCAAACGCAGCTCATGTGTGCGTAAGATTGCTTCGGCGCGGCTTTTAACTTGCAGCTTAGAAAAAATACGTTGATTATGCCCCTTAATGGTATTGAGAGTGACGAAAAGCATCTTGCTGATCTCATGATTGGAAAGCCCCTGAGCAATAAGGCGTAAAACCTCCAGTTCCCTTTGAGTTAAGGGAGCCATAGATGGATGTTTCGTTGAAAAATGTAAAAGTAACGTTTTTATATGATCTGTCATAATTTCAAATCGCAGAGAAGCTTTTAAAAGTGCTTCCATTGGAGCTCCTTCATCTAAAAAAACACGCAGGTGACCTTCTGTTTTAGCGATCTCAATGGCCTCCATTAAAGGCACAACAGCTTTTTGTATTTCCTTTGCCTGAAAATAGGTTAATGCATGCAGAATCAGCATTTCCATTGGAGCTTGAGACATCGATTGTATTTTTAATAGGGCTTGTTCTGTTTCACCTGCAGCCAAGTGCACACGAATTTGCTCATTGGGGAGATTGTATTTCTGAACAAGATATCGTGCTGATGGGATTTCATTGAGGTGAAGTCGGGTAAGCACTTCAACTTGTGCAACCTTGTACATGTTCTTAGAGAAGTTATTTTTTTGAAGAGACTGGCTTGCTTGTTTGAGTAATTTCAAAGTCTCTCCTACTTTTCCTTGAGCAAGGTTTATCTTAGCACAGAATAGCTCGCAAACTGCAAGGGTGTCCATATTGTTCAAGTGCCGCGCCAATTGTATGGCTTCTTGAATGAGATCTAACGCTTCCTTCATGTGATCTTGTTCGTAAGCGATACGTGATAAACCGAGATACGCGACAGCGGAAGCCGGAAAAGCTAAGTGTCCATCTAAATTCAGAACTTTCATGTAGCTATTTTTAGCTAAGTGGAGTTGATTTTCCATTTCATAAATATTGCCTAGTCCAATTGAAGCCAAGATTGTGATAATAAAATGTCCAATAGTTTCACTACTCCTCAGCGCTTCTTCATAAACTTCCCGTGCCAATTTATGATTGCCTTGCATCTGGTGAGCGAAGCCCAATGTCCACTTCGTAGCAGCAAGTACCGGCAGGTTTAGAGGACTAAGGTTTTCGATAGCATGTTGAGAGCATTCCATAATGCGAGATACATTGTTTTGTGAAACAGCCACCGCTGCTCTGGTCGCGAAAATATGTCCCATTAGATTATTATTTGTTTCGTTTTGAGGGAGTGAGCGTAGAGTATTTTCCACTGTGACTAATATTTTTTCTACTTCTCCAACTCTACCCAGAAACAATAGCGTTGTGGCATATAGCACTCTTAATGAGGGTTTGGCATCTAAAACGGATAAAGGCAGCGATTCAAACCAATGAAGAACCGGTGTTGCTGCGCCACGATAAAGTAAAGGAACGCCGCCTCCTTCTACCAGTCTGGAAGCACCTTCAATATCCTTTGCTTCCACCGCATGATAAAAAGCCTCAAGTGTGAAATGATTGTTCTCATACCAAAGGCTTGCCCGCTTATGTAGTTTGGAAATCATATCTGGATCGCCGGCAATTTGTTCTCTATTTTTTTCAAGTCTCGCTTTTAGTAGCTCAGCGAAAAGATGATGGTAGCGATACCACCGTCGTTCCTGATCTAAGGGAATGAGAAACAAATTATTTCTTTCCAAATATTCAATCGTTTTTTGGCTATTCCAACCAGAAGGGATCCATTCATTAGATAATACAGCATCGCAAAGAGGTGCAGAAAACCGTTCCAGCACGGAAGTCGCCATTAAAAAATGAAGTATGTTTTCGGGTAGTTGGACAAGAACTTCATCGAGTAGATAATCCATAACGAAATGATGGCTACCCGGAAAGGAGTCATTTTCCAATATATAGGTGACATCGTTATTCCCTTGAATGGAAAGTGCTGCGAGTTGAAGACCTGTAACCCATCCTTCCGTTCTTTTTTCAAGTTCAATCATATTTTTTTTAGTTAAGCTAAGCCCCATGACTTGATTTAGAAAACATGCCGTTTCGATGTCTGTAAACCGCAATTCCTTAACGCCTATCTCCATCAGCTGATTTTTAGCACGCAGCTTGGATAACGGTAGATCGGGAATGTCACGCGATACGATCGTTAAATTCATATGAAAAGGCATTTGTGCGACTAGGAAGCTTAGACCTTGCTGAATAGAAGGGTTATGGATTACATGATAATCATCAATGACCATCGAAAAAGCCTTTTGCAATGTGTTTAGTTCATTGATTAATTGGCTTAGGACAGCATTAATTTGTGGCAGTTGAGGGGATCTTAGCGCAATGAGAATTCCATTTCCTAAGTTTGGAAAAACGCTTCGAATCGCCTCTATTACATATGTGAGAAAACGTATAACATCATTATCTCTTTCATCGAGCGAAAGCCATGCAACAGGCCTGTCACACATGGATGCCCATTGACTCACTACTGTTGTTTTTCCAAAGCCCGCAGGCGCTGAAACGAGACTTAGCTTTTTATCCTGACCTCTATGAAGTAAGTCAATCAAATGGTTTCGAGTAACAATCAAATGCCGTAAGGGCGGTTTCTCTAGTTTCGTAGTTAGAACTTCGTTGGTTACATGAGGTTTTGTTTCTTGCTTCATAACGAGACCTCCTTGACCTTGCAAGTAATAATATTATTGCATATCGAGCTATAAGAATCATGCATCTGCGCAAAATGCTTCAAGCCAAAAACACAAGTCTGTTTTGATGAACATTATACCAAAAATGTGCTAGAGATTACTGTACGATAAGGGAAGCGGCCAATCTCGTTGATCATCCGCTCCAATTTGGCAGCCTGTTCAAACCTTAGTGTCACTCTAAGTCCCTATAAAATACAGCTCCTACAAATGATCTGCGTCCAAAACGACCGAAACATCGATAGTGTTGAAAACAAAGGATTTCTACGTATCAATGCGTTGTAGTCCTACTACGCACTCCACATGCACCGTATGCGGGAAGTTTAGGGCTTTGGTCGCTATTTAATATATTAAGAAAAAGCCTTAATCCATGGGCCTTCTTTTCCTACACCTCTTGTTCGGTTGGGTATTGATTATCCCTTGTTGACGATGTTCGTCAACAACTCGTCAACAACAAGAATAGACCCGATGACTACAATTTCCCCTGTAACTAGTCGTTCAGTTTTTACCCTCTAGGATTCGTAATCCACCAAAGTTGGATATCCTTAAAGGATTTATTATTTGCGATTACTTTAAGTTCAGATCTCCAACTGTCCTCTAAGATCAGAATGAAAGTAAGATATAATTGCATTGGCTTAATATTCAAGCTCAAGTTATATGAAAATTTCATTCCCCATATTTTTCATTGCCATGTTTGCTAACACCTGATAAGTAATTAGTAATTTTTCTAAAGGGGCATCTAATTCCAAAAATTCATTAACTTCCCAATCCATTTCCTCTAAGTGAGAGGAGAACAATCTTTTGAATTCTTCCTCATCCTCTGTCATGATATCAATATTCTTTATAACCCCCGCCATAAAGTTTGCTGCCGAAGACTCACTCCATGTTTCTATATCAGAACCTTGCGAATGATGTATTATTTCATATACATAAGTCGAACGTGCAACAACTACTGGCGGATAAAAATAATCTGCAAAAGTTAATTCTTCTGGAAATGATTTAGGAAGAAAATATTCATTAAATCCATAAAAATTTACGTACTCTTGAATTTGCTTTATGATGTAGATTTCGGGGAGCACATCCTCCTTTAGTTCAAATTCATACCATTTTATGTATTCATCATCTTCTTCATCTTCATCATCTTCATCATCTTCATCTTCTTTATCTTCTTTATCTTCTTTATCTTCTTTATCTTCTTTATCTTCTTCAAATTTTAACTCTTCTTTTTCTGCCAAAGTATATAAACGAGTATATAATTCGCCCTCGACTGCATAAAACACATCAATGTGAGCTGGAAAGTACTCTTCTTCATCATGTTCAAAATAAACATCGGTTTTTAACCACATTGAACGTAATTCCATTTTGCTCAGATTCAGTAAAACATCCCTAATCATAGCTTTTATCTTTTCAACATTAGATCCAAACAAAAAGCTTTCTTCAAATTGCACTTGGAAGACAAATTCATCCCAAAAATTATGTAATTTGTAGATATAATTATGTAAATACGATAAAGATATGTCGAGTGATTCAAAATTTGTTTTGAGAGTCGCTAACAACTCGTCATATTTATCACTTATTATGCGATTTACAATTTTCGTTTCATCATCTTTATCTTCATCTTCATCTTTATCTTTATCTTCATCTTCATCATCATCATCATCATCATCATCATCATCATCATCATCATCATCTTCTTCTTCTTCTTCTTCTTCTTCTTCTTCTTCTTCGAAATGAAAATCCTCTAGTTCTGCCAAAGTATGTAAACGAGAAAATAATTCGTCCTCAACTGCATTTAACAAATCATAATAATCGGGAAAATCCTCCTTATCATCCGATTCAAGATATGCATCGGTTTTTAACCACAATAACCGCAATTCCATCGTACTTTGTTTTTTTAAAATCCCCCTTGCCATAGCTTTAAAAGTTTCAACATAAAATTCGAGCAAACAACTCTCTTCAACCTGGACTTGAAAAACAAATTCATCCCATACATCATGCAATCGGCTGTCATAACTTTGCATGTGCGATTCATCCAGTGATTCGATATCAGTTTTGAGGGAAGTTAACATCTCGTCATATTTATCTCTTATAATACGATCTATAATTTTTGCTTTCACGCGAACCCTCCTCAGATAGTTCGTAAAATAAAATAATAGAAATATATCCTACAGTTCGTCACCAGGAAGATAATTCCTCTAACACTTTTAAAACCTCATTAAAAAAGACACCCAGTTATGGTGTCCATGAACTGTGACCCAGAGGGTGGACACTTTGAAAAAAGTGCCCACCCTCTGGGTCATTTTCGTTTATAATAGTTGTTACTTAATAGGAGCGAGGTCTTACAATGACAGATAGCATAAAGACAACAGTGAACAGACATCGTTTTACGGTGCACGAAATAAGGCAGTTGGAAGCAAACCCAAATGTAAGGCATGTTTCAGATAAATCAATTACGTTCTCTCCTGAATTTAAACTAACTGCTGTAGAAGCAAACCGAAATGGGAAAACACCACAGCAAATATTTATTGAAGCAGGATTCCAATTATCAATCATTGGAAATCGAAAGCCAAATGAGTGCTTGAAACGTTGGAGAGCAGCTTATTCAGAGCACAAAGAGAGTGGGCTTTTAGAGGAGCGCCGAGGAAAAGGAGCGACAGGTCGGAAACCCGCTGAAGATATGTCGGCAGAAGAGCAATTAAAGCGTGCTGAGGCGCGGATTAAATTGCTTGAAGCAGAGAATGACTTCTTAAAAAAGCTCGAAGCACTAGAAAGGCGGGTGAAGCCAAGACTTCTCTGAGCGCCTCAGAATACTTCGAACTCATTAACCAAACCGTTCGAATGTACTCACTCGAAGGGAAGATAAGCTACTTTTGTGAGCTTGTAAGCGTAAGTAGAAGTGGATATTATCGTTGGCTGAAAGCCGAAGAGAACCGTCAGGATAAGGAACTTTTAGACGAGATGGACTTAGAGATCATCAAACGCCATTTCAATAGATTAAAAGGTAAAGCAGGAGCTCTAACGATTAAAATGAATGTAGAGCAACATGACCATGTAAGAATGAATCATTAGAAGATCCGAAGGCTTATGCGAAAGTATGGGCTTGTGGCGAAGATTCGCAGACCAAACCCCTATCGGAAAATGGCTAAAGCCACTCAAGAACATAAAACTTGTCCAAACTTACTTAATCGTCAGTTTGACCAAGGAGAGCCCGAGAAGGTGCTTCTGACCGACATCACCTACATCCCTTACGCCAATGGAAACACTGCTTATTTATCTTGTGTCAAAGATGGAGCGACCAAACAAATCTTAGCGCACTATCTCTCCAATTCTTTAGAGATGCCCATCGTGGAAATAACTCTAGACAAGCTGTTTGATCGTTTAGAAGGTACAATCCACCCAGAAGCCCTGCTACATTCGGACCAAGGCATGCATTACACACACCCTAGCTTTCAAAAACGGGTCAAAAGAGCAGGCATTATGCAATCTATGTCTCGCAAAGGAAACTGCTGGGACAACGCTCCAATGGAATCATTCTTCGGACATATGAAAGATGAAATAGATGAAACCTCAACTTTAACATATGAGGAGTTACAAGTTGTGATAGAGGAATACATCCATTTTTATAACTCAGAACGTTTCCAATGGGAATTAAAGAAAATGACCCCTGATGAATACAGGAGCCATCTCGTAGCAGCATAGAGCAACTAGGTGTTTTTTTCAATGTCTACAAACCAGGTCACAGTTCACCATTGAAGAGAGTTATTCTTTTTCATTATATTCCTGGAACTTGTTATAAATCCTTGTTGATTCAAATGGACGCATGGAATACACCTATGTTAGTCGTTCGAGTGTCTCAACGAAATTCACCTTCGGCTAAGTTATAACGTATTATTTATATCGCTAAAATGGAAAGACTTTATCACAATAGAATTGTTTATTTAGTCTTCATCTACATCATCGTCGTTTTTCTGTTCCAAAACTACCTGGTAGGGATGATCCAAATATAAGAAACTCACTACTCGAAATATAACATTTGTTTCTCATCCATCTCAACCGTAAAACGCACAACAACTTCGGTTCCCGCAGAAACGTAGATATTATAAATTACTGTATTCGATCCATTCTTGTCGTACGGATGTGACGTGTCCGAAATTCGCCAGAACCGCTGGTATACATGGTGAGACAGCTTCACTTGAGCCGATTCATTTTTGGTATTACGGATAATAATTTCGTGGGATTCAGCAGTATGTCCGCGGCCTACACGTTGTATTTCCTTACGTTGGTGCTCGAGTACAAGATCGAAAGCTTCTCCAATATTTAATGATATGATTTCATTTTTGGGAGTATGGTCGATTGCATCTTCCCCAATAAACTCGTTTTGGCTGTCATGATCCTCCTGATACACCTTAATGGTTCCCATCGGTAAAGGGAAGCCTAGGTTGCTACTTTCTATATTCTGAAATGTAACAATTATATTGGCACGTTTCCAACCAGTTCTGCATTCATAATATACCTGACATGGTACATTATCTACTTGAAACAACCGAATTTGCTTGGACTGCTCGTTTTTAAGTGTCGTACATTCTTGCAGCACATATAGGTGGTAGTCAGCGAATTCTCGTTCCTCGAAGGGTATTCTTGATTCCATTATACGAGTTGCATCCGAATGATACGTTACGGGCATGAGGTCGACTTCATTAAACACTCGCTTCACTTCCCCTGCAATTAGCTTGATCTTAGCATTAGAAAATGTCGCACCGCTCTCATTCTTTATATTCACCCAGCCTGCCAAACTTAGCTGGTCCCCTTTCAAGTTCATAACATAATTAACATTCCATGAGAATCCCTTGGTAAGATATGATACCTCAATCTGCTCTGATTCAGAAGGCCTGATCTTCCATTTAATGGCTGGTCGTATGATTAATCCATGAGGTAGCTTTGGAAGGATAAGCTCATCTTTGGGATCCAGTAATATTTCACCGGAGTCCACATGCTCTAAAACTACACCGTGAGAGATACTGAGCAGACGATATTCTTCTCTCCGAGAGTTTCTTTGCAAGAAGACTGTATGGCCCAAATATTTCTCGAGGAGCTTCGATTTGTTAACTAGGTCATACTCATAGTTCATCTCAAGTATTTCTATACCTTTGACCAAAATCGATTCTGTCTCGATCGTCGCAGCTACATCTAAATAATTAATCTGCTGTTGTCTGATTAGAGACGAAGCACGTCGTTTTTCCTTAACAGCCCCAAAGTTGTTGTTATATATCGTTAAAGCAACCTCAACGTTATCATTGCTAGTTAATGTAAAGATTTCCACGTGTTCGTTAGATTTCATAAATGAAAACCTCCTATATTGGATGAAAACATAAAAAAATCGATCAAAATAACTCTGTAAATCTCCTCCCTCAACGCACAGGAAAAATATTACATAAAAGAATGCTAGTGCATCATCTTAGTTATTAAAATAAGAGACAAATACAATTGAATTTGGTTTCAAAAATCTAGACCTGTGTATCTCCTCATCGTAAGGGGCAATACTATCTTTCTCCTTCAAAATATTGAATCAAAAATTCACCCCCATCCAAATGCGAATATTCGGATCATTCATTTCCCCTTACTCATCACTTGTTCATCCCAGTTAGATGTTTTATGATTTAAGTATAACCAATACCAGTGGGAATTTTATTGCATGTCACGCAACTTGGAGGAAAGCAAATGAACCCCAGTAATTTTAAACAGATTAAGAAAACTTTTATCGAAGACGTGTTTGGATATATGATTGTGTCCGAACGGTGTGAGGTATTTGTAGAAAATAGTTTTACTGATGCATCAATGGCCCCCATTCCTTTATCAGATACTTCGTTAGAAGAACTCCTCGACACTGCAAAGAGATCTGAATCCTTGGGTACGTATCTAAGACAAAAAGCCCACCAACGCGACATGATCACTTATCGGCCGGCATTATTTGAACAAGGGCAGATCAGTAGGGATTACTGGAGTAGGGTATTGAACGACGAAATGAGGGCTTCGAAAGAGAAGTTGCTGCGAATAGCGATTCTCTTAAAACTAAGTGAAGAAGAAGCGGAAGAAATGCTCGATAAGGCGGGATATTCCATAAGTTTAACAATTCCGCGCGATGTGGTAGTTCAGTTCTGTCTTAGGAAGGAATTTTATGACTTTTTGTTGATCGAACAGCTTCTAGCGGATCATGAAATCCAATCGCTTTTTAATGACCGACGAGGCGCTTAGAGGGATCTGTTATCAATTTGCATTCCCATCGTATTTTAATACAAAAACTAGGGAATTCATTATATAAATAAAAAGACACAGTTCCATATGGCACTGTGTCCATTTTTTTCTTTTAGTAGGTTTGAGTTCGTGGTTATTCTCTTCCCAACGAACCCGTACAAGGCTTTGGAACATCATTCAGTTTTTAGCAAGATTACTCTTACTCTACAATGCAATCTCGCAGAATTCTTTACCATATCCAGCGAATTCCTTCCTAAACCTGTCAGCTACATCAGTATTAGAAGTTGTAAAGAAGATCTGCTCGCCACCTCGTGCAAACTCTTCTAATAAGCCCAAAAGGCGTAGGTGAGCAGCAGCCCTCAAACATCAAAAACCTAAGTGCATTTGGTGCAGCAAAATGTAAATTTACTTGTTAAGCATCCTGTTAATCTAATTTTATCGAGTTCCAATGTCCAATCTACCAATGGGCTGAGTTTCATTTTTAAACCTCCAGATTGTTAGTCATGTTGAAGTTCTTTTGTAAAAATGCATCTTGATCCCTTCGCTGATCCTGATGTGAACCTCATGTAACAAATTAAGAATACACCGCTCTCCATCGAGCCTTATATTTTATAACCATATGTTGTTTGTGCGCAAAAAAAATACGTCTGTTTTATTCGACAAAAATATGGGTATTCCTCTCTATTTAATTTCATGCTGCATGTTACCAAGTATTAAAGTAATTAACCATTTTTTAAAGTTGAATCGTTTTCTCTCTTCCCTGCTTATAAAAAGGCTTCAGTATTCTTTGTTAATAATAAACAACGACAAAACTTTACCTACCTCATCATCTCTCAATAAAGTAGCCTGTTGAATCGTATGTACTACTTCTTCTGGCTGAATCCATCCAATCACATCTCTTACTCGAATCTTTAATGGTAGACGCTTGTTTGCTAGCGGTAAGCCAAGTTGACGCTCAATTTTTTTAATCTGCGAATCAACTCCAGCTCTGATTGCATGCACAGTACATGCTGAAAGCCAATAAGGAATAACCTCTTCTCTTAATGCAATATAATACGGTGTAATTTCGAATGGACGTTGATTAACCGGTAAGTAACCCGATAATAAGCTCATGCACGAGCTAAGTCTAATTCCCCCTAAATGAAACGCGTAAAATCGATATCCGTCGGTAATTACAGGCCATTCTTCAGCTGCAAGTTTCAGCCAGTGACGTAATAGCATAGGGTGCTCCGTCCTCGCGTTAAATGGACCTGACACATACGCCCATTGATTAATACCTTCGGGCAATCGTGAACTTAACTTTAAGTTCAACCGATAAGAATTTTGGCTGACAATTTGATAATGTCGCCCTCCCACGCTTAATCCTTTACCACTTAAGTACCTTACCTGGTTTGCCAACTTCACTCCTGTTATTGAATCATACGCCGTTTGTCCTGAAAATGATTCGATGACTGAGTGGATCTCACCACGTGCTGCACGATCATGCCATTCATCCGATAGTCGTAGTCCCACCGGCGTTTCTATTAAATCTTCATTAGAAATTGATTGATCAAGAATATCTGAAATTTCTTGGGTGGTATAGTTATTCTCAAAAAGCTTTTGAACTAATGATCTGCTTCGTTGACCCTTACCTTGAAAAACATAGGATAAGGTTTGCTGAAGGATAACTGATGACAGCGATCCAACCGGCTCGTCTGGAAACCAACCAACACACGCAGCATCCATCATTGCGTTCTGAAGATTTGCTTCTTTTACAGACTGTGAACACGCCATTACTCTGGTTTGGGTTGAACGCCTATTGCCACGCCCAATTCTCTGTAAAAACGCAGCCATATTGTCGGGAGGACCATCTAGAGCAACTCCATCAACATCCCCAATGTCTATACCGATCTCTAATGTTGAAGTTGCTACAACGATATACCGCTCAAGTCTCCTTATATCCCTCTCCGTCGTTTCACGAAGCACCTTTCCCAAACTCCCATGATGTGCCCCTACGGAATAACCATGAGGGGACATAGATTTACGGAACACTTCCGTTAACTCATCAACCCTTTTACGACTCTTGCAAAAAACAATCCACTTCTCTGGATGACTGAGAGACTGAAGATACATGGGTAAAGCTCTTTCTACTGGCATAAACTGACTCGTCACCGGTTGTACCTCAATTATTTCTCTTTTTCCAGGGATATAAATCAGTTTGCCTCCAGGCATGAATGTTTCAATAACATCATTTGGCCGGGCAACTGTCGCACTGAGTCCAATAATTTGTAATTTATTACTACGTGTCCATCCTTGATTTTGAGCATATAATCGCAAACGTCGTAGCCTTTCAAGTAACCATTTGGTTTGTTCACCACGAGGGGTCCCGTGAAGCAAATGAATTTCATCAAGCACTACTGCACTTACATGAGAAAGTATGTGTGTTGAACCATCTGAAGCAATTCCACGGCAAAGCATGCTATCTAGGGATTCCGGGGTCGTTAGAAGCAATTGAGTATCTTCGTTTTCGCTGCGGTGTTCAGAAGTTCGACGAGCAATTCGAAGCCCCAATTGTAAAGATGGACCCTCTAATCGGTGAAACAAATCATTTACCAAAGCACGTGTAGGAGAAAGATATAGTATGGTCCACGATCCAGACATACCTTTCATCCGTTCAAAAAGTGGCGCACAAGCAGCTTCCGTTTTACCGCTTGCAGTAGCTGCGCAAATGAGTGTATGGTTACCATCTAAAATTGAACCCATTGATTTACGTTGAACTTCTGTCAATCTGCCAAAGTGTTGAAAAAAAGCGGGCCAGACCACAGGGAGTCTACGAGCCAACTTACGGTCTTCTTCAAGTTCATCGTTGATCAGCATGAACTAACCTCCTCCCTGGAGGTCCATAGTTAACATCTAGAAGTGCCATATACCATTTGATGAAGTGGCGGAGCAACCCACTATCGTCGTCATAACCCTTATTTTCAAGGATGGTATGGACATTATTGGCTGCCTCTGGCTGATACGGTTGATTTAATTCATAAGCTTCTTGATAAAACACATGTATCCGTCGAGCTAGATCAATACGTTCTTCTCGACTAAAAAATCGTAATTTATATTGGGCACCCCCACTTAATTCGGTGATCCGATCCAGATAACGGTCCCCTTCGTTATTTAAATCACCTAGCGTACCAAAATATATTCCCAGTGGAACATTTGGTAAATTCCTGTGCCCACTAACATATCGCTCAATCGCTTCGAGACTTTGCATTAGTTTTTTCTTCTGTGCACTTTCCAAATTAGCATCTTCTACTTCAAATTCATCAATAGTGATCAGTAACCCCCGATAACCTGCTGCCTTAGCAAGCCAAGCTGTACATACCAATGACTCGACAAACCCATCTGGCCGTTCATACAATTTTTTTGGGATTGGTGAGTGCAGCGAAAATGCACCTGTTTTATACCGTCGCAATTCCTTTATCACACTCGCAGCGGTAAACTCTTCACTGCCGCTGAATACTGCTTCTAGTTTTTCAATCCATTGCTCAAGTAATCCAGCGTGCTTAAGGTATGAGACTACAGCCAAATGGTCATCCACTCTCCGAAGTCCTGAAACGGAGTAACTATTTAAAGAACTCTGTATGAGTGCCTTTTCTAGCAACTGCACTATTGGAAATTCCGTCTCTCCTTCCACAGAATGCAATGTACTATATATAGAGTGTAATAACTTGCCTGGTTCAGACAGACTTATTAATTGACCATCTACTTCAACACTGGCCACCATATAACCTTTACTACGTGCGAGTCCACGAATAACTGACATCGTATGACTTTTTCCAGTTCCGTATGGTCCAATAATCTTGTGAACTTTTGGCGAATCCACAGAAAAGGACTGAATAACCCACTCACTTAGTTGATCATATTCAAGTGTAAATTCTTCTATATGATGATGCGGTACTAGTCCAAAACGTAATGATTCTAAGCTACGCCTGGACATTATTTTGTTACTCATTTCCAGAGAGTTCTCTATTTCAACTATTGGATTATTTGAAGTGGCATTTTTGAATTGTGTGCTCCCCAAGGGTGAAGTGCCCCTACCTTTCAGCATCTCTTGTTCAAGATGTTGAACAGGGCTAGTAAGTGTTAAATGAGAAATCGTAAACTCTGCTCGAGTTGAAACGGGCTCATCAAGATCTACAATCGCTCCGCGAGGCGTTTCTTTGACAACAGTTCCTGAACCTAGACCACTTACGCTCACACGATCTCCAGATGTTGGTGTCCACATAACTTGTTAAACCTCCGCTTCTATTTTCTGGCCCTCAGCAGCGTAAATATAACCACTATCATAAGCACTAATTAACATTGTACAAATCTCTTTAACTAGAGTTCTCCTTACGCTGGAAGATAAGTCTTCAGATGCTAATCGACATGCTATTGTCTGAGCCAGTGTTATAGCCTCCTCCTCAGGATAATCCATATCTTTTGCCCAATGAAGGTACATCAGATTAACCAAACGTGTTGAAATTTCTACCAACTCATTTTCACGATCTGGGCGGCGTTGAAGATCAATTAATGGTGCCCATGCATTTCCATCGAAGAAATCAGCCCCTGGATGTTGTACCCTCTGTTGCAATGCTGGAAATGAGTCGAAATCTTTGACGATATCTGGTGTCAACGCATAAACCATCATAAGAGAACCGTTTTGAAGACTATTAGTCGCATTGATATCTGCCATAAGCATTGATAGAATCCGCTGTTTCTTCCTCGTATCTACATTGAACCCTTGTTCCGCCTCATCAAAGCCAACAACGGTGCCTTTCCAGCCTGTTTGACGAACAAATTGTGCAAGTGTGTGAAGTGATCGAAGTGCTGTCATATTAGCTTCTGCATTCGTTATTTTTGGTGCTTTTAATGTTCTAACTATTTCGGGATTATCCATTTCTCCGCCAAGCCACCGGCAGAGTAATTCGAATCGGTCCTCTTGTTCTTCAACACATGCTATACAAGCAGAGCGGAGCATCTGCCCATAAATTGACCATTTATAATCAAAATCAGTTAATGCTGAAATCCAACCGCGTAGCAATAATTCCGATGCTGTTGGATTATCTGGCACTTGCATTCTTTTAAAAGCAACAGCTTCTTGGATAAGTGCACGAATTCCATGTCGGTGGCTGTGAGGGGCACGAATCTCATGCGTCATTTCACGAAAAACTAACATGTACCGGGTAAAATCAACATTTTTATTTAAAGTTACTTTTGCTGTTACACAATTTTCTTCATGTGCCAGCTCAAAGAGTTGGTGAAGAAAATGAGACTTACCGGATCCAAATGGCCCAACAACAAATTTTTCAGTAGAGCGACCACGTTGGAATTGTTGGTGAATGACTCTTGTCCTTAATTGTTCAAAGGCCGTATTATATCCCACACCGAATAAACTACATCCTTCTTCTGGAGCGGTACCGTTTTGAGCCATTGTCTCCATCATAGATAAAACTTGACTGGCAGTTAAGCTCATAAGTAGCCCTCCTCATGTTAACCGTAACAATGAATGATATGCTAACGTTTTCATCAACATTCGTTTATGTCCATCATCTGCTTGCTGTTGTAGTACCACGGTTCCCTTTTCATTCAACTCTTCTTCAAGTCCTTGTGTTCTACCCCCTAATAATTCAACATGGCTACAGAAAAGTTGTACAGCATTCAGTAAAAATGCTTCTGGAGTCGGCAGGACATTAATTTTGTCCAAAGAAGTAGTCGTTAGCCGCCATGCTTTAGTGAATTCTGTATTAGGTGGAAGCAGTCTCTGTCCAAGTGCTGGATACTCTTCTGTGCACATCCCAATAAAGCCCGGTAAGACGGCAAAAATGGCAACCGTACCCGGGAGAGCACCAGTTGTGCAACCATCAATAAATCTTCGCATCAAATTTGCTGCAATTTTGAGCTTTCGAGTCGGCATTCTCCCTTTGGGCTGTAACGTTCGTTCATTCTCATCGAACAGAAGTAGTACACCAGGCAAGCCCAATTCACTTAGGCCGGACAGTACCGTTTTCATAATAAGCTCCGCATTCCGCGCGGAAAGGTAACCCTTTACGCCGGTTAAACCGAAGCGTTTAAGTTCTGCGGCAGGTACACGCTGCCCAGTCAGATAATTGTGGATAAGAAACTTAGAAGCATCACCTAACAGAGTGCGATTAACACCCCACCACATCGCTTGCTGCATTCCCGGATAAGGCAATTTTGCTCTTTTAAGACGGATTGTTTGGTCTGAGTTTTGTAGATGTAATTGTTCTAATATATTGGGTAGGGATTTTATTGTTTTTCCGTTTGAAATCCATTCCATTTCTTCTAAGAAATACTGTGTTACTTGCTTCCAATCTTCTAATCGTAGATCTTGGGACAGGTCAAAACTAGCAACAATCATTCCAGATGATAATGCCCTTTCCCTTAATAATTGCAGCAGGTGCGTTTTTCCCGCCCCGTAAGTGCCTTCAAAGAGTTTAACGGTGGCGCCGCCATGCATAGCTAATTCTTGGAAAAGTTCTCTTTCCGCATATTCCAAATAAGGACCTGTACCCACATCTAATAAATGGGCTGTACTTGGTGGTATTATGCCAGACTGTGCAACCTGATCAAGTGCATCCAAAAGTAATTCACGTTCAACCTCTAAAACTTTTGTTTGAGCAGGTTCTCTTGTTTTCACTGCAATCCCCCTTCTACATCATGCCAATTTGAACATGGCAAATCATGTTGTAATCTACATTCGGATCAAGCCCATTGACCGTTAGACCTTCTTTTGATGTTTCTGATTGACTACCAGTCTGTAGGTTCAAACGGTGTCCTGGTTGTAGATTAGCTGCCAATTTACGATACCGGTCTAGATTATATTGAAATACCAATAAGGGAAAATCGCTTATGTACTTTTTCTTACTAATCTGTTGGGTTTCATGAACAATAAATTCAAAAATTGAAGCCATTTTTCGAATATATACCCTTTCTCCAGTCGAAGCTTCAGAAAACGCAACGGTCATATTGTATGATTTTGTGAATAATTCACCTAACACTTCCTGCGGTATCTCTACTTGTTTGAGTAGATCGATACATTTATGAAAAGTAGTTATGATACTATGTGCTTCATAGGCTTGAATACTTTGACTGATTGGGGTGCGATTATAACTAAAACGAACTTTAGCTTGAACCTCATCTAGGTCCATCATAAGTGGACCAACTCGCCAACCGCCGCCTACTTCCCTATATTTAAAATCCTGTTCCTTAACAGAATTCAGGAAGGCCGTTACGGTTCTTTTAAACTGCCTCTTGCGATTATTTATTTCATCTTCAATAATTGGAAGGAATACATTTTTTATATCAGTAGATTCGAATTTCTGTAATTGTTTGTACATATTACTTAAGGCGTCTGGATGATTTGGTTTAATTTGGAGAAATGCGAGTTCCGCTTTATTCCTTTCTTTGATTCCCTTAGCAACCTCTTTATGTATTGTTGGCAAATGAAACTCCATAAAAAATTACCCTCCCTAGATGTTTATCATGATTACTAGGTTATTCAGCCTACTTTCAGCTCAACACTCAATAAGGCCAGACTAAACAACAAAACTTCTTTTACCTACACCTGGCGGTTTTCCTCGTGAACTACGGCTTGCCTTTTGATACCGCTATGTTTGTTCTTAGAAGGTCCTTATTCTCTGTATCCTTGCAAGTTTGTTTAAAAATCATCAGTTGGACAGCGCTTTTAACGTGAGTGCAAGGAATCATTCAACATTATCTCGAACTTTTCTTTTAAGGCATTACTATTCTCATTTATGCACTCGGCGCATGCTAAATTTATTAAATTTTTTTCATAACTAATTATTTTTAATGTCAGTTTCACTTCAGCGCAATAATCGCATTTTTTCATTATTAATTCCATATCTTGTCCCTCCATCATTAACCCAATTTCAATATTTATATGAGTACTGGAATGACTCTAATACAGAAAAAAACTAGACATATCATCATGTTTCTAAAATTCTCTATTTAAAATGTAAAAAAGCCTACTCAAATTGAGTAAGCTTTTTTAGAGTAACTATTACCTTCTTTTATTCTCCTAAAACTCTGAACTCCTCTAGCCCAAATAATAACTCTTTTAATTCACCTGAAATATTTTCAACCGTTAATTCATCGATAATATTGAAATCTGTAATTTTCACCGAATAAATCGACTCAACTTCCGCCTTAAGGAGCCTTAGAACTTCTTTCCCTTTTACACTAGTCATACGATAATTAAGGTCTTTCCATTTACTTTCAAAATCCTTCATAACTTCTAAGTCTGATTTTTCCTTATCAGTTAAATATTTGTCCATAATGGATCTTTTAAAAGGTTCAGTAATTCTATCAAGAATTTGATGGATAGATTCGGCTTCAGGTGCACTTTTTCCAGTTCTTCTAAAACGGTCTTCAATAGCTTTATTTACCGCTTTATCAATAGCAACTGGATCAAGGAGATAGTTCTCTAACTCATAGCTTTCATAGACATGAAAAAATCCAAGATGCTGTTCAAATTCATCCAACTTTTTTGAAAGCTCTTGATCTAACTCAAAATCTCTATTAAATATTGCACCAATATGTAGAGAACCATCTGATGTAAGGTTGGTTGCAAATGATTTGATTTGTTCCCAGTTGGAATATCCTCCTGATACAAATGCTGTGATATCATTGCCCAACGAAAGTTCATTTAAATCTACTTGTTTGGCAAGCCTTCTAAGCAATTTATAGTCGTACTGACCGTCTACAAACAAAATCCGTCTACTTCTAGCAAGATGTGTTAAATTAACGTTTGGTACTGATCCTAATGAATTAAGTGCCTCTCCAATTCCTGTAATCTCGGGCAATCTCATAGCAACTTGTTTATTCTTGTTAACCATAATTATCTCTGAAGGATCTGCTTCTTCTAATATTTCTTTTGAATGAGAAGCAAGTAAAATATCCGGTCCACAGTCTCTTAAGATCCCCAATAATTGACGTTGCACATCGGGATGTAGGTATACTTCTGGTTCATCAACGATTAACAATGTAGAATCTTTACTTCTTGAAATATGTGTTAGTAGCTGGCACCAAATTTGAAATCCAAAACCTGCCCAATATAATTCCCGCGGTATTCGATTTTCGTTAACAAACATAATTAATTCTTGAGACAACGCATCTGGCTTTTTAGGTGCCTCAATTGACATCCCTGACCAGGTTTTGCTTACCATTTCTGCAAATTGGTCAAATCCTTCAGGAAAAAACCTCCAGTAGTTTCTGAAATGACGAGATGCCCTATGGGTCGTCATTCCTTTTTTCACAGTCTCGATTGTTACCAACGGCTCATTCTGTTCTATTGGGCCTAATACGGGGATAATCTCTAATTCAATCGGGAAATGACGTTTAAATTCTGTTGGCGTGCTCACTTTTGTTCCCACAACTCTAGTTAGTAAATTACATCCACCTTCTCGTGGGAAATAAAGAATTATCGCATTACCATTTGTTAATGTGAAAGTTATTCTTGAATCAACTTCAACATAATCTGTATGAACGTTTTCAAGTGACATTGGTAATGATTCTTCAGAAATGGTATATCCGTTTTCTTCACCATCTGGTCCAGCAACTCTATACGGTTTTCTTGATAACGCTTGTTTAATACCTACTCCTAGAGCGCGAAAAGCACTTAGAGATGTAGATTTGCCAGCATTATTCGGTCCAACAAGAATATTCATATGTTCTAAACGGATTGAGAAGTTTCTAAGTGCTTTGAAATTTTTGAAATCTACTGTAGCTATTGATACTTTGTTTGACATTCTAATACCCCACTATCCAAGGATTTTACAGAAGCTCCACGCTATAATGAAACACCTTTTAATTATTATATTACACCATATCTACTATCACAAAATTTAATCAACTCGACTCTCTGCTACCAAATTTTATTACTTATCCACGAGCCTAGGCGTGGATTTGTGATAATAATGCACCTTGGGATCTCAATTTTATGATATGAGACGCCTAACTGCAGACGAAATACATGTCGAGGGAAATGGTGACTTTTTACTTGTTGCTACCCTTTAATAGATTAAGATGTTCCTTAAATCTTATTAATAAAGAATCGTCATCCTTGGCACGAACAATCTCTTTGTAGTATCCAGGGATAATTATCTTTTCTGTATGATTACTGGTATACATAACGATAATTATACTATCCTTAACGACTTTAGTGATAAACGTTTTTTTTGCATACCAAGATGTTTCTTCCTGCCCAATAGCTAGAAAAACTTTTTCTTTACCGTGGTACGCGCCAATACCAACGTCCTGATAATATACAATACAATTAACTATCACTACCTCTAAGTGCTTTTGAATTCGGAAAACATTCCTCGCTCGAATGCCATAGGTATACGAGATAATAGGATCAGAAATTGCGCCAGTTTCTTGAATTATTGCTTTCATTTTTCTGACCATTTCTTCACTTGCTTCGAATTGATACAATATTACCACTCCAATCTTCTAACAATCTTTTCTAGGTTAATCCCATGACTATATCCTTGAGAAAACAAAAAAACACCGAGGTCTAACAGCTCTTGCTGTTAGAATCGGTGCTTCCAATTTCATGTATATATTCATATTACTATGTAAATAAAATACAAACAAGTTTTACAATATTATTTTTCACAATACATTTCATCCCCTAACTATCAATATTTAGTTCAATCGTAATTTCTTCTCCTGTATAAAAAAGGATGAAAGAACTTTACATATTCATTAATTAACATTATTTATTGTGCTGCATAGTTCTAGTTCTTAGATATCAATCAATATGAGGCCATGTAAAATCTCGACGGTAGTAATGTTTTTTCATTTCTGCTAAATCATGCTCCCATTCTACAATTGCATAAGCATATTTCTGTTTCCCACCTTTTTGGCGCTTCCTCGCTCGTACATTTGCTGCAATCGTATTCGCTACTTGCTGAAGTCCTAATTTCGGTAAAGCTTCATTTTCAAGAATCCACCATCTTCTCTGACGGCTAATTCCCGATATCTTGTATCCTAGTCTATGTAGACCACTTTCTTTCTCAAATCCATCCGCAATCGAGACCGGTTTTATAGTTTCAATCGCAAAAGTACTCGGCCAATTAAAGTTATTATTCAGTGGTTGACTCGTGGGCTCTTGTTTTACACCTTTATTTGATTTTATTTCGCCTTGACCCCAAGTACGTATATCTATGTACCCCTTTGAGATTTGTTTCATTTTCAAAATCATATTTTCATCAGCACATACGTACCGACAAGTAGTACATGTCAAAACTTTTACTTCAATATACTTTAAATCTTTTCCCTTCGAATACACTGATGGACTTGTTGCCACATAAACAAGTTCAGATTCTAGACCCCCATCACATCTGTAACAAGTATTTATATCAGTTGGTTTTTTCCAAATAACCGCCATTTTTCGCAGGTTTTTTTTAGTATATAAATCAACCTTTGCGCTTGGGGTCTTTGATTGAGTTACTTTCTTCTGGTGCTTGAATTTCTTACTTATGGATTCCGTTTTGTTTTTTTTGTGTATTGTAGATGAAAAAATTGCATCCTCTATGATTTGAGGTTGGGATGCTTGTGTACCATCCTCCTTTAATGAAAGAACTGCTTCTTCTAAAAGGGTGTTAGTAGGATTCTCAAAATAATTTTGTTCCACTATCCCAGACTTATTTACTTTTCTATGTTTCCTTGAGTACATATAAGCGAAGTTTAATATAGCTAAAACAATAACTACCAAAATAACAAATACTACATAGGTCATCTTGTCACCCTCAAGTTGTAAGTTGGCTAATAGAATTTTATAGTTGACTCCTTTTTTATAGTTAATATAAATTCTGTAAACCTATTATTACTTTATTTTTGGCTTCCAGTTTTTTTGAAAACCATTAATCGAAGCGTAATTAAACAGTTCAATTATTTTTTCCGATGAATAATTTATGAACTCTTTCTCAACATCTATTACATTTTTCTGGGCTAATATTTCATTTCTATTAATAAGTTTATCTAGAAATTTCACTTCACTGAGTTTGTTGTTTTTTGATGTATTACAAGAGCCACAGGACAGAACAAAATTCCAAAGGTTATCATTAAACAGGAAACTCCAAGGAATGAAATGATCTACATGGATTGCAGTCTTCTCAGTTAACTTTCTTTCACAGTAGAAACACTCCATGGACTCCGTTAATTCTAATATCTCTCTGTACATATTAAGATTCGAACGCGCCGTAATATTCTCTACTTTTTTCAGTAAATTTGAGCATCCATCATGCGGGTTAACCGCTTGAATAAATTTTACTAACTCATAATTATTAAGTTTTACAAGGACTTGTTGATGAACTTTCATAAATCTCAGGACGTTTCGACTTAATTCAAGAACCTCTGATCTATTATCAAAAGAATAGAATGCACCATCCGTGTCTCCGTATAAAGCACCTACAACATAACGTTTCCCTTGTCGCCTTAATATTACACCGATTTCCAACTGAAGTCCGGGTGATAGTGAATCAAAACTAAGATAGTCAGGGATTCTATTTTGCTCAACGAATTGTTTTAGAGCCTTCTCAATTGCAGATTGTTCATGACTTTGGTCTGTTTGTTTAAGACCATTCACAACAACAAGGTTCCAGTATACTCGAGTGAAGGTAAAAAATATTTGAGAATACGTCAATTGAGATGACTCGTTAGTGTTATAAATATTTTCAAGCAGAGATCTAATAAACCCGAATTTATAGCTGGCTTGATTTTTAGACTTGCTGGAGAATAAGAAGTTGAAGTACTGCCATATCTCCTGCTCAGTTAGATTATTCTCTATTAACTCCCCGCTATTAAGCTTCCAGCCTTCCATATTTCGTTCTCCTGTACTTGCAGTAGTCGCCGCGGCGAAAGAATGCTCAATGTGCCTATTCGTCGCGGGTTCTACATTGCATTTTATGTTTTCATCAATTGTAGGATCTGCTCTTCAGATAGCTGATACAATCGCTTAGCTTCAAATTCTATTTCTTCCCCAGTAATATTGTGTTTAGCACTGAAACTGAGTAATCCATAACTGTCAATATTAAGCTCGACTGTGATCTCTTCCCCTGTATAAAAGAACGGATGGTAAAACTTCACATCATTAATCATACTTTCCTCTATGATCCGCGTTTCTGTTTCTTTGTTGTATTTCTGAAGCTCCGTTTTTACTTGCAAATGTATTCCTGGATCAAGTGCATGACGAATTTCAAACTTAATTTGTTTGGCTTCCTCTAATGGATATGGTGTTCCATGCTCAATTAACAAATGTTTTTCCGTTTTATGAGTTACATAAATGTCATGAGACACAGAACCATGACAACGGTTCGTTCCAAAGGGTGGTACCGCGATATCACCCTTAATTGCACCCAGAATAGCTGCACCCAAAGCAATCGCTTTGTCATAGGTCTCGGATAATACAATCCGATCTGCCAGTTCAGTAAATTGGCTGCTAATCAAATTTTGAAAGTATGGAATTTGGGATGTACCACCTACCATAATAACGTGATCTATAACATGCTTATTATAAATATTTTTCTTGATGCGTTCGAATGCGTCAATAATTTTACTTTTAAAATATACATCTAGAATTTCTATTTCGAACTCTTCCCGAGAGATTTCTATACTGTCATATCGCAGATCACCAAATAAAATTTTGGTTTTCTCGAGTTGCAGATCAGATAGCTTTTTCTTTGCATCCTCTACCCGGTCTTTGAGGCGCATAATAAACTGCTTAACTTTTGGATCAATCTCATTTTGAAATTTTCTATGCTCGTAATAGAAAATATATTCTTTCAGTACTTTGTTAGTAAAATCATCTTTATAATTATAGCTAAGCTCTTCAATGACGTATTTAGTCAGTTCAAAATCAATATTATTACCACCGAGCTCGGAATCGCCTTCATTTAGTAATACAGTTGGTTTTACCAAACCATTCTCGTCTAACTCCACTTTAATTAGAGATAAATCCAATGTACCTCCACCAAAATCGAATACTAAAAAGTTTTTAGTATTGCCGCCTATGATCTCTTTTAAACTATCATTTTTGTGAAGATTGTACAGGTGATACATAATTGCCGCACTAGGCTCCTCGATCATCTCAATGATCTCTATACCTGCTAGCTTCCCAGCATCTAGCGTTGCCCTCTTTTGATTATCGCTGAAGTAGGCTGGAACTGTTAGTATTGCTCTTTTAATAGAATTTCCATGTAGATTTTGAAAATGCTTTAGTAGTATTGATGAAATTTCCTGCGGACTCTTTAATACATCCTTACCCTTAATTTTCAATGGCACATCTAACGTCTTACCCATTCTTGTTTTAACGAGCTCCACAGTTTGGTCAGGATATACTGGAAGTAGCTCTCTAGCTCTCTCTCCGACAATAGAGTGCACTTCATCCTCAAAATGGACAATAGATGGGAAACTGATATTACCTGCTTCATCTACCAGGCATTCTACATCAATCTCTCCGAATAACTGTGTTACCTTTGCTGCTAGACAATTGGATGTCCCCAAATCGATTCCATAAATAGGTTCCATAATTAGTTACCCCTGAATATCTTCTGATTGCGTTACTTTTTCCGGTTCCTCTATCGTTGAAGCTTCCTCATCTTTAAGAAGAACAACTTTTATTAAATGCCCATTGCTATTTTTTTTCTCAGCTAATTCTTTTTTTGCTTTACGGACCTTCTTAGGCACAGTTATTTCAATATTTCTAATCGCAATTAACGCCGCAAGATCAGGCTTCTCTTCGCTTTCGGGCCATAATTTATTATTGGATAACGTCTCCACGATTTGTCCAATTGACTCACCTACGGTTGCAGATAGCTTAGCGAACGGGATTTCCTTTTCCTGAGAAGCTTGCACTAGTAGCTCAGGGATCGCGGAAACGGTATGACGAACCAATCGGAGATTATCACTTAACTTCCTCTCTATTTGACTTTGTTGTACTTGAAGCTTTCTCTCCACATCACTTCTGAACTGTAAAACCTGAGCTTTTTCCTCTTCCATTTGCTTCTCAACGGCTTCAGCGCGTGTTTTCCAGCGTTCCACTGAAGATACCAATTCTTTCTCTTCACGCGTCTTTACCATGAAAATTCCATCTAATCGAGATAGTGCACAGATGAGTTGCTTCACTTGATTCAACTTTTCCTTGGTTGACTCTTCCTGGTCACCGCGGTGTATCGCAGATAATAAAGCACGGTCGATGCCATTTTGTTTCAGCTGGTCAAAATAAACCACGAGATTCTTCTCGATGAACTCAATATATCCCTTCCAAAATTCCTCTTTATTCTCTGCATTATGAAGTTGCTCAGCTAGCATGGATGTTATCGTTTGCTCACTCATGTCATCTCTCCTCTATAAACAATGGAAACCGCAAATCCATTTGCCTTCATAATCTTTTGTCTTATGATAATAGACCACGGCAAAGCGTTTTCTACCTTTTGTGTTAACATATGCTTTCCACCGCTGCGCCTTGTGATCCATGCTTTCAGCAGAAGACTTAATTGCGTGCTTCCAATATTCAATCCACCGTAAATCTTTATTTAATAACTTAATTTGTTTATGCATGATCTTAAGCACAATTTTACATTTCGTATCATGCAGATGTGGTATTTGAATCGATGCAATTTCGGGCAACTCGATGACACCGTACGGCATCGTTTGATTGATAAAATCGATAGAGGGCCGTTTTATTCGAGATAACAAAGCAATTATTTGCTGCTTATCATAATAACTATTCACTGTAGCCAAAGAAGTTGGTTTATAAAACTCCCCACGTTCTTTCACAATTTCAACGTGAGAGACTCCGAATACATCCCAAGCCACCGTTCCGTCTGGTCGAATGAAGTCTTCAGGAGGAATTAATAAAGCATAAAATTTTGAATCCAATAAGTTGTAAGCAATCACCTTAAAACTATCTTTCCACATCTCAGAAATGGAAATCGTTAGTAGTTCACTCTTCAACCTCGTGCTCCTCTCCGGCCACTTTAAAATGGTGCAGGCAGATCTCTCTATTTTTGCAAAAGTTACACAAACTTGGGTGTACCTTCTCCTCTTCGAACAAAGATTGATGCTGATAGTACATGTTTATCGAGGATCGTACTTCTTCCTTTTTCCTTTCGTTACGAAGACGATGTACTGGGCTCATAAGATTCTGTTTATCTTCATCATTAACCTGCGCATATAAGAAGTCGAGCCTGATTTGGACATAATTTTCATCATATGGACTGACATACCCGTCTGCTTGCTTGATATCCTTGATGACCCATGCCTCCAAATCGACGAAATCAATATCTCTCCAGAAGGGAAAATAATCTCTCAGCTCATTTTTATTTACTTCTTGAACTGTCTTCTTAATAAACTCTAGGTTGTAAGGCTGCCCTGATAATAACTTCCATGATTTCTGCAGCAAAATAGCTCGGTAGTAGAGTTTACATTGATATTCTGACTGAAACGAACCCCCGTGCTCAAGAACATAATCCATAAAGTACCTATAGGAACATAACGTAAAGGTTTTTACTTGAGAAGGCGATAGAATTATATCATTCACTATATCCGGATTGAGATCAGAAACCGATGTCACTCCTTGATTACCCGTATTAAACCGATACAGGCTACTTTCTTCGAATTGATCATACCCAATCTCAAGTAATTTTAGAAGAAAATACGGCGTTTCCTTCTCGCCCTCACTATTTTCTATATAACTCACATTTATTTTATTCGATAAATAATAAGTAGTATAAAATAATGAGTAACGAAGAAATGATGGGTATTCCTTCATCGACTTTAGTACGATTTGAAGGTTCGGGATTGAACTGTGCAAATACGCTTTAAAAAATTGCTCGTTAAGAGGCCAAGGAAGTAAATCATTCATCTTCTTCTTCATGGAACTGTCCGAGAGGATCGCCAGGTGATATTCTGATTTGCTAGTAACACCGGGTTTTCGACTTAGCAGTACGCCTCCATCAAGTTGTTCAAAATTACGCACAATCCAATGCGCCGAATCCTCATGACTTCTTCGATTCAGGTAGAAATGGATGGTCTCCTTTAAGTCTTCAATGCTTCCCTCTACCTCTAACGAGTCAATATTCTCAAATTTGTTTATAATATCTGTTAAAAGCTCAGACTCTTTTTCGGTCAAGGTAGATGTTTTTAACATCCTACTGGAAATGATATCAACAAGCTTTTTATAGTGTTCTTTGTAATTTAAACGACCATTTTCATGATCAAATAATTCTCTTGTAATTTTCTGAATGTCATTCATTACGTCGATCAAGTATTCCAAATCTACTTTCGATACGTAATAAAAGGAAAAGCCGCGCAGTTCTGGACACGAATGCTCATTGCTCGTCTCCAACCTGCGTACTTCATCGATTAGCCCATGCAGCCTCTTAAGAAACTCGTTAATTGAGGTTACATCTTTGGTGTAAAGCTGAATATTTGAATATATTTCAACAGGGCTAGACCGACCTTCTCGTTGAAAATAGTTAATGGAAAGACATTCCTTTAATAAGGAATCATTAACTTTTAGCGTTCGTTCTTTATCGTCCCACATGTTATATAGCGCTAGAATGAATTGCCCAATTGGATAGCTTAAAAAGTGCTTCTCTCCAAACTGTTCAGGAAAATAAGATCGCAGGAGCTCATTAATTTTCTGATTGTCTGGAGCATAGAATTGCTCTTTCATTTTGGCAAGCGTGTTATCTCGTTTTCTCTCCTCGTTTTCAATGTCCGGATTTTCTTCACCTCGAGCTTGAGAGAACACCTTTTTCACATAATCGGCGAAGGTAGTTAAATTATCAAACCTAGTTGCCGTTACACCCTCAAATTGGGTTTCTGCAGCTTTTCCTTCAAGTAGATCACCCATTGCTTTTCCGAGAGCATTTTCATGATAAGAGGTCTCGCTTGTATCAGGGAGAAATGTAAGCTTGGTCCAGTCATATACGTTTCTCCAGGTTTCATACATTCTCTCATATTTAGGCACATAATTAATCAGGAAGATAACTTCAATGTCAAGGGATCGCAAATGCTCAAGAAGCTTCGTGTACAACGGTGTAAATCGATGAATACCGTGAAATACAACCGCCTTCACGGGCTGATCATATTCCAGCGTTAATTTTTCGACACGAGCCTTAAGATGGTCTACAGCATTCTTTTGCATCCGATTTTCTCGGTTTGTCTTGGCAGAGGCTTGTCGTTTAACCGCTCGCTCCAAGTCCTTGTTTAATAGATTCATCCATGTTACTTGCAGCTCAGCATGTCCCTTACCGCTCAGCTCTCCAGCTACCTCCCATTCGGGAGTATGTTGCAGTCGTTTGATCATTTCTAGCATCCCGATCTGCTCATCCGCCAACTGCGATTGGTCGAAATCACTCGGATTTACACCAAGCATGATTAGAAATTTAACAGCATCCATTAATTCCTTTTGATTGAACTTAAAAGAAGAAGCCAGTTTATGATCATCGACCTTACTAAGCTCTTCTGAAATCGCAATATACTGCTTAATATCGTTTTCCGGGCTATCGCACCATTCAATATAAAAATGGTTCAGGAAAGTATCAATCGTTGTTAACACTTGAAAACTTTCACGATTATAGATTGCCTCCAGCCCTTGAACAAGAGTTTGAGAAACACATAGATGTGGATAATCGGCAATTTCATTCCAAAAGGAGGCCGTCGTTAAAGTAAATGGGTTCGAGTAAGTATAAATTCTCATGTGATCTCCTCTTTGATGAACTTCTGCCACGATTTCTCAGCCGTGCTGTTTGAATATGTCATATAGACAAAATTCCGGATCGCTCTTGTCATTGCTACATATAAGATTCGTGTCTCCTCATGAACCTGCTCAATTTTCTCTTTATTTTCTTCAGCCTTAAAGTAATTATTTTTCATGTCAATTTCTTTCTTATACTCGTTAATAACCATCGGTGTGTCCAGCCTGAATTTATAGCCAATCTTACCCTTAGACAAGTTGATGACCTCAACAGGACCTGATTTCTTCGAGCTCATTAAATCCCTGTTGGTGAAAGGCATAAACACTGTATCAAACTCTAATCCTTTAGACTTATGCACAGTCATACACACGATTCTCTTTTTTCCCTCGGCCTGCAAGTTGAGCTGCTCCCGGTTTTCCTCGGCTTGTTTCGTTATAATCATGATACGAAGAAATTGTTCTAGTTTATTAAGTGTTAAATAATCCCCGTCAAAGCTCTGACTGATGACCTCAAAGAGCTGGTCAAGATTTCTCTTATAAAACCTCTCAAACAAATAACGTGATTCTGGTTGATGCTTAAACTTACTTCCGTAAGATTCCCAAGGAATCGTATGCAAGAGGATGTTTCGTAAAACAAATAATACAGGTTCACGTTTCAATTGCATCAAATATTCGGCCCAGCCATCGATAGGTGGATTTTCACGAAAAAACTGAAGAATCTTTTCTTTATCCTGATGAAAACTATTCAACATAGCTTTTGGAATATACTTATTAACATAGCAAGTACTATATAGATTAAATAAGTGCTTCGGACTTTGGGAATTTTGTAATGCCATCACCAGCTTATATAAATCTAATGTAGATTCCAACTGAAATAAATTACCACCAGCATCCGTTTCTATGAAGAAATCACATTCACTTCCCAATTGCCGAATTTTCTCTGCCTCATTATTTTCCCGGACAAGTATTGCCAGTGTACCTTTCTCAGGCATAACCTCATATAACGATCTTAGTTCGCGGCAGAAGACATCCTTAAATTCATCATTATCTTTTTCGTCAACAAGTTCGACTTCTCTGAAGAAAGGCTCTGAAGATGCATTTATCCTCAAATGACTTGTTAAATGATCTTCTTCTCTGATATAAGCCAATCTCGGTGACGGGCCCCTCCCCCAGCTAGCAAAGGACTTCTCGAATCGTTCCAATAGCTGTGAATCCGTACGGTAGTTCTTGTTAAGCGTATAGCTTAGCCCCCATTGTTCCCCGAGTTCTCCAACCAATTGGTCGAATGCCTTAACCTCAGCCCCACGAAATCTGTAAATACACTGTTTAACATCACCTACAACAAAATAATTGAAACCCACCTTACTTTGAATCAAATTCATAAGTTCAATTTGGGCATCGTCGGTATCTTGAAACTCATCAACAAACAAATACTTGATACGGTTCTTATAAGTTTGGAACAATTCTGAATTGTGGTGAGTAATTTCTTTCAACTTGATCATTAAATCGCTTAATCTGATAACCCCACTGTTATTCAGATCTTGACGAATGGCCGTTTCCGTTTCAACCAGAACATTCGTTAGCAACCGATGAAGTTGCGGATTCATTTCATTTACACCAAAGTCCAATGAATCATTAATGATATCAACATTTTTACTCTCTAGCTTCTCTAGGAATGTGCGTATGCGCCGCTGTAACTTATACATACTCAAATGAAGATCAGAGGCGTCAATATTCTCTTCATCAATGTATTTGTTCAAAGCCTGGGCGATACTCTGACCCCGCTCGTATCTACCTGTGACGATCTTAAGGTTGCTTCCTAGTCCGATGACTGCGGAAAACTTCTGAATGATTCGCTTTACTAAAGAATGAATTGTAGAAATATTCATTCCTTCTACCGATTCAATCATGCGGAAGGCTTCGTAATCTTTGGTAACGAGAAAATAGTTTTGAAAGTATTCTTGAAGCTTCTCCTTCATATTTGAAGCAGCCTCATTAGTAAATGTAATTAAATAAATAGCGTCGCTTAGCTGGTCGGCACGAAGTCGATGCGAATAGATTAAGTAGCTAATGCGAGCAATCATAGAAAATGTCTTTCCGCTGCCCGCTCCAGCCTTAATATTGATATTTCTTTCAATAGGTGCATGTTCGATTTTGAATTGATTTAGATTAAACGGACTACTGCCGTCAACCCGTATTAAATCCTGCTCAAATCCTTCGTATTTTCCATCTAAAATCTCAAAGGAAACTTCCCTTCCAAGTGGTTCCTTTGTAAGGTATAAAAACATATTGAAAATCGAATCTTTAACTTGCCCATTACGGTGGATAAAACTAAATTTATTCTGTAGAGCTGATTCATTCAGAAACTCCTCGATTTTTTCCCTAACATACTTTAAGTGGACCTCTGATTCGAGGATTAAAATGATCTTAGAGCCCTGCTGCCAATGCCTATAATAGTAAGCTAACTTCTCGTCTAACAGATCATTCGGCACCATGGACGGCATATAGCCTAGAATCGAATAGTGCTCTCTTGTCCCTATTCGAGTTACTGCGGTTTGATCAACGACGCTCGTTAATGAACTGCGGATCTGTTCCCAGGGTTCGAAAAACTTACGAATTTCGATCATTCGCGTATAGTCAAAAGGATCAATCGACATTTTTTCGAATTTAGTAAATACACTAAGCAGACGCTCACGAATCATACTTGGCTCTAAATCTTCTTCACAAAGTGTATGCTCTACTACTGGAGAAAGTATGTTTAAACCTGAGTTCTTATACTCAGCTAATTTAACGTGTGGAAAGCAAACGAGAGGTAGAACCAGGATATCTTTGTTCAACTCACTTTTGATTCTATTAATAAATGATTTACAATATCCGGTTGCTTGCTTATACGGTGACTTCTCCCAAATCTCAGCACCGTTCTTCGTGCGATACAGCATATTGTTGATGTCTTTTACTTCAATTACTTGTTCTGCTCTCCAAGCCTTAATCTCAATAACCAATATTCCTTTATTCGGTATTAAGATTGCAATGTCAAATTCTTTATGATCTATATAATAATTAAAGTAGACGATATATTCTTGCGGCAGATGATCTTTAAATAACTTATATACCATCTCTTCCGCATAATTACTGAATTCTGGATCCGCTGGGTAGATCGATGCCATTGTGCCCTCCTAAATTAATCACAGTAAGTAACGATTAGTTCTTCCCTACTGCGAGTTGATGCTACATATTTAAGGCATTCCGTTTGACTGACTTTAATATCTGTATACCAGTCCCCAGGATCTAACTTTCTAACATCTGAACCAATCTCAGTGTAGTTTGCTAAAATGACGATCCTGAACTCCAAACCTTTGCAACCATGTAAGGACGTTATACACACACCACTATCAGAACGTGGATACAGGTCATTTTCTAAAACAGTATTTGGGATTTCCTCATAGAGCAAAATGCCTGAAAATTCATTTCTGTCAATCGGAGATATGATACAAATTTCATGAGGAGGAATTTGTAAATCTTTAATATACTGTTTCAGTAGTTGAATAATATAGTTGTATTGCAGTTTTTTTGAATTAAAATGTTTAACCTCTGGCTCTGGACCATTGAGCAAACTTTTATATCCTTTAATATGTTCCTGATTCATCGTTGTCTTTATGAATTGTTTGTCTGCATATTCACGTATTTGTTTGGTCGTACGATAATTTACATTCAGATGAAACGTTCTTCCAACAATATCTATCCTTGTGTCCTTCCGCCAGTTGGCCATCGTATATATTCTTTGATTCTGATCAGAAAGTATGAATAGATTATTTCTATTGCTTTTAGTCAATAAACTAAGCGCTTTAATCTTTATTGGTGACAGATCCTGAGCTTCATCAATAATTATGGAATCATACATAGGTGGAATAATGCCTTTCTTGATAGCATTGCATACAAGAGCAGCTCGATCTTCAAAATCTATTATTTTGCGCTCAATCTTACGCTGTAGGAATACATCAAAAAAAACCCAAGCTTTACTTCGTTGAGCAGGATTAAGCGCCGCTCCCATCCCTTGTCTTGAAATAAGTAAATACTCCTCCAGGGTCGTAATGGTGTATCGTAAAATAATGTCAGCATACTCAGCTTTGAAAAAATTCAAAGAGAAATCTGGCTGTAATTCATTATAAGTTTGTATTAACAATTCGTTAACTTCGTTAGGCGAAACTTCTGCCTCTGTTAACTCATACTGGTGTACCAAAGCTGCTAAAACTTGATCCACTCCTTTAAGCTCCACATTATTATCCAATTTGTTTTGAAGAATCAATTGATCTAAATTATCTTTTATATATGAAGCTAACTTTCTACTAAACGTACAAAACAATATCCTATGACCAGTGGACGCTGGATAAATGTGCTTGGATAAGTAGGCCGCGCGATGTATAGCAACGACTGTCTTACCAGTCCCAGGTCCACCTTCAATTAAGGCCGGCCCATTAAAGTTCTGTTTTACTAATTGCTCCTGTTTCGGATGTAAGAACAACCTCCATAGATCGAAATCCTGTTCAAAAATCCCCTCTAGCTCATCTAAATTTTGCACAATAAAAAATCTTCTTTTTGAGTCCTTATGTAGCAAGCCCTGCTCAATTGAAGGATATTTTTCTAGAGACTGATCCTCAAGTTCAGCTATTACTTCTGTTATGTTCTTGCTACCTGTAATTAAATCAATCAATGCTTCTTGCACTTCCTGAGGAAATACATGAATATACTGAATAAATTCTTCCTCATTTTTTATTTTGTGGATTAATTCCGCGTGAATCTGTGTAATACCCAATTTAATTAGATTTTTCACGGAAATTTCTTGTTGTTCACACAATGAAGGTTCGTCATTAAAGTCGTCTAGGTAATTAGAGTTTGATCCTTGTACTGTTAGGTTTTCATCATTCACATAAACTGCACCAAATAAACTCATATTTAGACTCTTTCCCTCAGCCCATTTATAAGCTTCATCGTGACGATCCACATACAATAGAATATTTTGCTCCCCTTGCTGAGAGAAAATCAACCGTAAATCTTGATTAATTCGAGCGCTTCTAAACGATTTATCTTTAGTACTTTTTCTTAGATCATGGACTTGGAATCCGTTACCCTTTTCATCATTAGCAAACATTTTGATGCTCTGCATAATTATTTTTCTTGTCTGACGATCAAATTTATCGTAGCTTTGCATATAAGGTTCAGATAATATGATTGTTTTTGGCATCTTGAACACCTCGATGTATTTCTATAAAATAATTCTTTATATCTATAAATTCGATCCCAATTACCTACCTTCCTTCCCAATGATTTGCTAAATTCGACAAACTTAAAGGAATTGATAGTTGATAGATTCCACTTTTTTTTATACAATAAATATATAAAATATTACGTACGTAATAGAGGTGAATGAATATGAATTTTAGTTATAACTTTCCGGCTATTAAAGGCGTTCAAGCAAGTAAAGACTTTTACACTGTCATTTGTCCATTGCGGCTAATCCCAAAAATATTTTTATTTGACGAAGAAGAGATACCGGCTGAACACAGAGCACAACGATTGATGAATAAGTCTCGAATACCTGAGATCACGAATTACATACTTGAAAATCCAAAAGACTACGTATTCTCTTCTCTTACCGCGTCCGTCGATGGTGAGATGTCTTTCCACCCTTACTCTGAGGAATTCAAAGATATTGGAAGATTAACAATTTCACTTGATTCCAAGTTTCTAATCAATGATGGACAACATCGTCGAGCAGCAATTGAAGAAGCTCTTAAAATTTCCCCTGAACTTGGTGATGAATCAATTTCGGTAGTATTTTTTCATGATCGCGGATTGCTTCGTTCCCAGCAGCTGTTTGCTGATTTAAATCGTCATGCTGTAAACACAACATCATCCATTGGTATTCTGTATGAACACAGAGATCAATTAGCTCTTGTAACAAAAAATTTAATCACTGAAGTTCCACTACTTGAGCGATATACAGATAAAGAAAAGGTATCTCTTTCAAAAAATTCACCTAAGCTATTTGCCCTTAATCATATCTTTAATACGAATTGCCGCCTTCTTGGAAAAAAGAAGGGGGAACTAATTTCAGATCAAGAAAAACAATACATTAAAGAGTTTTGGGAAATTTTCTGTGATTCAATTTTAGAGTGGGGACTTGTATTAAAGAAAGAAATGTCACCTCGAGAATTAAGAGCTACCTCCATAGCTGCACACGGTGTCTTTCTTGAAGCCGTTGGCATAGTAGGATATTCTTTATTCTCAAAGTATCCAACACAGTGGAAATCATATCTAAAACAGCTCTCTAACATTGACTGGAGTCGAGATAATAAGAGTGATTGGTTAGGTCGCGCTTATGGTCCAACCGGAAGAATTAACAAGACTAATGAAACGGTTCAGCTTACGGCAAATCTGATTAAAGTAAAACTCGGTCTTTCTTTAACTGATTATGAATTACAAATGGAAACAAGATTTATGGAGGGGAATAGAGTTGGTGCTTAATATATTTGCAGGAAATACAAAATTTGAGGTTTCTAAAGCTCTTGTAAAAGAGACTTATCTTTCCGACGAACGTCCTTGGGTCGTTGGTTTTAGTGGAGGAAAAGATTCAACCGCACTTGTACAAATTATTTTTACTGCACTAAGTGAATTAAGTACAGAACAACTTACAAAAAAAGTATATGTAATCTCTTCAGATACTTTAGTTGAAACACCTTTAATTATTAATAAGATCTCTCAAACGCTAGGTCGAATTCAAGATCGAGCACTTGAATTAGGCTTACCTATTGAAGCACACAAAGTAAAACCCGCACCTGAATCGACTTTTTGGACTTCTATTATTGGAAAAGGATATCCTACGCCGCGGCAAACATTTAGATGGTGTACTGACAGACTAAAAATTGAACCTGCTAACAGGTTCATACTTGATAAAGTATCAAAATTCGGGGAAGTAAATATGGTCCTGGGGGTACGGGATTCTGAAAGTAGTACCCGTGCTGGGGTCATGCAAGCTCATACTATTGAAGGTAAAGTCTTAATGAGACATTCAACACTAACCAACGCATTTGTTTTTGCTCCTATTCGCAGTTTCGATACGGATGATGTCTGGGAATACCTCCTTCAAGTTGAATCTCCATGGGGAGACGATAATAACGAATTATTGAAGCTTTATCAAGATTCGAATAGTGAATGTCCTCTTGTTGTCGATAAAGACATCAAAGAATCTGCTGGTTCATGTGGAAATAGTAGATTTGGTTGCTGGACATGTACAGTAGTTAGTGAAGATAAAGCTTTAAGCGGTTTTATTAATAACGGTGTTGAATGGTTAAGACCTCTTTATGATTTCAGAAAATTCTTAGTAGATATTAGAGCCGATCGAAATGCTCGTCAAAAGCATCGGATGAACGGACAAGTTTACCTAACAACCAATTTAGAAGGTATAAATGTCGAAACTTCAACTAAGGTTCCAATCAAAGATCTCGGTAACTATTTAAATCAGCACCAAATTGATTTGGCAAACGTTGAGGAGTTAAATTTAATCATTATTGATCATGACGGTGAATTCAAACAATTAGGTCTTGGACCTTTTACATTAAAGGCACGTGAAGAAATTCTACGAAAATTACTACAAACACAAAACAAGGTTCGAGAGCTTCATGACCCTACAGTAGAACTCATTTCGCTTGATGAACTAAAAGTAATTCGCCAATTTTGGGAAGATGATTTGGATTGGGAAGATCGGATTCCAAAAATATACGAAGAAGAAACCGGCGAGCAATTAGTTTGGGATCTAAATGACAGACCTACTTTCGCTGAAGACCAAATAACTGACCTCGAACGACTCTGTAATGAGGAACAAGTAAACATTGCAGTATTAAAAAAACTTATTGCAGTAGAAAAAGATTACTCTGGTTTTAAAGTTCGCAGGGGACTGTTACAAGATTTCGAAAAAGCGCTTCGCCAAGATTTTCTACATCTATAAAAGAGGTCTCTAAAATGAAACTAAAAAAAGTCTTACTAAGAAATATCGGTGCCTATTATGGAACACAAAACGAAATTGACCTAGATACAACAAATGGCCAAAACGTTGTATTATTTGGCGGGAAAAATGGAGCAGGTAAAACCACATTATTAGAATCTCTTCGTATTGCTCTATTCGGTTCCCTTGCATATGGATTTATGACTGATAATGAAGCTTATTATAACCGTATACGAACAATTTTTAACCGCAAGGCCGTCGAAACTGGCGAAAGCACATACCAGGTGATTCTCTATTACACAGCAATTGAAAACTTTGTTCCGACTGAATATGTTCTGAATAGAAGCTGGTCACTTAAAAACAACAAAATTAAAGAATCATTTCATGTACAAAGGGATGGAAAAGAGTTGTCAGATCGGGAAATTGACAATTATCAGAATCGACTACGCGAGGAAATTCCACCACGATTGTTTGAGCTTTGCCTTTTTGACGGTGAAGAAATATCTCGAATTGTTTCCGAGAGTCAAATACCACAATATTTAAATGAAGCAGGAAAAGTGTTATTTAATCTTGACCTATTTTCTAACTTAGAAAGAGATTTACAAACATTCAAAACTCACCAGATTCAAAAACAAGACTCTTCTGAAGATGAAAAACAGAAAGCATTACTTGAAGAACAATTGCAAGTGGCACAAAAAAAATTATCCTCCTTATTTACTGAAATGGATCTACTAAGCGCAGAGTCCAATCAACTAAAAGATCTTTTGGCTGAGCTTAAGAATGACTTCGAGAAGCATGGTGGACTTCAAAAGGACAAAAGAGAAAAACTTGTCACCGAAGTTAATAGTATTGAGAATAAGCGCAAACATAATACAGATCAAATAAGAGAATTTGTTCAAACATTACTGCCATTATATATGGTTAGAGATTTAATTCTCGAAACAGATCTCCAGATGGAAACCGAGAAAGGCAATGAATCTTTTGAGTACGTACAATCCAAATTAAATTCTCAAATCATTAAGGATATTTTGGAGAGTACTGCAAAAAATAACATTGGTACTTATTCAGACAGCCTCTCTTCTACTGTCTTAGAAAATATTCTGGATGTAATCAAGCCAAAAGACAGTGTATTAATTCATCGAGCTTCATTTGCACAAAAAAGTGAAGTCCGAGAGCTACTCTCTAAAATTAATAAAGTAGATACAAATTATTATAATTCGTTATATACAGAAAATAGTCAGTTACTTGAAGTGGCTCAAACAAAAAGAAAACAATTAGAAGACAATGACAAGGCAAGTGAATTTAAAAGTATCCTTGAAGATATAGAGAATACGTCCCAATTGATCGAGCAAAAACGTATGCTTATTGAGCAGAAGGTTGAAGAAGAAACTCTTCTAATGGAAACCATTAGACAAGCAAAAATAGATATTGAGAAGATTGCCGAAAAATTATTGGCTTCAAGGAAAACGGAGAACTCCTTCTCTATGGCCGATAAATTAATCAAAGTCAGTCTCCGTTTTAGAAATATGCAACTCCGCAAAAAGTTAGATCAAGTCCAAAATGAAGCAATTAAAATGATTCATAAGTTATTTAGAAAAAAGGATTATGTTACTAGGATTTATATTGATCATGAAACGTTCGAATTAAATCTTTTTAAAGGTCATGAAGTGATTGTCAAAGAGCGCTTATCTGCTGGTGAAAAAGAGATGTTAATGTTGTCTGTTATTTGGGCAATGTTTAAATGCTCCGGATGGAGATTACCTTTCGTATTTGATACCCTATTAGGCCGTTTAGACCAGGATCATAAAAGAGAGCTAATCAAGCAGTTTATTCCTAACTGTGGCGAGCAAGTTATCATTCTCTCAACTGATTCCGAAATTACTATTGACCAGTTCCAAGATTTAAAACCTTCCATTTCAAAATGTTACACACTAGAATTCAATACAATTGAAAGTAAAATCGAAATTCATCAAGATAAGTACTTTAACTTACAAGAATTGGAGTTGGCCTAATTGAATTTCAGTTTAAAAACATCAAAATACACTGCTGAAGCATTAAAGCAACTCCAATCATCGACCAACATTACACCGAATATCTTAATTAGATATGCTGTTGCATTATCTTTAAAAAATTCTGAACCAGTCAGTCCGGCAGGAAAAGAGGCACTTGATGGTTTAGCCTTAAATCGGAATACGGTAACTGGTGAATTTGATTACATTTTTCACGCATTAATTGCACAGCACCTTAAAAGAGAAATCACAGATGAAGAATACTTTCCTGGATTATTCAATGCACATTTAGAACGTGGAATCCGTCTATTAAGCGGTGAGTACAAAATGGCTAAAAATAGTGAGGGTTTCTTTAGAGCCCTACTAAGCCAATAATTTGGTGGTGACACAATTGATCTACTTAGATAATAGCGCAACAACAAAAATTGACCCTCTTGTCCTAGAAGCCATGCTCCCCTATTTGCAGGAGGAGTATGGCAATCCGTCTAGTAAGTATTACTTATTAGCTGAAAACGCTAAGAAGGCAGTTTCTGTGGCACGAGAACAAGTGGCTGCCTTGATAGGTTGCCATCCCGATGAAATCATTTTCACAAGCGGAGCTACAGAAAGTAATAATTTTATAATTAAAGGTATTATCGACCATTACTCTTCCAGCTCTAATTTAATTATCACAACAAAAGTTGAGCACCCCTCTGTACTTGAGACATGCAATTATTTACAGACTAAAGAAGTAAAAGTAAATTATCTAGATGTAGATAATTATGGCAGAATTAATGCGGACCAGTTACATTCTCTTATTAAGATTAACAAACCAGTGTTAGTTAGCGCGATTTGGGGTAATAATGAGATTGGCTCTTTAAATCCAATTAAAGAATTAGCGACAGTTTGCAAACAAGCTGGTGTGTTTTTCCATTCTGATGCTACTCAAGTTATAGGAAAGCTTCCTGTAAATATGACAGACATTCCTGGGCTTTGTTTTCTGTCATTGTCGGCTCATAAACTTTGCGGGCCTAAAGGAATTGGAGCTGCTATCATCCGCAAACAATCGGATGAGATCTATACGAAAATCACTCCTCTACTCCATGGTGGCGGTCAAGAAAATAACTACAGAAGTGGAACTCTAGCAGTACATAACATTGTCGGGTTTGGAAAAGCGGCTGAGATTGCTATGAAACAGTTAACAGATAATCAGCGTAAACTACTGGATCTTGAATCTTACTTGTCTGATATTCTTAGTAGCACTCTTGGCGATAAAGTTTACTTCAATCATGATAATTCAGATAAGATCCCAGGTATCTTAAGTGTTCAGTTTAAAGGTGTCAATAATGAGTTGCTTCTAAAAAAACTTTCTCCTTACGCAGCCTTATCTTCCGGTTCTGCGTGCAGCTCCAGTAAACCAAGCCATGTACTTAGTGCGATTGGAATGACTTCAGAAGAGATCAGACAAACTATCCGCTTCTCACTTAGCCCTCATACTCTTCCCTCTGATTTAGATTTCTTTAAAAGTCTACGATAAATTAGGAGCCGTCCACGTAATTGCGGCAAAAGAAGATGAGTACGGGCGTTGTCAAAAAGTGCTGAGGTTGAGTCACTTTATCCTAGTGTAAGGGATTATTATTACTATTTGAAAAGTCTTTGAACTAAAACAGGCACAAATAGAATGTTTCTATTGTGCCTGTTTTTATATTATGTAAAAGTAAAGTCCGCTATAATACCTTAGTCACAGACAAACATAATATCACCTGCCAACCCTAGATGATTATAGGTAGCCAACCATAATCGCGCGAATCAATCCGCGACTAAGGGGCTCGATCTGAAACCTACCTACCGATACACGCTTTAGCTGAAGAGTGGACAATTGAAGCTTAGACGGTTGAATAGTTGGAAGCTTTATTAGATGAATACCCATTCGCTCCAACACATCACGCGGAACCGTATAATTCCGACCTTTTAACATAGCCTAAAATAAAAACGACGCAGGGCCGGAGCCTTGCGTCATGTTGTTATCGAACGAACGATGGTTTCCGCTGGGAAACCTTACCGCTAGCGATTAAAACATATTCCACATCGTTCCCTTCAACGGATGGACCGACAAAAACTTCTACGCCTTGCGTTACAACCGGAATGAACCGACCACTCTGAGAATCACGCTTACTCCATGTGCCATGCCTCATCCCCCGTTTGCCTTTGGAGAACACGAGCACTCGGCCCTTTAGATTTTTAGGACGTTTTATTATCATTTCGAATCTCCTCCAACCAAAACTGTGTTTTTGACTATTATACCATTAGCCTAATTTAGCTAACGAGTAAATTCCCATTTAGAATTTTCATCAATTAACCTTAAATATCTAATCAATAGGAAGCACTTCAAAATATTGTAATCCAATAAGAGTGGCCTCGCTTATGCAGAATTATTAAGCAACTTACTATACATAATCATAAACACTTCAAGTTCTGACGTTGCTGGGATTGCATCTTTAATCCGATTATACCCACCGACTGCATAATCATTTAGGAATTCGTGGCCCTTTGAACTTAATTTTGTTACAGACAAATGATCAATGAGACTCACCATAAGCAATTCTATTCCTTTTTTGTCGGTAGAGGTTATCGCTTTACGTTCCATTTCTGCATCAATCAAAAGCCCAACAATTAGATCTATTTTGTCTCGGTAAGCTTCAGGATAATAATCGACGAAGTAGGCGGTTTTCTTTATCTCTTGATTTTGGGACTCGCTCCCCAATTCACGGAAATGGAATCCCGCCATTAAACACAAATAGTAAAAATCAAATTTCACCTTGTATTTTGCTCCTTGATCTCCTCGACCATCTACCATGTCATAATATCGTTCTGCTTCCTTTAGCATTTTGAAACTCATTATTCTTCACCTCCGATAGACGTAAGTTCCTGGAATGTCTTAAAATATTCGATTCCTGCTTCACATTTAGCGTTCGGAGCAGCAGTCTTATGAATAGTCAGAAATTGAACATCATTAATTTTATAAAAATGCTCTGCAAAGCCTTCACGTTCTCCTGAAGTTATGAATATTATTAGTTGCTCAAATAGATCAGGTAATATTTTAGATACCTCTCTCCTAACTCCAAGATCCAATGCTCCCGCGGGGGAATCAACGAAGAAAGGTAACTCGTGAGACGAAGAATGAAATAAAGATCCCAGATAGGAATAAGCGATCGCTAGAGATTGTCCCACACTTGTACCTGTTTTACCCTGCAGAATTAAATGTCGATCAATTTGCTCCACAATAATTGGCTCGGATTTGATTATCTTCGAAAGTTTTGAATTAGTCTCCGTTTTAATCATTTCTTTTAAATTCTTTAGTGCTTCGGCTTCGATATAACCAATATAGGACTTAATCTTTTCAGCATTTTGTGCAAGTTGTACTGTTTTAGTTGCTTCTTTATATTTATTTTCTAATTCTGTCAAACTTTCTTCTACAAGATATAAATTATTATCTTCAGAAACCATTAATAACTTGACTCGTTCCTTTGTTGTTAACAACTCCAATTCATTGTTTACCATATTATATTGCTGTTGTAATTGAGATTGCTCATCAAGTAGTTTCTGTTCATCTTCATCGGCATCTTCTCTACGTTGCTGCAATAACCTTTCCAAGTCTCCTGCTAATCTATATTTTAGGTGTAGAAGCTCTTGAACCCCGTCTTTGATTGCTGTTGCAGTTTCACTATAAAAACGGTTCTTGACTGACGATTTAATGGAATTAATAACTCCAATTTGATCTTCCGCTAAATATTCTTTAGCGTTATCGATAATATATTGTTTTTCATGATTTCCAATAGAGCGCCCACACACACATGCATCTTTATCAGCCAGTTCTTCAAAGAATTGGCGTGACATTGTAGAAGGTAGCTTAAGATGCTGCATTTTTCCAGATAATGAAGCTAAGCGTTCTGCAATTTGTGGATTAATTAAATTCGGATTCCTAAATTCATCCAGAAATTTAGAGGTAGCTTCTTTTAACTTAAGCGTATTTTCAATTTGCTTTTTTTCTTGCTCTTTTATCATTTTTTCAAGTCCAGTATCTTTCTTTCTGGCCGAACTTAACAACGAACCAATTCCTTTTATTTTTATGGATAAGTCACTTTTTTCATCATCTAGTAAACCGATTCGTTTAAGTAGAATGCTGCGCTGTGCTTTTTTCGCGGAAATTTGATTCCGAATATAATTCAGACCTTGTTCAGTTCTTGTCTTACTTTTTTCATTTTTACGCTGCTCTTCTGTCACAATTCGGTCAATACTATTTTTCACATCACTGAGCCTATTGATATGATAGAGGAACCGAATTGCTTCCTCAGCCTCGCCCTTCTCACTACTTAGAATGCTATTTGCCAACTCTCCATCGAAAACAAACCTTTTCACAAATTCAGGGGAAAATACATCTTTAATATAAGTTGGCAGATCATGCCCGATATTCAATCCCCCCTGTGTCCCAGTTCTTGAGGTCATATATGAGGCCGCTCCACGGACATAATCCAATTTAATAGTAATATGATAAGGAGAATGGTCTAATAAAATTCTTGCTGTGAATAAACCCTCGGATACACTACTATTTGGACGAAATTCTTTAATTTCCTTCATTTTCCACCCAGTTGCCGTGCCATCAAATATTGCCCTCATTAATGTTATTGTGGTTGTCTTCCCCGTACCATTTGGCATCATGATCAATGAGGTTTGATATGGACTATTCTGTGATGTTTCAAGTGAAACATCAAGATTATTAACACCCCTAATTCCTTTGTATGACCAACCAAGGATCTTAACCTGCATTTTCTTCATTCCCTTCTTCATCTTCAAAGTCAAATTCATCCTCATCGAACGAAAGGTCTAAAATTTCCCGTAAATCATCATCTCGAAACGAACGTTCTTGTGTTTTCGAAAGAGCATTTTCTATCAATTTACGAAATCTCGTTTTGAAAACTTCACTTTCAGGGAGATTATCAATAACTTCATCTATAGCTGCTTCTATTTCCTTATGAATCATATTCCTTCTCTCCTTATTTGGGCGATTTCTGTTAACCATAAATTTCGTTCTTGATCTGAAGTTAGCTCGCTATGTTCTTCCTGCTCAACTATTTTCTCAACAAAATCTAAAACCGTTGCTCTTTTATTAGGATCTTTTGGGTTTATCCTTAAACTGCGGCCAATTCTCTGAATAGTCTGCAGCTTCGCCCGATCTGCAGTTAATAGGATAATGTTTTCGACTGATTGAATATCGATCCCCTCAGAAATACGTTTTGCTGCAATTAGACAGTCGATTTCTCCTTTTCCAAATCTCTCTAAATTAATGCGTTCATCATCCCCAAAATATGTGTGGTAATTTGAAATTATAGGGAGAATGATTTCTTGTATCTTTTGGCCGAAATTAATGGTTTCAACAAAAATGATGCTTCTCTTTAATAAATGTTTATTTTTGAGGATAAACTCTTGGAAAATTGGAATTTTCCCCAGCGACTCTTTCTTAACAAGCGCTAATTTAGTATATAAATCATTTAAGCTTGCCGGTTTCCCATCCCGTTTTGCTGCATAATGTGCCGCAATTACCTTTTTCCGCGCTACACGGTCCTCATCCGTCAATTCAAATTCCAAAGGAAGATAATCAAATTCGCAGAGAATTCCCCGACGTATTGCGTCTTCAATAGCAAATTTATATATAACTGGTCCTATTTCATTTAAAATAAATGCGTTGCCTTCATCATCGTATTCGCGCTCTGGCGTGGCGCTTAGTCCTAAGCGATATTTAAATCTTGATAATTGCCCTTTGAGCTTCTTTACTTTTGTTTCTGCTCCCATACCATGCACTTCATCACATACAATCAAAGCATTATTAAAGAATTTACTATCAAAGTAAGAGAAGAAATCTGCAAGCTGATTTCTTGATACTATTAGAACTGATCTTTCTGGCATTAATGAGAAGGGTGCGATTCTTTTATGTTTGTCATATTGCTGATATAGAGTAAGTTTTGTATCACTTACTAGTTGTTTATACCATTGATCCAATAAATCAGTGCCATCCACCGTTACGACAACTGAGTTTATTTCCTTTTGCTCTAGTAATATATTAATGATTTTGATCGCGGTTTTTGTTTTTCCAGTCCCAGTAGCCATCTCCAATATTCCATTCTTAGCCGCGAGGAACGCGTTTACCGCCTCTATTTGATGACGCCATTTCCCCTCGTCTTGTCCCGCTCCTGAATTATCTGCTATTGATCCCAAGTCTCCCTTACCGACTGGTGTTTCTGCTGATCCATGACTTGATTTAGGTGGGTTTGGAATTAATTCTGAATTCCAAACCCACTTTTGATAACAGATTCTCTTTTTGGGTACTGTCTCATTAACCATAAAATACAACTTCTTCTCAGCACGCGTCATTGCAACATAAAGAACTCGAGCTTCTTCCGCAAGATACTGCTCTTTATATATTTTTATTGCATCGGGATAATGCGCCGAAGTAATCATATTAAAAGGGCCACTATATCTTAACTGATATTCTATACCTGATTGAGCGTAGTGTAAGAAGTTTGGTGAAAGTGGTATACTATCTAAATTTCTGTCTAAATCCACTAAAATCACATTTGGAAACTCAAGTCCCTTTGCCTTATGTATCGTTATAAGGCTTACCATGTCCTTTTGGTTATCTATAATTTCCGCTTGTTTTTCATCTTTATTAGTTAATAATTGGATGGATAACCATTTTACAAAGTCTACTAGTTGAATATTTTCATTTTTACTTAGCCCTCGCGTGATTTCTTTCAAACGATATAGATTCGCTACAGCCTGCTCGTCGACCTCATCTATATACATCTTACGAGCATCAGTGACCTTCAATACTTCTTCGATCACCTGGGCAGCTGTATATACAGCCAATAGACGGGACATATGTTTTTCTAAACTAATTAATAGTTCTAAATTTCTATTGATGATCTTCGTGCTTAGTGCTTCTTGCTTCTTGATGATATCTTGAGGTGTTACTAACCAGTTAACAATTCTAAACATGTCCTTAACTTCCCGACACTTAAACAAATTGCCAGCCCCATTTAACTGTGCTGGTATTCTACTTTTTTGTAAGTGACGATAAAAAAGCTCCATATTTCGATTTGTTCGAAACAAAACTGCAAAATCACCATAAGAGGCTCCTTTGGATACCTCATTATGTATTAATTGCGCTACTTTTTCTTCAACTGGTGCTCCTTCTGCTAATACGTAATGTATTGTGTCCTCCATCGGGAGATCTTCTTGTGCGTTAGAATTGAGGTCTTCGGCTTCAAATAGCGGCAGCTTTTCATCATTTTGAAAGCCCCGAAACGTAGTATTCACAAAGTTAACAAGAGGTTTTGTTGACCTAAAGTTCGTTCTCAAAGTCAATACAGTACCCGTCTTTTCAATCCAATCTTCTACTGATTTATAAGAGTTTATATCTGCTCCACGAAATTGATAAATGGATTGTTTTAAATCACCGACTACGAACAATGAAGATGGAGCTTCCCCACCATCACAAATCATCCGAAGGATATCCGTTTGAAAAGCTGAAGTATCCTGAAATTCATCCACAAATAGGTACTTATAGGTGTCTTGCATTCGCTCTACGAGCCGTGGATTTTGTTTTAGTAATTTTGATGCGTACTCTAGTAAGCCATCTGTACTAAGCGACTGTAAGCGAAGCTTCGCCTCCTCTTCTTTAAGCTCCTTTAATAAAAAAATGTAACACTCTTTTATGATAGCCGTGTTGCCATCTTCTTTTAATAACATCGTAAACCGAGTTTGTTCTAGAACTTGTTCCAAGATGAGACCTTTATTCTTAATGAGTTGATAAGCCTCTATTAAAAATCCACGAAGCTCGTGAGCAGGCCATAGACCAATCAATACTTTCTTTTTCGAATCGTCTTCTTGCTGTAACCATCTCTGCATCACATTGTCTGCAGCTTGCAATAGTGTGCTATCATTCACCTTATAAGAAGGAGAATAATAGACCGAAGCTTCAATTTCACTCGGTCCGGCATAATCAAGAATTGCCCTACAAAATTGATGAATCGTCGATATTTTCACCAAATTTAAAGATTCTAACTCTGCTCTTAAACGCATTTTTAATTCAATGTCGGTTGTATGGAGCCATTGACTATATAGATGCCTCTTCAGGCGATCTTTTACATTCTCAGTTGCTTTATTTGTAAATGTTATTATCGCAAAGTTTCGAAGAGTTACATTAGGATTGTGCTCTAACAAATGTAATATCCTACGTGTTAAAACCTCAGTCTTTCCTGTCCCAGCACCTGCCCGAATTAAAATTCTATGCTCCGTGGACTCAACTGCGATCTTTTGTTCATTCGTCAGCATTTGCTTCAGCAACCTCCTGTTGATCTAACTCATTCAACGTATTGTTATTCTTTTGACAACTTAATTGAAATGGACAGTACGAGCAATGAGCTCCCTCTCTTTTAGGATGCTCATCTTCCTCCATCATCGAAATGATAGAATAGATTTCATTCTGGATCTTTTTCTCAGATGGATTACCGAAAAATGTAGCTCTAAACGAATAAAACCAGTTCGAGAATTCTTCTCCATCATTCTCATTCTCATAACTACTAATTCCAAGTAAATGAGGATAATGTGTTATAGGTAATGCTCGAATTCTGCTTCCAAACTTAGCATGTAGATCGGCAACTCCAGTAATTAGATACGAGGCTTTAGATGTGCTCACATGGTGTAATTCCACCTTTGGCACAACCTCAAACGAGACTTTTAAAGTGGGCGCTCCTTTATTTGCAACAGCTTTGGCATAGTTCTCATTAAAAACAATTTTAATGATATTCTTTACAAACCGATCTGCATAAAAGAGTCCATTTTGCCAAACTTCCGACTCAACTGGAAACATGAAAGCAAGATCTGTAACTTCTTTATTCATAATCTCTGGTAATATTTGCAATAATATATAATTTCGCCTATTCATTCGTTCGGTATCTTCCGACATGACTTCTCCACTCAGCTTTAAAAACAATGTTTTAAGCACTCTCTGAGTAAGAACTGCTGCTATATATCTCCCAAGTTGAAATCTATTGGAATAGACATTTTTTTCTGGAGCTAGCTTACTATAATAAAAACGTGTAGGACAAAGTCGATAAACTGCAAGGTCTTCAATTGTATACGTTGAAAGAACTGCTTGTTTCTTAATAAGCTGCGAACTTTGAATTAATCTCTCATCTTTATGGAAATCCTGCTGAACTTGTTGTCCATATCCATATTTATGAACAGTACCTATTCCACAGGTAACCAAATGATTCATTAGATGCTGAACATCACTTACGGTTTGTTGATCATTTATTTTATAAGCTCTTCCAATATCAAATAAATAATGGGATGGATAAACACGTTCTCCCGACTGTGTTCTTGGAAAGGAGAGTTGCATTTCCACTTTCGGGACGTAGAACGATAAATAAAAATAATATTTTTCACGCTCTGCTATTAATTGTTCCCATTCACTAACCGAATTTAATTTCAAACTTGTTGTTGCAGATATAAAACGCCATTCTAGATCATGATGCAAAGGCCACTTCGATTGGGGGATAGCTGGCACTCGATCCTGTGTAAATTGAATCATAAACACGTATTTATAGTCTAAAAATGCTATATTCTCTATGCCGGTGACAAGGATCTCTGGTTTAATCTTCTCGACTTGTGCCTCATCTTCTGTAGCATTTAGTTCTTCTACAAATAATTGGCCGATCAATTGACTAAACTCTTGCGAATTAATAGGCAAGCGATTTTGGCTGATCGTGCTCTCACTAAAAGCTTTAATGCGTGAAATGATTTCATGACCTGTTTCCTCGGATGCAAACCCAAACTTCTCTCCTAAATCATCCAACTCACTAAGTAATTTAAGCACATGGTCATGAATGCTCTCTTGCTTCTCACCATTTAAGTTTTTCTGAATAAGTTCGATCTCAGTGAGAATAGTCACCCAAGTCAGCAATGATTCTTCTTGAACGGCATGAAGTGGGTGATAGTCAAGATCCGATCCATTAAGCATCTTTTTTATTTCACTCAAGATTTTTAACTGTTCAAGCCATTCGTCCAGCGACCTAATAGATTTAAAAAAGACATCTTCTACCGCTTGGAAATTTTCAATAGTCTGCTTGGCTTGTGGAAACCAACCTGAATCTAATATTCGTCTAAACATCGATAGATCCAAATATGATGACGCTTCCAATCTCCTGTCGTCCCAGTTGATCTTATATATCAATTGGATGAACTCTCCGGCAGAGAGTCCCAATAGCGATCTCTCCGATACCTCAACTTCTAGTCGTTCTTGCTCGGCTATTTCTCTTACAAGCGGACGAAGTGTCATTGCATCGGGTGTAACAATGATGATACTTTTGTACGTAGCTTCCCCTCTTTCCATAAGGGCTTTTGAATGTAGTATCACCTGTCTAATTTCCTGTTCAATGGTACTATGACTATGTATTGAAAACGAACCAAGATTATCGATGGAACGATCCGTGAACATAGCCATCCTTAGTTGCTCAAGGTCTGTTGAGTCCGAAACGAATTGTTTACCAATGAACTTCCACTGGTCATAAGGTGCGTAAACTGAATACGACTTCTTTATCACCTCAAAAGCCGGGTTCGCCAATCCTTTCGAATCCCTATGGTAAGGCACGATAAATGTAATGTTTTTTTGTTGATACTCAAAGCGTTTCATCAAGGTTTCATGAATTGGCCTAAAGAAAAGGAACGGCCCGTCAAATATAACTTCATCATACTGATTTAAGATCTCATCATGCGTTAAAAGCCCTAATACACATTGGCCAAAGCTTATTTGTCCTGTTTGTTTAGTTAAATGTTGGTACTCTCCATATATAGCAATGATCGTTTTCCAATCCTCGAAATTACTTATGTTCTCTAGTTCATCATAAGACAACATAGTTGTATCCAATTCTAGCATTAAATCTAAAAGGTCCCCTGATGCTGCTAGCCAGTCTAGACGATTAGGCATAACATTCTCGATTGCTCTCTTAATAAGAATGTGAGACTCGGCTCGAGATAAAGGCTTTACCTTTTTCATTTCATATACAAGATGTTTCGTCCAATGATTAAACTCAGAAATTTGAAGCCACTGTTCAACCTGCTCATTATAATCAGATTTCCCCATTTTTCGATAATGCTTCTTGAATAAAAAACTGAATCTATTTGCCCTTCGTCTGAATAAGAACATAGTTGGAGTCAGATACAATACTTTATAATTCGGTTTTTCGCTGAGTTTTTTAAGCATATGTTGAAAAAAGAATTCTTCGACATCTTCTGAATTGGGTGTATAGTAAATTTTCCTCATATCTTCCATCGCCTTTTCCTTCAAATATGTTACTATTATACTATATTTGGAGTGTATTAAAATTGATATTTTCCCATATGAAGTAAATGTAATTAAAGGAGATATGCACGACATGAATCGACTCGGCTTTGATGAAGAAGAATTATTACTTGAGCTTTGCGATAAGTATAAAGTTAATCCCGACCACCTTCGAATCTTAATTTATTTAAAGAAAGAATACAGTTATAAATCGGCATCTAAGAAGAATGAGCTGCGTAACGAAATTGAAAAACATATTGAACTCTGGTCTAGGCCCAAAGCAGGTGATAACAAATGAAGTTAACCAGACTCGAACTAAAAAACTATAAAATTTATTACGGAAAACAAGTTCTCAACCTTGATGTTCCCTCTAATGATTCTTCAGCACAGAAAAAGAACTTAATATTAATTGGGGGACTAAATGGCCGCGGCAAAACGACTGTACTAAATGCGATTTACTATGCTCTGTTTGGAAGCCAAGGCAAATTGGATAGCGAGTATAGTCTAACTTTTTCTGGAGCAATTAACGATCGTTATTTTGATGAGGGAGGGACTGAGTGCTCTGTATCTCTGTCTTTTCAGAATGAAAACGAAAATGAAAATGAGCATGTTACAGTTAACGTTACTTGGGTCTTTGATGCTCGAAAGACTTTGCTAATTGAAAATAGAAAAGTGTTCATTAGTAATGGTAACCCCGAAGAAGTTCAAGAAACGAATATGACAAATGAAGAATACTTTGATTTTATTAATAGAAGAATTCCTCACGAAGTCGCTCAGTTCTTTATTTTCGACGGTGAGAAAATTCAAAATCTTGTCGAGAAACAAGACCACAAAGCAATGAAGCAATCGATCCAGCGGATTGTCTCAATCGAGGTTTATAAAGAATTAGTTGGTGATCTTACACAAATTCAAAGTTCTCTAGAACGAAAATTATCTACAAAGCAAACAACCCGAAAATTATCCGACTTATTACAAGAAATCGAAGAATATAAAGAAAAATTAGAACGTGCACAATCAGTCGCTAGAACATTAGACAGCGAAGTTAAACAAATGGAAGCTGAACATATTACCCTTAGCCAGCAACGTCGCCAGAAGATGGCTAATAATACGGAAACGAGTATTCAAATTCATAAGCGTATCACTGAATATCAGCATAAACTCGATGATGTAAATAATCAGCTGAATCGATTTGCCAAAACAGGTTTAATCAAGTATTTATTGGCACCACTAATTAAAAAAATGCAAATTACTTTGCAAGAAGAACGTGACTACGTTCAGCAGCAAAATCAGGCTGCTACTCAATTCGTTCAATATGATACTTTTATGAATAAAATAACAACTGCTCAAATTACCCCTCCATTGACGAACGAACAAATTAACCAAATCGTAAATGAAGGAAAAGCAATTTGGGCTGAGTTAAATAACATAAAGCGTAAGAAAATTGAACACAGGGATATTATTCATGATATTGCACCAGGCGTTAGACAGATGCTACTATCACTGCCATCTTCAATTAATCAAAATATCCGCACACTGTTAGACCAAAAATTAAATTATGAAAAACTTCTCAAACAAAGTAATGAACAATTAGAGAATGCCCCAGATCCTGTTGATACAACTGACGAAGATCAAAAAATAAATCAGCTTAATAATACCCTCGGGGAAAAGAAGGCTCGCTTAAAATCTGCAAAGATGACGATTATGAAATGTAACCAAGAAATTGAAAAACTTCGAACACAATATACGCATACTGAAAAAACATCTGGCGAACAAACAGAAATTCAAGCACAATATGAATTACTTTCCAACTTAAAAGAAGTGGCCCACAAATTCGTAGAAGAAGTTACCACATTAAAAGCACAAAAAATTAAATATGAATTTAAAAATATTTTAGGGAGACTCGTTCAAAAAGAACAAGACTTTCAAGATATTGAATTTAACGAAAATGACTTCGTTGTAAGAATCTATAATGATCGCGGGGCAGAAGTAAAACTTTCTGATCGCTCCGCTGGAGAGAAACAAATCATTGCTCTTTCTTTTATTTGGGCATTAACAAAAACAGCTGGGCTCAAACTACCTTTCGTGATTGATACTCCATTAGGTAGATTAGACAGCATACATCGTGGCCATATTATTCGTAATTATTTTAATTTATTAAGTGATCAAGTCATTATTCTATCTACGGATACTGAGATTACACAAGAATACCACCAACAAGTACAAAACTATTTAGTAAGAAGTTATCAATTAGTATATGATCCAATAGAAAAGTCGACTTCAATCAAAGAAGGTTACTTCTCTTTCAAATAACGGAGGCATACATGGCTAACCGCAAAATAACATTAACAGTAGCTAGTTTGGAGATTCTAGATAGAGTAATGATCGAGTTAGGATTACAGGAAGATCGACCAGGGGCTCTAAAGTTGGCATTAGCAAAGGGGCTCAGCGAATCAGTAGGAGAACCTCCTGAAATCACAGGACCTAATAGTAAATTTACTGTAGGAGACGGTGTTATTGCTAAAGATGATGATTATCAAATGTACAAGCATTTAATCATTCAACGGCTAGGTCACTCCATTGATGACAAAGATATTGACGATTATATTCATCGCTTCCTAGAGTTTGGCTTAAGTACGATGGAACATGAGTTGAACCAATTAACTGATTTAGATAACTATCTACTTTATTTAGTTGAAAAGACCCAAAGATAAAACACTGGAGGAGTCTTCTATTCTCAAGTGTTAACAAAAAAAATGTTATTCCACAACTCTTAAATAAGTATAGCCTCCTATCTAACATAGATGATAGGAGGCTATACTGTGTGCACCAACACATAATGTAAATTACAAACCATTTGAAGTATATGAAGCAATTACCAAGCCAATTCCCCAAGCTCTACCATAGATTAATATGTATACTATGTATTTCTATATTTGGTATTATAATTCATTGAACCATTTTACCGATGTAAATATACCCCCACTGTGCCAACAAATCCGAATTTAGATTACGGTATATTTACATATTATTCCAAATCTATTATTATTTTTAATGTAGTAATCACCGTAGTAATTGATCGCACCACCCCAACGCAGTCAGAACTTCCTGTTTTACAAGGAAAGGAGGCGGTTGTCTTGGATAAACTTACGAAAGTAAGGAATTCATGAAAAAGGTAGGGAAATTAATGAAAGAGTTTTGGCTTGATATGTAGACTCTACTTTGAACCCTTAAAAGGATAACGAAACACTTAGACTGGCTAGTTGCCGTAAGGCGCTAGTCCTTCTTTCTATATATTACCCTTACTTTCCCTGAAGGAGATTTTATGCCTAAACAATTAAAACTACACTCTGATTTTCAACGTTATATGACATTCTCACAGCCAATCAATATATTCTTACAATCCGAAAACATTGGCTCAAATGTAATCATAAAATCGCATGATGACGAGATTGTTTTAAGTACTACTGGTGAGAGATTCATTAAATCATCATGTCAATTTTTTAGCGTCAAATAATTTCACAATTATTTTGTCGAAAATCCACTTAAAATTGGAAGTATTCACCTACCCTCTGCGTATTCTTTTGTAATTTGAATAAACAGGGGGGAATTTCAATGGATTTATGTGACACCGAAAACGACCGTAGCTTTAATTATTATTATCATCGCAGCCTTAACAATCATAGGTACGATTTAAAAAAGGGTATTTCAATATTCCCCCAACTGGAGCAAAAAATAAAAAACAGCCCATTTCTGGACTGTTAAATTTGGAATAAAATTATTATTTATATACCGTATTCATCTTGTAAAATGCGCACAAGTTCTCTTGCAGACTCTTCATTGAATTGAATTGTCTGGCTCGCTTGGCCTTTTATTTTTCTATCCTCAGAACCCCAAGTATTGATTTGAAATAATTTATTTCCTGAGATCGAAGCTATACTGTATGTAGCATCAATTACTACTTGAGACTGAATTTTACGAGTTATTTTTCTAAAGCTTTTTATCTGAGCCATCCTCTTACCTCCACCTACATTTTGCCATATAATATCATAGAAAAGTTCATGCAGCACTTAGCAAATTTTCCAGTAAAACACAAGTGTTTAAACATTATCAATCAAACAATGGTTGCATATATACTGAATCACATAGTTTGAACACATAGTTCCAATTACTAGATAGAATTCCCTTACACATGATATGATTTATTCAAACTTTATTGTCAGGAGGAATTCAAATGACTAGTATGTACGATCCGATAAGAGATGAATTAAGAAAATATAAGGGTGAATCTGTAACATACACTTACGTGAAGTTAAATGAATTAATAAAATGTAGAAGCCCTAAGAAAGAATTGCCTCTGTCAGCCCACAAAAGAAAAATATGGTGGGATAATCATGAAAGCAGCGGACATACACAAATGATATCTTGGACTAGTGCTGGGTGGCTTGTAGATATGAAAGCAAGTAAACTTGGTGAATACATTACCTTTATTAAAAAATCAACCTTGAATTAGTTTTAGTGCAGCCACTACACGGGGGCTTGGGGAATTGATTCTTATTTGTTGAATTTAAAGTATAGAGATGAAGTGTTAATTTGCATTTTATGTAATATGATAGTTCTGCATATAATTCATGAAAAGGATATGACATGGAGCTTAATGTTGAAGTATCAAAGGCTGCCATCTCGAAATATCATTTAGGATTATCTTTTATCGAAAATTGCTTATCCGATGCTACGACTCCTGAATCGTCTGTATACCCCTCGAGAGTGGCATTTAAGTTACAAAAAGAACCTCTACTAATTGAGTTCGTTCTGCGAACAATTTTGCTTAGATTCTAATTCATTTAGTTTATTTTCAAGGTCATTCAAAAGTTTCCTTCTCTTAGCTCTTCTTATTTCCATTATCTCATTTTGAGTCCTGAAAACCACTTTTGAAACTTCTTTCATTTCCTTTGTTGCATCCTACCGCAACCTTTCTGCAAAACATTATAACTCTTGGCATCATTTTATTTAAACCAGGATTTTATATCCACTCCATAAGAGTGTGACTCTCTATGCCCCACTTTACCAATTCTGACAGTTCGATTTTTTTCATCAATAAGATAGAATACTCTTAATCTCTTAGCTTTTAAACGTTTAATTGACGTACACCGGTTTACAGCCATGCAATCAAAATGCAAAGGGCAGGGATTTTCTCGTAATAATTTAATGACTTTTATAAATTGTTCTTTTTCCTCTTCCCCCAGTTGCTTGATCTCCTTCTCTACCCGCTTAGAAACTATTTTTATATCATACATTTTAATCCCTCATTTATAATTAGAAATCCCTATAAAATAGGTTACTAGCTAATGCAATACTTTACTATGAAGATCCAAAACGTTTTCTAGTAACTAATGGATTACCCCTCAACCCATCAATTAACAACACTATAACCAACCTGCATACAACCGGCATACCGATAGCAAAAAGCCAAAGCGTAGGAAATCGGAACATACTTGGTACATGTTCGATATACCAAGGCGTAATCAAAGAAAATTTTAAATATCCATATTCCAAAACCGATGGAAACATCGCACATGGCCAAAAGGTGACAAATCCAATTATAATGAAAGCCAAAAGCGCTTCTAATAACCGCCAAACTTGTAATGCAGCGTAGACAACGAGTCCAGCTGTGCATATAAAAGCAAACATGCCTATTATCGCCCAATCTGGTCCTGCCCTCACAATACCTTCTGCAAAATGATAAAACAGCTTGTCTAGCAAGAAAATCATCTCCTTCTTTCAACTATTGCGGCATCCATATATATCCGTCTTCAAGTACTCTTCCATATCTCCCAAAGCCATATTGGTCGACAATCCAAGTTAACCATTTCCGTTCATCTGCACTTTTCACAAACAGCGGCGGATAGTACGGGACAGGTTTCTGTTGAATAAGCGTACTTCTGCGATATGGAACAGCTCTACCTGAACTCTCAGGATCTTCCCATTGCAAAATCCACACACCAAATCGCAAATCATCGCTACAAAACCAATTCATATCCTCACGAGGTGGCGGCCCAGGCGGTGATAAAGGATAACCCTCATATAACGTTTCGTATTGATACTCTGCACACCAAAACATGGATGTCTCCCAATACTGTTTTACAACCTCAAAATCTTCTGGCAATGTTTTTTTATTAAAATCCCATGGGTTATTAAGTTTTTTAGATGTATACTCGGCTAGCTTAATAATGTTGGCGATCTTACAATCCTCCTTTTAAAATTTCTTTATAATATTTGCGACTTCCAGTCCCGTAACTTCCGTTACCAAAAACTCACAATCGCGTCGAAAAACTGCCGTAACTCCTCGCTCTTTTCTCAAATCCTCACATTTTTGATTTTCACCCAAGAATATGTGTTCGGGTTCGATATAATCAAAATACACACCTGAGTCCCCAATCTCCATCATTAACACTACATACCAGCCGACTGGACCTCTTGGCACCAATTCCCCATATAGAATTCCTCCCTGTGCAGCCCCGCGGCGTTGGATCCAAGCTTTGTGCCCTTCAGTCACACGTCTATGTTTTACTTTATTACATATATGTACATACTCATTTGCCCCATCCCAAGGTATTAACATCACATCCTTCCGTTCAAATAAAGCAGCGATTTTTGACTTGGGCGTAGTAAGAAAACCTCGAGGTACTGGATATACTCGTTCTGTAATCCCATTAACAGAAGCCATTACGTAAATTGACTTGCTCTTCTGAGTTAACCAAACATACAGGACCTCTGACAGATAAATAAACGATTTAGCGTGACCAGGAATCATTTCATACTATTCCTCCCTATATAGTTTGTTTTATTACAGCTAAGACCATTGTAATATAGAGAACGTTTGTTTGCAATAATTTTTCCGAATTTTCAGTAAATTAAAATGAATAGTTTCTCACGAAGCACTTAACAATGGAACTTTTAGAAACAGAATATTTGTTGTACGCAACAAAATTTTCGATCTTTAATCAAAAAACAAGTTCCCCCTTAAGTGAATTCATTAAGAATTTAGCTTTGGTTTCTTCACTAATTTAAGGAGCTCCTTGGCAAACGGGGTTTCCCAGTCCACAACTGCTAAAGGAAAACTGTCCATTTGTCTGAAACTACGCAATTCATTAAGTTTATCTTGGATATCCCCTAGAAAAATCGGTACCAGTTTCACGTCCCTTGCAATTTTACCCATACATTTCACATAAAGCTCCTTCATGATTCCCCAAGAGTAATTAAAATCTCGCGGCTTCTCCGTAAATACAATCCATATACTTTGAGGAAGTTGATATTTCTTATCAGCTAAATGCCGCATTACCGCAGCATATTCAATGAACTTTTTCGTCTGCAGATGTATAGCCACATCCCCGCTATCTACCACTAATAACGACCAGAATCCCTTATAGTGAATACTTCCGTCAAAATGCACGAACCGCTTTTTTCGGTTTATTACGACAGAATATTGAGTATGAGTACGGTTCCGCCAAGTTGCCCCCGCTTTCTGAATTTCTATATAAACTTCATTTAATGAAAGACACCTCTCCCATCTACCGCTTGAGAGCGGGTAATAAAACGAATAAGAACTTTCTGCAAAATAAGGCTCGTATCGAGGTTCACTGCGGATCAGTTGAAGTACGATGTCATACCCTGCCCTGGACAAAAAATAAAATCTAAAACCGTAGAATGTCTCCTTTCTTCTCACCAGCTCCATACGCATAAGCTCATAAAGTTCATCGGAGATAGCGTTATTATCGCTAGAGAGTTCTGCCAATGGAGCTTCTTGACCTACTGAGATAATTTGAAATTGATACAAGGCTTTTAGAATGCTACATTGAAACTGAGTTAAGTTTTTTGGATTAATCACTTTCAACATAATGTTTACACCTCACTCATGTTATAATTGCGTTGTAAGCTCCCCCCATAAGGGGCAATCTTTTGTCCCTTACAATTCGTCCAGAGAGGTACTAATTCTCCCTCCTCATCGTAGGGCTGGACCCAGAGTGAGCTCTGAAACAACCTGCTTAACTCTTTGTTCCGTGATTGAAAGTAGACCCGCCCCCCATCTGGAGTAAGAATCACAGGGATAAGTTCATACTTGCATGACCATTCTTCTCGCGGAATTCGATAGGCAGCATGAAGCATCCGGATAATTGGCATAGATTCGCAAAATGACAGCAATTCGAATATATACATTTGATCTGGGCTATTTTGTGACGTGGAATAATACACACCATTCCCCTGCCGTCCCCAGCCAACATCCCATTGACGTAAGCTGCTCATAGGAAAATTATGCTTATCTTTATAGTAGGCCACTAAGTCGCTAGTCATCTCCAGACGGCAATCAGTTTCCATATACTGTAAATGTCAACACTAGAATGTACACTTTCGCTTGTTTAAGCATGTACAGAATTACTCTTCGTTTTGAGCGAGATGGTTCTTCAACCGGTAGGATTCGCCTACAATAGTGACGACAGTAGCGTGATGCAAAATTCGATCAAGAATAGCATTAGCGAGTTTTGGTTCACGGAACACTTCATCCCATGCTCTGAAGTTCACGTTAGTCGTAAAAATCGTGCTCCGCTTTTCATATCGCATATCAATCAATTGAAAGAATAGTTTTGCATCCTCTGGCTCAATTGGTAAATAGCCAATTTCATCAATGAGCAATAGCTTGTAACTCGTGTAATGCTTTAATCTGGCCTCTAAGCGATTCTCTAACTTGGCACGTTTCAAGTTCTGGATTAAATCGTGACACTTGATGAAATACGTACTCGTACGCTTCTTGGCAGCTGTGATGCCAATCGAGGTCGCTAGGTGTGTTTTACCGACCCCACTTGGGCCCAAGAACACAATGTTCTCGTTGCCCTCAATGAATCGAAGTGTTGCAAAATCCAGTATCTGTTGTTTGTTCACGGATGGCTGAAATGCGAAGTCGAAATCATCTAGTTCCTTACGGTGAGGGAAGGCACCTACCTTGACCATCGCATGAATCATGTTTTGTTCACGTACATCAATCTCATAATTACTGAGTTTGACCAGCGTATCTAAAAATGACAGTTGGTTATGAATGCTGAAGTCAATCACTTCATTTAAGTGTGTGACCATTTGTTTCAACTTGAGATACTCCAAATTGCGAACAAGCTGCTGGTATGCGGTAGTCTGGAGCATTATTTATAAGCACCGCCGATCGCTTGTAGGTTCTTCTTTGCTAAGTCATCGATGTTTGGATAGCTAGGCACTGACCGCTTCAGGTTGTCTCTGTAGTGTTCTTCTGTGTAATTCAGCTTCGCTTGACTAATAGGATGGTGTGTAAGGAGTTTTGTGTTACAATAGACGTACAAGTGATTGTCATAGACATGTAACCCTACTTTCATTCCTTGATACCCAGCTGGAACTGAGTATTGATTGGATTTGTAGGAGATCATGTTTGATGAATTGACTTTTACATGTGTATAACGAATGCGATAGGAATCTCTTATGCTCTCCGCCGGAAGTGGACGTAAGAGGTTCTTTTCCTTTTCTAGAGCCAGAATAGGTACTTTCCCTGTGCCCTGGTGGAAGGACTGATTGATTCGATTGCAGAGCTTTTGTACGTACTGATGCAACTCTTCCAGACTGAGTTGTCCTTGGTAGGCATGAATTTCGTCAAGCAGTTTCATCTGGGCTTCTACCTTTCCTTTCGTTCGTGGTCTGCCTGCGATGCAGGGGCGTACAGTAAATCCGAAGTCACCAGCAAATTGAGCGAATTTTGCGTTGACCTTGCCTGCGCCATACTCTGTTCTCGCTTCATCCATCACGGTCTTCATATTGTCGGTGAGGATCTCTTTAGGCACACCACCGAAAGCTTCAAAGGCCTCGGTTAGAAATGAGAGTAAGATGCTCTGCGACTTCGATACACTGAGGTGGAAGGCCCGAAACCGTGAATGGGATAACAGTAACACGGCTACATTTACTTCTACTTTTTCACCTTCCTTCGTTTCGTACGAAATACTTTCCTTCCAGTCGAGCTGCGCTTGCTTACCAGGAGCTGTCTCAAATCTTACCGCTGATTGCGGAGATGGAAGACGCTGACCACTACCGAAGTAAGCTTCAAATTCAGGTTTTCGTGTGATGTAAGCCCGAAAGGCGGATTGTGAGCAGTCTAACCCATGATTGTCAGTTAAGTATTGCCACAGCACTCGCTTGTAGTAAAATACCTGCTTGGATTCGACAGACAAAAGTGCCGCGATAACCGAGTAGTATTCATCGATCTTTGAACCCTTCTCTCTTGCAGTCTTACGTGTAAAGCCCTCGATGTACTTACGAATTGTTCTACGATCTACTCCCATTTCTCTAGCTAATTTGCTCATATTAATTTTCATATTTAGATTCTCCATTAGTGATTTTAACTTCGGTAAATCCACTAAGCTTCGAATCTCTACGTTAGTCTGAATATTCATCTGCATGTACATACAAATCCCTCCGGGACAAGTATGTAGGATGGTGTCGAAACTGTACATCTTTATTCAAGCGGAAGTGAACATTGTTAGATTAGCATTTGTACATATACTCCAAAAGTTGTTTCAGGGATTCGGTCGTTGTCACAATTAAGTTAATATCCAAATACCATTCTTTCATTTCTTCTATGAAAGCTTGCAAACAAGTTATCCAGCGCCGTACAAATCCTGTTTTGCCCGTTGCGCTAGACAAAAAGATAATCCCGCTAGGAAGTTCTCGACCTTGCTGAAGTAGCCATGTAAAATACCGATGATAGCCATTAAACTTATTTTGAAGACTCGGCCCATCTTCTGTTCCACGGTCTACTTCAAGGAAATATGTCTTTCCATCCACCGTAAGCAGTTCCCCATCTGGGCGAAAACGGCATACTTTTTCTTCCCAGGTGTATTCTCTAGCACAATAACGGCCGTCCCGAAAATCTAAGCATGGTTTCCCCTGCTTTTCTTGACTGTACCTGATGAGTACCAGCTCCACAAACAGGTCAGCAGTCATCAAATGATGAGCCACATTTTGAGAGCTAGATTTTTCAAATGGACGCTGAAGCTCTATAGGGAAATCTCCAAAATCTGCATTGAATCCTGTACCCATATGACCAGGTAGAATGGCCAAGTCGTCTTTAGCTTCTTCAAGTCCTTTTGCCGTAAGTTGAACAATATAATACGGCTTCTTTTGATTAACGGTAATAAAATCCCTTTGGACCCATTGCTGTTCCTCTAGCCAGCTCAGTGCTCGATACATCATTTTTCTAAATTTCCCACTGTCAACACCATCACCATCTGTTGAATTTATAGCTAGTAATAAGCGGGTAATCTGATTACACGTTAATCCACGAATTATAAATACTAACACTAGAATCGTAGCTGCATACTGTTTTGCCAAAATAGCCTTCCTCCCCAACTTGTAAGTTTCTAGTCCAGAGTTTACGTCTCATGGCCCTGTGGTATAATGGAATCAAACTTATTAGCAGCTTCACGGTCAACAGATTGAAGAACATGGCCGTAAATATTCATCGTTGTGGAGATATTCGCATGGCCTAAACGTTCTGAGATCACTTTCGGGTGAACCCCTACTTGTATCAGGTATGAGGCCGAATAATGACGCAGTTGATGGAAAGTTATGTAGCGCAAGTGATTCTTTTTCAAAAACTCTCGAAACCATAAGTATGGCGTTTCTGGATAATAAGCCATTCCTTCTTGATTACTGAAAACAAAGAAATGTTCCTCTCCTTTCCAGAGATTACCCAGTGCATCACGTTTGTGACAGCTCTCAACATAAAGCTCTTTCAACTTAATGATAACTGCAGATGATAAACTAACTTTTCTTTTAGATTTCTTGGTTTTAGGTTCTGTAATGACACGGCGGCCGTTTTCGGACATCGATATGCTTTGTTTTACTTCCAATACGCCTTTCTCAAAATTAATATGTTTCCACTCTAGCCCGACTAGTTCCCCACGACGAAGACCCGTCGTAATAGCGAGTAGGATCATGACTCGCCAGTGCAGTTTTTCTTTTTCCAATCCTTGGAATAATTCTGCAATCTCCTCTTCGTCATACACCTCATATTGTTTGTGTATAACCTTCGGCTTCTTGATATCCGCTGCCGGACTATTCTTAATGATTCTCCACTCCACGGCCCTTGCAAAAACGTTGCACATAACTCGGTGTATATAATGAATAGTCCCGGATGAAAGCGACCCGTTTTTCCCATCTTGCCTGCTTCCCTCTTCACTTAGTTTTGAAAAGAACTGTACCAACTGGAAAGGGGTAATCGCATCCAAGCGCTGGTGTCCGAACACAGGAAGGACCCGGTTTTCTAAGAAACGAAGATAAATGTCCAGCGTCTTGGGCATGAGCTCCTTAGCCCCATATTTATCTCTCCACTCTTCAACGAATGCACCAAATGTCATCTTCTGAGGAGCGATGTATTCCCCAACCTCCACTTCTGTTTGAAACTCCGCAAGCATCTTTCGCGCTTCTCGGATTCCACTAGCTTTCACTGTTTTCGTATATCTGACCCGTTTACCATCAGCACCTTTACCGACATCAACCGACAATAGATAGGAGTCTTTTCCTCTTTTTTGTACGCTTGCCATTTAACCCGTCCTTTCTTACATTTCTCCAATAGGTACATTTAAATATGAAAATCTGCCCTGTAGTTGTTGTACTCCTGTTCTTTAAACCAAGCATTAAGGGTATCACGACGAAGCAATATCTTTTGACCGATTTTTACGTGTGGTATACGTCCCGATCGGATTTCAGCATAGAGCTTGTCTTTTGATATTGTTTTTTCAAAGATCTCTTCCCAAGCTTCTTGAAATGTAAGTGTGTTTCGATGAATTGAATGTTGTCGACTTTCGTTCTCCTTACGTACTTCACTCATGTTTAACATTGGCCATTCCTCCTATTTGTTTAGAAGCGTCGCAAGAAAACAAAAAAGACCCAATGGATAGGTTTGTAAATAGGCACATAAATGCCTTTTACAAATCAACCCATAGGGTCTGTCACTTGCGCAAATGCCGATTAAGTACGGCGTGTAATCATACTTTTACTGTATCATGTCCCACCTGACACCGTCAACATATTTTTTGAATATTCCGATAATTTATTTACCTCAAATAAAAAAGCAGCAAATCTCAACTAATTTGAGAATTCACTGCCCTTGCACATAGGTTAAGACTTATTTCTTTACGTTAAATAATTAACGTATACGTATTTCCCTTAGGGATACAGACTTGCCACTTTCGTGGAAATGGCGTAACTTAATCGCCGTTATTCTTTTTCATATTAACACCAACTTATAAAATACTCAATCCAAGATTTCATAAATACGTTTCTATCCGTATTTGGCCATTTAGAGCAAATAGTTTATTGATAGTTTAAACTATCTATAAACTATTTAACATGCTCCTTAAAAATTGTTGTTCATATTCTTATTTATTCTTACATTACGATCACACTATACCTTAAGGTATACTCTTGTTCCAAACTAACTACGACTATTTCTCTTCATAATAGCCGATGCTTGATCTGCGATATGACTAACCATCTTCCAACGGTCTTGTTTATCTAAACTGCGATTGTTATTGATCTGTCTAAGCTGACTTGCAAGATTTAATAGTTGGTCAGCTTCTGAAGGTTTCTTACGAAAAAAACTCCAAAATGTAGGCATGTCTTCTCACCCTTCGGATTAATTAATAACAACTCTTGTATAAATCATGGAAAGAATACTCTTAGTTAAGTTTTGTAGCAATTCTCATGATCCTCCAGCAGGATATTATTGAGTAATATCTGGTAGCAATCAGTATATTCCACTAATATTCCCAAGCAGTAAAAGGAAGATCATTAACGTATTGTTTACTCGCTAATTTATTAGGAACTATCAATCACTTGTTTTAACTTATTTTTATTCATATAAAAATCATCCCCTGAGATATGTATTCTTTGAACGACCAACCACTCGCAAGTACTTTAAATAAAGTATACACGAACAAGTGTTCTTTTCACATCAAAGTTAAGAAAACTTTAGAAGAATTTTAACATCATTAATCACGTTGATTCTCCCGATACACAATGATTTACTTAGATTAACCGTCAACCTTTCAGAAAATCAAATCTAGTTATCGTTAAGCAGAACAAACAGTTGTCCAACTTACTGCAGACGATATTCCTGTTATTGAAGACTCTGGAATCATTCAGAAGCATGAAAATTTTCGACAAAAATTAACGAAGTATATTATGTTCAAAGTAAATCAGAACTTCGCATTGAGTCTATTAAATGAGTACAATTATAGAGATTGATGCATGCTCCTGCACTTAAAGATACAGGTAAGAAAGATCTTTACTCAAACAACGCCCGATAAGGCACTCCCAGGATATTGGCAATATACTCGTTATACCCTGGATTATCGCACAGTTTCCGTAATCCACCGAGCCGCATGAGTTTGAATTCCTCCACTCGTTTGCTCTCCTCCAAAATGTCCTTCGCGACGTCCATTGGAAGCTCATCATAATTCGAATGTAACAACAATGTCCGTTCTGTGGCCGGCAGTTTCTGAATGTTTCCCGCCAGCTCCTGCTCATAGACGTGATCGATTAACTCCTGCAACGACTTTCCGGTTCTTTTCTCCGCCAACAAAAATTAGTCCCGCGAATTCAACTTCTCAATCATATCCGACCACAGCGGGGTAGGCTTCTTTAGTGTAATCGTCAGAGGTGTACCATGTACGTCGCCAACCGTTTCGCAGATAAAATACTTTTCGAACATGCGCTTGACCAGTGGCAAAGGCACGCTCCCGAAACTGCCATCGTTGTTGTAGATTACTTCCCATTTCACATACGTTTTCTTGCCAGCCTTGTTCATAAGGCTAAGATGTTCCAATCCTTTGGAAAGATCCTTCTCATTCAAGGTATCGCTCCGGATCCACCTGCCCTTGCGGTCGAAGTTCGTTTCCGACCATAGGAACAGACATTGTGCCGTCGGACAAATTTTGCGGTCTCGCGCGCCACGGCCTACATGCTGATAAAATTCCTCGATGGACTCGGGAATCTGGTAGTGAATGACGCCATCAATGTCCGGTATATTGATGTCCGGTATATTGACCGGTATTTGACCAGCTTTGAATTGCTCTAATATTTCCTTCTTCCGATCATAGCTCAGTCCAGCATGGAAATACCCACTCCCCGAGTACATTCCTGACAGTTCCTCGCATTTATCCTTGCTGTATAGATAGACCAGCACCTTCTTCAACCTAAGACGATTAATGAAATCGACTAGATCATTCTATTTCCCGTCCTCTTCCTCCACCTTTTTAAAGTTCAGTACCAGATTATCGCGGATGACATTTTTCTCAATAATTTCACTTGTCAGACCAAACTCCCGCACAATGTCCGCTCTCGCCGTGACTCCCATGGTCGCTGTAAGCGCTAGGACAGAAGGATAATGACCATGTTGCTCTAGAGAATTAATGAATGGCTTGATATTACTATATTCTGGTCGGAAATCGATCCCCCACTGGCTGATGCAATGTGCTTCGTCGATAGCGACTAGGGATATCTCACATACGGAGGCAAGTAGTGCCGCAAGAAAAAATAATTAAACAACCGTTCAGGCGAGATGTAGATCAACTTCGGCTTGGATGCATGCATCGAACGCAGCAACTTCCGTTGTTCCTCAAATGAAATATCGCTGTTTAGGGCAATGGCCCCAATATTTTTGCTCCTCAACTCCTGCACCTGCTCGTCCATCAATGCTTTCAACGGGGAAATGACCAGCGTCGTTCCTGGTAGCCAGTTCCTTCATTGCCATTCTTGCTTTTGAAGAGCTGGAATTACGTGTTTGTTAAACGCCACTACCCATAGTGCGCTAGGTGGTATGTTAATATGACTGAAAAACAAGCAACATTGATTCACGAGCTGATTGGGTTATTCAGATCTCCAAAGCACCAATTGGGCGGTCCTCCATCTTTGATAGACGAGAGACGAGCAGCCAAGAGTTTTCCTTCTTGCCTATATCCGGTAATGTAAAGCCTTTTACTTTTGGTAATTGATAACCAGAACTAGGATCGGACGCCTTTCATATACTTGGAGCTTTTTTAAAAAATCACGGTGCCTTAAAGACCGTGCTGGCAGACGATATTAAAGAACCCTCTGCGCTGCCCTTGATGGACGAACATTCGAAAGTGGTCATTTTCTCTTATAAAGCCTCTTCAAATAGGCCCTTGCAAACTTCCAAAGGTAATCCAGTTATGTCTACGCCGCGGTGGTACAAGATGTCAAAGGCCATATATACGACAAGCTTACGCTTCTTACTCGATCGGAAACCAGCATTACATGCCTCGAAATCAGCCTTTCCTTATTCATCTAAGAATACAATTTCACAATTAAGGATAGTTCCATTCAGTAATGGCGGTTTGTGCTGTTCAGGATATTTGGCTGTTGCATTAGTGTTTTTCGTGTATAAATTTAGTTCTCCATTCTCCATTAGAATCGATCATTCTAATACCGTCCCGCTTAAGCTCCGCAAAGGTGGAAAGATCGTAAAAAAGGTAAATTGTTTTTACTGTATTGAAGAAGCATTGGAGGAATAAACATTTTCTTCATCACCCATAATAATGTTACACTTAGGAGTTATTCAAAACTATTGGGAGATAAAGAAAAAAGGCACCATATTGGACTGGTGCCTTGAATTGTTAGTATTTAAGGTGGTTTTTAATTGCTTCCGCAGCAGTATTTATCGATTCTCGGGATACTAGCAATCTTTGGTCATCCGATACAACTTTACCAAGGAAAATTGGATTTGATCTTGACCAATCGAAGTTGAACAAACGCTCTAACTCTCTCTTGATCTGTTCTTCATCAACGAATGTTCCAAAAATAATACCTGCAATTCGTGATGCAATAACAATACCAATACCACTGGTCAAAACGGATTCATTCCGAATCTCAGGAGTTTTTTCCGGATTAGACAAACAACCAGAGATGAACTTGTTCCGTTTTAACTCTTGGAAGAACAGGTTTGCGTTGATATACAACTGACCTTTCAGCTCGGGATCACTTTTGAGCATTTTAGAAACAGCCTTTTCACCGCTTGCCCCAGACTGAGAGTCACGACCCGCTATCTCAATGATAACATTCTTGATGTTATTTAGTGTATAAATATCCTTACTGTTCTTCGAGACACTAGTGGCTAGAAGTTCCGTAACAGCCTCAAGGTAGTCACTTCCCTCCATTACATCAGTAACAGCTCCAGCTAAAGGGTCCCGAGTATTGAAAAGGGTGTTAATTGACGGGCTAGTGCTCTTCGCTGTTTTGTTTACATCCACAAAATCTTGACGAATTTTTCTCTTACGGGTTTCATGAACGATATTGAGAAGAATATTTCCACCCGTGATGGCTTCTGGGAACTCAGCACCAAGTTCACGTATCGCCACCGTCCGATGGTTACCGTCCAGGCACTCAAATTCGTAATCAATAGGGATAACCAGCAATCCTGCAATCGATCCCACGCTTTCCAGTTGTTCCCGTAGCTGTTCTTGCGTCATTTCACCTTCTTGACCGAATGTAAACGGCTTAAATGTCAATTCATCATACGAAACGAGAGTGACAGGAGGAATAATATACTCATCCTCTTCTTTAATGTAACCTTTGATTTCCTCCTTATGCCCTTTGTCAAGAAACCTATTTTTAATATCGGCTTTGATAATTACCGCGTTCTTTTTCTTTACGGCAGAAGTCGTTACGAACTTTCCTAGTGTCTTCATGGGAATCGATGCTGCATACCACAATCGCTTACCGTGAAGGTAAAGAATTGCCGGCACCATTAGTGAAGCAGTTACGGTTCCCAGGTTAGGCATGTTAGCTTGAATTTGTTGAATTTGCATTTTACATCGTCCTCCTAATGTTTGTTCTTTAATTTAGACGTAACACGCTTGTAAACTAACGTTTTTTTTGTTTTAAAGACGTGGAACGTTTACGCACTTATAGTATCACACCAAATGCATTACGTCTATACACAAACGTAAAAGAAAAAATTATGACGTTTTACGTTACAATCCTGTGTGTCTCGTTTCTGCGGCTGCGAGTGGAAAGCGGTATCGCTCAGGGTTGGAAGAGGTAAATAGGAGAATAACTCCACGCGAATGAATTGTATTGCTTCAAAGTATTCAACGCACTTCCCTTTAAGAAAGAACAGGCCGCAACATTCAAATAATTAGCATCATTCCTCAACCATATCTATAGAATATCCAACTTCTGTTGCAATCCGAGATATACTCTCGATGACTTTTCCATCTTCATACCTCGTATTTAAAAATCGTCTCCCAAACAAACTTTGTAGTCGATACCGTACTCTAACTCTAACTTGGAAAAACTTCCTCAATTCCCCCTTCATTTTCGCCTCACCATTTTTGGGCACAAAAAAGAGTACCGATGGGATGCCAACGATTCTCGCCTCATACGTATTCCACATGAAAATGTTTTCTACACATGCGCATATTAAAGTTTTTAGGTAAGTTATCCACCGTATATGGTGATAGTATCCTTCTGGTAGAAAAACGGCATCCGATAGCATACGAATCACATAATTCTTAAATACCCGCGCAACATGCTTATATGTGTGACGATTGTGTGCCTCAGTTTCACAGATAATGTCAGAACCAGAATCGAGGAGCTTTAAATATCTCTTCGAATCACCGCATCAATCAAAGTTAATTCTTCGTTACCCTTAGCATCCACATTAGATTTCAGCAATCTTCCTATTCCTTAATACCGAGTGCAAGTTCTTCAGCATATACTCGGTAAACACTTCTCTTAATTTCAGTAGACGAGTACTTTTCGATTCCTTCATCCTACATCCATCCTTCTTAGACTCTTAGATGTAGACACTTTACAAAATAGTTTATTACTAGTTTAAACTATCGATAAACTATCCCGAAAGATATCAGGGAACCATGATAAAGGCAAAGTTCCCTCATACTTGTGACCAGATAAATACAGTATTAGGCTTCTTTGTTGTTCAGTTAATGCGGCGTGGCCTTCAGTCGATGTTATCGTGAAGGTTAACACACTACTATGTACATATTTAGTAGGGGTTGAGTCGTAATTACCGTAAATGCCTGAAAATCCAATAGTAATACGGTTTGTTTTGTGAATATGGGTTGAAATAAATATGTCAGCAATCACAATTTGAGAGACATTCTCAAAGACAACTATATTCTGAAAATACGAAACTTAAATTGCAATGTTAATAAACTTTCTTGCCTCTAATAGAATCAGCGAATCAAGTTCAAGTGTATCATTCTATATTCTCTTTCTCCAAAGATCCCCTTCTCCTTATAACCACCAATTTCGTATTCTTGCTCTTGCAGTTCAATACACATATGAAGCAAAGAAAGTGACATCGAAACCAAATCCGTATCAGTTTTGATACCGAGTTTTTCTTTCATCCACTCCATCTTTCTTACCGTATCGGGGTTGCTAATCGTAGCACGTTTCGGTGTGAACCCGTCAGTTTTATTATCTGCCATTGAATATTACTCCTTTACCATTTATTTCTATAGTATAATAACTGATGATTTACGGTCAATATATGTACATTTCAAGTACCGAAAGTAGACCCAACCCGTAGGGTATAAAAATATGCTTGCACAGTCTATCAGGACCTAAGCTTAAGAAAACGAAAATTACAAAGGATTATTTACAAAGATTTTGGGTAAAGATTGGGACAGGACTGATGATTATGTATTGCTACCTTCGGGCAGTTTTACGGAAATTTCGACAATGACCATATTCATTATTTTCCCCGCTCCCGCTGCACAAATATTACTTTCTCAATCCTCAAAATCGGCTTTTGGACATTTGTTCAAAAGCTTTAGAAGTTCTCCTAGGTCATCCTCCCTGACAAACGGGTCTAAGGGACAAAATAGTTCCTCCAAAGTCAGATTAATCCGTGGGCAACTTTTTACAGGCTATCAATTCTCTTGGCTCGACCGGCAGTTCTCGCAATACTCGTTCCAAAGCAAACTAACCGTTACGCCGCTTTTGGCCATCTCCCTGTGGATGTATTCGTAATCTGGATGCTTGCGGGTCGGTGCCTGTGTTACCTCGGCGAACAGGCGCCCGAAAAGCTCACCATCCGTTAGATCTTACTCTAACGGCCATGCGATTCCTAGCTCATCTGCTCGTTGAATGATTTTTGAAACAGTGTTGCGCGAGCAGGCGCAACTGGCAGAGATATTACGGTGACTGATCCCTAACTATGAATCAGCAGGATTTCACGATATTGGCTCATTGTATGACCTCCTCACGAATGATTTACGCTAGTCTTCACATAGAGTCATTCTAGCAGGAGGTTCAAGTGATGGCTCTCACCGCCAGAACGACGACCTTGCCACGATTAAAGATGCATTTTGTGTAGAAGAATTCTTCGCTAAAAGATAGAGGATTATTATGATACGCTTATGGCTGCAACTCAAGGAAACTTAAAACCATTCATCGTTTTTTATCTCGAGTGCGTCAATGCATCCCTTACCAAGGTACTCAAAGAACTGCAACGTTACGATAGAATAAAACATATCCGCGAACTATTGGGTAGAGGGCATGCGAAAACAATGTTCGAATTGATTAGTAGAATGAATGACGGAGAGACATTCCATAGACAATTATTTGACGATACTTTGGATGCCTCGTCATCGAGTATTGCAAAGAATCTTTCAAGACTTAAAGAACTGGGCGTTATCAAGTCAGGAGACACTCGAGGAGAATATATCGTTTCAATTGTAGATTAGTTAAAGCAGGGTAATATATGATGAGCACTGTTTCCCTAATGGGAAAGCAGTTCTCTGATTCGTTTGAGTTAATCCACCTATGGATCTTCCTCATTGCCGTAGCTCCCTGCTTGTCTGCTATTTGTTTGAAAAGCAAACCAGTATAATTTTCTTCTGCTCATGGTAGCCGTATGAACAAAACGCCTTAAACAGACGTTCACTTACCTTTGCTCTTACGAGCTGGGGCATCTAACTCCACCTCACACTACACCCCTGACGATAAACTTCTAAGGAGAAAATTCCCACAGCATGGCCGAGTCCTACTTATGATAAAGGTACAGTAGGTATCAGAGCTTGCAAAACTCTTTGTGATTTCACTATACCTAGTTAATAAGGACACTTTGTCGACATGCTTTGGACATATTTATGATAAACATAAAGTACGATACACAAGACTTTACGCTCAGCACTTAAACCTTTAGCAGAGATTATTTTTCATTATGAGATTTTCATTTTAGAATTTTCACGAGAAGAAAACGGGTCCTTTTTTGCTATTTTTATTTGCTTAATATAAATTATGTTTTCAGTAATTAGGAGGTTATGTTAAAATATCTCAAAATAGAGAGGTGGAACTAAATGGAATTAGATCGAAAGTTAGTACTAGAGAAATTAAGAGATAAAGGAATTACACACCTATATCATGCTAATACTGTTGCTACTGCATGTACTTTTTTGCGACAAGGTGGGTTACTTTCTAGAGGTGCAGTAGAAGCGAGAGGTTTATATCAAACACCTCAAAATTCTGATGATATTGATAAAAAGTTTAATGTATGGAATGACATCTTTTTCGACAGCATTGATCTCCATACTTTTTTTTCTCGACAAAATCACTATGGTCCTGTGCTGTTTAAGTTTAACATCGATGTTCTTTCTTATGACCAACTTCCACCAATTTGGGTAACTAAGGATAATCCAACACGGTGGAAAAAAGGTGAAAACAACTATTTTTTGACTATTGAAGATTTCGAGAGTGAATATTCACTTGGAAAATATCGTGAAATGATTACACTTAGGAATACTACAGAAGTCCTTCCTTTCATTCCGTACTTAGAAGAAATAATTCTAGATGACCCGAAATTAATGATCAAAAGTGATGATACTATTTTTCTTAACGCAGCTGCTGATGCACTAAGAAAAGAGTTAAATGAAAGTGGATTCGATTATAGTCACGTTACAAGAAAATATCGAGATTGCAGTTCCAATTTTTGTTATTGCTTAAGTAATTATAAAGGGCAGGTTGGAATACAAAAATTAAAAGATAAATTTCTTATCTAATTAAAGCCACTTGTATCTAAGAATAAAAAAATAAGGGTGCAATAGCACCCTTATTTTTTATATTATTTCAAGTTCTTTAATTAATTGATCTTTGTTTAAATATTCAGTTCCATAATGTTTTAATTGTATACTAGTTAATAAATCAAGAGCATTTTTTACGTTTTGCTCCTTCCAATTAACTAAATAAGAACGAAGTCTTTCTGAATATTCCATGTTATGCTTGGTTTTAAATACAAAAGTTCTTAATACATTTAGTTCGGGAAAAGGATTATCTTGAAGCACGATATCTAATTTATTTTTTTCTTTTGCCAAACGATAATCTTCATCATATAGGCGACCAGTTGTTAAATCATAAACTACTGAATCATAATTAAGAAAAACTGTTTTTGTTAAATTCTCAATATTTGGATTTGAAATCTTTTTCGTTTTAAATGCCCATGTAGAATTCAAACTCCAAATATCAAAGTTAACAGAGTAATGATCAATTTTATAACCACCATATCTGTTTTTTTTATAAGGAATATTATAAAAGTACTTATCTAGTTCATCGTTATCGGAACACACTACAATATCAAAATCCCTTGGCATTGTTCTAAAACCATTCTCATAATAATTCCTTACAGAACCACCAAATAACAGCAGATTACCTTCTTCTAATAACCTGTAAATAACATTCTTTGCTAGAGGCCACTCTTCAATCAATTCATAGAATTTGTCTCTAAGTGCAAAGTTAGGCATTAGAATTCCTCCTTAGGGTAATTTCACACCTGATAATCTTTGGAATAAATCTACAGCATATGTATCTGTCATACCGGAAATAAAATCAGTGATGAGCATAAGTTTATCATATAGAGACATGTCTTGTATACTTTTATTCGGTTCACCTTTTTCATCTAATTTTTGAATATACCGAAAATTTTCAGAAATTAAATGATATAGTTTATTTTCTTTTTTCTTGGCACTGTTCTCTTTATCAACTTTAATTATTGCTGGGACAAACATATCCAATAGTCCTCTAATTACACTATCTCCTACTAATTCTAATGTAATTACTTCATTACTCGGATAACAATATTTGATAGCAATCTCATCTAGTTTTTTCTTTATATCAGCCGCAGAAGATTCATTTATTAGTTCTTTATCATATTCTCCTCTTATTATTTGATCATAATTTCTAATAAATTCATTTGCACAAGCCTTAATCATTTCTCCTTGAGCCCATACCCTAAAATTTTGAGCATGTATTCGATTAATATCAGGAACATTATTCTTTTTTGCCGTTGCCCTTTGCTTTTCAAGATACTTAAAACCTATTGAATACTTATCTCCCAAAGCCTCTTTGATTTCTAAATAAACATTCTCCCATGGAACAAGGTTTTTCTTTACTCCATCTTCAACATCTGCAGCCGAGTAAGCTATATCATCCGCTGATTCCATAAGAAATGTAAGTGGGTGCCTAAATTCACCAATTCCAGTTTCTCTTTTTATATCTTCAAAAATACTTCTCTCTGAAGTAAAATACCCAAATTTACTAAAACTTTTTTTATCTTTATACTTTCCTTTCTCTAAAGAGCTTCTAGGATATTTTAATAAAACTGCTAAAGTAGCATAAGTGAAATTTATTCCGTACTGATCATTTAAAAACTGTAGTTTAGTTAATATTCTTAATGCCTGTGCGTTACCTTCGAAATGCATAAAGTCATTTTTTTGTTGATCACTTAGTATATGTTTACCATGCTTTAAAATATATTCTTTTTCAAGTTTCTTAAATTCCTTACTGAATAGCCATTCTTTAAACCAATTTTGAATAACATCTTCTCCAAAATGTCCAAATGGTGGATTCCCAATATCGTGAACGAGACAAGCTACTGCTAGCAATGATGATATTTTTCTAGGAAAATCAATATCTTGTATTTTGCCAAGTATTATAAGTCTTTGACCAACTTGATAACCAAATGATCTACCAATCGAAGATACTTCCAAAGAATGAGTAAGTCTTGTTCTAATAAAATCGTTATCTTGCAGTGGAAACACTTGTGCTTTATCTTGCAACCTTCTTAATGAGGAAGAACTGATAATCCTGTCATAATCCATATCAAAGCCATTCCTAAAATCTTTAATGGCATTTGATCCTCTTTTTCTCTTTTCGCTTAACAAATTTTCCCAATCCATAATAAATTCAGACATTATTATACCTCTATTATATTATTTTCATAAATTAGTCATCCAAATAATAACATTTCCTTTATTTCCCGGCAAATAAATATTACACATTCAAATTTTCTAGGCTCATTGGCACAAACTATTTCAGAACATTGTGGTTATCCAGTAATCTTATTCACTAGAGAAATATCTGCGGGAAGGAACTTAAAATGTTTAAGCTCATCCTTCGTTACCCATTTTAAATCATCATGTTCTTTGGGGGTGGGATCGCCGGAAATCTTTTTCACTCTGTAGGCCATTAATCAGCAACTTTGGCGTCAACGGCTGGAGAAAGGTTGAAAAAAAGAATAATCAAACAACTTAAACCTGCAAATGCTCTAGTTAAGGACTTCATTTTCACTCTCCTGTTTATATGTCATTTGGCTAATTTTATCATGCGGCAATTTTTCCGCATAGTATAAAATTTCCAACTTATTAGAGTGTAAAATGATAAACTAAGTATTTCATTTGCTAAGTTTAAAGGACCTATTTTTTAATCAGATATTCATGAAAGTATTTTGAAACTGACTTCAAATTACTTCGTGTCTCTGAATAGAAGCTCTTTTTACTAACCAAAAGCAACAATATTTACGAAAACAGTTAATTATAATAGTGCATCTTAATGGAGCGATTCATTTGTCATTTAATCATAAACTGCTCACAAACTTCATTGTAGAAGCCAAAAGAAACACTTCGAAAATTGGGGCAAGAGAACTGTTTGAACGAAGATAGAACCGGCTTTAGCTGATGAACTGGGCTTGTTAAATCCTCATTAGACCCGATTACGAAATTGCCTATGAAAAAGCACATAAGCCTCTTATCGCTCACTATACCGCTCGGACGCTCCGTTAGTAAGACCACGAAACCTGTACATCTCAAGCTGATTTTATGAGTCACGACGAGTACATCACTAAGACGGTTGGTGCATATATGAAGCAGTGGTGAAAACTGCCCTCTTCCAAACTAATAGATCAGGAAAATGTGATGGAGATTCTAGAAAACCAGATAAACTATCTGGCTCCCTCTCTTCAATTGACAGGCAAATTACTGAACAGGATCGTGATCTAATTTCAGGACTGTTCTAGCGATCTCTATATCACAAAAACTCCGCGGTTTCAGCTCCTTTTGGGCTACGAACTGCGGAGTTTTCTCGAAATTTTCTCCGTCTTATCGATTCTCTTTGTTCTCCGACTGACTAAACTGTAACTCGCCTTCAACCGATATATAGTTTATCCACTTGGACCAAAGAGCTAAACACCGCACAAAGCCCAATCAGCTCACCAATGGCTATTTCAGCGGTTAATTCTATCCCTTGCAAATCACTGATATGCATGAGATAATCTTTGGTTTTTGTTTACTCTCCTTTGCTCGACGATGGGGTCATCACCAGACTTCTCGAATTTCCCCGTCCCTGAAACAACTTTATTTTCCAGTTTATATACCCCAATCATGCCAGTATGACCGATTCCCTAATCCAGGTTTCAATTGTTTCATGATGGAAGAGGATCCGTCTTCTAACTCTAAAATGGGGAATTTGTTTTTCGCGTACCATAGCATAAACAGAGTCTAAAGAAACCCCAAGGTATTCAGCTAATTCGTTAACACTAAGAACTAATTTCTGTTGCATAATGTTCCTCCCTATAATTGACTAATTTACATTGTATCCCAAAAGCATTTCTTTCCAGATAAATAGTTTTTAATCATCATCTTTTTTTTACACCAAATAAGGCTGTAACCAAAAGAACTTACAGATCAATCAGGATAAGCTTTTTCAAACTTTAATTAACACTGAAAAAAAATTATTTACACCAATTAATAACATACTAGTTATAAATTTCGATCAAAATTAGATTGGAAATCAAATAAATAATAAATAAACAAATTCCGCTTACTATTTAAATTGTCAATGAAACCTTTATAAGAAATAATGCCATTCTTAACTGACTTAGCAAAATTCTCTTTTTTTGTTTTATCTACAGTAACCAAAGACTAATACAATTAATTCAATAACTTTTATTGAAAACAAAAAGAAAAACACCTGACATAGATATCCAGTGTTTTTCTGCCAACAACATATTTGGTTCGCCAACAACTTGCCAACAAATCAGATTTAAGAACCTATTTTGAATTTTTGCAGTTTTATGTGTTAGTTTTCAAACCCATAGTACAAAAGCAAAATTAGCCTTTTGTATCTTACCTCACCAGCAATGCCACTGACTCCACATGCACCGTATGCGGGAACATATCCACCGGCGTCACCTCCGCGACGCCGTACCCGCCGTCGACCAGCACGCGCAGGTCGCGCGCGAGTGTCGATGCGCTGCACGACACGTACACCACGCGCCGCGGCCGCAGCTCGAGGATGGTCGCGAGCAGCGCTGGGTCGCACCCTTTGCGCGGCGGGTCGACCACGATCACGTCAGGCCGAACGCCCTGACGTGTCCACTCCGGCAGGACGACCTCGGCCGGTCCTGCCTCGAAGTGCACGTTCATCATGCCGTTTAACGCGGCATTCTTACGTGCATCCGAGATCGCCTCTTCGACGATCTCGACGCCGTACACCTGTCCCGCGCGCTGCGCCAGGAACAGGGAAATCGTGCCGATGCCGCAATAGGCATCGACGACCGTTTCGCCGCCTGTCAGCGCGGCGTACTCAAGTGCCTTCCCGTACAAGACTTCCGTCTGGACGGGGTTCACTTGAAAGAAGGATCGCGCGGAAATTGCAAATTTCACATCGCCGATATAGTCATAGATGACTTCGCTACCCCACAGGACGCGCGTCTCATCCCCAAAAATAACATTGGTCTGTCTCACATTAATGTTATGGCAAATGCTCTTCACCGCAGGCAGCGCCTCGCGAATGCCAGCAACCCATTCGTCCACACGCGGAATGTCCGCGCCATTGGTCACCAAGACGACCATGATCTCACCCGTGCGGAAGCCGACTTTAACGACGACATGGCGCAGCAAGCCAGTCCCCGTCTCTTCCCGATACGCGCGGATGCCAAGCCGCGAGCCGATCTCTTTCACCCGCGCAACGACTTCGTCGTTCGCTTCGTGCTGGATCAAGCAAGCCTCCATATCAATGATGCGATGGCTACCCTGCGCATAGAATCCGCCGATGAGGCCGCCCCGCTCTTCCCCGAAAGGAACCTGAGCCTTGTTCCGATACCGCCACGGATCGGCCATCCCCAACGTGGGATGAACAATGATGTTTTCCAACTTCCCAATCCGCACCAAATTATCCACGACCTGCTGCCGCTTCACGCGAAGCTGCGCCTCATAGCTCAAATGCTGCAGCTGACAGCCGCCACACTCCTCATAGATCAGACAGTCGGGAGCAACGCGATCCGGACTCGTCTCCAACAATTCCACCAAAGCAGCATACCCATACTGCTTCTTCAAATGTTCCACACGCACGAGCGCACGCTCACCTGGCAGCGCCCCCGCGACAAAAAGGGTAAAGCCGTTCGCGCGGCCTACCCCTTCACCATCATGGCTGATCCCAACGATCTCGGCCTCAACTTGCTGCCCGATCTTCACTGGCAGATCCGCCATCCAAGCTGGCACTTCTTTCGCCTTACCTCTGTTGCCTGCCGAATTTCCCGCTCTTCCAGCAGCTCCCGACTTCCCACTACCTCTATGTTTACCTGGCGCGGAGCCAGATGTACCTTTTGCTTTCATATTACCCTCGCTTAATTCTAACTATAATTAATCACGTTAATCTTTTCTCACTTGGCACTCGGCACTCAGCTCTTCACGCCTACTCATGCTCATGCCCTCTCACCTGAAACGGCGTCGTCAACGCCTCCAAAAACTTCTTCTTATAAATCGACTGCCCCGACTCATCCACGATCACCTGCAAATGGCTTTTCAAATTCGTCATCACGCAAGGCAATGTCCCGCCGAACTCACCGTCGAGATTCAACTGGACGTAGTCCGGGGAGTTAATTTCGATATGGTTAGTCTGAAAATAAATCAAGTTCGGATCACTCAAATGCTCGCCGCGCAGCGCGAGTGTCACGATTCGGATGAACTCAGCGAGGTTGCATTTTTTCAGGATAATCACATCAAACAGACCATCATTCATATTCGCTTCCGGTGCCAGCTTCTCAAATCCGCCAACGGAGTTCGTATTACCCACAAGGAAAAGCATGACCTCTTCATGCATCTCGCGATCGCCTGCTTTAATATACAGGTCAATCGGCTTCAGCCTAGGCAGCTTCTCCAGCCCCTTCATATAATAGGCCAACTGTCCGATCATCGTTTTGAGCTTGCTCGGAACTTCATACGTCAGCTCGGTCATCGAGCCGCCGCCGGCGATATTGATGAAGTAGCGGTTATTGATTTTGCCCACATCGATCGAAGTGGCATACTGCTGGATGATCAAGTCGCAGGCGTACTCCAGATTCTTCGGAATGCCCAGCGCACGGGCAAAATCGTTCGTCGTCCCCAGCGGCAAAATGCCCAGCGGCGGCCTGCCTTCCTTTTCGGCCATGCCGTTCACCACTTCACAGATCGTACCGTCGCCCCCCGCGGCGATAATTAAATCGAACCCGCGTCTGACCGCCTCGGCCGCCGCAAGTGTCGCATCGCCTTCACCGATGGTCGCGTGAGCGGACGTTTCAAAGCCCCCGCGCTCCAAGCGTTGGAGGATCTCGGGCAATCTCTTCTTCATTTCTTCCCGGCCTGAAGTCGGATTATAGATCAATCTTGCTCGTTTGACCAACGTTTCTCATCCCCTGTTCATCTTCTGGCAATGCGGAAGCAATCTGCTTCTCCATCCATCTGGAAATTAAAGGACTTGGCAGCAATGCCTGTCCCTGATACTTATACGTGAACCCTTCCAAACGGGAAGGAATAACTCGCGATGTAAAATAACCTTCACTGAGAAAAAGCGGCGCAACAATTACGGTGTAATCTGGCTTTTCCCGCGTCCACCAGGCCATCTTCTCCCCTAGCTGATCTGGCAAAAGCATGGCAATATCCGCTTTGGCGAAGCCGCCTAGCTCTTGCACTCGCGCCGCGAGCAGCTCCAGACCTTGGCGCCACTTCTGGTGGAAGCCATCTTCCTTGCTCCCATGCCCTACCAGAAGCAGAACTTCTTCCCGTGGCGAAACCGAAAGCCCTTTGATTTTGTCATATAAAATGTCTGCAATATCCGAATGGTCGTCAATCGGTGACGTAAAATGAATCCGTGCCCGAATGTCAAATGGTTCTAAATCCGTCTCCAGCACAGGCTCATCAATGACGCCTAACGCGTAGGAGATTTCATCGATATGTGTACTCCCAGAGGACACGAACAGCGGAACGACAATGATGTCGGTCACGCCTTCATTTTGCAAACTGTCGATACCATCTTGTATCAATTTGCCCTCGACGAGCTCCAGATATGACGCATAGATCGGTACATTCACTGGCATCCGCACCGCTTTCACGGCATCCTCCACGAGCCCGACCCAACCTTCATCGCGTGATCCATGGCTAATCACCAGCACACCATATTTCCTCATCCGTTCTTCCCCCACCCGTACGTACTAAGCCTATCTTCCTATGCTACCGAATGTGTTCCCCCATGTCAATTTGAGCCCCGCTCAAACAGGAAAAACCCCGCATTACACGAGGTAATACAGGATTTTTTGGGGGCCTGCTAACTATTTAACGTCCTAAACGATCCAAGGTCAGCACGTAGCCATCGTTTCCGTAGTTCAAGCATCTTTTGACACGCGAAATGGTTGCTGTGGAAGCACCTGTCTCCGCTTCGATCTGATTATACGTACATCCCTTACGCAGCATGCGAGCAACTTCAAGGCGTTGTGAAAGTGATTGAATTTCATTAACGGTACACAGGTCATCGAAAAAGACGTAACACTCTTCAATATCCTTCAGTGTCAATACGGCTTCAAAAAGCTGGTCTATGGCTTTATCATTTAATTTTTTTAATTGCATCTGCTGTCAACTCCCGGTAAAAATGCATGTTAGCTCATAGGTTCTCTAAGCTCCTGTGTATCATTCGACACGTCCTGGGTAATTCCTTCCTTTAGGATTGCAGAACGTTAAAATTTCTATGCGTTAATTGGCTAAACAATGACAAAACCATGATAAATCCCCATGACCCGTGACATTCGTCCATACCAAAGGTAGGCAAGTGACATATCTTGTAGGAGTAAATCTGATAAAAAGGATCGTGAATCCTAGTGACTAACCAAAGACAAATCATTGGTAATGGCGGTAATCAGCCTCAGCCTGAAGTTCAAACACGGAGCTTAACCCTGCCAGGTGAAGGCTTCGGTCAATATCCAGGGTTAGGCGGCGGCAATCCATTCTCGGGCGGTGGTGCTGGCGGCGGTTTCTTCGGTGGCCCTCCTGCAGGCGGTGGTGGTGGCGGTTTCTTCGGTGGTGGCGGCGGTAATGCTGGCGGTGGCCTTTTCGGGGGCGGCGGCGGAGCTGGCGGTGGTGGCGGTGGCAACTTCCTGAGTAATCTCCTTGGCGGCGGTGGTGCTGGCGGATCGAACCCGCTTGGCAACATCAATATGAAGCAAATCTCTGGCTTCGTTGAGCGGATGGGCGGCATTGACGGCATCATCGGCACAATGGGCAAAGTGCAGAAGTTCATGTCGACCTTTCAGCAAATGGCACCTATGGTGAAAACCCTCTTCGGTTCGATCGGAAAAGGCAAAGTGGCTTCAGACGATGAAGAAGAAGTGTACCGTCCGAAACGGAAACGCCGCAAGAAATCCCGCTCAGCCCGAAGACGCAAAGGTGGCAGCAAGGTCGGTAGCAAAGCAAGAATAGCGAAGCACAAGCGCAGATAATTGTAGATTGTAGATACCTCAGGAAACAACTTTTACAGGACATAGTACCTCGACGGGCAAAACAGCGGCATAATGCCGCTGTTTTGTCCTTTTTGAGGCTGCGGGGCGTCTGCCCCCTGCCACACTTGCTGCAAAAGTACATCAATTTTCCAGACACTCGCTCCTTCTGAGGCAATTGCTGCGATTGTACATCATTTTTCTTCCCTGTGCGGGAAAATAGCCATTTCCTCACTAAATTGCTGTACATTTGCATTAATTTAGCCCAAATCGCTCCATTTCGGGCAAAAATCCTGCACAATTGCAGGATCCCCACCTCCTACTCCATCTTTAACTTCGTTCCCTCTGGTACGATCTGTACCCACGTGTTGCCTGGCAGCAGCGGTACTTCCTTGCCATCGCTGGCGTAGGCGCGGAGCAGGCCGTTTTTGCGTTCCCACGTGATGGATTGCGACTTGCCTTCTTGGAAAATCACGCCCTTGTTCGGCCCGAACACGTCCACGATGCGGCGGCCCTCTTTATCAATGATCTGATGCTTGCTCTCCAGCACCAGCAGATTTCTCGTCTCGAGCTGCTTGCCCGTCTCCTTATCGAGGTGCGGCTTGCCCTCCATGCTGCGCTTATACACGCCTGCAGCCGCATCATACGAATACGAAACGAAATACCCCATGAGGTAGGGAATCTGAATATACTGAACGGGTGCGCCCGACAGCACGCTGCCATCCTTGGCGAACGTGAGCAAGGGGCCATTCCATTCGGTGCGGAATTTGCGCGCCTCGGCGCCTTTTTTCATTTTATCCACAGAGGTATAAAGGTTGTGCGGGGCCTTACGGTCTGTGGATCGCCAATAATAAGCGCCGTCGCCGTAAACCTCATCAAGATGGGCCAAATTGCGGCCAGCCATCATATCCATCGCATCCTGACTCCAGCCAGCATGTACAATAATCGCGTCAAGCGCATCGCCAATCTCCACAAAATAAGGGCGAATACTGCGCACTGGCCCTATGATTGCGGCGGCATGACTCTGGTACACCGATACGAATCTCGTGATTTCGCCCTCGGCGAGGATTTCATAGACGATGTCCGCTTGATCGAGGCCTGTTTGGGGGCGCGCTTGCGGCGCATTTTCTACCATGACCATGAAGGGCCTGCTTTTCACCTCGTGATCGGCGGGTAACCCCGTCAAAGGAAATTTGAATCCTGTCGGGACTTCCGCTGGCGCAATCACCGGTTGGGTCGCTGGCGTAGGTGTCACGTTCGCCGTTGCACTAGCCGCTTGCGGGGTAGGGCTTGCTGTTGGCGCAGCTCCTTGCTCATTGCTGCATGCCGTGACCAGCATCAACGTACATCCGAGTATAGTTGTGAGGCTAAGAAATTTTCTATGGGATACAGTCTGCAATCGTTTCAACGTAGACACCTCATTTTCTCTGATTCTAGTGTACTCCGCCAGTATATGCTAGCGAGCTGACTAATAGAATCATCGAGGTGCGACGATACTGACCTGTGTTGTGTTCACTTTAACTACTTACTTAAAATATCCATCCATATTTTAATCGTTGTTGCCACAATGAGTGCGGCCAATATCCATTGAAGCAGCTTGGCGTTTAATTTCTTACTGATTTTAGCCCCAATCGGAGCTGCGATGGTACTTGCAATAACCATAAAATCGATGGAACAACTAGCATATGTCCTCCTGCTACTTTGCCAGCAGTAGAACCTATGGAGGAGATAAATGTAATGGCTAGGGAGGAAGCAATCGCTACACGTGTAATAAAACTTGTGCTTTTCGTCAACCCCTTTTCTCTAACATTCCCCCACTATCGAACCTAAGTGGGCTTTCACACATATGCTAATCTAAAATACATCAATGGAGGATTACCCCATGTATTGGACCTATCCGTATGATTACCGCAACACCTTTCAACCTATATGGCAGGTAGGATATCAGCAAGCTTTAGATTTGATCCAAACTTCCGTCCAAGACGAGCGAAACGATGAATTGTTCTATGAGGAACTGATCAAGCTTGCACCTTCCCCTGAACAGGCGGCCATCATCACGTCGATACGTAATGATGAACGCAGTCATAATGCCATGTTCCGAGCCATGTACCGAGAAATGACTGGTCACGAGGTCTATGGAGTTAGCGATGAGCAGTATTCGCCCGTACGGACGTATTCAGAAGGTATTCAAAAAGCCCTCCAGGGTGAATTGTCCGCGGTAGAGAAATACCGCAAAATCTGGTTTGGGCTCCCTTACGGCATCTATAAAGATACAGTCTATGGTATTATCTTGGATGAGCTCAAGCATGCCAGCAAGTATAATTATTTGTTTGCTTTGAATCGGTAGAAGAAGCATAGTTCAAGGATGCAAAAGCCATATTAAGATCAGTACTGCATACCTTGAATGAAAGAAGGCGAGACCATGTTGTCCATGTTAGGGAAGTTACTCTTAAAACTCTTGATAAATGGCATCATCCTTGTTCCCATCTTGATGTACCTTACGGATACTACATTTATGGGAGCCCTTTCTGCTACGTATACGTTTTCCCTCGTTACCTATATCGCTGTTGATCAACTGTTTTTAAGACTAACGAATAACATAGCCGCTGTACTAGCCGATATTTTATTAACATTTGCCTATTTCTGGCTGGTGCAACGACATTTCTTCGACTGGTCCTTATCGTTTACGGATATGACGATCATCGCGCTTGCTTTTGGTGTGATCGAGTTCTTCCTCCATGCTTATTTTCAAAAAGACAGAGGCCGCATCGGACGGCACAGCTTCCATGAATGAACAAAAAAAAGTCATTAACCTACCAATAGGCTAATGACTTTTTTCCTTATTGTGTTTGCTTCCCTTTCCAGGACATTATCCCACCCTTCAAATGGGACAGCTCGCTAAAACCATGTTTCCGGAGAATTCTCGCGGCTTGCTTGCTTCTCATACCACTGCGGCAGTAGAGATAAATCTGACGATCCCTAGGAATTTCGGCCACTCTTTTCCCCAGTGAAGATAATGGGATATTAACCGCTCCCGGAATGTAGCCTTGCTTCACTTCGCCAGGCTCACGCACATCGATCAAGGCAATCTTATGGTTGTCCGATGCCAAAGCTTCTTGCAGTTGTTCAGACGAAAGATCACGCAGTCCTTTGACCCCTGCAAAACGAGAATAGAAGAACCAAACAATAAAACCTAACGCCACGATATTGAAAATCAACTTGCTATCCATGACCTGCCTCTTTTCTTAAGCACGCATTAACGACTTTTAACTAACAATTCTACAGCCTGCTTGACCATCTTGCTTGTGTCTCTACCCGCTTCTTTTTCCTCCAAAATGCAATTCTCCAAATTGACAGCAACGATTGTAGCAATCGTTTTATCAGCCGCACTGCGCACAGCAGAAATTTGGCTAACGACATCTTTACAATCCTGTTCTTCCTCCATCATGCGCAGAATTCCACGAATCTGGCCTTCCATACGTTTTAAACGTTTCTTCATATCCCCATCGTATATCATAGACGGCCTTCCCCCTATACCTGTATAGGTATATTATTGCCCATGGAACACATAAAAACAATATGGAATCTTGGAGAGGATACCTGTGTTGCTGTATAGGACGTTGACGTATAATAGAGATAGTTTTATTTGAAATTGTGCGGGCCAAAGGAGACACTTATGTCGAATCCCACTGATCATACATCTGTTATTTTGTTCGATGGCGTGTGCTTGCTCTGCAGTAGTGCCGTGCAGTTCATCCTGCGAAACGACCCGAAGGGCGTGTTTCACTTCGCTCCTCTTCAGTCCGAAACTGGACAGCGGCTGCTTGCCCAGCATCAACAGCCCCTTGATCGACTAAGCACCATCGTGCTCATCGAAGGGGATCGTGCTTATACGCGCAGTACGGCTGCGCTGCGGATCGCCCGCCGTCTGCGGGGTGCTTGGCCACTGGCCTCCGCAGCCATCATCATTCCAGCTCCGATCCGCAACTTCGGCTACAGCTTCGTCGCGCGAAATCGCTACCGCTGGTTCGGCCAAACCGAGCACTGCATGCTACCGAAGCCAGAGCATAAGGCTCGGTTCCTCTAGTGAGCCGTCATAGGGCTACGCTTTCCGAAACTCCTTGAATCGGCCGAACATCCAGCAGCATAAACTCAGCGTACCCAGCTGGAAGCTGTGATGCAGCAGTTTCGCGTTCCGCGAAGCTTCCCCCGCCCCGAAGGCGATTAACAGCGGGATGAAGTGCTCTGGTGTCGGCACCGCCAACCCGACATGCGGTGCCCTTTCGTCATATCGAATGAGCGCCTCCACATGCCATGTCTCCAGCTGCTCCGCAAGCCATTCGTCAAACTCCACCGCCCACAGCTGCGGGACGGGATTGTTAGAATCGAGCTTGCGCAAATTATGCACGGTCCCGCCGCTGCCAATAATCAACACCTGCTCCTGCCTTAAAGAGCCCAAAGCCGCGCCAATTCGAATATGTTCTTCCGCTGCCAGCCGCGGATTCACGGACATCGTGACCACGGGGATACGCGCATCGGGATACATGATCGAAAGCGGTCCCCAAGCACCATGATCCAAGCCCCGCCTGTCATCCATTTCACAGCGAATCCCCTCTTGCTCCAGCAATTGCTGAATATGCAGGCTGAGGGTGAGGTCCCCTTTGGCCAGATACTCCATGTCATAAAGATCATCCGAAAAGCCGTAGAAATCATACAGCATCTCTGGCTCAATGGCCGCGCTTATCTTCTGAACATCACTTTCCCAATGTGCGCTGAAAAGGACGATCGCTTTGGGAGTAGGAAGTGACACCGCTAACCGCCGCAGAAACTCTGTATACGCATGTTCCTCAATCGCCAAGCTTGGCGCGCCATGCGCGATAAACAACGAAGGCAGCATCACCATCCAATCCTCTCCCATCCAGCAAATGATTGCCAATTATCTACATTATTCTCGATTCTGTGAAAATAAAACCATAACATCTGCCGCAGGGCTCCCTACCGTCCCACCGCTTTCAGATACCCCTCGATCCCATCCGCTAGGCCTGCCGCCAGCTTCTTCTGGTACGCTGTCTGCGACATGAGCTCGTCCTCTTCTGGATTCGTCATAAATCCGATCTCGACGAGCGTGACAGGCACCTTCGACCAGTTGAATCCACTCAGGTCGTCTCGCGCTGAAAGGCCTCGTCCCTGCTGGCCCGTTGCTTGCTGCAAGCCAGCAAGGAGAAGGGCTGCCGCTTGCTTGCTGGCCGCGGCAATTGGCTTCACCGCGGGCTGCGCGGCTGACGGATACAGCACCGAAAAACCCTTCGTGCCAGGCGAGCTATCGCCATCGGCATGAATGCGGACAACAAGCGCTGCGCCTGCGTCATTCGCCATGTCCGCACGTTGCTTATTGCTGATGTCAACGTCGTGCGTCTCCCTCGTCATCACAACGTGAATCCCGCGCTGCACGAGCTCCGCCTTGAGCAGCTGAGAAACCTCCAGATTGAGCACATACTCTGGTTTCCGCGTGCGGACGCCAGCGGTACCCGAACTGACTTTGGGCTTAGTCTCCCGCGTGTCGGGTCCGACACGCTCAGGCTCGTTATTGCCGACCCGTTGGTGCCCAGGGTCGATCATCACGAGGCGCTGCGATGCGCCCGGCTTCGGCGTTGGCGCAGCGGCAGGCCGGGCAGCCTGCGTGGCGGCGGGCGCCGTTACCGCGGCGGCTGCCGTGGTCGGGCTGGGCGCAGCTGCCGCAGCCGTTGGCGCCGCCACACCAGCGGCAGGCGCGGCTGCCGGACTCGGCTGGGCCGACGCAGTCGCTGTCGCTGTCGGTGGCGTCAGCTCCGCGGTTGACGGCGGCTTGGACCCACAAGCCGCCGCCCCGATACTCACAGCTAGAAGCAAAGCTGTGAGCAGCACTCTTTTAACCATCATCCTTATCCCCTTTCCTCATGCATCTGTATAAAAACAACCTAACATCACGACACTACCATTACCATGCTCAACCATATATGGGAGGTTCCCTATGCAAACATTTTGGCGTTATCTTAGTGACCATTGGCTTTCGATTTCGATTGTTGTTCTTGTCCTGCTCGCATGTTTCTTCGTCTACAAGAACAGAAGCAAGTATATCCGTGGCTGGGACAAGAAATAGATGGAAAACATGTATTTAATAGAACCCACGCCATCAAATAAAAAACACAGCCCCCGCTGCGCAAGCCCAATCGGGTAATCGCTTCTAAAGAGGACTGTGTTTATTGTTGTTCCAACCTACATCTATTTCAATGCTTTCATCGCAATATCTGTACGATAGTGCTTGCCTTCAAAATGGATGCGATCGAGATCGGCATACGCCTTCTGCCGTGCTTCGATGATGTCTTTGCCAAGGCCCGTAATCCCGAGCACACGTCCACCGTTCGTGACGATTTGCCCGTTCTCTACTGCAGTTCCTGCGTGGAACACAAGGGAATCCTGCACTTGATCAAGGCCTGTGATCGGCAATCCTTTTGGATAGTTGCCCGGGTACCCTGGCGAAGCCACGATGACGCAAACAGCGGCTTGGTCACTCCACTCGATCGGCTGCTCAGCCAACGTGCCGTTGTTGATCGCGAGGAAAATATCCAGCAAATCCGTTTTCAATCTTGGCAAAATCACCTGCGTCTCCGGATCACCAAAGCGCGCGTTGAACTCAATCGTTTTCACACCGTTCGGAGTTAAAATCAGACCCGCATACAGCACGCCTTTGAATGGGCGGCCTTCTGCTACCATTGCATCAGCTGTAGGTTGAACGATGTTCACGAGTGCTTCCTGCACGATGGACTCAGGGATATGCGGCAGTGGTGAGTACGTCCCCATTCCGCCTGTGTTTGGTCCTTTATCGTTATCGAAAACTGGCTTATGATCCTGCGAAGGTACCATCAAACGCACCGTTGAACCATCAACGAAGGCCAACAAGGACATTTCTTGTCCGGTCAGGAACTCCTCGATGACGACGCTCGCACCAGATTTACCAAATACCTGACCAACCATGATGTCCTTCAGCGCAGCTTCCGCTTCTTCCATCGTTTGCGCAACCGTAACGCCCTTACCAGCAGCTAAGCCGTCTGCTTTTATAACGATTGGCGCCGTTTGTGTGCGCAAGTAAGAAAGAGCCGGCTCATACGCATCAAAAGACTCATAAGCCGCCGTTGGGATGCTGTATTTCTTAAGCAGCTGCTTCATAAACACTTTGCTGCCTTCAATGATCGCAGCGTTAGCGCGAGGACCGAAGGCTGCAATGCCTTTGGACTCCAAATGATCGACCAAACCTGCCGCTAACGGATCATCTGGCGCTACCATAACCAAATCAATCGCTTGTTCCTTAGCAAATGTGCTGATCTCTTCAAACTGCAGTTCCGTAATCGGCACACATTCCGCTAAACCGGCAATCCCGCCGTTCCCTGGTGCGCAGAACAATTTGCTGACTTTCGGGCTTTTGCTTAGCGCCCATACAATCGCATGCTCGCGTCCGCCTCGTCCAATAACTAATACACGCATTGTGTCGGAAACCCCTCTCATGGGGAATGCCCACGGTCCCCTAACGAATCGTGAGCATTCTCATTGTTTTAGTGTTTAAAGTGACGAACACCTGTCATGACCATGGCAATGCCATTTTCGTTCGCTACACGAATGGATTCTTCGTCTTTAATGGAGCCGCCCGGTTGAATCACCGCTGTGATACCTGCTTTTGCTGCCATTTCGAGCGTGTCGCCCATTGGGAAGAACGCATCGGACGAAAGGACGGAGCCTTTCGCTTTGTCGCCAGCTTGCTCAATCGCGATTTTCGCTGCGCCGACACGGTTCATTTGACCAGCGCCCACGCCCACTGTCATATCGTCAGCCACAAGTACGATGGCGTTAGATTTAACGTGCTTAACTACTTTCCATGCGAAAAGCAACTGCTTCATCTCTTCCGCCGTCGGTTGACGCTCGGAAACGACTTTCAGATCCGCTTCTGTCAGTTGGTAAGCGTCGCTCGCTTGAACAAGCATACCGCCTTCGACTGTTGTGATTACTGGTGAGGATGTACGGCCAGCAATCGTATCCAAACCGGCTACTTTGAGTAGGCGGATGTTTTTCTTTTTAGCTAGAATCTCAAGTGCTTCTGGTGTAAAATCCGGCGCGATCACGATTTCCAAGAAAATCTCATGCAGCAATTGCGCTGTCGCTTCGTCGATTGCACGGTTTGCAGCCACAATTCCGCCGAAAATGGACGTCGGGTCTGCGTTGTACGCTTTCGTGTAAGCTTCCAGCACGTTCGTGCCGATGCCTACACCGCAAGGGTTCATGTGCTTCACGGCAACAACCGCAGGCTCGCTGAACTCCTTAACGATCTGTAGCGCAGTGTTAGCGTCATTAATATTGTTGTACGATAATTCTTTACCGTGTAATTGTTCAGCCGTTGTAATGTTGCCAGCAGCCGCATTCGGCGTGCGATAAAACGCTGCGCTTTGGTGCGGGTTTTCCCCGTAACGAAGCTCTTGCATTTTCTCATACGTCACAGTGTAACGCTCAGGGTAAGGCTCGCCTTGCAGACCAGTCAAGTACTCGCCGATCAACGCATCGTACGCGCCAGTGTGACGGAATACTTTGGCTGCTAGACGTTTACGCGTTTCGAGCGTAGTATCGCCTGTCTCTTGTACTTCTTCCAACACCTTCGCGTAGTCCGTCGTATCGACGATCACGGAAACGAAAGCATGATTTTTCGCTGCGGAACGAAGCATAGTCGGTCCACCGATATCGATGTTTTCGATCGCATCCTCGTACGTCACATCAGGTTTCGCAATCGTCTCGGCAAAAGGATACAAATTCACGACAACCAGATCGATATATGAAAGGCCAAGCTCTTTCATGCTTGCTTGATGCTCCTCGTTGTCACGAACAGCCAGAAGTCCGCCGTGCACGTTCGGGTGAAGTGTTTTCACACGTCCATCCATGATCTCCGGGAACCCTGTAACCTCGGAAATACCGATCACCGGTATTCCTTTCTCCTTCAACAAACTTAGCGTACCGCCTGTGGAAATGATCTCAACGCCCAGCTTCGATAACTCGCTTGCGAACTCAACGATGCCTGTCTTATCAAAAACGGAGATCAGTGCTCTTTTGATTGCCACTATGCTTCCTCCTTAGGGAATGGAATTATTGTATGTGAAAGATATAAGTTCATTAATATGAAAATGATGGTTTCCGTTCGCCGTACCAAGTACCTTAACACCCTTGAGACAGCATGGGGCACTATCCCCTAGACTCAGAAGCCATCGAGAAGCTGGTTGAACTGAGCCATTGGGATTGTGGTGCTAACGCCAGCATGGGGCATTATCCCCTGGGCTCAGAAGCTATCGAGATGCTGGTTGAAATGAGCCATTGGGATAGTGCTGCTAGAGCCAGCATGGCGCATTATCCCCTGGACTCAGAGGCTATCGAGATGCTGGTTGACCTGAGCCATTGGGATAGTGCTGCTAGAGCCAGCATGGTGCATTATCCCCTGGACTCAGAAGCCACCGAGATGCTGGTTGACCTGAGCCATTGGGATAGTGCTGCTAGAGCCAGCAATCCATCATTCCCTACAGCCGCACGCTCACCCTGCGGCCGTCGATGCTCACGCGGCCCTCGCGCAACCACCGCACGACCTGCGGCAGCAGCACGTGCTCAGCCGCATGGATTCGCTCCGTGAGCGAATCGGCTGTCTCGTGCTCGTGGATCTCCACGGCACGCTGCGCAATGATCGGGCCGGAGTCCAGCCCGCCATCGACGAAATGCACCGTGACGCCGGTCTGCTTCACGCCATAGTCCACGGCCTGCTCCACTGCGCGCACGCCAGGGAACGACGGCAACAACGATGGATGAATGTTAATCATCCGCCCGAAAAACGGCTCAACTAGCACATTCGTAATGATCCGCATGTAACCTGCCATGACGACCAGATCAATCTGGCGATCCTGCAGCTCTTTCAACACAAGCGTTTCATACGCCTCACGGCTCTCGTACTCTTTTGGATTAAAAACAAACACAGGCACCTTCGCTTCCCTAGCGCGTTCAACAACGAACGCATTCGGTCGATCACAGACAAGAAGCTCGATGCTGACATCAAGCTTCCCCTTCTGTACCTGATCTACGATAGCTTGGAAATTCGAGCCGCTGCCCGAAGCCATAACCGCAATGCGATAAGGCTGCATTACACGTCAGCTCCTTGGAACGTAACCACACGCTCGCCTTCTGTTACTACACCTAAACGGTATGCTTTCTCGCCTTGCGCTTCTGCTGCAGCAATCGCTTTCTCTGCATCGTCAGCCGCTACGATGACAACCATCCCGATTCCCATGTTGAACGTGCGGAACATATCATTGTTCGTGATGTTACCTACACGCTGCATCAAGGAGAAAATCGGAAGGATCGGCCATGATCCATATTGGATATCCACGTTCACGCCATCCGGCAGAACCCGCGGAATATTTTCGATAAAACCGCCACCTGTAATGTGCGCCATCCCTTTGATCGCTACGTCTTCCAACATAGCCAAAACTGGCTTCACATACAACTTCGTTGGCTCCAGAAGCACATTACCAAGCTTGTCGCCAAGCTCTTCCACATGCCCTTGAAGGGTATACCCGTTATCTTCTAGCAAAAGCTTGCGCACAAGCGAGAACCCGTTACTGTGCACACCACTGGAAGCTAGTCCTAGCACGACATCTCCAGGACGGATCGTTGTTCCGTCGATGATCTTTTTCTTGTCGACGATTCCAACCGTAAAGCCTGCAATGTCATACTCCCCTTGTGCATACATGCCAGGCATTTCCGCCGTTTCACCACCGATGAGTGAGCAACCAGATTGCGCACAACCGTCGGCGATCCCTTTAATAATCGCTTCAATTTTCTCTGGAATGACTTTATCGCAAGCCAGATAGTCAAGGAAGAACAATGGCTCTGCGCCTTGAACGATAATATCGTTCACACACATCGCAACCGCGTCGATCCCGATCGTATCATGCTTATCCATGGCAAAAGCGATCTTCAGCTTCGTGCCTACGCCGTCCGTACCCGATACGAGTACTGGCTCCTCATACTTGTCTTTGTTCAAGCTGAACAGCCCGCCGAAGCCTCCGAGGTCCGTTAACACTTCAGGACGGAATGTCCGTTTGACGTGCTTTTTCATCCGTTCTACTGCTTCGTTCCCCGCCGCGATATCGACGCCAGCTTGTTTGTAAGCATCCGACACTGAGCAACACTCCTTCGATTTGTCTATGTATGGGGAGGTCACTAGACCCCCGTTTTCTCTTTAGTTATCTCTGTCTCTGTCTCTAATCACACGCACAGCCAACCTTCGTCACATCGACGATTTCGGTTGGATAGCTGTTGTCGAAGCAAGCCGTGCAATATCCGCTAGCCGAACCTGCGGAACCTTGACCGATGGAATCGAGCAAACCTTCCTTCGTCAGGAAGTGAAGCGAATCCGCGTTGATCGCTTTGCGAATCTCTTCGATCGAGTTCATAGCCGCGATCAGCTCTTTGCGGTCCGGCGTATCGATTCCGTAGTAGCACGGGTTCATGAATGGCGGCGACGAAATCCGCACATGCACTTCCGTTGCCCCCGCCTCACGCAGCAGGTTAACGATGCGCAGCGAGGTTGTTCCACGAACGATGGAGTCATCGATCATCACAACACGCTTGCCTTCGACCACTTTGCGAACTGCGCTCAGCTTCATTTTGACCCCTTGCTCACGAAGCTCTTGGCTTGGAATGATGAACGTCCGCCCCGTGTATCGGTTCTTGATTAGACCCAGCTCATAAGGGATTCCCGTTTGTTCCGCAAAACCAATCGCCGCCGAAATACTGGAATCTGGTACGCCAGTCACTACATCCGCATCCACGAAAGCTTCCATCGCCAGACGTTTACCCATCCGCTTACGTGCGGAGTGAATGTTCACCGTGTCAATATCGCTGTCAGGACGAGCGAAGTAGATGTATTCCATCGCACAAATTGCACGTCTGCTACCCTCAGCAAAACGCTCCGAACGGAAGCCGTCACGATCAATGACGATGATTTCACCAGGCTGTACATCACGGAAATACGTTGCGCCAACCGCGTCGAACGCACAACTCTCCGAAGCGAACAAGTACGCCTCGCCAAGACGACCGATCATGAAAGGACGCAACCCATTCGGATCCAGCGCCGCAATCAATCTGTCCTTCGTAATAATGAGGAACGCGAAACCGCCGATGACTTGATTCATCGCATCTTTCACAGCTTCCACGATATCATCATGCTCGGAACGAGCAATCAGATGCGCCATAACCTCAGTATCACTAGTCGTTTGGAAAATGGAGCCCTTCCGCTCTAACTCACGCTTGATGATGTTGGCGTTGTCCAAGTTCCCGTTCGTTGCAATCGCAAGATCGCCCTCACGGTATTTGAAAACGAGCGGCTGTGCATTCGCCAGCTTGCTCTCGCCTGCTGTTGAATAACGTACATGTGCGATAGCGGTTGAACCCGTAAGAGGATGTAAATTTTCATTGGTAAATACCTCTTTGGCCAATCCCATACCGCGATAATAATGAAACTTGCCTTCATCCACCGTACAGATGCCGGCACTTTCCTGCCCACGATGCTGAAGGGCATGCAGCCCGTAGTAGCACAGCGAGGAAGCGTCGGGATGACCGTACACCCCGAACACGCCGCACTCCTCATTCAGCTTATCGAACAATCCGCCTTGGCCGCCAATACCTTCGTTGTAATATTCTCCTGTCCAAAGCTCATGCTGTCCATTCTCAAGTTGTACTTGTGGCGCCGCAGGAAGCTTTAGGGCCTTGGATTGTTTCACGCCATTAGACATGGAATCGCATCCTTCCAGACTTTCGCCAGCTCGGCAACCGAGGACTGGAGACGCTGTTCGTCATTGATTTTCACAGTCAGGTAGGAACCTGTTACTTTTCCGATTTCTTGATAAGGTACGCCTTGGGAAGCGATCCAGTGTTTCAGAGCATCTGCTTTGTCAGGTGTTGCACTCAGCAAAATACGGGATTGTGTTTCACTGAACAATGCGAAGTCAGGACGAAGCTCGGACGCTACGTTCACTTCTGCGCCGATGTTGCCGCTGATGCAGCTTTCTGCAAGCGCCACAGCCAAACCGCCCTCGGACAAGTCATGCGCAGAGGCAACAAGACCTTCTTGAATCGCTTTTAGTACTGCGTTTTGCAGGCGTTTCTCTGTCGCCAAGTCCAACTCTGGTGGACGACCTTCAGTAACACCGTGAATCACATATTGGAATTCGCTGCCGCCGAGCTCCGCTTTCGTCTCGCCAAGCAGGATAATGATGTCGCCTTCGTTTTTGAAGTTTTGTGTTGTGATGTGGTCCACGTCATGAACGAGACCAACCATCCCGATAACCGGCGTCGGGTAGATCGCGCCTTTGGCATTCTCGTTATAGAGCGAGACGTTACCGCCGATAACTGGCGTATCCAAGAAGCGGCAAGCTTCCGCCATACCGTCTGTGGATTTCTCCAGCTGCCAGAAGATCTCAGGCTTGTCCGGGGAACCAAAGTTCAGGTTATCCGTCACTGCAAGCGGCTCCGCACCGGAACAAACGATGTTACGCGCAGCTTCGGAAACCGCGATACGACCGCCCACTTCCGGATCCAGGTACACGTAGCGTCCGTTACAATCCGTTGTCATCGCAAGACCTTTGCGCGTACCGCGGATGGTTACTACTGCTGCGTCCGAACCTGGACGCACAGCTGTTTCTGTACGAACCATGTAATCGTACTGGTTATAAACCCACTCTTTGCTCGCGACCGTCGGGGACGCCAACACAGATTTCAGTGCATCCGTCAGCTTCACGACTTCCTCGTAACGAGTCGTGTCTACCGCTGCGCCTGCTTCGTAGTAAGCCGGCACTTTGCTCGGCTTATTGTAAACCGGGCACTCGTCAACGAGTGCGCCAACAGGCATGTTCCCCACGACTTCACCGTGGTGGATCAACTTCAGGTAACCGTCGTCGGTTACCTTACCGACTTTCGCGCAGTGCAAGCCCCAGCGCTCGAAAATACCTTTTGCTTGCGCCTCATGCTTTGGCTCCACAACGAAAAGCATACGCTCTTGGGACTCGGACAGCATCATTTCATACGCTGTCATGCCTTCTTCGCGTTGCGGCACTTCATCCAGGTACAGCTCCATGCCGTTACCTGCTTTACTTGCCATCTCAGCGGAGGAACAAGTAAGTCCCGCTGCACCCATATCTTGAATCCCGAGTACAATACCGGAATTAATTAGCTCTAAGCATGCTTCTAGAACTAGCTTTTCCATGAACGGATCGCCCACTTGAACCGCTGGACGTTTCGCCTCAGACTCAGCTGTCAGCTCCTCGGATGCGAACGTCGCACCGTGGATCCCATCGCGGCCCGTTGCTGGGCCTACGTAGAAGACTGGGTTGCCAACACCTTTGGCAACACCGCGTTGAATCATGTTGTGGTCGATAAGACCCACACACATCGCATTAACGAGCGGGTTCCCCTCGTAGCTCTCGTCGAACATCACTTCGCCGCCGACGGTCGGAATCCCGATACAGTTACCGTATCCAGCGATACCAGAGACAACGTGCTCGAACAAGTATTTCACGCGATCGTTTTGCAGCTTACCGAAACGCAAAGAGTTTAATAATGCCACTGGGCGCGCGCCCATGGAGAAAATATCACGAATAATACCGCCCACACCTGTCGCTGCGCCTTGGTAAGGCTCGATCGCGGAAGGGTGGTTATGACTTTCAATTTTGAACACAACCGCTTGGTTGTCTCCGATATCTACAATCCCTGCACCTTCACCAGGTCCCATCAGAACGCGAGGTCCTGTTACAGGGAATTTGCGAAGCACAGGTTTGGAATTTTTGTAAGAACAATGCTCAGACCACATAACGCTGAAAACGCCGATCTCGACATAGTTCGGATTGCGTCCAAGGAAGCCGCAAATTTTGGCATACTCGTCGTCTGTAACGCCCATTTGCTTGTAAATTTTCTGTTCCGCGATTTGTTCGGCCGTTGGTTCCTTAGCGGATAGCTGCTGCGTCATGTTTTTCCCTCCAAGCACTCAAGATTGATGTAAACATTCTTTTTCCGTCAGCAGATCCTAGAATCTCATGAACGGCACGCTCTGGATGAGGCATCATACCCACAACGTTTCCTGCCCTGTTGCTAATTCCTGCGATATCATCAAGTGATCCATTCGGGTTGTTGCCCGCTTCATAACGGAACACGATTTGGTTGTTTTCTTGCAGTTCCTTCAGTGTTTCTTCGTCACAATAGTAGTTGCCTTCGCCATGTGCGATCGGAATGTTGATCAATTCACCCTCGGCATAATCACGCGTGAACGCCGTTGTGTTGTTCTCAACTCTCAGAAGCGCTTGGTGACAGCGGAACTTCATGCCGTTATTGCGCAGCAAAGCGCCTGGCAGCAAACGAGCTTCCGTCAACACTTGGAATCCGTTACAAATACCTAGAATGTACTTGCCTTCTTCCGCAGCTTTCACAACAGCTTTCATGACGTTCGTGAACTGAGCGATCGCTCCGCAACGCAGGTAATCCCCGTAAGAGAATCCACCTGGCACTAGGATACAATCATATTTGGACAAGTCGCCGTCCGTATGCCACACATAGTCAACTGGTTGACCAATTGTATCTTCAATCGCTTTGTACAAGTCGATATCGCAATTCGATCCCGGGAACACAAGAACCGCAAAATTCATGACTTCTTCCTCCTAAAAGTTCTGGATTAACTTGTGTCTCTTACACCAATTCGTAACGGTAGTCTTCGATCACTGTGTTCGCAAGCAGCTTCTCGCACATTGCTTTTACGCGTGTTTCCGCTTCTGCTCTGTCCGTTGTACCTAGCTCAAGCTCCAAATATTTACCGATGCGCACTTTGCCAACTTCTTCGAAGCCCATGGAGTGAAGTGCTCCTTGTACGGCAGTTCCTTGTACGTCCAATACGTTCTGCTTAATTGTTACGTAGACTGTTGCTTTCATTGTGAAATCGCTCCTCAGCGTTATTTTTAATCAACCAAGCGGTGCAAAATTTCTTTATATCGGTTCGACGTCTCTTCCACGACAGATGCGGGAAGCTCGTCTGGCTCACTATTTTTATCCCAATTGGATCCCGCTAAGTACGTGCGAACAGGCTCTTTGTCCATGGAATCGATCTCGATATCCAGGGCATATTTATCTTGGGACCAGTAACGGGAAGAATCCGGCGTGAAAATTTCATCAATGATAATAAGTTCGCCAGCATAAAAACCGAATTCAAACTTCGTATCGGCCAAAATAATGCCTTTTTGCTCGCAAATGCTATGCGCCAGCGTGTACAGCATGATGCTGCGCTCTTGCAGCGCGTATGTCAGCTCTTCGCCGACAAGCTCGATCATTTGTTCAATGGAAATGTCCTCATCGTGACCTACATCGTTTTTCGCAGCAGGTGTGAAAATCGGATCGTTCAAGCGCTGGTTTTTCCGCAAGCCTTCTGGCAGCTTTTTACCGTTAATTTCGCCGGTTTTCTCGTACTGTCTCCAGCCGTTCCCCGTGATGTAGCCGCGAACTACGCACTCAATGGAGATGCGGTCAGCCTTTTTTGCCACAATGATACGCTCTTTCAGCACTTCCCGATCCTCGGCGCTAGGAATAATCGCGTGAAGCTTCTCCACGTCCGTGTGAATGATGTGATTATTCATATACCCGCTCGTAATGCCGAACCAGTATTTGCTTAGCGCATTCAGTACATAGCCCTTGTCTGGAACACCTGGTTTCAAAATATAGTCAAAAGCCGAAATGCGATCCGTTACGACAATCAAAAAGCTATCGCCCAAATCATACAGCTCACGCACTTTGCCTTTATGCACCAGAGGGGCATTAATCATTTCTTCTGCTGAATTCAAAATTGCATTTGCCACGAACATTGCACCCCTTCCTGCTTCTTTCATGTCTCTTCTATTTCAAACCTAAACGGTCAAAGATCGTGCTTACATGCTTCAAATGCCAGCTCGGATCGAAGCAATCTGCGATTTCTTCCGGGCTAAGCACTTCGGTGATGACCGATGTGTTCTCCACAATTTCACGGAAGGAACGTTGCTCTTCCCATGCTTGCATCGCTCTTGGCTGTACCGTATCGTACGCTTGCTCACGAGCAAAACCTTTGTCGATCAGCTTCGTCATGACGCGGCCAGAGAAAGGAACATCATACGTGCTGCGCATGTTGCGTTTCATGTTCTCCGGGAACACCGTCAAATTCTTGATGATGTTGCCAAGGCGGTTCAACATGTAGTTGAGCAACTGCGTCGCATCTGGCAAAATAATACGCTCAACGGAGGAGTGCGAAATGTCGCGCTCATGCCAAAGCGTTACGTTCTCGTAAGCGGACACCATGTGCCCACGGATCACGCGGGATAGACCAGAAATGCTTTCGCAGCCGATTGGGTTACGTTTGTGCGGCATTGCGGAGGAACCTTTTTGACCTTTTGCAAACGGCTCTTCCACTTCACGGAACTCACTCTTCTGAAGGGCGCGAATTTCTGTTGCAAATTTATCTAGGGATGTTGCTACCAATGCTAATGTCGCCATGTAGTCAGCGTGACGGTCACGCTGCAACGTTTGCGTGGAGATCGGAGCTGGTGTTGTGCCTAGCTTCTCGCACACATATTGCTCAACGAACGGATCAATGTTCGCGTACGTGCCTACAGCACCGGAAATTTTACCGAACTGCACGCCATCCGCAGCCAAGCGGAAGCGCTCCAGGTTACGTTTCATTTCCTCGTACCATAGCGCCATTTTCAAACCAAATGTCGTTGGCTCTGCGTGAACACCATGCGTTCTGCCCATCATCGCTGTATCTCTATGTTCAATCGCTTTATTACGAAGGATTTCGATGAAGTTCTGGATGTCTTTGTCCAAAATTTCGTTCGCTTGTCTCAAAAGGTAGCCAAGTGCTGTATCGACAACGTCAGTGGACGTTAAGCCGTAGTGCACCCATTTGCGCTCAGGTCCGAGCGTCTCGGATACCGCTCTTGTGAATGCGATCACGTCGTGGCGCGTCTCTTGCTCGATTTCGTAAATACGGTCGATGTTGAAGCTTGCCTTCTCACGAAGCACCTTCACATCTTCTTTCGGGATTACACCTAGCTCAGCCCAAGCCTCACAAGAAAGAATTTCAACCTCAAGCCATGCGTTAAATTTGTTCTCTTCCGTCCAAATGCGTGCCATCTCAGGGCGTGTGTAACGTTCAATCATTTTATCCGTTCCTCCAATAATTTCTTTTACTTACTTTCCCAAATGCCTGTCTGTTCTATCCAAGTGAGGGCTTTCTCAACATCATCTGTTAAAAGATTGATATGACCCATTTTGCGTTTTTCTTTGGCTTCTTTCTTGCCGTATAGATGAAGCTTCGCGCTGACGCCTAGCTCTGCATGCTCTAGGAAGCCTGGCTCCGCGAGTCGATCGTGCAGCGGCGCGATGTGTTCACCCAGCAAATTGACCATCACCACTGGCGTCAACAACTCTGTTGAGCCGAGCGGCAAATTGCATATCGCACGCACGTGCTGCTCGAACTGGGACGTTCGGCAAGCTTCCATTGTGTAGTGGCCCGAATTGTGTGGGCGCGGCGCTAGCTCGTTGACGTAGAGCTGACCATCCTTGGTCAGGAACAGCTCAACTGCGATGAGCCCGATGACGCCGAGCGACTCCGCAATGCGGATCGCCAGCTCTTCCGCCGCCTTCTGCACAGGCACAGGAATACGTGCCGGCACGATGGATTCGTGCAGGATATTATGTACATGTATATTTTCAGCAGCAGGGAATGCTTTGACCTCGCCGCGTGGACTTCTAGCTGCAATAACCGATAATTCCTTGTCAAAATGAATGAATTGTTCGAGAACGAGCTCGGTTTTGGCACGACTCAAAGTGGCGTAAGCTTCTGCTACTTCGTCTAGTGAGCGTAGCACCCATTGACCTTTACCGTCGTATCCGCCGGTTGCTGTTTTGAGCACGCATGGCGTACCGAAGCGCTCTGCTGCTTCTCGGAGGTCAGCCTCGCTCTTGATCTCGGCATATGGCGCAACAGGCACGCCTGCTGCTTCAATCGCTCTTTTCTCGCGAAGACGGTGCTGTGTCGTGTATAAAAGTTCGCTCCCTTGTGGAACATAGGACTCTTCCATCAAGATCCGCGTCACATTCGCATCCACATTCTCGAATTCATACGTAATCACGTCCGAGCGAGCGGCGAGCTTTCTTGCTGCCTCGACATCGTCGAAATTCGCTTGAATTTGATCCGCCACTTGGCCGCAAGGCGCGTCCTCTGTCGGGTCAAGCGTGACGAAGCGATAGCCCATGTTGCGTCCAGCCAGCGTAAGCATGCGTCCTAATTGTCCGCCGCCAAGCACGCCGATTGTGCCGCCGGGTTGAATTACCTTTTCGCTGGATGCGCCGCTCATAGATTGTCACTGCTTTCTAAGACCGTTTGCGTAATGCGTGCGCGGCGAGCCTTCACTTTCGCTTGAATCTCTGGATCAAAAGCGCCCAGAATTTGCGCAGCCAATAAGCCCGCATTCGTGGCACCTGCATGACCGATTGCCACTGTTGCAACAGGAATGCCGCCTGGCATTTGCACAATGGAGAGCAAAGAGTCCATGCCATTCAACGTGGAAGTTTTCACTGGAACACCAATAACCGGAAGCTCCGTTTTGGCTGCTACCATTCCTGGTAAATGCGCCGCACCGCCTGCTCCGGCAATAATGACTTGTAAACCGCGTTCGATGGCTGATGCCGCATAGTCGAACATCAAATCCGGCGTTCTATGCGCGGATACAACCTTTTTCTCATAGGCTACACCCAGTTCGTCCAACATATCACAAGCATGCTTCATCGTTTCCCAATCCGACTGGCTTCCCATAATTACACCAACACGTACCGTCGTCATCTTAAACCCACTTTCGTCACCTATATAATAAAAAATGCCCAGAGCTAGAATTCACGATTCTATACGCTGGACAGCAAAAGAACCGAATGCAAAAAGACCATCATTTCCTATGGTTCCCCTCATTCGTTTCCTCGTAGTCCAAAAATTCATGGTTTTTGGGTAGATACTTCCAGGCCTTATCCCTGATTTTATACGAGTTGATTCGACATTTTCAATTAGTGCGGCTTCATTTCCCGCTTACCTAGTTTACTACCAACTGACGTAGGATGTCAATTTGAAAAAACGAACGATTTTCGGAAATATCTTTTGTATAGTTCGTTTTTTGGGCACGTTTTCTATCTTTTTCCTCTATTCGGACTGGGAGAGCACTTTGCAACCTCCCATTGTGTGGGAATGATGTCATTGGCGCGATGAAATCGACTCTGGAGATTCGCTTATATATTTTTCGACAATCCGATTAAGGGCTCTACTGTCCACTTGGACGGTTGCGCTGATAGGCCACTTTCGCCTGCTGTAGAGTGATTTTTCATCACTTCAGTGACTATGGCGTCGAAAAGGGCTGCTGGAGTGATGTTTATCATCACTTTAAGTGCGGTATGATCGATAATTGGCCACTTCCGAGTTCTGTAAGGTGATTTTTCATCATGTCAAGCGGAACGTCGTTCCGTTATTTGCCCGAAATAGCCTCAAATCACCCGCGAGCGGAACGTCATTCCGCAATTCCGTTAAAACTAGCTGAAAATCGCCGAAAATCATACAAATAAAGGATTCACGTTCCGTCTAAGCGTCAAAACGAGCAAATCGCAGAATAGAGGAACCACGTTCCGTCTGGACAAAGCAAAAAGAACGAGCTCTACGCCCGCTCCCCCTCCATAGTTAAACTCATAAAACTGCCAACCGTCATATCTCTGAACTCTTCTTTCCACGGCGACTGCGCCAGCAGATCTGCGTAGATCTCTTCGGCTTTTTGCACACAGACCGTTTGCACGATTCGTGCATACTCCAAGCAGCCTGAGTCTTGAATCAGCGCTTGCACCTTCTCTTGATTCTTCATTAGATACGCAGCAGAAACCTGCCCCTCATAGTACGCTTTCACTGGCAAGAACGCCTCATCCTCCACAGAGAGCAGATATAGAATCGGCAGCGTCCGCTTCCTCGCGATCAAATCGCTTTTCTCATCAAAGCGGACGAGATCACGCACATCATTCTGTATCTGATGAAGGAGCCCTACACAGTCAGCCACCTGGTGAAGCTGGTCAATCACAGCCTCTGAACATCCCGTATCCGCATATCCCATGTAGCAGGCCAATCGAAACAACGAGCCCGACTTCTCTTGCGTCATCCACAGATACGCATCGACGGTCGACACCGCCTGCGTCACATCTTTATGCTGGCCGTTAATCGATCTCGCGATAATTGTGCTGATGTCACTCAGCATATTCCCGCTAGCCTGCAGCTTGCCGAGCTCACCGATCATGCCAACGATCAACGCAAGTACAGCGTTCAACGCGCTCGCAAGCTCCACCTTCATCCAAGGCTTGCTCTCATTGTCCTGATCCTGCAGATCATCGACAATATCCAAGATAAGAATGATCAGCTCTGTAACCGCAGCACGACGATAAATATCTGGCGAGGTGCCCCCCAGCATGGCATGTACGCAGAGCGTTATTTTCGCCCATGAGAGTGTGGACGTCTCCTGATCCGACAAGCAGGATGTGAGCAGCAGCTTTAAATCCTCATCTAACTTATAATCATCCATGATCCGAGCCATGTGCCGCTGAACATCTTGCATGTCCTGCATATGAGCCGCCTACTTTCAGTTGTAATATTTACTTTTAATGAACTTCTCCAGGGCCTCGGTTCTCGATTTGGCGCCCCATTTATCATAAATTTTACGCAAATAATTATCGACAGTCCGCTTGCTCATGAAGATGCGCTCTGCGATCTGTTCGTGTGTGGCCCCTTTGACCAGCATGTTCATCATCAACACTTCTTCATCTTGCAGCTCGCACTCTTCGCCAGCATCCGCATCATTCAACTGCATTTGATTGAAAAAGGACAGAGGAATCATCGTATACCCATCCAAAATACAATACACCATGTTCTTAATCGTTCGTTCACTCGACTCTTTTGAGAGGACGCCGCTGACTTTCATTTCAATTAATTTATTATAAATGCCAGTAAGCTCAATGCCTGTGAAAATGACAACATGAATATGCGGATATAACTGCTTCAATTGCGCTGCGACTTCCGTACCGGTCTGATCGGGCAGCTGATAGTCCAGGAAGACAAGCCCGGGCTGATGCAATTGCACCTGCTCCAAGCATTCCTTCGCATTGCTTACGACTCCGATCACCTCAATGCGATCAATCTCATCAAGTAACGACTTGGTCGCTCTCGCGAATAAAGGATGGTCATCGACCACTAATGTTTTGACAATATCACTCATGCTGATAACACTTCCTCGATCGGTATTGTGATAAAAATGTGGGTCCCTTCGCCTACTTGCGTCTCAAGCTCGAATCTTCCGCCTACATGCAGCACCCGGCTTCTCATATAGGATAACCCCATGCCCGAATCGGCGATTTCCACGGCAACCTCTTCCTTTACTTGGAAGCCTACACCATCATCGCGATAAGAGATAAAGAAGAATTGCTCTTCTTCCCACATATGGAAACTAACATTGGAAGCTTGCGAATGTTTCTTCGCGTTGTTAAGCAACTCCTGTACGATTCGGAAAATATGCCGTTTGGTCGATAAATCCTTGCCTTCAATATCGGCAATATGCTCCGCTCGGAACGATAATTCGAAAGGCGTGCCGTACGATTCCTTTTCTACATACATTTTCAGCGTCTGCTTCAAGCCAACTTCCTTCAACAGATGAGGATTGAGCTCAAAGCAGCTCTGCCGTAAGCTCGCATTAATCATATCGACGAAATTGTTCATGTTATTTAGTTGTTCGCGGTCATCTTGGCCCAAGGTTGGTTTCTCGGAGAGCGATGTTAATCGGCGTTTAAGGAAAAATAAATCCTGCATCGTCGTATCATGGAGGTCCGTTGCGATCCGCACACGCTCCTCCTCTTGCAGCTCGAACATCACTTTGCGCAGCCAGAGCAATTCTTCTTGCGGCATGTGAGTGACCATCTGCTGGAGTCTGCCTGTTAGCTTACGGATGAGATACACATTCTCCATACCGACTTCCAAATAGGAAGTAATCAATTGCAGCCACTGCAATTCCTCTTTGGGAATGCGGGTATTCGTTTTTTTCCTAGTCACAATCAGATAACTCGTATACTCTTCATTGCAATTCATGTCTATGAACGTATAGTAGGGATTCTCGCGCATCGCTGATGTATTCACGATATGCTGAATGTCAGCCGTGTCAACTTCACCTTCAGCAATGATCTCAAAATCATTTGTATGCCGGAAAACGATAGCTGCCCCCCTTACTTGCAGTGTGTTTACGATATCAACGAGAATAATATCTTTCAAATCACGAAAGCTCGAGATGGAACCTAGATTCTTGGAAATTTTCTTCAAGGCAGACTTTAAGACGTACTTTCTTGGGAAGAGATACGGTTCTAGGATCGTCGTCCAATATTCGGCTGCATACAGCATTGTAGATACAAGAAGAAGTGAACCAGCGAAAATAAAAATAATTTGTTTCGAACTGAGCTCCCAATGAAAAACAACTACAACAGCCCCTGTAAACAAAATGACGGGTAGAATGGCTATCAAACAAGAGAAAATAATACGTCGAACGACAAGGCCAATATCATACAGCTGATCGGAAGCGATTAAATAGGAGAATGATATAGGAAAAATAAGCACCAGCCCGCTTGTATAGATGGGATCCAAGATCCACTCCCCTATGATTAATAGCGGAAGGAACGAGAGGCAGATAATCGGCAGGAAGGAGATCAGCAAGGAATAAAATACACTTTTGATAATGGCAGTAAGCGGTGATCTGACCTTCCTGATTCTTACGAACAACTTTGCTAACAGGATGATATTTAATGAAATCACGATACTAAAGAATCCCATCGTAAACGCACCATCAAATCGGTACACGAACGCCATTGACGGGAAGAAATACATACTTCTAGCTAGAAAAGCGATGAGAGCAATCGCATACATATACTTGAAGTGCCGCTTCGGCAAATCCATCTCGCCCTTTTCCTTGAAAAACACAACAAGAAAATGCAGAAAAACAATAGGCAGCACCATCATTGAACTAGCAATGAGCAACTTGCCAAGCGTCTCTCCACGTGTAGACGCACCTAAACTCATAAAAATCATGGTCGCGCTCAGGAAGGAGAAGGCTAATAATCGTGCCGATGGAGAGCGATTTTCCTTCACGAGCAAGAGAATACACATGAACAGACACACCGATTCCTCAATAAGAGAAATAATTTCGAAGATCGTAGGGTCGCTTGCCCGCATATCGATCGTCACAGTCTCACCAGACCGCTCAATGACAAGAGTGCTAGCCTTCCCAACGAGGTGCCAACTTTTCACAGAAGCTACCTGATCTGTCGGTTTTCCGTCGACTGCAATCATACGATCACCTATCCGGATGTCACTATTCGTGCTATTGGGCTCAAGCTTGCTAACTACCCATTCTCCTGGCTGAGGCGATTCCAAACTAATGCCCGTATACGGAAATTTAAAGGTGATATACGTACTCCAAATTTGCAAAAGGATAAACAGTATGACACAAGAAGCGACACTTAATTTCTTCAAAATTTTCAAATATCTCTCCCCTATCTCCCGATAATTTGCTATAATAATTAATTGTAATCTATTAACTACAGAGGAGCTGAATCCATGACCATTATTCAATTAAATCCAGCATTGCAACAGTCCGTATTCGCTGCTAAGCGGGCAGAACTGCGTAAGCAATTCGAGTCCATCATCGGATCCCAGCCGCTGTCTACAGAAGAAACAGATGCTTTAGTTAAAACTTTTAAAACTCCTACTGAGGTAAGACAAGAAGATGCTAAAGTCCGTTCTTTCTACTGGTGGTAATCTAGTAGTCTTATCTTACCAAAAAATAAAAAGGATTGTATAATCAGCCTTCGCTAATTATACAATCCTTTTTATTTTTCGTATGCAGGTGGATTCATTAATCCTGTTAATTAAGACCTTCGGCCTATAACATCATCTAGGCCGTACCGAAAGTGACGCCCAGCTCACGAAGCTTTTTGCGATAAGCAATGCTCAAGCGGTCGCATTTCAGGTGCAGCTCTGCCTGCAAATCCAGCGGCAGCAGCTCTGGCTTCTGGTTTTCGACCATACGTCGATCCTGCTCAATGAGATGATCTTGGAACTGCACGAAAACCTCGTCAGGCTCGTCATACGCATAATTCCTCTGCTTCAGCATGAAAGCAATGCTGCTCTGCTCCGTGACGGGCAGCACCATGAGGAATAGCCGGAAGATGTGGTCGGACACATCATCTCGTTTGGTCAAGGACACGCAGAGCGGGCTGAACACCTCATACACATAGCGGCTATTCACCCCGCGTCCTGTCCCATCGGCATCTGGTTGGTACACGACAATTTCCTCGGACCGAAGGACACCATCCTCTTCGATCACGTGATAATCATTCACTTCGGCATACGCCGTATCGCCAAGCAATCCCTCGTGTACGAACATCAAATGTGAAACATCGAGGAAGTTCTCGATAATACGCGGACCCGCCGCTTGCAAGGCGTACGGACCCATGAACACTTCCTTGTAGCCCGCAGGCACATGCGCTGCGATTGGAGGCAGCGGCGCTGCAGGCTTTCCTAAGCAGACCCAGATGAGACCTAGCGCTTCCACGCAGTCATAGACGAAAGCTTTGGCCTTCGAAGGAATCGCTTGATCCCTAGGCAGCGAAGGGATACGCGTGCACGTACCGCAACCGTTATAGGACCAGCCATGGTACGCGCAGACCAGCTCATCGCCGCTTACTTTTCCAAGTGAGAGGGGAACCCCTCGATGAATGCAGAGGTCTTTAAAAGCGTGGACACCTTGCGAGGTACGGAAAACAGCTACTTTCTCGCCTAACACCGTCACAGCAATAGGCTGATCCGTGAGTGCTGACGACAACAACACGGGATGCCACTCTGGAAGCATTGCATGATCTAGTATTGTCATCGTCCACACATCCTTCCTTACTTATTTGGGAATGACACCTTTAATGCCCTTAACAAACCAGGTTGTTCCGAGGATTTCCTCATCTGTCATCTTTTTACCCGATTCAAACCGAGTCTTGCCATCTTGATCCACAATTGGCCCTTGGAATACCTCAAACGCGCCGCTCAGAATCTCTTGCTTTTTCTTCTCTACAAGCCCCTTCACATCCGCAGGTACATTCTTTCCAAGAGGCGCAATGTCTGTGATACCTTCTTTCATGTTGCCGAAGTACGCTTCGGATTTCCAAGTGCCGTCCATCACACTCTTCACCGTTTTCACGTAATACGGGCCCCAGTTCCATTTTGGATTGGATATGTAGGTGTCTGGCGCAAATCGACCCATGTCAGAATCGTTGCCGATCCCCCATACTTTCCGCTCGGCAGCTGCTTGAATGCTTGCTGGTGAATCCTGATAAGCCGCCAATACGTCTACTCCTTTATCTAAAAGGGAAATCGCCGCTTGCTTCTCTGTTGCAGGATCGAACCAGGTATTACTCCACACCACCGATACGTCGATGTTCGGATTTACACTTTGGGCACCGAGGGTAAACGCATTAATGGTATAAATGACTTCTGGAATAGGAAATGCACCGACGTAGCCGAGGTGATTGTTTTTCGTCATTTTGCCTGCAGCCATCCCAACGAGGTAGGCGCTTTGGTATTCACGACCCATGTACGTGCCTAAGTTTGGGGCTGTTTTGTAGCCTGTGGCATGCAGGAATTTCACATTGGGATGTTTCTGCGCGACCGCAACCATAGCGTCCATATATCCGAAGGAGGTTCCGAAAATAATATCGTTCTTCTGAGCCAGCTCCTCAAACACGCGCTCAGCATCAGGGCCTTCTGGGATATTTTCGACTGTGGTTGCTTTAATGCCTAATTCTTTCTCCATCATGAGACGACCTTGGTCGTGCTCATACGTCCAGCCGCCATCGCCAGGGACACCAATGTAAACAAAGGCTACTTTCGGCAGCTTTTTCTCTGTTGCAGGAGAAGCCGCAGTGGTCGAACTAGGCGCCGCACTTGAGCTTGGCGCCGTTGTTGAATTCGTCGATGTGCTCGTGGAGCAGGCACTAAGAATCACTAGTAATACAGCCGTTACGGAAAGCATGAGTTTACGCATATGGTTCCTACCCCTCTCTTTGTATGGACAATCCGCATTTCGCTACTGCTCTGAAAATCCCCTCATACCCCGTGCAGCGGCATATGTTGCCGCACAACGCTTCCTCCGCCTCGCTTCTTGTCGGGGAAGGATTCGTTTCCCAAAGGGCGGTTAACGTAACCACCATGCCTGCGGTGCAATAACCGCACTGCAATCCCCCCTCCTCCAGCATCGCTTGTTGAATCGGATGCAGCTCTGCGCCTGCCGAGATTCCCTCGATGGTCGTGATCGCCTTACCCGCCGCTTGATAGGCCATCAGCAGGCAGGCATTCACAGGCTTGCCATCGAGCAGAATCATACACGCGCCGCAGCGCCCGATCCCGCAAGAAACTTTGGTTCCAGTTAGCTGCAAGTCGTCCCTAAGTATCGCTGCCATCCGCTTGGACGCAGGGACTGGGATCGACACGCCCTTCCCGTTAATGGTGCACGCTAGCACATACGATGTATTAATCACTGGCCTCCACCCCTTCTAACCAATCGATGGATTGCACGATGTCTTGTGGTGATATAGGCAATTGACTTACCCAAATGCCTGTCGCTTGCCGTACGGCTGCGGTAATCGCAGGCGCGAGTCCGACGGAGCCGATTTCGCCGACGCCGCGAGGACCGAAGGTGTCTCCTTCCGGCAGCTCTTCAATGGCGTCTACCTGAATGCTGAGCGGACTATCCCGGAAAGTGGGAACCACATACGTATCCAGGTTATGCCGTAGGTAACGGCTCTCGTTCATCACCGCATCCTCGGTTAAGGTGAAACCCAAAGCCATAACACTTCCACCTTCAATTTGTCCAAGGAAGCCCATCGGATTAATGACAGGCCCTGCTGCGATGACATGATCCGTTGCCAGCACCTTGATCCTGCCCGTCAGCATGTTAACCTCCACCTCTGCGATAGCCGCTGCGTAGGTGTACAAATAGTGCGCTCCGACCTGCCCTTGCGGGGTCGTCGGATAGTCGAACGCCGTCTGCGCAATGATCGGCTTCTCTGCCGCCGCAGCGGCCTCCGCATACGTCACCACCGGCTTCCCAGTCGCATCATCCTTGTGAAGCAGCCCGCCTGCGCCGGTGACCAGCTCAGCGGCTGGGATGCCGCAGAGCTGCGAAGCCTGCTCCAGCAGCGCCAGCACGAAGGCTGGCTTCAGCCGCTGGAGCGCGCGCCACATCATCGTGGTGGCGCGGGAGGCTGTGCTCGACCCGCTGCTCGGCACGCGGTCGGTATCGCCGATGACGATGCGAATGTCATCGGCGGCGCAGCCGAAGCTGTCCTGCAGCATCAACGTGAGTGCTGCATAAAGCCCTTGGCCGAACTCCTCGAAGCCGAAGGAGGCCTGGATCTTGCCCTCCGGCGTCAGCTCGATGCGGCCGCCGGAATGATCGGGGATGCCGAGGCCGAGCCCGGCACCGTGCATCACCAGCGCAGCGCCGACGCCTCGGCGCAGCCACGGCTCTGGCGCAGCCGCGGGCTGGCGCGCGTAGGCGGCGCGCTTCGCCCAGAGCGGCGAAGCCTGCGCCCGCGCCCAAACTTGCGCGGCGCCTTCGGTTGCGACGATGGGCTGGCCCATCGGGCCAGGATCGTCGGGCTCGCGCAGGTTGCGCCTGCGCAGCTCCCACGCGCCCATGCCGAGCTTCTCGGCGAGGCGCTCGATCTGGCTCTCCACGGCAAAAATCACCTGATTGCCGCCAAAGCCCCGAAACTCACCAGAAACACCGTTGTTGGTGTAGACGCTCGTCCCTTCCACATCCACGTGCGGAATGCGGTAGGGGCCGATCGCATGCTCCGTAGCGAAATTCAACACCTCGCAGCCTAAGGTGGCGTACGCCCCGGTATCGGCGAGAATACGAACTTGGTGGGCGATAAGCTTGCCTTGATCGTCCACGCCCGTTTTCATCGTTAGCCGCATCGGGTGGCGCTTGATACCCGCTATGACCGATTCCCTGCGGGAGTTGTGCATTTTGACCGGCTGCTTAGTTGTTAGGGCTAGTAATGCGCCAAAAGGCTGCACATTCAACTCATCCTTCCCCCCGAACGAACCGCCAATTGGACTCGATACGACACGGATTCGCTCATCGGGAACGCCCAGAATTCGAGCTAATTGGAAGCGATCCTTGTAGCCGTGCTGCGTTGGCGAGTAGACAGTCAGTCGTCCGTCAACCCCTGGGATGAAGAGACCGCCTTCCGTCTCCATATAGGTGTGCATCTGCCGAGGCGTAAAATACGTCTCCTCTACAACGTGTGCGCAGCCCTCGAACACTCCTGTCATATCCCCATGCTGCAGCGATGTTCGATGCAATAAATTGCCATCAGGATGCAGCTTGATCGTAGTTGGATCGAGCGCCGTTTCTGGGTTATCGACAACAGGGAGCGGCTCATACACCACCTTGATAAGGCTTAGCGCATACTCTGCAATGTCCTCGGTATCTGCCGCCACACAAGCGACGGCATCACCGATGTAGCGAACGCGATCCGCGCATAGCACAGGTTGATGCGGGAACGCGATGCCGAATAAGTTCAAGCCTGGCACATCCGCAGCGGTTAGAACCGCACGCACACCTGGCAACTGCTTGGCTTTCACGGTGTCGATCGATAAGATCCACGCATGCGGATATTGACTTCGCAGCACCTTGCCATGCAGCATACCTGGCGCGGTTAAGTCCGTGAGATAGCGGAGCTCGCCGGTCACTTTCTCTTTGCCGTCAGGACGAACGATCCACTTGGACGCGTACGTATTACGGTTGAGAAGCATGCCCGCCACCCCCTTTGCGCCAAGCTTTGTAACATTCCGAAATAATCAGGTTGGCCGCTGTTTGTTTCCGATAAGAGACGCCTGCATAGTCATCAGCCACCGCTTGAAAATCGGCCATGACATCCTGATGCAGAGCCTTCAAAGTCGACTTGCTCAGGGGCTTCCCTACCACACCCGCTTCCGCGCGGGTTAGCCTCGACGGTACTGCGCTGCCCCCTCCAACCGCTATGGCAATATGGGCAATCGTTCCGTCGGGCTCGAGCGTTAGTCTGCCTGCCACGGTAACGACCGAAGGGGTGAAAGCTTCCCTCCGCCCCACCTTGAGGTAGAACTCATGCTTCCGTGATGCTTTCTCTTGCCGCTCCGAGGCCGCCGCGCTCGTCTTTGCAGGAACGAGGATTCCCGTCATCAATTCATCATGTTGACCCTGCGCATTGGTTGGGGTTAGCCATTCGCTGAGCAGCGTCGTTTGCTCGGTCGTACCATTCGTCCGTCGTACCTGTGCGTCCATCGCTAGCAGAGCAGGAATCAGGTCGCCTGTGCGGGTCATCACATTGCCTCCGACTGAGGCTAAATTTCGTATCGATGGCGCTGCGATTTCTGCACAGGCTTGCACGAGAAGCGCGCACCGTTGTTTGACGAGTCCGTTTCGCATCAAATCGGCGATGTTTAGCGCGGGCCCTATATGAACTTGCCCCTCGGCACCCACGGTCAATCCAGAGAGGGCAAGAATACGTCCAAGACTGATCAGATGTTGGGGCATCGGTGTTAAACCGTTCTCCCAACTTGTGCGAAGCCATGTGCCTCCAGCCACAATGACGGCGTCCTCGCCCCATTGGCGCTTCAGCCGCAGAGCTTCTTCAACGCTAGCAGGCTGCCAAACCGTCGGTTGCTGTTCGGGCAGTTGATGCATGGGAATTGACATGTTCATCCCTCCTCAGCGTTTAATTCCTCCCAAATCGGTTACTAAATTAGATCAACTATAAACAATTCCCGAATTTAACGTCAACTAATCTAACGTCAATTTGTGTATTTATATAAAAAATAGCGCATCATTCGTAACGATGCACTCATCCACCTATTTTATGTCACTTTACCTAACGCTAATAAATTCTTATATATCCTCAATGCCTCTTCATATTGCCCCTGCGTATCCATATCTATGAACATCAGTGCATCCGCAGCTTCTTCTATCTGCCCCCAATAAGCTGGCATATGGAACAAAGCTCGCGCGCCAGCATCACCTTCCAAGCGCATGACGGCCGGCCACATGCTGCGTCCCAAAATAGCAGGCGGCTTCGGCATCCCTTGATCCCCGCTCGCAACAAAATCGCAGCCCGCTTCGCCTCGGTAACTTGCTATCAGCGCTCCTATCATGGCGCTCTGCACGAAAGGCTGATCCGCCAGCATGACCAATGCGCCATCCGCCAGCAGGCTCTCTGCCACCTCAATGCCTGCGCGAAGCGAATGAGCCATGCCAAGGCTGGCATCCTTACACACGGCCACTCGGCATCGGCCAGTACCGATTGCGCTCCTCGCCTCATCTGGCAGCCATGCCAGATCATCGCTTTCGCGTACGACTACGACTACGCAAGCCAGCTCGGAATGCAGCGCTTGCAGCAGTGCCATCCCTCCGAGGCTTACGCCCTCTGCCATCTGAAGCGATTGCTTCGCTCTGCCCATCCGACGGCTGCTCCCCGCTGCCAAGTAAACCCCCACAAGCTTCATCAGCGCTTCACCCTCCAGTCAGCCCCTCAACCACTACTCCCCGAACCTCACCTGCTGAAAAATGATTTTTCATCACTCCAGAGTATCCAAATGCCCCAACTAGCCTCTGGAATGATGATTTTCATCACTTCGGGTAAACAGGGAGACTCCTGGGGTGTGGTATCACATCCCTTATCACTTCCCGCCCATGCCCCAGTGGCGACTTCCACACAGCCGTCCCCTGCTTCCCGCGCTTGATCGCGATTAACTCAGCGACAATGCTAATCGCATTCTCATAAGCGCCTTCCGAGCCAATGTTCAGCCCGATCGGCGCATGGAGCCACGGGGGGCATTCATAGCCTTGCAGCATGTTGGCGGTCCGTTCTTTGGAACCCATGATACCGAGGTAATGCAGATTATATGCCATAACCCCTTGGAAAAAGGCGGTATCCTTCTCGAATTGGTGACTCATGATAATGACATAGTCACGTTCGTTCAACTGAAGCTCTGCAACCAACGCCTCTGGAAAAGCCACGACAGTTTCAACGCCTGGAAAACGTTCAGCATTGCAGAACGCCGCTCGCCAATCCGCGACAACAACGCGGAATCCGCTGCTTGCAGCCATTTGCACAAGCGGGATGGCATCCAGATTGGCCCCGAAGACGATCACCCTAGGCTTAGGAGCAAACGGCGTTCTCGTCGTAAAGCCAGCCGCTTCACGCGAAGCAAACAAAGCCATCTTCTTTGTCTCCCACAACTCCCCTAGGTTCTCTACCTCACTTGCCTGAATTGTCTTTGCTGTGTCACTTGTACTCCCTGCCGCCCCCGTTCTCCCCTCAAGCGAATACGAAATCGCCGTATACCCGTCCGTATAGCTGCGAACGAGGTCCACCGCTTCTCCGCGATCTAGGCACGCTTTTATCGCCAGGAGATGCACCAAAAGCTCGCCAGACAGCGGCTCCAACAGAATGCGAATTAATCCGCCGCACCCAATCGTCTCTCCCCAACCGAAGTCATCGGCTGGCCGCATGTCGTATTCGACCATTTGTGGTTTTTGCGAGTCCCAGACCCCAGGTACATACGCCGCCAAATCACCTTCCAAACAGCCAGGCGAAATACTCCCCAACGTACGACCATCCGCCATCAGCAGCATGAGGGTTCCTTGCTTGCGATAAGCGTGGCCTTCCACATGAATCACAGTCGCCAAAACACGCGCCCCCGCATAACGCTCTACCGCCAGCAAAATGTCATAGGCCTCCATCTCTCATCGCTCCCTCTCTATATAAAATCATGCTTTTATCCCTTGATAACATCCTATCTGCACAGCTCTATCTCCTACCAGCCAATCGCCAACCCATCGCCACGAGGATCAGCTGCACCGCTCAAGAAACCCTGCTTATCCATGACAATCCCCTGCGCTTGCCCCATCGCACCGTCCCAGGGTTTTACGATCTCCACCTGATGACCCCACTTTCTCAATCGCGCGTAAACGTCAGCCTCTAATCGATGCTCAATCTTCAGCGCATCCCCCTCTTCTCCCCATGTGCGCCCATACACCCAACGTGGAAGCGAAATCGCTTCTTGAATGGATAGGCCATAATCCAACACACCTGTCAGGATCGAAAGCTGCGTCTGCGGCTGACCCTCACCACCCTGAGTCCCATACAGCATATAAGGCTTCCCAGATCTGCTCACCATGGCGGGCATTAGCGTGTGGAACGATCTTTTTCGGGGTTCCAAGACATTCGCACACGAAGCATCGAGAGAGAAGTAGGAGCCGCGATTTTGCATAATCACACCTGTATCAATAGGAACATAACCCGCTCCAAAATCGAAATAGAGGCTCTGGATAAAAGAAACCGCATTCCCCGCTTCATCCACTACGGCTGCATAAGCGGTGTCTTGACCGATCGCTGGAGAGATATGCTCGCTGACACCAAAAGGCTTCGCCTGAATCTCACGCCACAACTCCTGTGCGTACGATTTGGAAAGCAAGGTATCCAGGGGAATATGCCTAAAATGGGGATCTGTGAGGTAGTGATCGCGGTCTTTGAACGCTTTTTTGATCACTTCAACCATAAGATGATAGTAATTGGCCGAGGCTCTGGGCACAGTTCCAAGATCAATATGCTCTAACATATTCATCATCATGAGCGCTGTGAAGCCTTGCGAGTTTGGCGGCATTTGATACAGCTCATAGCCACGGTACGTTGTTGAAATAGGCTCGACCCACTCACCCGTGTAACTGCGAAAATCGTCCTCCACCAGCAGTCCGCCATCCTCCTTAACGCTATCTACAATCTTCTGCATCAGTGCGCCTGTATAAAAGGCATCTCTGCCCCCCTGCTGAATGAGACGCAGCGATTGCCCTAAGTCTGGTTGGATCAGGCGGTCTCCCTCTCCCAGTAGCTCACCATCCCTCAGATACATTCGACTGAGCTGCGCAGAAGCACGAATTAACGCTTCATCCTTGCGCATCCAGAACAGCAAATTCCTTGAGATGGGAAAACCCTTCTCCGCATACGCAATAGCCCACTCCAGCAATGCCGCCCATGGCAGCTTGCCATGCCTTTCCCATACTTGCCACCAGGCATCCACCATACCTGGCACTGTGATCGCGCTCAGAACGCCGCGTTGCGGAATAAGATCCAGCCCTTGGCTTTTATAAAAATCAGGTGTCGCCCCTCCCGCTGACTTGCCGCTTCCGTTAAACCCCGTATAAGCGCCAGACGACGCATCATACATCAGGAAGAACGCATCTCCCCCGAGCCCCGTCATATGCGGATACACAACCCCTAAAGTCGCGCTAATCGCAATCGCCGCATCATAAGCATTGCCTCCTTGCTGCAAGATCGCACTCCCCACCGCACTTGCCAAATAATGCGGCGTCGCAACCATCGCTCGTTCGCCTCGTGGCATAATATTCAGCATGGGGTCGCCTCCCCTGCATAGACAGCTAGTGCCGCTTGCAGCGCTTTCCCTGTCGAAATATCGACACCATGCCAATGAAGTGTGGCCTCCAGTGCACCCAGTACATGCAGGACATTTTTCTGATTGCAGCTAAAACCCATCGTGCCAATCCGCCAAATCTGTCCCTTCAGCGGACCGAAGGAGGAGGCAATTTCAATGCCGAAGCTGCCCAGCAGCATTGCACGAACAGCCTCTCCATCTACGCCAGCTGGAATCCGAATACAAGTCACGACAGCCAGCTTGCAAGTCGGATCGCCGTATAGCGTCAGGCCCATGGCTTGCAGCCCGGCAACCAGCGCCGCTTCATGCTTTTTGTGCCGCTGAAATCGCGCCTCCAGCCCCTCCTGCAGCACGATGCGCAAGCCTTCCCGCAGCGCGTACAGCATCGTCGTCGCTTCGGTATGATGGTTGAGCCGCTTGGGGCTCCAATAATCCTGCAGTTGTCCGAGGTCGAAGTAATTGCTCGCGACGGGTCTAACGGTTGGCACCGCAGCGTCGATATCCCGCAAGCCCCGCTCGATCGTTTTGCGCCGGAGCACCTTTGCCTCGACACGCGCGTTATACGTAATCGGCGACATGCCCGATGGAACGGATAGGCATTTTTGCGTGCCGCCAATGACCGCATCTAACAACCATTCGTCTGTCCTAACAGGCACACCGCCGATGGTCGCCACTGCATCCACCACGAGCAGAGCATCCACACGCCGGCACTCCTCGCCGATGCCATCGAACGGCTGTACACAGCCTGTCGATGTTTCACCGTGCACCATCGCGACGATGGCAGGCTTTTCGCGCCCGATCGCTGCACTTATTTCCTCAGGGTCGAAGACCGTGCCCCACGCCTTCTCCAGCGTGACCACGGCCGCACCGCATCGTTCTGCAATTTCGACTAACAAATGTCCGAACCGTCCATATATCGGAACGAGCACCTTATCCCCAGGCTCAATGATGCTCACCAATACCGCTTCGATCCCTGAACGGGACGTGCCATCAATCGGAAACGCCCACTGATTGCTCGTTTGGAATACGTCGCGCAGCATATCCATCGTTTCATTCATTAGCTCTGTGAATTCTGGATCAAACTGACCCAGAATGGGGTAAGACATCGCGCGCAGCACCCTCGGGTCGACTTCAACAGGCCCTGGTGTCATGATCGTTCGAAGTGAAGGCGACAAATCTTTATAGGTTTTCATCTGCTTTTCCCCCATAGCCGTATTGATACAACACGTGAACGAGCGTTTGGAAACCGACGATCAACGCTTCGGGCTTCGTAAACTCTTCAGGACTGTGACTGATCCCTGCCTGACTTGGAACGAAAATCATCGCTGACGGACAGATCGGTCCGAACAGCTGTGCATCATGCCCAGCCCCGCTCGGCATCCGCATATGCGTATAGCCATAGAAGTCACAGGCCGTTTCAATTTCTAACGATATCCCGCCATCCATGGCTACTGGTAATGTATTTAAACGCTCCACTGTTGCTATATGAAGATCTCTTCGCACTGCTATTTTCTTAAACTTGCCAATCAATTCCGCACGAAAAGCCTCGATTTTTCGCTCGTCCGTATGCCGTATATCCAGTGTAAACTCCACTTCGCCAGGCACGACATTGGATGTTCCGCGCTTCACCTCTAAACGCCCAACCGTAGCCACCATAGGCTCGCCTTCAGCTAGCGCCATTTGCTCCGTCAGGGCAACCATTTCGGCGACTGCCGCCAGCGCATCCCTGCGCATCGTCATCGGTGTTGTCCCTGCGTGATTCGGTGTCCCCGTGACCACAACGGTCATCCGAATTTGCCCAACAATGGCTGTGACAACGCCGATTTGTTTATTTTTCACCTCAAGGACGGAGCCCTGCTCAATATGAATCTCCAAATAAGCACCAATATCGGTACGCTTCGCTGGATGAGGTACTGCCAGTGACGTCTCAAAACCAGCCTGCGCCATCGCCTCCAACAAGGTGACTCCCTCTGGATCGGCAAGATGGGCGCCATCCACCATCGACAACACGCCTGATACATGGCCGGAACCCCAATACGCAAGCGGGAACCGACTGCCTTCTTCCTCGCAAAAGGAGACCATTTCCAGCGTTCGTTTCGGCGTCCCGTACATGGCCTTTAAGTACCCAAGGGCCATCATCGAGGCGATGACGCCATAAGCGCCGTCGTATTTTCCGCCATTTTTAACCGTATCGATATGCGATCCTGTTAGTACAGGTTTTAACGTGGAATCGGAGCCTTGCAGTTTACCGAAGACATTGCCAATTTCATCAAAATCCGCCTTCAGCCCCATGCTCTGCATGCTGTCGATCAGCGCCAATTGCGCTTGGAGCCAAGGTTCTGTGTACAGGAGCCGCGTAACACCGCCCTTCGGGTCCGCGCCGAAGGCAGCAAGCCACTCCAACGTGTGCAGCATGCGCTCCCCGTACTGAGCTAGAAGGTCCTCCTGCGGTTGCTCATTCATCTTCGCCATCTAACCCGCCTCCAATCGATGCACGGTGTCGTATCCAAGCTCCCTCTGCCGCGTGGCTGACGCCTCCACCCCGCTCATACACCTTTACGCCGCGCAGGAACGTCGCTTTCACGCTGCAACCAAACGTCCTCCCCACGTAAGGACTTTGGGGGTGACGGTACAACAAATCGCTGGCCTGCAAGGTGTAACCCCCTGCTAAATCCACCAACGCCAGATCCGCGTCTGCCCCGAGGGCGATTTCGCCCTTGCGCGGATATAAACCAAAACGCTTCGCAGGCGCCAGCGATAACATCGCTGCTAGCTGCGTCAGAGGAATCCCCCGGCGCAAATAGCCTTCATCGAGCATGAGCTCGAGTGAGCTTTGCGCCCCGGAAATGCCACCCCACGCTTCGAAGAAATCCCCTTGCTTCATCGCTGCCGGCGATGGCGAATGATCCGAAGCGATGAGATCGAAGCGCCCTGCCGCCAGCTCCTCCCACAATCGGGCCTGATCTGCCGCTGAACGGATCGGAGGTGCGCACTTCGCAACAGGTCCGAGCCTTGCCACATCCTCGCTCGTTAGCGCCAAATAATGCGGACACGTCTCCACTGTCACGTCCAGCCCATTGGCTTTCGCTTCGGTGATAACCTTCACAGCTTCGGCGCTGGAAATATGCACGAAGTGCAGCTTACAGCCTGTCTGCTCCGCATAGCGTAAAGCGCGTTCTACCGCCTCCACTTCGGCGGCGATGGGTCGCGTCGCGATGAAATCCACCGCACTGCGCTTGCCTTGATGCGCCGCCTCAGCAGCCAGCCTGGAGACAATCTCCTCGCTCTCCGCATGGAGGGCCAGCACCAGACCCAAACGAGCGATTTCTTTCATCCCCTGAAGAAGGGTTTCATCATCTACTTCCCTGAAAATATCTTCCCCTTCGCCGCCTGGGCAGGACATGAACGCCTTAAAGCCAATCACACCCGCTTGTGCAAGCTCCTCCAACTGACCGATATTGCCAGGCACGAGACCGCCCCACAGCGCATAGTCCACATGCGACTTTCCCGCTGCCGCTTCCAGCTTCAGCTTCAATGCGCTTAGCCGAACTGTAGGCGGAACCCCGTTGAGCGGCATATCGAGATAGGTCGTGCACCCGCCAGCCGCCAAGGAAGCCGAGCCTGAAGCGAATCCTTCCCAGTGACCAAGCGCTGGTTCATTGAAGTGAACATGCGCATCGATCATCCCAGGGAGGATGGTCAGGTGCTCCGCATTAAACACAGGCGTTTGCTCCGAGTACGCCAAGTTTTCGCCTAGCGCTGCAATTTTACCATCGCGTATGCCGATATCTAGCTGCTCGCTGCCACTAGACAAGACCACAGTCCCACCGCATATGATCCCATCATATAAAGTCATCTTTGGAATCCTCCCTCGGAGCCATTTGCTTATCTGGGCTAACTTCCCCGATACGTGTTATACCCCCACGGGGCAATTAACAACGGGACATGATAATGGGTAGCTGCATTCGCAATACCGAAGCGTACGGGCACCTGCTCTAGAAAAGCTGGCTCTGGCAGCTCAACGCCTTGGGAGCGGAAATAATCACCTACATGAAAGAGAATTTCGTACGTCCCCGTTGTAAAATCGCCCCCACTCAGCATCGGCGCTGGCAGCCTGCCATCCTTATTCGTATAGTCTGAGTGCAGCAATGCAGCGCCGCTTTTTTGAATCCGAAAAAGCTCTATCTTTACGTTACCTGCCGGCCGCCCACTGTGAATATCGAGCACATGCGATGTGATTCCTACGCTCATAGGCCCTCCAGATCCTGCTTTGTCATCGAAAATCCCTGAAAACCATAAGGCGGCCTAGGTTCTGTAAAGACCTTGCCCTCACCTACAGCAACATCCTCCAGAATCGTTTCCCATGTCCGATTGTTCGACTCGAAGCGAATGTCTTTCAGCTGCGGGAACCGTTGTAAGGCTCGTTGACCGATGCGATAGATCAAATTTTGAATCGATGGCGAGTGCTGCTCATGGAAGACGGTATGCGCAATATCTCGAATTTGCTCAGCTGCTACATATCGCCCTAGATCGCAATCCCATGCATCCTCCGCCGATTCATAGCTCCATGCGATATCCAAAAAAATAAAAAGCGGACGATCTTGCGATTCCGGCAATGTCGTATATTCGTCACGTACGAAGCCAGCGAAGGAGCTGCCTTTGACTTTAATTAGTTTGAGGTCTGCTATACCTGCGGAGTGATCGACAAGGAGAATCTGGTCATCGGCATTGCGAATTAATTCGACAGCTGCGGTTGGGTGTTCATTTTGTGAATAGCGGTAGACGAGCTCTCCTGGCTGCAAGCCCTTCTCTCCAGGAACCTGCAGCACTTCAAAGGCGACCTGATCTGCACTCATTTTGATCCCCGTCATCCAAGGGTACTTCTCCAAGAAATGCCTGCTTGCAAATGCCAGGAACCCTTCCGCCGTAGCCCCCTCATACTCGCCTGCCTTGCGCAGAATAAAATTTTTCATGGAATCGGTCGCAACGACGCGTGAGTTATCCCCTTCGCTAAACGATGTGAACAGCTTCTCGCCGCTTACTGCAATTTTGATATTCATGCCGAACAGCACATTGTCGCGACCCGTAAAACCAGATTCAGGAATGAGCGAAATATTCGTGAGCGGCTTCGCATAGGAGCGATAGACCCAGACGTCGCCTTTCCCATAGTACATGATGCGTTCAGCGCCTTTGGCTTGCTCCATCGCTATCTCCTCCGTTTCATTCCTTACGAGATCGGCTAGGCGGAATCGCCCGATTTTACACACCTCCTGGAGAGCTGTTTGCAGCTCCGCTTCAGGAGTGCCTTGTAGACGACGGCGCAGCGCCTCGCGAATGGCATCTTTATGTTGACCTTTCACCGCCATGATAAAAGGGAACTGAAACGCTTCCGTGTAGTGTTTATTTAACGTCATAAACTGTTCGTATTCCTCTGAGGTTAGCTGCTGAAGTCCCGCGCCAGCCTGCTCTTGCACGGAATGCTCGGTCATCCTGACCCGCGTACCTAAATCGGGATGCGACCGAAGCAAAGCCAACTGTTCCTCTGGATCAGCTCGCCATACTTCCTGCTCCAAAGCGCCGACCATCTCGTCGATCGTAAGGAATGGCCGCGAGCCTGCTGCCCGCTCAGCCACCCACGGCGAGTGCTCATAGAGAGGTCCAAATGCGTGGATGAATGCCTCCACACTCATTGCATTGACTTGCTTCCAAGCGTACCGCATAGGCCTGCCACCTCGACTTCCGGCTGAGTTCCCCTTCAAGCTTCACCAACATTTTGTTTCATTGTAAGATTGTCATCCCTATGGGTCAATTTATATGAAAGAAGTTTGTAATCTTTCATAACAACGGCAAGTTTTTTTGTTTTTTTGCTAAAAGGGGGCTCTCCCAGACAACAAAACCACCAGGCTCCCCCAGTGGCTTCTCCATCAAAATCTCTGTTCCCGAATGTACGGAACCCCTAGCGCCTCTGGCGCGCCTGACGGTTTATTCTTATTCCGCCAACCGAGGAACATCAGGACGAGAATCGTGACAATGTACGGTATCATTTTCAGAAAATACGAAGGAATGTGGCTGCCGATCAGCTGCACACGGAAGCCCAGACTATCCAGCACGCCGAAAAAATACGCACACGCGAGGGCACGAATCGGATTCCATCTGGCGAAAATAATGAGCGCAACCGCAATCCAGCCGCGACCCGACGTCATTCCTTCGTTCCACGTAGGCGTGTATACGAGCAGTAAATCTGCTCCGCCAATCCCGATCAGCATCGAGCCGATGATGATACACCCATAGCGAATCGCAACCACAGGAATACCCATCACATCTGCCGTTGCGGGATTATCCCCGACCGCGCGAAGGTGCAGCCCCCACGACGTGCGGTGAATGAACAGGTGCATCGCCACTACCAGTACGAAACTTAACCATGTAAACAAATCCATGTGAGCGAAAATGTTCCCAATCACTGGCACAGGTTCCAGCCACGCCAGATGAAGCTTCGGTACCGCGCCGACCAGCGGCTGCCCGCTGACTGGTTTACCTAGGTATGCGCTGAGCCCCGCGCCGAAGATCGTCATCGCTAAACCGCACACAACTTGATTCGCATGCAGCGTAACACAGAGAAATCCGTGTAGCATGCCGAGCACGCCGCTAACCGCAAGCACACATAGCACCGCCAACAGCCCATTCCCTGTATGTATAAACACGAGACAGGAGGTGACCGCCCCCATCAGCATCAACCCTTCTGCACCAAGCTGCATAATCCCCGAACGCTCGATCAGAATGCCGCCCAGAACAGCTAGAAGCAGCGGGGTGCCCGAAGAGATCGCTGAAACCATGATTTGTGTCAAAGCATCCATCCCTTTGCCCTCCCTTTTCTTTACCGATTGCTTCGAATCCGCAATTTTCCAGCCATGCCACCCGCGATGAGGAAGAACAGAATCGCCCCTTGAATCATCGATGAAATGGACGAGGGAAGCCCTATCGTTTGCACACTATAGCCGCCAACAATAAGTCCGCCGAACAGCACGGAAGCAACGACGAGTCCCAGCGGATTCAGCTTCGCCAACCAGGCCACAATGATGGCCGTATATCCGTACCCCGGCGATATGCCGTACATCAAGCGATGCGCCACACCAGATACTTCGCTCATGCCTGCAAGCCCCGCCAAACCGCCGCTGATCACCATCACCACAAGCACATGGCGGGAAATCCGAATGCCTGCATGTTTCGCCGCTTCACTATTGGCCCCGATCAAGCGCAGCTCATAGCCCCACCGCGTGTACCTTACCACAAAGGCATATACCAACACTGCGATGATGGCGAAAATAAGCCCAACATGCAGTCGCGTCGTCCCGAAAGTCGGGAGCGTTTCCGCCGCTTTAAACATCGGTGATCCTGGGAAGTTAAAGCCTTTCGGATCTTTCCATGGACCAAACACCACATAGTTCAACGCCAGAAGCGCCACATAGTTCAGCATCAGTGAAGTGATGAGTTCATTCACCCCAAAATAGTTCCGCGGAATGGCCGTCAGCAATCCCCATAAGCCGCCTGCCACAATACCCGCAACGACCATCGCTGGCAAGGTTAGATACACAGGCAAATGTGGCAAGTACACCGTAATCGCCGTCGCCGCCATCGCGCCAGCAACGAACTGACCTTCCGCCCCGATGTTCCACACGGAAATACGGTACGCAATGGACACCCCGAGACCGCATAACAGCAAGGGAATCGCCTTTACGAGCGTTTCCGTCAGGCCAAAGGTGGAGCCGAAGGCGCCTTTGACCATTTTGCCGTACACCATGAAGGGATTCATGCCGTTCAGCGAGATGAAAATCCCGCATGCGATCAACGCCAGCACAATCGCGACCACCGTTACCCACCAAGGGCTGTTCGCGCCCGCGGGATCAATCTCCAGACGGTACGGCAGCCGCAAACCCGCGCCTCGCAAGGACCCTTTATTTTCAATCGGGAGACTTCCCGCTGTTCGTTGTTCGCTCATCCCGCATCCTCCTCAGACCCCGCCATCAGCATCCCAATGTGCTCACGAGTCGCCTCTTCACGGGGAATATTCCCCACAATGCGGCCCCCATATATGACAAGAATGCGATCCGCCAGGAGCAGTACCTCGTCCAAATCCTCCGAAATCAGCAGTACTGAACGCCCTTTGCTTCGCAAATCATCAAGCAGTTGATACACACCTTCTGTTGCGCCAACATCGAGCCCCTGAGTCGGATGAACCGCAATCATGAGCTTCGGCCCTTGGTCAATTTCTCTGGCAAAAAGCAGCTTCTGCTGATTCCCACCCGACATGAATTGAATCGGCGCATCCATCCCAGCCGTCTTCACATCGAAAAGCTCAATCAACCGCTGTGACCAACTCCGATTGCTTCCCGTCCGAAGCAAACCAAAGCGCGACCGTTCCCGCGAACGGTAGGTTTTGAACAACAGATTATCGACTGAACCCAAGCTTCCCGCTAGACCGCTGCGCATCCGACTCTCAGGGACATGACCGATGCCCATCTGAATAGCATCCCGAACCGAACCGTTATGAAGCGCCTCGCCATCGAATTGCACATCCCCCTGCTTCCACGCACGAAGTCCCGTTAGCACCTCCACCAGCTCCTTCTGCCCATTGCCCGAGACGCCAGCCACACCTACAATTTCACCTTTGCCCACTTGAAAATGAAGCCCATCCAGCACCTTGCGTCCATGTTCCGCATAGACATCAAGCCCTCTGACAGTCAGCATTGGCTCCCCTGTTGCCGATGATCGCTGCCGCGTGGGCGTCTGCAGCTTCTCACTACCCATCATGAGCTGAGCCAGCTCGCGCTCATTCGTTGCCGTCTTGGGCAGCGTTGCAATCATCTTGCCCTTGCGCATAACCGAAATACGGTCCGCAGCGAACATAACCTCTTTGAGCTTATGTGTCGTCATGATGACCGTTTTGCCTTCCTTCTTCATTCGATCCAGCGTCTCGAATAACTGATCCACCTCGCCAGGCGTCAGGACCGACGTCGGCTCATCCAAAATAATAAAATCCGCTCCCCGATAGAGCGTCTTCACAATCTCGACCCGCTGCTGCTCGCCAACAGATAGCTGCCAGATGGGCCGATCTACGGGAAACAGCAGACCAAAACGTTTGGAAATCGCCTCGATTTCCTCTGATTTTCGGGCGAGCCAGCTGGGCCCGCGCCAGAAAGACCCCGCCTCGCCGAGCACAATGTTTTCCGCAGCGGTCAACGTTTGCACGAGGCGGAAGTTCTGAAATACCATGCCGATGCCCAGCTTCATCGCATCCTTCGGCGAGCGAATCCGCACCTTCTCGCCATGAATCCAAATATCGCCGCTGGTCGGGCGGTACACGCCAGACAGCATGCACATCATCGTGCTTTTGCCAGCACCATTTTCACCGAGCAGGGCGTGGATTTCACCTGCCCTTGCCCGAAAATCAACCTCATCGTTCGCAAGCACAGAACCAAATTGTTTAACGATGCGAACCATCTCGACGGCATCCTTCTCGTGTATATGCATGCGTACCGACCTCCTCATCCCGCCACTTCCTCGGCTCTCTACATCTTCGTGCCCTGATACAACAAAACAGCATCTCCCATCAGGGATTTGCTGTTTAGGTAAACGAGATAGCGGAGCCGTTCGTGTCGTTCCCTTTATCCTCACTATACGGCCCACCGATCTTAGACGTCAATGAACTTGACATCATCTTGGGTCTTGTAACGAAAAGGTGAAGGAAGTTTGTGCTCCGAACCAAAACATATGTAAGATTACATCACTTAGATAAGAAAAATCCACCATAGACAAATCCAGCAAGAATAACAAAAGCGGGATGAATCTTACGAATCTGTATCAAATAAAAGGCCGCCGCGGCGATACCGATAAACTGTAGATACCCGATCACCTTCGTCGATTCCACCAAGGAGCTCCATGTCACCAGCACCATCATCATCGCAATGACTGGCTGCACGAGCAGCGTCATGCCTTTAATCACAGGTGACTGCTTGTATTTCTGCAGGATATTCAGCAAAATAATTAGGGCGATAATCGCCGGAATTACCGTAGCCGCTACCGCAATCAAAACGCCGATCCAGCCACCGATCTGATAGCCGACATAAGCGGCAATTTTCGTTGCTATCGGGCCAGGCAGTGCATTGCCCAGCGCTAACATATTCGAGAACTCACTGCTCGTCATCCAACCGTGATTCGTCACAATTTCCTGGAACATGAGCGGGATGGACGAAGGCCCTCCCCCGTAACCGAACACGTTCGCCAGAAAGAAACTAACGAGCAAATGCCACCAATCCATCATACGCCATCACCTTTGCCAAGCTGTTTCTCGCCCTTCCTCCACTTGTTCTTTAGCTTATGATGGAAGGCCCCGTATAAAAGGAACATGAAAATAACGATGGCTGGGTGCACAGAAAACGGCTTTAATAGGAGAAAGGATAAGATAAAACAAGTCACACCCGGTGCCCATCCCAGTCCTTTAATCGCTTTTTCTCCGAACTCATACGCCATCACGCCCAGCATTACCGCGACGATCGGCACAACCGCTGCAATCATCCCCTTGATCACAGGCGACGTACTGAAAAACGTAATAAACGAATACAACCCCACCATCGCGGCACAGGTCGGCAAAATATGAGCAAGCACACCAATTAGCGCCCCCCAGCTTCCCTTCAGTCGATAGCCCAAATAGCCCGCGAGCTTCGTCGCGATTGGCCCAGGCAGTGTATTCGCGATCGCAAGCACCTCCATAAACTCTTCATCCTTCATCCACTGGAAACGCGTAACCGCCTCATATCGGATTAGTGGCACAATCGAGGGTCCCCCGCCATACCCGAGGATCCCCGTCCGGAACATTGCTGTTCCTATCTGAACATAGGCATTTGCCACTATGATTCCCTCCCATTCCATCGTTGTTTCAAACCTAGAAGCAAGTTAAGCTCTATTGTATTATAAAATGAAGCCATGATTCGGATTCTCTTTATTTTTTTGTGAAATTAACAAACTTTCTTGGAAAACTTGGGACTTGGTTTAAAGCCTTGCGACTACCCTAATGGCGATATCGGCTGATTATTTGTTAAAATGATGTGAAAAAAGAGCCTTACCTGGATTTCTCCAAGTAAGGCTCTTTCAGTCGCTTGGCAACGTTCTACTCTCCCAGAACCCTGCGGTTCAAGTACCATCGACGCTGGAAGGCTTAACGGTCGTGTTCGAGATGGGAACGCGTGGATCCCTTCCGCCATCATCACCAAACAGTCAAAGCGTGATTTGCGCCTTGAAAACTAGATACGAAACTGAAGTAAAGTATGCTACTTAGGAAAGCTGAGAGACTTTTAGCTCCGCTAAAAGATCCCTATATTAGGTTAAGCCCTCGACCGATTAGTATTCGTCAGCTGCATACGTTACCGCACTTCCACCTCGAACCTATCAACCTCGTCGTCTACAAGGGGTCTTACATACTGGGAAATCTCATCTTGAGGGGGGCTTCGCGCTTAGATGCTTTCAGCGCTTATCCCCTCCGTACATAGCTACCCAGCGATGCCTCTGGCGAGACAACTGGTACACCAGCGGTACGTCCATCCCGGTCCTCTCGTACTAAGGACAGCTCCTCTCAAATTTCCTACGCCCGCGACAGATAGGGACCGAACTGTCTCACGACGTTCTGAACCCAGCTCGCGTACCGCTTTAATGGGCGAACAGCCCAACCCTTGGGACCTACTTCAGCCCCAGGATGCGATGAGCCGACATCGAGGTGCCAAACCTCCCCGTCGATGTGGACTCTTGGGGGAGATAAGCCTGTTATCCCCAGGGTAGCTTTTATCCGTTGAGCGATGGCCCTTCCATTCGGTACCACCGGATCACTAAGTCCGACTTTCGTCCCTGCTCGACTTGTAGGTCTCGCAGTCAAGCTCCCTTATGCCTTTGCACTCTGCGAATGATTTCCAACCATTCTGAGGGAACCTTTAAACGCCTCCGTTACATTTTAGGAGGCGACCGCCCCAGTCAAACTGCCCACCTGACACTGTCCCCATACCGGTTCACGGTACCAGGTTAGAACTCCGATACGATCAGGGTGGTATCCCAACGGCGCCTCCACCCAAGCTGGCGCTCAGGCTTCAAAGGCTCCCACCTATCCTGTACAGATCGTACCAAAGTCCAATATCAAGCTGCAGTAAAGCTCCATGGGGTCTTTCCGTCTTGTCGCGGGTAACCTGCATCTTCACAGGTATTAAAATTTCACCGGATCTCTCGTTGAGACAGCGCCCAAGTCGTTACGCCATTCGTGCGGGTCAGAATTTACCTGACAAGGAATTTCGCTACCTTAGGACCGTTATAGTTACGGCCGCCGTTTACTGGGGCTTCAATTCATAGCTTCGGGTTGCCCCTAACCACTCCTCTTAACCTTCCAGCACCGGGCAGGCGTCAGCCCGTATACTTCGCCTTGCGGCTTCGCACAGACCTGTGTTTTTGCTAAACAGTCGCTTGGGCCTTTTCACTGCGGCCCCCTCGGGCTATTCACCCTACCGAGGCACCCCTTCTCCCGAAGTTACGGGGTCATTTTGCCGAGTTCCTTAACGAGAGTTCTTCCGCGCGCCTTAGAATTCTCTTCTCACCCACCTGTGTCGGTTTGCGGTACGGGCACCTTCGCCTGGCTAGAAGCTTTTCTTGGCAGTGTGAAATCATGACCTTCGGTACTTAAGTTTCCCTCCCCATCACAGCCCAGCCTTACGGTTAGCGGATTTGCCTACTAACCAGCCTCACTGCTTGGACGAGCATCCATCAGCTCGCGTCACTATCCTTCTGCGTCACTCCATTGCTCATAACGGCTACGGTGGTACAGGAATTTCCACCTGTTGTCCATCGACTACGCCTTTCGGCCTCGCCTTAGGTCCCGACTTACCCTGAGCGGACGAGCCTTCCTCAGGAACCCTTAGGTTTTCGGCGGATCAGATTCTCACTGATCTTTTCGTTACTTATACCGGCATTCTCACTTGTGTACGCTCCACCTGTCCTTACGGTCAGAATTCAATGTATACACAACGCTCCCCTACCCATGCACTAAAGTGCAAGCCATAGCTTCGGTGGCGTGTTTAGCCCCGTTACATTTTCGGCGCAGAGTCACTCGACCAGTGAGCTATTACGCACTCTTTCAATGGTGGCTGCTTCTAAGCCAACATCCTGGTTGTCTGTGCAACTCCACATCCTTTCCCACTTAACACACACTTGGGGACCTTAGCTGATGGTCTGGGCTGTTTCCCTTTTGACAATGGATCTTAGCACTCACTGTCTGACTCCCGGATTTAAGTTTGTGGCATTCAGAGTTTGACTGGACTTGGTAACCCTTGGCGGGCCCCGCACCCAATCAGTGCTTTACCTCCACAACTCCACATCCGAGGCTAGCCCTAAAGCTATTTCGGGGAGAACCAGCTATCTCCGAGTTCGATTGGAATTTCTCCGCTACCCCCACCTCATCCCCGAATTTTTCAACATTCGTGGGTTCGGGCCTCCAGTGAGTGTTACCTCACCTTCACCCTGGACAGGGGTAGATCACACGGTTTCGGGTCTACGTCCACGTACTGGGGCGCCCTATTCAGACTCGCTTTCGCTGCGGCTCCGTCTTTTCAACTTAACCTCGCACGGGAACGTAACTCGCCGGTTCATTCTACAAAAGGCACGCCATCACCCATATAGAGGGCTCTGACTTTTTGTAAGCACACGGTTTCAGGTTCTTTTTCACTCCGCTTCCGCGGTGCTTTTCACCTTTCCCTCACGGTACTGCTTCACTATCGGTCACTAGGGAGTATTTAGCCTTGGCAGATGGTCCTGCCGGATTCCGACGGGGTTTCACGTGACCCGCCGTACTCAGGATACCTCTAGGCATACGTTCGATTTTGGCTACAGGGCTTTTACCTTCTATGCCGGACCTTTCCAGATCACTTCGCCTACCGAACTTTTGCCACGTCGAGGTCCTACAACCCCAAGGAGCAAGCTCCTTGGTTTGGGCTATTCCGCTTTCGCTCGCCGCTACTGACGGAATCACTTTTGTTTTCTTTTCCTCCAGGTACTTAGATGTTTCAGTTCCCTGGGTCTGCCTCTACAGTAGCTATGTATTCACTACTGAGTAACTGCGCATTACCACAGCTGGGTTCCCCCATTCGGACATCCCCGGATCAAAGCCTGCTTACGGCTCCCCGAGGCATTTCGTCGTTCGCCACGTCCTTCTTCGGCTCCTAGTGCCTAGGCATCCTCCGTGTGCTCTTTCTAGCTTAACCTAGAAATTACATTTAAAGATTGTGCAAGATCCGAAGATCATGCTACCTAAGTTCTTACTTTACATTTCGTTTCGTTATCTAGTTTTCAAGGAACAAGTTGCGAATCGTAGATTCGTCAACAATGTTGCAACCATTACATGCGCAAAGCGATGTTGGTTGTCAACGGGTTTGAAGGGTTAATTCATCCTTCAAAACTGAACACGAGTGAGTAAAGCTTGACTGGTCTTATCAAGACCGAGTCTCCATAGAAAGGAGGTGATCCAGCCGCACCTTCCGATACGGCTACCTTGTTACGACTTCACCCCAATCATCTACCCCACCTTCGGCGGCTGGCTCCCTTGCGGGTTACCCCACCGACTTCGGGTGTTGTAAACTCTCGTGGTGTGACGGGCGGTGTGTACAAGACCCGGGAACGTATTCACCGCGGCATGCTGATCCGCGATTACTAGCAATTCCGACTTCATGCAGGCGAGTTGCAGCCTGCAATCCGAACTGAGATCGGCTTATAAGGATTGGCTCCACCTCGCGGCTTCGCTTCCCGTTGTACCGACCATTGTAGTACGTGTGTAGCCCAGGTCATAAGGGGCATGATGATTTGACGTCATCCCCACCTTCCTCCGGTTTGTCACCGGCAGTCATCCTAGAGTGCCCACCCAAAGTGCTGGCAACTAAGATCAAGGGTTGCGCTCGTTGCGGGACTTAACCCAACATCTCACGACACGAGCTGACGACAACCATGCACCACCTGTCTCCTCTGCCCCGAAGGGAAGCCCTATCTCTAGGACGGTCAGAGGGATGTCAAGACCTGGTAAGGTTCTTCGCGTTGCTTCGAATTAAACCACATACTCCACTGCTTGTGCGGGTCCCCGTCAATTCCTTTGAGTTTCACTCTTGCGAGCGTACTCCCCAGGCGGCATACTTACTGTGTTAACTTCGGCACCGAGAAATCGAATCCCCGACACCTAGTATGCATCGTTTACGGCGTGGACTACCAGGGTATCTAATCCTGTTTGCTCCCCACGCTTTCGCGCCTCAGCGTCAGTTATAGGCCAGAAAGTCGCCTTCGCCACTGGTGTTCCTCCACATCTCTACGCATTTCACCGCTACACGTGGAATTCCACTTTCCTCTCCTACACTCAAGTCATCCAGTTTCCAATGCGAACCGGGGTTGAGCCCCGGGATTAAACACCAGACTTAAATGACCGCCTGCGCGCGCTTTACGCCCAATAATTCCGGACAACGCTTGCCCCCTACGTATTACCGCGGCTGCTGGCACGTAGTTAGCCGGGGCTTTCTTCTCCTATACCGTCACACACCAGGCAGTTACTCCTGATGCTGTTCGTCTAGGGCAACAGAGCTTTACGATCCGAAAACCTTCATCACTCACGCGGCGTTGCTCCGTCAGACTTGCGTCCATTGCGGAAGATTCCCTACTGCTGCCTCCCGTAGGAGTCTGGGCCGTGTCTCAGTCCCAGTGTGGCCGTTCACCCTCTCAGGTCGGCTACGCATCGTCGCCTTGGTGAGCCGTTACCTCACCAACTAGCTAATGCGCCGCAGGCCCATCTTCAAGCCACAGATTGCTCCGTGTTTCATGATTCTCTCATGCGAGAAAACCAGCTATCCGGTCTTAGCTATCGTTTCCGATAGTTATCCCAATCTTGAAGGCAGGTTGCCTACGTGTTACTCACCCGTCCGCCGCTAACCACACCCGAAGGTGTGATCCGCTCGACTTGCATGTATTAGGCACGCCGCCAGCGTTCGTCCTGAGCCAGGATCAAACTCTCCATAAAAGAAAGATGACTTGCTCATTTTGATGCTAGCGAGATTATTAATCTCATTTATAGTCGATTACTCGACTTACAACATATCCAGAGGAAATGTCGCTTCGAAAGCTTTCGCTTTACTCACTCGTTGTTCAGTTTTCAAAGATCAATTTCTTTCGCTCACTGCCGTGTTACCGTAGCAGCGAGAAGTAATATACCACAGATCGTTTTTCAATTGCAAGCACTTTTTTTCGTGTCTCTCAAAGCGGCTTGGCTCAAGAACAACGAGGACTAATGTACCATGCTCAGAAAACAATTACAACCCCTTTGGAAAAGTTCCACAATTCCAATTGTTTCGAATAGTTCCTCCTATTATAAATAGAAGGAATACAAAAAAAGGCTCTGGCGCATATGCACCAGAACCTTCATTTTCATTTTAACCTTGGCTGCCAATAAAGACGTATCGCGCAATGATCAACAGAGCAAGGATCCACATTAACCAGTGAACGTTGTATTTCTTGTCACTTTTGCCACCTAAATTAGCAGCTGTCGCAAGAACAACGTACGTTACGATTCCGAAGGAAATCCCGTTCGCAATGTTGTATGTGAAAGGCATCAATACGATCGTTAGAAACGCAGGAATCGCGATAACGAAGTCTTGGAAGTCAATTTCTTTGATGGATTGAACCATAAGCACACCAACAACGATCAAAGCTGCCGCAGTTGCAGAACCTGGTACCAGCATAGCAATTGGCGCCAAGAACAGGGCAAGCAAGAAGCATACGCCTGTTGTTACTGCAGTCAAACCTGTACGTCCGCCCTCAGCAACACCAGCTGCGCTTTCAACATATGCTGTTACTGTGCTTGTTCCAAGCAGAGCTCCGCCGCTAACGCCGATTGCGTCAACGAACATCGCTTTACCAACGCGTTTGTTGCCTTCTTCTTTGTTCTTCATAATACCAGCGCGGGAAGCAGTCCCGACCATCGTACCGAATGTATCAAATAACTCAACGAACGTAAATGTAGCAATAACTGAGATGATGCCTGTCGTCATAATACCTGCGAAATCAAAATCCGCGAAACGCAGTTTGGACATATCAGGTACCCAAGTCGTTTTGTCACTAGTTAATGTACCTAGGTCAACCATCCCCATGAAATAACCGACAACGGTTGTTCCTAGAATACCGAACAAGATGGCGCCGCGAACGCGAAGTACCATTAAGATGGAGATCAATAGAATGCCTACGAGTGTTAAAATAACACCTTTATCTTCTAATGAACCCATGTGGAAGATCGTTTCAAAAGAAAGAACATCCGTAAATTGATGCGCTTTGATGTCATTACCTGCTTCAACGGCAACGGTAAGGATACCGCTGTTTTTGAAACCGATCATGGCAATAAACAAACCAATACCAACTGTGATGGCATGCTTCAAGCTATCTGGAATAGCGACAAGAAGCATTTGACGGATTTTCGTAACCGTAAGGATGATGAATATAATTCCGGAAATAAATACGGCAGTCAGTCCCATAGCAAACGTAAACTTCCCTTGCGAGGTCAAAATGATCGTCGCGAAGTACGCATTTAAACCCATACCTGGTGCAAGCGCCACTGGGAAGTTAACAAAAAGCCCCATCGCTATCGTCATCACACCTGCTGCAATAGCTGTTGCTAAGAAAATCGCAGTCCAATCTCCGCCCGTTGCCCCTGATTTAAATGCACTTAGAATGTCTGGATTTACTGCAAGGATGTAAGCCATCGTCATGAACGTTGTAATCCCTGCCATGATTTCTGTTCTTACCGTGGTGCCATTTTGTTTCAGCTTAAAAAAACGATCCAAATCCATCTTCCTACTCCTCCTAATGAATGGTGGGATTGCGCGAAGCGAACGTGCTCTATACGTGCTGGCAAACAGCAAAAAACCCAGAATCGTCTTGCTGATTCTGGGTACGAAAAAGGAGCCGTCCATATGAGGGCTGCCTTCAATAGGTGAAGTCGCACGATAAACTCATACGGATATCGTTCCTTTTTTTCGTAGCCAGATCATTTGCGGTGATCTCGTAGAAACTCCCAGGCCAATCCCCGAGATTATACGAAAAACTGTTATCCAATTTCATATTTTAGTGAGGAATTGACCAATTGTCAACATAAAAAACCGAACATTAAAAGGGCAAAATCTCCCAGAACGTTCGGCTTTTTTGACGACTTAAAAGTACCTTTGTATATTCATTCTTTACACCTTTGTTGGGAAGCATAACCATGAGGTGATTATTATGAGGAAATCTTTCGCAGCCATTTTACTATTGATTATTTTAGTTATTTCGAGTAGGGGCACTGTCCATGCTGCACCACAGCCATCATCTAAAGAAACAACAGAAAAACTGACCCATGATACGTTGCTAACGACACTTTTTCCATATCTCCAGCAAGCTGTTACCAGTTACTATGGCCATCCCAAGCAGTTTGATTTATTTAATGCTAAAATTCTACATATTAAAAGAGAACGCGAAGGCGGTTTTGGTTTTATTGTCAATGTTCAAGTAAAAACATTTGAAGGTGCTCATAATCCGCCCTACGGCACAGAAACGATAACGATTGATGTTAATCCTGCTCGGGTTAGCGTGACGGATTATAAGCATAAGGATGGGTAATTCGTTTATAAGTCCTTGTTTCCGTCTATGTACTTAAGGTTGAAGCGAAACTTATCGATCCTCCATCCAGAATCCGCTTTTGCCAAGTGAATGTTGTAGGTCCCGACGAATGTCCGCACATTTTGCCCTGTTGGATTCGGATAGTAGTGACTAGCTATTCCATAGCAAAATACGTCTGCTCCGTCCTCCGTGGCATCTACCAAATAGTTGCCGACCTGATGATGGATAGCCTGAAGCTTCCTTAGTCCCTCTTCCCAACCCGCAGCTACTTGTTCACCGCTTAGGACCGTCGGCTCTCCAGCCCCCATGGAGCTCATATCGAGCAAAACTTCAGCCGCCAAAGTCCGCTTGACGCCATCCCAGTCCCGCTCATCCGTAAAAATAAACAATTCATTCACGGTTCTAATAATCGCTTCGTGCTGTGTCATCCGCCATCACTCCTCCATCATCCATTATGTTTTATAGGCTAGCTAATTAATTTCAACTTCGCTCTTTGCAGTATCAGCCTCTGATAAACCACAATATAGCGGTCTAATAATTGACTTATCTTTACGACACTTTCGTTGGTAAAACTGCCATAAATACTTGCCTGCTCAACCATCTGGCAGCGTAACAAGTTAATTTTAGCTTGAAGAATAGTTTCCATAGATTCCACCCTGCATCACCAACAATTCTATGAAGTATTTTTCCGAAAAATTCATCTTATTTGGTAATAATAACACTGTGTCATTAGGAAAATATTAGAAAATTTTTTAGAATTAATTATAAAAAATACTCTCTTTCATTTGCTATACAACACAAATGAAAGAGAGTATTTTTTCAGCCTATTCCCACTCAATCGTAGCCGGCGGCTTGGACGTGATGTCATACACGATACGGTTGACGTTCTCGACTTCGTTCACGATACGAACGGAGATCTTCTCGAGCACATCCCACGGGATACGCGCCCAGTCAGCGGTCATGCCGTCGATGGACGTTACTGCGCGGATGCCGACGGTGTAGGAATACGTACGGCCGTCACCCATGACGCCTACGCTTTTCATGCCAGGCAGCGCTGTGAAGTACTGCCAGATCTCGCGATCTAAGCCAGCTTTGGCGATTTCATCGCGCAGGATGGCGTCGGATTCACGTACGATTTTCAACTTATCCTCGGTAACCTCACCTAAGACGCGAATCGCAAGACCAGGCCCTGGGAACGGTTGTCTCCATACGATCGCCGCAGGAAGGCCGCACTCTTCGCCCACTTTACGTACTTCGTCTTTGAACAAGGTTTTGAGTGGTTCTACGAGCTTGAACTTCATATCTTTCGGCAGTCCGCCAACGTTGTGGTGGGATTTGATCGTTTGGGCGGTTGCTGTGCCGCTTTCTACGATATCCGTATATAACGTGCCTTGTGCCAAGAAGGTAAAGTCATCAAACTTGCTGGACTCTTCTTCAAACACGCGAATGAATTCGGTGCCGATGATTTTACGTTTTTGCTCTGGATCCGAAACGCCAGCCAATTTGCCGAGGAAACGGTCTTTCGCATCTATTTTGACAACTTTCATATCGAATTTGCCTACAAATGTTTCCATGACGCTCTCGCCTTCGCCTTGACGCAGAAGACCGTGGTCGATGAACATACATGTCAATTGAGCGCCGATTGCTTTATGAAGCAGGATCGCAACAACGGAGGAATCTACGCCGCCGCTTAGTGCGCAAAGCACTTTTTTATCGCCAACCTCAGCACGAAGCTCTTTAATCATATCTTCCACGAAGGAAGACATCGTCCAGTCACCTTCACAGCCACACACTTCATAGATGAAGTTGCGGATCATTTCGTTTCCTTGAACAGAGTGACGAACCTCAGGGTGGAACTGAACTGCATGAATGTTGCGATCGCGGTTGCTCATTGCAGCAATAGGCAGTGAATCGGTACTTGCTTGTACCACAAAACCCTCAGGAAGTACGGAAACGTGGTCACCGTGACTCATCCAGACCGTTTGCTGTGCATCAAGACCTTTCACCAACGGGTTTTCGCTTGAGAAAACAAGATCAGCTTTGCCGTACTCACGCGTGTGCGCAGCTTCAACTTTACCGTTCAATTGGTGAGCAATTAACTGCATGCCGTAACAAATCCCCAAGATCGGAATGCCCAAATCGTAGACACCCGCATCCACAGCAGGAGCGCCTTCGCCATAAACACTGGCAGGTCCGCCTGAGAACACGATCCCTTTCGGGTTCAACTCGCGTATTTTATCAACCGATGTATTGTGCGGCAGCAATTCGCTGTATACGCCCAAATCACGGATTCGTCTAGCAATCAATTGATTGTATTGTCCGCCAAAATCTAAAACAACGATCATTTCACTCGGTTTACTCATTATCCGACCTCCTAGGTTCGTAGCAATAGAAGCGTCAGGAGCAGAACCCCACCCTTGTCCACTTCTTGCTATCTCTAGGTACTAATTTTAAACATTAGGCACCTAGGATGTAAAGGGAATTTACTGTGACTTTTGAATCGCTTTCCAAATCGCTGTAATTTCCCGTTTCGAATACGTCATGGCGCGAGCCGGATCATAGCGAACACTTTCATAGATTTGGGCAAAAGTCAGCAGCGCCTGCTGTCGGTCACGCTGGGGCACAGGGAGTCCCATCACGTATTCGCGTACGGTTTGGTTCGCCGGTTTGACTCCGTATTTGCGGAATAACTGCCGCCACAAACGATCCATATAAGGAGTAAGCGGATGTACGTTCTCGGCTTCTGTGTTGTAGGTAGACGAGCGTCCTCTGCTAGGAAGCAGATAGCCTTGGCGACGAAGAATGGCCGCTAACCCCATCAACAACACGAGACAGCTAACAGCATAAAAAACGCTGCTTCTATAAGCCTTTACCAAATGGACCAGATTATTCTTCGCTGTTTGCACCCATTGATTCGAACGAGCGATTAAGGAATCAGAGACCGCGGTATGCTTCACCGCACCAGTTGATGGCTCCTTCATGGCTGCAGTCATCGCATCTCTCGGGAGATCTGCGGATATCGCTGAATAGCCTGGCGTCGGTTCGAATGGAACCCATCCCACGGAAGGGAAATAAACCTCCACCCACGCATGCGCATCTAGATTGCGGACAATCACATCCTGAAGCCCCTCATCATCGTAGCCGCCTTGCGCGGTGCCCGGTGCAAAGCCTTTGACCCACCGCGCTGGCACGCCCACCGAACGAAGCATCACGACCATGGCCGTGGAAAAATGATCACAATACCCTACCCGATCGACGAACAGGAAATGGCTGACGAAATCTTCACTGCGAGTGGGCAGGGTCGGCTTTTCGAGACTATAGGTATAGGTATGGCTCAAATATTGCTCGATCGCGACGGCCTTGGCATACGGCGTTTCGCGGTTTAATGTCACCTGCTCCGCCAAGCTCCGCACAGTTCGCGGCAGCGATGACGGCAATTGCAGGTAGGCGTTTGTGATATCCGCAGGATAGGCTCCCGAGTCCGCGTTCAGCAAGGTCGGGTCTTCCGTGACAGGCTGGACGGTGATTTGGTAATACGACAGAGGTTCTGCAATTTCTGGCAGCACGGTTTTCCCGCTAGCCTTGGACATCAGCAGCGTGTCGGAGGCAAGCTGCTTCCCTTTCTCGGTCAGCAGCTTATCCACGCTCAGTAATTGACCGCCTGCAAATAGCTGCTTGTTCAGCGATTTACCGCTCAGCAGGATTTCCTGCTTGATTACGGGAGCGGCTGAAGCTGGTGTAGAAGCTGCGAAGCTGACCAAATAAGGATTAGGCTCGGTCCAGCCTTTGCCGTCGTAGACGCTTTTGGACTCGCCGCGCCAATAGGTGAGGATCGGTGTTCGTGCTGTGAAAATCGGCGTTGTGTCCACCTGGAGTGGACCTCCAAGCGCCATATCATTCAACCCGTAGCCTGAGGTAGCTATAGCAGGGGTGCTTCCTGTTTCTTCGTTATACAGTTCAAATAAACGATCATACCAATGCCACCAGGAGATTGGCTTCATCAACGGCGCAGCGTCTGTCTGTTTGGCCGATAACCAACCAACACCCGTTAGCACTCCCACGATGAGTAGACTAGCCATCAACCATTGCATGTAGTTCCCCGCACGTGTCGAAGTCACACGAAAGGTCTGTTCAATCCTCGATAGATTGAGCAGCGCCATCAAGAGCAGTCCATAGCACAGTGTGCGGATCATCCCTTGTGTCGTGTCCGCCCCTAACAAAAGTTGGATGCCGACCAAATACAAAACGGTAGCCATGACCAACCAGAGGCTGTGCTGTCTCTGGAGCATCAAGGCTTGAACAACGGAGAGCAGCAACGACCAGCCGAACAAGAAAAGAAGCGTACGCATTTCTCCGCTAATCACGTCTAAGTGACCTTGGACGAGATAGGCAATGTCCTGCGCAAAGGTTCTCATGACTTCCATGAGCCATCCACCGCTGACCAATTGCTCTCGGTCAAACAGATAGCCAATAAACACAACAATGATGATACACTTGGCCAGCCACCCCCAACTATAGGGGACTCTGAAGCAATCTATGGCCAGGCAAAGCCCAAATACAACAAGCAGCGGTCCTATTGGCATGGACGCATCTGCCATCCACGCTAGCGGGCGCAGCCATTCGGAGAGCAGCAGTAAGAGCAGCAAGGAGAGCAGGCCGTCTCGAAACAAATGCGGTTGAACAACCGCCGCATGATCGGCGCGAAAGATGAGCTTGGACGGGATGCGCGTTGCGCCCGAACCCGACGAACTAGCCCGTGAACGGGCCTGTGAACGGCCAGAGCCGGGAGTGCTTGAGCGCGAGCGGTCAGCGCGGGATGGCGCTGGAGAATTCGTGCTCGTATGTGATGCCAAAGAATGAGAGCGCCGGCGATGTTCAAGCGGTTGCATCCGCTACACCCCCTTGCACAGGCCACTGGCTCTGCGGATGCGGCACTTCCGTGAAGCTGCAGCCTGCGGCTTGCAGCTGGGAAGCCCCCTCTCGCTCTGCGACCGAGAGGGACGGCCGCGCGTGCACGTAGATCACGTGCACGGCTCGGCGCCTGGCGCGCGCGTCGGCTACCGCGCGCACCAGCGCCGTATCCAGCGTCGATGTGATGCACAGCATCGACGCCTCAGGCGGCAAGTCCGCCGCCTCTTTCCTGACGAGGTCAGGAAAGGGCAGGGCGGGCTTGCCGCCCACGCTCGCGAGCACTTCGTACGCGAGCGTCAGGTCGGGGCGAATCGTCGGCGCGATTCGCCTTGTGGTGGAGGAGCTGCAGGCGAAGCCGCAGCTCTCGCGCCCGGAGGCGGCAGCTTCGAAGAAGCCCGCCGCGAGGGCGACGCCCTTCTCCAGCAGCGGCTGCGCCGCCTCAGCTGGACCCGCCGCAGGCGCGCTGTCGAGCAGCAGCATCCACTTCGTGGAGGCGGTGGGCTCGGGGTCTTTAGTCATCAGCCGGCTGAGCCGGGCGGATGATTTCCAGTGGATGCGGTGATACGGATCACCGCTGGCATAATCGCGGACGCCGCTGATCAGCGGCGTTTCCGCTTTTGGCCCGCGCTTGTTTGAGACGTCGCCCTCATCGGACTGGAACTCCATCCCCCTTCGATCCAACGCGTCTGGTCGTGGGTACACGATATAGCGCTGCAGATCTTCCCGCACCATTTTACGAACAGCAAAACCAAAAAGATCCCCCGTCACCGCCTCCAAATGAGCAAATCGGTAACTGCCTCGCAGGAGATGTGTGATCCTGTAAGGGAGCACACACGTACGTTGGAACCATGGGAACAACAGCTTGCTGTAGGAGAGCTTCATCCCGCTTCCTTCATGCATCCAGGTTTCTTTCACGACTAACCACGGGAGAGGCACAGGCGATTGATGCTTGATTTCCAATACAATGGTCAAATCATCGCCCGAGACCAGCACATTGCTGGATAGGTGGCGATTGACCTGCAAACCTTTTAACGCAAACACATAGAAGAATCCGGCTTGAATCCAGATCAAGGACAAACAGATGCCTAAATACCAGGCTCCTACGCCGCCTTGCTGATAAGCCAAATAGATCGAACCTACACAAGCCGCGAATAAGAGTGTCGTTTTTCCCCAGCTTTTCATTGGTAATAGCCCCCTACTTCGCCGTGACATAGCGAAGAACAGGCGCTTGCATGCTGTCGAGAATGCCTTGGAGAATCGTTGCCGCAGACTTGCCCGTCATCCGAGCGTCGGATGTCAGAATTAGCCGATGTGTCCAAACCGGCAGTACGAACTCTTTGATATCATCGGGTACAACAAAACTTCTTCCTTGCACATACGCCGCCGTCTGCGCAGCCCGCATTAAGGCATAGGAAGCCCTCGGACTTGCGCCAATGTAGAAATCTGCATGATTCCGCGTTGCTAAGGCCAAGCGCACAATAAATTCTTTTAACGTGTTATCCACATGAACCATGGCCGCTTCCTTCTGCAACTGAACGAACTCATCCTGCACAATGACAGGCTTCAACCCCTCCAGCGGGTGACGGTCCTGCAACCGGTCCAGCATCAGAATTTCCTGATCCTGCGACGGGTACCCGAGCGACAGCTTCATCATAAAACGATCCATCTGCGCCTCCGGCAGCGCATACGTACCTTCGTACTCCATTGGATTTTGCGTGGCGATCACAACGAACGGCTTCGGCAGCTCATAACTGGCGCCATCAATGGTCACCCGCTGCTCCTCCATCGCTTCCAAGAACGCGGACTGCGTCTTCGGCGAAGTTCGGTTGCACTCATCGGCTAGCACCACGGACGTCATTAACGGCCCTGGGCGAAATTCAAATTCACCTGTTTTTACATTAAACACAGAGACACCGGTCACATCCGAAGGCAGTAAATCAGGCGTGCATTGAATTCTCTTAAACTCGCAGCCAATCGTTCGTGCCAGTGCGCGTGCCAACATCGTTTTGCCTACACCGGGAACGTCCTCCAGCAAAAGATGTCCACCGCTCAACATCGCAATGAAAGCTCTCTCTATCGTTTCTCTCTTTCCCACTATCACTTTCTCTACGTTCATGATCATCCGTTCCACAAGAGGCTGGGGTTGATCGAAGATGCGTGTTTTCGATGCCATAGACAAGAAGCCTCCTTCTAATAAGGTATGCTTCTAGCTTTGCCAGCTCTCTACTCTTTTAGACATTAATAGCCCATAGCAAATAGCGTAGTAGGAACTAGACTATTATTTTCTTTCCAATAGAAGAAAGGCCGCAGCGCCAATGACACTTCGCGAGAATTCGCGTCCATCACGGCATCCGTAACACGTCCGCCTAGCAAATCGATTGTTTTGCGCAAAGGAACGATAATTTGACTATTCTGCATCGTCATATCTGCGAGATAATAGGAAGCCACAGGCCTCCCAAGTGTAAAAAGATGAATGCTCCGATTCGTCAAATCGTAGTCCATATCATAGATGCCGTAGTGAGCCACGGCTGATCGGGTATCTGGTTGCCACTCGACGCTTCCGCCCATCTTCTCGATCAAATAACGCAGAGGCAGCTCGATTCGATTCGCCTGCAATTGATAATGGGATGACTCTATGGAAAAAGTCCCCCCGCCTTGCACATGCACCTGCAACGGTAACGCAGCTTGTCTAGCTGCTTCGGCTTCCGCCTTCTGCTTCGCTATTGCTTTCTCTTCGGCCTCTGCCTTCGCTTTCTGTGCGAGAAGCTGCTCCGCTTCTCTCCTTGCGATCTCCGCAGCACTTGGATGTGCAGTGGCGTAAGCCTGCGTCTGCCCCAGCAGATCTTGGAAATGCTTCAAGCTCATAGTGCGCGACCATTTGGGCTTCGTGATGCTGAACTGCTTTGGTTTGACCTTGTCGGTCAGCGGTGCGAAGGCATAGCCTAACTGTTTATAGTAGCTAATGACTTTGGGCAGGACCTCAACCGAAGAATCGTGACCCGTGCCATCGTGGAACAAAATATTAATTTCATGCTCCAGCGGTGAGGCTTTCACCGTTTGCCAGATCTCATTCACGGGCACATTCGCCCGCTTCGAATCTCCGCTGTCCACGTTCCAGTCATGCACGATGTAACCCGCTTGTTCCATCAGATAATAATAATTGGCATCGAAATTCGTTGCCGTCCCGCCCGGCGCACGCACCAATTGCGGCCTGATGCCGACGATATCGTCGATCATGTCTTCCGTGCGGCTAATTTGCATCCAAAACGTTTGAAAATCGCTGTAAAGCTCTTTATACACATGATTATAGGTATGATTGCCAATGGCATGACCGTCTTTCACAATTCTTTTGAGCTCATTTGGATGCGACTTCGCTTGCTCGCCTAGCACGAAAAACGTCGCCTTCACGTCTTCCTTATCTAAAATGTCGAGCACCTGATTTGTCAGCTTGCTCGGACCATCATCAAACGTTAAATAAACGGTAGGTTGTTCTGGTGTAACATATGTACTCTCGGGTCTCAGTCTCTTCCCTGCTTGCAGCTGTTGGTACACGTCCTGTACAGCTTGTCCCGCAGCTTGAGCCTCCCCACTCTCCGCTGCCCGCGCTGGCAGCATGCCTACACAAAGTGAAACTAGCAAACAAGCAACCATGATGAAGTGAAACCGTACCTTGTTAATCTTCGAAGACTGCAGCTGTAAACGCATCCGATGATCCCTCCGCTTGTTCTATCATTTTGCTATCTGATAGAGTATATGGGCGTGGGTGAGAGAGTATGACAGAAAGAATGAGAGGGTGTTAGAAACAAAAAAGGAGAACCTCGTAGGTCCTCCTTCAACTATATTTCGCTATTCCCCTAACCCATCTCCACCACGGCATCCAACACACTCTGCACATGGTTCTTAATCTTCACTTTACTCCACTCTCTCACGATCCAGCCCTTCTCATTGATCAAAAAGGTCGATCTCACGATGCCCATATATTCGCGGCCATACAGTTTTTTCAATGCCCATACGCCGTACTTCTCCGCTACCTTATGGTCGGGGTCCGAAAGCAGCAGAAACGGCAGCTCGTACTTCGCGATAAATTTATCGTGCGATTTCATCTCGTCTGGTGAGATGCCGATCACTTCCACACCTAGCTCTGCAAATCTACCATTGTAGTCGCGGAAATCGCAAGATTGCTGGGTGCAAGTCGGTGTGTTGTCTTGTGGGTAAAAGTAAAGGACGACTTTGCGTCCCTTGTAGTCGGCTAATGAAACTTTTTCTCCATTGGATGCCTGCAGCGAAAAGGACGGTGCCTTACGTTTGCTCGCTGCGGCTTCTTTCTCTTTCTTCAATGATGCTCTCTCCTCTTACTCCGCTATTTATTCAGTCTATCCATCCATTATGCGGCATGTCGCACAGGACATCAATGGGAAGCAAGGTGTCTCAGTTTATCCGGATTTAAGACATTATACATGGCCTGAATCTGCCCGTGCTCGATACGGAACGTCATCACATTATACGGTTGTTCGTGAACATAAGCTGCAATACCCATCTGTCCATTAATCTGCGTAAGCTTGAAATGGTAGCCTTCTGGCGCTTTGGCCCGCAGGCCTGCTAGGAACATAACGATACGCTGCGCACCAACAATCGGATTGATCGCTGCATTCACCTTGCCGCCGCCATCGGAATAGAGAATGGCATCCGATTTGACAATCGCAAGCAGCCCAGCGATGTTCCCCGACGCGAGTGCTTGCACGAATTGTTCCACGACCGCTGCGGTTTGTTCCCGCACAGGCTGTTTGATTGATTCGCCGCCCCGCTCGGAGGGGACGCTGATCGCACGCTTGGCTCGCCGGAAAATTTGCCGGCAATTCGTGCTGCTTTTGCCTACCACATCCGCAATCTCCTCATAGTCGTAGTCCAGCACCTCGCGAAGCAGGAATACAGCGCGCTCCACCCACAAAAGCTGCTGCAGTAGCAGAAGGTATGCCGTGGAAAGAGATTCTTTATGAATATACGCCAGATCTGGCGCATGGTCGTCTGCGGTATCGTGAAGGAGCGGCTCTGGCAGCCAGGGGCCTACATAGACTTCCCTCTTTTTGCTGGCGGAGCGCAGGGTGTCGATGCAGCGGTTGGTCACGATTTTGCATAAATAAGCCTTCGGATTGTGAACATGGGTCAAACCTTTTTCATTGGCATACAGAAAGGTTTCCTGAACAGCATCCTCGGCATCCATCACACTGCCAAGCATCCGATACGCCAAGGCGAAAAGCAGCGGTTTATAGGTTGCAACCATGTCTGTGGAAGTGGAATCACCTGCAATTCCCAACTGGCACACCCCCGTTTCGTAGTCATTGGTCGATTTTTTAATGTACATTCTTAGCGTTATTGTTTCTTTGTTAAAATAGCCACAGCCGCACGTCTCGCACTCGCCGCGGAAGCATCCGCCAGCATTTCGCCGTGACTGACCCAATCTCCTGCTACATAAAGACCGAGTATCCCTTCAACGGATGGCCCTGTTTGCAGGTTGCTCCTCCCCTTATGCAAGGTGTCGTGAACGACCGTCATATTAGGCAGGAACTGTTTGGTCACCACTTCCTTCTCCCAACCGGGATGCAAGGTACGCATAATCGCCGTCAGAATGTCCTCATCAGCCTTGGGATCGCTCTCTCCAGGTCCGTTATATTTGATCAGATGCACGACCAAGGTCCCATCATCACTAAGCTTGGCATTCAGCGTATGATGCGAGAAAAAGATCGGCTGATCCAGCGCAAGCATGATGTCTCTATCTTTAACCGGAAGCTTTCTCAGGCCGATGTCGAGGCAAGCCGCTTTCGATGGACGTGCTTCCTCCCGCCACTGCTGCAGCTGAGTCCGTTCAGCTCCGCGAACCATCTGGTGAATCTCCGACGGTGATGCGGTGCTGAGAACAGATCGAGCCTGAATCAGCTCGTTATCCGCCAACCTAACTCCCTGTACGTTGCCATGCTCATGTACAATTTCTTTCACACTGGCATTGCCGCGAATATGAACGCCTACTTTGGCCGCTTTCTCGCGAAGTTGATCGACAATCGTTTGCCAGCCGCCGTGAGGGTAGAGCACTCCCTTCAATGAACGCTTCACCTGCACAAGTGCGGGGCCTGCCAGCAAATGATCCGTATCGTGCGAATACGTTGCCGTTCGGCACAACGCATAGAAAATATGTCGGACCATCGGATCGGCTATCTCCCGCTCGGCCCATTCCCGAACTGTCACCACTCCTTGCTTGTTAATATCACTACTGCTCAATTTGATCATCAATCGCATCAGTCCCCATTTGCCCGACCATGTGAGCAATTTAGAAGTGAGCATACTGGCTGGAGTCGCAGGCATTGGCATAAGCTCATGATGCCATAACGCCTTAACCCGCGAGGAGGGTGCGCCTCCTTCGATGTGAATGCCTAGCTCTCGCAGGATGCGATAAGCCTCTCCCGCCTTATAAAGGGCATGTCCGCCAAGGTTCAAATGAACGCCGTGCTTCTTATTCGTCATGGCCCTTCCGCCCAGCCGACTGGATTTCTCCAGCAGCAGCACCTTGCGCCCGCCTTGCGCTACTTCGATCGCACCGATTAAGCCAGCCAATCCCCCGCCAATCACTACCGTGTCCCATGTTGTTGTCATGTTTATCATCCTCCGTTTCGCTTTTACTTCCATATGGCGAAATAGGAGTGTGGTTTGTGACAAAAAAATAATCCACAAGCGAACTTTTGTGGATATTTCCCGTTGTGGATATGTTAATACACATCTCAAAAGTTATACACAATAAGGACTTTGTACCCTGTGGACTTGTGGGTAAGTTTGTGGATATGTAGTTCGGGACAGTCGCACCAAACAAACCAAAAAGAGGTTCCCTCCGCAGAGAACCTCCCTCACACTTGCCTGCTGCCCGCCAAGGTGATCCCCTTGTTCAGCCGCAGCGCCTCCTGCCAATAATAGCCCGCAATGGCAATGTCGAAAATGCCCAGACCCATGGGATTGAAGAAGATCGGCTCGGACGCATCCCATTCCCCCAACTGATCACGTAGTACGACGTCAGCCAGCGTTCGCACATCCGCCCTCTGCAACCCATATCGCTGATGCAGCTGTTCGATATCGGTCTGCTCCCGGCACACCTCGTGCCAGTCATCCACGACAATCGCCTTCACATCCGCTACACTTTCCGCCCGATAGTCCCTGAGCGATACGTTCAACAGCAACGCGCCGCAAGGCGGGGCTTCATCAATATAGCGCTCGTCAGCCACGGTACAGGTCAGAATGACATTGGCATCCCTATACCCCGTTCGCCAATCACGTGTCACACGTGTCATCCCTCGAACTTCTTCAGGAATCGAGTGCGGGGCAATGCCGTTCAGATCATAGAGACTCACCCCTGTAATCTTTTCGCCAAAAAGAGCCACACACATATCCAAATGCAGCCGTCCAATCGGCCCCCATCCGATCAAATGAAGACGGATTTCATCCAGCTGTCGAGCCGCTGCGAACTGCTTCATGACAACACCACTTACTGCTGCCGTTCGCAGTCCATTGAGCAAGCCGCTGTGGATAAAAGCAGTCGGTTCTCCTGTCGCCACATGATTCAGAATTAACGTGTTATGTGCCCGAGGAAGTCCTACCTGACGATTATTCGGAAAGCTCGCAATCCATTTAATCCCCGCCAATTGCAGATGACCGCCCACATAGGCAGGCATCGCGATGATGCGGTTGGCCGGATGGCGAAAGCGTAAGTACGGCTTCAAGGGGTGGACACAATCCCCACTGTCTTCAATTGCAACAACTTCCTGAACGATATTCGTTAGCTTCTCCCAATCGATTCCGATTTCTCGGATATGGTCATCCTGCAAATACAGCATTCCGCTAGTCTCCCATGCTAGTTACTCGGCGTATACCCGACCTCTTTGCGCACCCATTCATCGTTGTACACCGTGTTCAAATACCGTTCACCCCGATCAGGCAAAATCGCTGCGCATACCGCTCCAGGCCGTATGAATTCGCTCATCCGCCGAATCGCTGAAACGACTCCGCCGCTGGAGGCGCCAGCCAGCACGGCTTCCTCGCGCACAAGCGCGCGGCAACCCTCGACGCAGTCTCTGCCGGAGACATAGATAACCCTGTCAGCAACATCATGCCGATGCAGACTTGGCGTAATCCCAGCGCCTAATCCTGGAAAGTTCCTCGGACCTTTGGCCCCCCCGAAAATACTACTGCCCTGCGCATCCACAGCGACAATCTGTGTCGCCCATCCACAGCTTCGAATCTCCTCCATACACCCGCGAATCGTCCCGCACGAGGAGACACCGCAAAATAAATAATCGATCTCGCCCAACTGCTCGCCGATTTCCCGCATTGTCGTTTCGCGATGCGCCTTCGCGTTGTCCAGACTTCCGTACTGATTGGTCCAGTAGGCGTTCGGAATCCCACTAACCAACTCAGCCACACGGCGAATCCGCGCTGGCAGGAACTCGCCTGTCGCCTCATCCGGCTCGGAGACAAGATCGATTTCTCCGCGCAAGCTGCGGATAATCTGAAGATGCTGCCGCGTTGTCCGGGGATCCACGACACAGATAAAGCGCAGCCCCATATAGCAGCAGAGCTGTGCCAAGCTGATCGCCAAATTGCCCGAGCTCGACTCCACGATGACGCTATCACGCGTCACTTCACCCCGTCGAATCGCTTCGCGCAGCATAAATAAGGCAGGACGATCCTTGGCGCTGCCGCCAGGGTTCATCCATTCCATTTTGCCATACACCTCAAAGGGCTGATCCTTGAATAATCGCGACAGCCGAATGAGCGGCGTGCTTCCGATCGCTTCCACAATACCACCTTCAAGCTCCATCCGCTTCCCCTCCATTACGTGTAAAAAATCTTTTTATTTTTCACAGATGTCCGGTGGTGTGCGTCTTCATAGGTGCCTGCCATGACCTGAATTCCTTCTAAAAGCCGCGCCCTAATCATCATCCCGATGGCAGGAATTCGATTCTCGATGTCCGTCCGAATGCTGTCCAGAACCGCTTGCTCAATCTGTGACCTATATACATAAACCGCCAAGGCGTTCCCCTTCACTTCCACGCGAATGCTGGCATCTCGCACATGGCTGTATACGACATCTTCTAGGTCATAAATGCTGATTTTTTCCCCATGCTTCAGATCCGGTCCAATTCGTTTCACAATACTTTGAAAGCTTGGCGTCAGGACACCGTCTATGTCGATCGTTCTCAAATCGCGCACTACATCGTACGTCACATACCGCAGCGCCGGGAACGAATCTCTGACCGTCGAGGTCAGCACCAATACTTGCTCCTGCTTATCCGCGAGCGGGTCCATCTCAATTCCCAACACGTCCACCGAGACCCCTTCGGCGATAATTCCCTCTGTAAACACATACCTGCCAACCTCATGTGCCCAATAGGCGATCGTCCCGATCTCAATGGAACCATACGTATCTGTGATCTGCGTCTCTGCTATACCAAGCCTTTCGGCTGCTCGCTTCCGCCAGGCGGGCGAAGCAATTTCTCCAACCAGAATGACATGCCGAATGCCATAGGCGGCTGGATTCTCCGAAGCGAGCAACAGTCGATCCAGAATCGACGGCATCGTGTAGAGCACTTCAGGTCTGAAGTTTTGCAGCCGTTCAATGTGAGCTTCGATCGGAAGCTGGAACGATACCGATTCGACCTCCATGCCGAGTGCTCGGAATACATCAACCGCTGTGGCCTCCGCGTGCCCCGTGCCCATATCCGCCATCGCCGTTCGATAATGCGTGCCGTTCAGTATCCTTTTAAACACATCCAATTTAATGCGTAAGTACGCTTCCTCATCCGCTGGGGAATACAAAATCGTTTTCCGTCGCTTCCCGCTCGTACCCGATGTCTGGTAACGGTTCATATCCGTTTCATTCAGCAAAGGATTGGTCGGTGTATAGTAAAATTCCTCCAATACGTCCGATGTTACGAGCGGCAATGCAGTCAGCAGCTGCGACTCATTTTGCGCCATGTCAACAGCAGGCTCACCTTCCAGCAGCAGCCAAGGGAATTGACGCTTCAACGTGTGTAACATTTCCTTGAACAGCATGGTGTGTAGTTCCTCCTCCCGCGGCGCTAGGGCACCTGTCTGCAAACAAATACCCCGACTACATATCCTATGCGGTAATCCCGCCCATCGTTCTTCACTTACAAAAGCGTCAATCCCCTCCTCACCTGTCCCCCTGTGCGGGCATATGGTAGTAAAGTATCCATTCAAGTTACAGCTCCAGTTCCAGAGAGAAAGGATCGAGCCATGTCATCATCATTGAAAGCTATCTCGAGTAAAATGATAAAAACACGCCTATTGCTGCGCAATCGCGCTTTGCACCCGTATGTGCCTGCGACACATCCTTTTGACCGAGTAAATCTATATGCGCTGCTCACCATGCACGGCATGGTCTATGTCAAACCCGATGTCGGATCCTTAGGGATCGGCGTCATGCGTGTGGAAAAGCAAGGGGGAACCTATCGCTACCAACGCGGCGTGCAGATTTACAGCTTGCCGACGTTCGATAAGCTGTACGCTTCCCTTTTGCAGCAATGCGGCACGAAGCGCTACCTTATTCAGAAGGGGATTCATGTGCTTAAGCATGAGGGCAACCCCTTCGATTTCCGGGTCATGATTCAGCGCAATCCCGCTGGAAAATGGGTGTGCACAGGTACCGTCGCGCGCGTCGCCCATCCAGACAAAGCCGTGACGAACGGTAGCCAAGGCGGCACCATCTACGATCCGTCCGATCTGTTAAAGCCCAAATTGGGGCAGGAGGCAACGGATGCGCTTCAGCGCAAAATGGAGCGCATCGCCTATTTGACCGCCGATCAATTCGGTCGTGAGTATCCAGCGATGCGCGAGCTCGGGCTGGATATTGCGGTCGACGGTAAGCTGAGACCGTGGATCTTGGAGGTCAACACGCGACCGGACCCGTGCCCGTTCACGAAATTGGCGGATCCCCGCATCATCCGCCGAATCGTCCAGTACGGCCGCGCCAATGGCCGGATCTATGATTTGACCTGCTCGAAGGCGAAGAGGGCGCCGCGGCCGTAGGGGGTGCGGTTGGGCACGAGCGGGATATGCCGAAAGCAGCCCTTTTGGTAGCTGTGCCTCCCAAATTTGGACGCCCACAAGAGAAACTAGCTGAGATGTCTGCTGAGACTCCCGAAATGGGCGGCTCAGGTGCGGCAGATGCATAATTGGTGCGTATCTGCAGGAATTTATGTGCTAAATGTTCCATTAGAGGAAATTGCTGCTAAAGTACATCAATTTGACGCGAATATCGGAATTTGGCTCGAATACAGGAGAAAATCCTGCACAATTGCAGGAACTCCTCCTCCCAAGAAGCGGATGCCACGAATATCCTGCACATTTGCAGGAACAGGTAATCTGGGTACTATCCACCCGCCCTCCAAGATCCATCACTCATACGCCAATACCTCAACTAGTCCCACAATCAACATGAAAAAGACTGCCCAGCGAAATATCGCCAAGCAGTCTTTTCCAACATAATATGCAACTATGAACCCGCGCCGCGGTACCTTTTCACACCAATGTTCCAGATCGTGATGCCCAGAATGCTGAAGGCGATGCCTACAACTGGGGTCAATAGCGCAAACCATTTCCAATTCTCGGGATCGATGAAATACGCAGCTGGGTAGAAGCCAACGAACGCAAATGGCAAAATCCACGTCAGAATACTTCGCAGCAGCTTGTTATAAATCGTCGCTGGGTAGCGGCCATAGTTCTGAATGTTCCAGATTAATGGCAGGATACCCGTCGGCGCATCGGAGAAGAACGCCAGCGCGGTCAACGAAACGTATACGCCTGCATAAATGAGAATGGAGCCCAGCACCATGACAATGAAGATCAACGGGTCATGCCAGTGGAAAGGCAGGTCCAACTTCACCCAGGAATAGATCATAACGACCATACCTGCCAATGCACTGAACAGTGAGGCGGGATCGAGATTCTCCAGCATCAGCTGCCACAGGTTATACGCAGGCCGCGTCAGAATGCGATCCATCTCTCCTTTGATAATATAGCGCTCGCTAAAGCCCCATAAATTAAAAAAGGAAATAAATATGCCATACGGGATCATAAAATAACCGTAGATGAACAAAATTTGTTCTTGATTCCAGCCGCCCATCGATTGCGTTTGCAAAAAAACGACAAGAATGAAGAATAGATTTAATCCATTAAATAGTAAGTCGGACAGTACTTCAATCCAGAAATCGGATCGGTAGGTGAGCCGTGTTTTCATGTAATTTTTAAAATAGTCGAAAATGAGGGTGATATAGAACATGCGTTACCCTCCTTGTACGAAAAGACGTGTTTTGGATTTGACCCACAGCACATAGATCGGAATGATTAACACCAAGAACCAAAGGGCTTGAACCCCGAAGTTTTGGAGGATCGCATGGCCTGTAATTTTGCCAGTGAACACCGCACTCGGTAAGTACGTAATCGCTTGAAACGGCAGCCACTCGAGAATCGACTTGGACCAGCCTGGGAAGAAGGAAATCGGAATAATCAATCCCGAGAACAAATCAACGGCAACGCGCTTCATTCGCATGAGTCCTTCATTATTTTCTAGGAAAAATGCGAACAAGCCCGTGATGATATTCAACTGCGTATTAATGAGGAAACTGAAGAACAGCATGACCAAGTAGATAACCCATAGGCTCGGATCCGATGGAAGTTGAATCGGCAGCAATAGCCAGATGAAGATCATGCCCGGTGTCGTGAAAAGCAAGAGACGAAACACACCTTCGCCTAAACCCTGCATCATTTTCACAAAAATATAATTGTACGGCCTTATGAACTGGATCGCCACGCTGCCATCGCGAATCTCATTCGCAATCTCACGATCTAGATTATTAAAGTAAAATGCGCGACCCATCCAGGAAATCGCTACATACGTTGTCATTTGGCCAAGCGTTAAACCACCGATCATCGCGTGGTCACCGTAAATGGCTTTGTAGACGAAATAATAAGAACCGATATTGAGCGCATAGATCAGGATTCCACTGTAATAGTTCACCCGATAGGCAAGCATCATCAGAAACCGCATGCGGATGACTTCTAAATAAGCACTAAGCATGGGTCGTGACTCCCTCTCCCTCTGGCTGCAGGGTGTCCAGACGTTTCACTTCGGCAGAGCCTGATTTATAAATTTCGCGCACGATATCGTCGGTATTCGTTTCATTGATTTTAATATCTTGAATTTGCAGCACACCGACGACGCGGCCCAGCACATCTGAAATGTTGGCTCGTTCGTATGGGATAAAGACCTTTGCAGACAATTCATTTTCCAATTGCCAAGCTACATCGAGCCCTGCAGTCAACTCTTGAAGACGCGCAAGTGTCGTCGGATGTTCGAACTGAAGCACAACCTCTTTGCCCTTGCCCCAGCGCGCTTTCAATTCTTCCAGTCCGCCATCATAAATAATTCGGCCGTCATCCAGCATAATAACACGGGAGCATAACGCTTCGATGTCCTGCAAATCGTGCGTGGTGAGCAGAATCGTCGTTTCGTACCGCTGGTTGAGCGACTTGAGAAATTCGCGAATTTCAGTTTTGACCACGATGTCGAGGCCAATGGTTGGCTCATCGAGGAACAGGATCTCTGGATTGTGAAGGAGCGAAGCAGCAAGCTCACAGCGCATCCGCTGTCCTAAGCTCAGCTTGCGGACAGGTCGTGACAGTAGATCCGACAGCTGCAAGCGGTCAACGAGCTCGTCGAGCCGTTTGCGGTAATCGGCGTCCGAGACGCGATACACTTTTTTGAGCAGCTGGAACGACTCCACGACACCGATGTCCCACCACAGCTGACTGCGCTGACCGAAGACAACACCAATCCCGGCAACGAATTTTTCTCGCTCCTTGAAGGGCACAAAGCCATTCACCTTGATATGACCTGCGGTTGGAACTAGAATACCTGTGAGCATCTTGATCGTCGTCGATTTCCCAGCACCATTTTCACCGATATATCCACAGATCTCGCCTTTCGGAATCTGAAAGGAAATATCCTTCACAGCTGTAATCTGCTTGTATTCTCGTTTGAATAAATCTTGCACAGCTCCCTTAAGTCCGCCGCGGCTTTGCTGCACTTGAAACTCTTTGCGCAGCATCTGTACATCTATAGCTAACATGCGTTTTCCCCCTGACTTCGTCGTCTCGGCTACAAATTGCGTCAACATTCGTCATTACTTGCTATCGAAGTTTCGTAGCATCTATAATATGGATCATAATGATGTTTCATACAACACAACGACAACATGCTCATGATACTCCAATTCTGTTATAAAAAAAAGTACAGATTATTGGTCAATGAAAGGAGCTTACCTAGTCATGAAAATTTTCAAACGGATTCTGCTCCTGGTCGTGTTACTCCTAATGGTTGCTGCTGGCTATTATTCTTATGCCTTCTATAGTTTTGCAAATAATATCTCGCATAAATCGGACAATGCGAAGGGTACGGGGGGCGGTTCCCTCATCCCGAGCACCATTAAGGATAAAGGCGATAAGTATACGCCGCCCAAATGGGAAGGCAAGCAGCGCGTGAACATTTTACTTCTAGGTGGAGATTCCCGCGGTATGGTTAAGAATGAGCTGCCTCGATCCGACAGTATTATGCTGGCATCCATCGATCCTGTGACGAAGAAGGCGTATCTGTTCTCTATTTTGCGTGATACCTATGTCAAAATCCCAGGTGAAGGCGAAGACCGCATTAACACCGCGATCACCACAGGCGGCCCAAATTTGGCGATGAAAACCGTCAGCGATCTGCTCGGCATTCCTGTTCAGTATTATGTTTACACGGACTTCAAAGGGTTCATCGCCCTCATTGATGCGGTCGGCGGGATTGATATTGATGTGGAAAAAGATATGAAATACTCCGACTCCGAAGATGATCATGTCTACGATATTAATTTGAAAAAAGGACAACAGCATCTCGATGGCAAAACAGCTCTGCAGTACGTCCGCTTCCGACATGATGCGCTATCCGACTTCTCGCGGACCGAGCGTCAAAGGAAGTTCCTGACAGCCGTTGCGAGTAAAATGCAATCCACCTCGTCCTTGATTAAGCTGCCGCGGATATTGAATGCCATCGATCCGTATATTGATACGAATCTAAGTGTAACCGACATGCTCAAGCTCGGCAGCCTTGGCTACGAAGCCAAGGCGGATGGCATCATCTCCTCGCAGCTTCCGCCAACTGACTTGCTCGTGGAGAAAAACATCCGCGGCGCATCTGTCATTACAGCCGATCGATTAAAACTGCAGCAGTATATTAAAAATCTTTTTGCTGGTACGGCTGAAGCCGATACAGGGCCAACCAAGCCGTCAGCTTCACCGTCTCCGACGCCGAAGAGCGGGAAGAAGTGACGTTGAACGTGTACGTGATACGAGTGGGGAACCACTCGTATTTTTGTATGAATGGAGCTCCTCTGGTGGTGGAGTGTATGGAAAGTTAGCTGCTCTAAGGGCACCAATTTGCATTAAAAGCACCAGAATGTGATCGTAGCGGAACGTCAGTGAGTTATAGAGCCAAAAAGAGTCATTTTTTGAGAGACGCGGAACGTCGGTGCGTTATTCCGTCCATTTTAGCTTAATGTCACGTGTTTTCGGGGAAATAGCGTACCGACGTTCCCTCAAGATAGGGAAACAGCTTCTTTTTCCTAAATTAGTGCATCTACGTTCCGTTTCAATTTAGGATACGAGGAATTACTAGATATAACGTCGCGACAATCTGATTACTCATCAAATAATTCATATATAAAGGAATGAATACTTATGCAACGTAAAAACTCCGAGCTTCTTTACCAAGAAGCACTGCAACACATCGTCGGGGGGGTCAACTCCCCTTCCCGCTCTTTCAAAGCCGTGGGCGGCGGCGCCCCCGTCTTCATGAAGCGTGCGCAAGGCGCACACTTCTGGGACGTAGACGGGAATCGCTACATTGACTACCTCGCCGCCTATGGCCCGATCATCACTGGTCACGCGCATCCGCATGTGACCGAAGCCATCACGCGCGCCGCACAGAACGGCACGCTGTACGGCACCCCCACCGAACTCGAGATCGAGTTCGCCCGCATGCTGAAGTCGGCGATTCCCTCGCTCGACAAAGTGCGCTTCGTCAACTCCGGCACCGAGGCCGTGATGACGACGATCCGCGTGGCGCGCGCCTACACAGGGCGCACCAAGATCATTAAGTTCGCCGGGTGCTACCACGGCCACTCGGATCTCGTGCTCGTGGCGGCCGGCTCTGGGCCGTCCACGCTAGGCACGCCGGACAGCGCCGGCGTGCCCGCGAGCATCGCGCAAGAGGTCATCACCGTGCCGTTCAACGACATTCCGGCACTCGAGGCTGCGCTTGCGCGATGGGGTGAAGACATTGCCGCGGTGATGGTCGAGCCCATCGTCGGCAACTTCGGCATGGTCATGCCCCATGCCGGCTACCTCGAGCAGCTCTGCGCCGCTGCTCGCAAACACGGCGCCCTCGTCATCTACGACGAGGTCATCACGGCGTTCCGCTTCCATTACGGAGCGGCACAGACCTATCCAGGCCTCCCTCTCGTGGAGGGAGGCGCTCAAGAGGCGGCGGCGCGCTTCGCCGCCGTAGAGCCGGACCTGACGGCCCTCGGCAAAGTGATCGGCGGCGGGCTGCCGATCGGGGCCTACGGGGGCCGCAAGCAAGTGATGGAGCAGGTCGCGCCGCTCGGACCTGCGTATCAGGCCGGCACGATGGCGGGCAACCCCGCCTCCATCTCCGCCGGCATCGCCTGCCTGGAGGTGCTCCAGCAGGCCGGTGTATACGCCAAGCTCGAGCAGCTTGGCAAGACGCTCGCAAGCGGCATCGCGGAATCCGCCGCCCGCCATGGCATCGCCTTGACGCTCAATCGCATCGGCGGCGCCTTCTCAACCCATTTCTGTGACCATCCTGTCACCAATTATGATGAAGCCCAAGACACGGACGGCGAACGCTTCGCTGATTTCTTCCGTGGGATGCTGGAGCAAGGCATTAACTTGGCTCCATCCAAATACGAGGCTTGGTTCATGACCATCGCGCACACGGAGGATGACATCGCACAAACGCTGGAAGCGGCAGATCGCGCCTTCAAAACGTTGAAATCCCGCTAAAACACCCGCGTTCACAGCTTGTTGTGTCAATCGGCATTCCTCTCACTCTTTCACCTGCATGTCCCAAAAACGAACTATGATCCTATCAGGATTATAGTTCGTTCGTCTTTATACGGAAGTGAAGTTGTTAGAATTTTTGGTTTTATTCACCAATATACAAAAAAGGTAACGCTTACATTTGTGTTTTGCGTCTGCAAGTATTGTCGGATGAGGTTTTTCATGCTATTCTAAGATTACTTTTACCCTTTTAGCGAAACGGCTTGAATACACAGTATTTTCCTAGAAAGTTAGGGCATGATTTACAAATATTGCATGGATTTTTGTGTGCAGTGCCTTACTTTACTACGAGTCGATTTATGCCGATTTACATGAGGTTTATCCGCTGTAATTTGGCATGATATTCAGTTATATTGCATTTTTATTCACATTCATGCATATTTCGGTTTTGACCACAAAGTGGTAATCTCCCGAATATGAATGGGCTGGCAGGCTCATCAGCGCCAGAATGCAAGAAGCGTAAGCAAGAGGAGTTTAAATATGTATGGGAGGTGACGGTCAGGCGACTGACCTGAGCAATGAATGAATTGATGCGTAATGAAGGCCGTTTTCAAGATCTACTAGGAACCGAACACGACAGCTGCGGTATTATTTGTATTATTGAAAAAAATGGTCACCCTTCCCGCGATAACATCCAAAAAACGATTGAATCCCTAGTTAAAATGGAACATCGTTCTGGATTTATCAATGGTGAAGGCGATGGTTGCGGTATTTTAACAGACATTCCACGTGCTCTCTGGGAAAAGAAATTAACAGACGCAGGTCTAGACGGCAAGCTTGCCTTCGACAACCGTTTCTCTGTTGGTCATATCTTTGTTCCACGCAAGCTTGACTTGACTGTTACTGAGATTCAGAACGGTATTCGCGAGCTTTTTGCCTCCCATGATGTCTCCATTATTCTCGAGCAAGAAAACCTTGTCGATAGCTCTTCGCTAGGCGCCAATGGTCTTCTCGATGAGCCTACGTTTTGGCAAATTGCAGCGATCAGCAACAAAACCGGAGGTCAAGTTGCCGATCACCTTTTTGAACTGCATGTTGCGATTGAAGATCGTTATAACGTCCATGTTGCGACACTCAGCAATGTAACTTCGGCTTACAAAGTACTAGGTGCCGCTAGCATCCTGCCTAAATATTTTAACGATCTGCGTGATCCTTTGTTCGCTTCCCAAGTGACTGTTGGTCACAACCGTTATTCAACGAACACCTTGTCCTCGTTCTTCCGTGTTCAGCCGTTCTCCCTTCTTGGTCACAACGGTGAGATCAACACGGTTAAGAAACTTCGTCTAGAAGCTGACATGGTTGGCGTTCCGCTCGTTAGCGGCGGTTCCGACTCCCAAGACATGAACAGAACGATCGAAACGTTCATTCACCGTTTTGGCTTGTCCCTTTTCGAAGCGATGGAATTGGTATTCCCTCCTATTATTAATGAAATGAAACAGTTCCGTCCGGAACTTCAAGATTTGTATGTGTACTACCGTCAAGTTTGGGGTCACTTTGCACAAGGTCCTGCGGGTATCGTTTCCCGTTACGGCAATGAGTGTATTTTCAGCGTAGACGCACTAGGCCTTCGTCCTGTATGGATGGTTGAAAGCGACACGTCCCTATACTTCTCATCCGAGCAAGGTGTTATCACGGTTGGCGAAATGGTTGCTGATCCTAAGCCGATCGCGCCAGGCGAGAAAGTCGGTGTTGTTCTAACACCAGGCGAGCACATTCAAGTGATTCCTTACCATGAAGTGCAATCCTTAGTGTATGAGCGTGCAAGCAAACGTCTGAATTTTAACGGTCTACGCTCTTATTTGAACCCAACTGCAACAGATACACAAGTTGAGCTTAATGACACGATCGTAGCCACAGACCAAATTTACAGCGCTTTTGGCTGGGACCGCGACGGCATTTCCTACATCGAAACGATGTCCGAAACTGGCGCTGAGCCAATTCGTTCATTAGGTCACGATGCACCGCATGCTGCTCTTGCTTGGGAACGCCAGAACGTGCCTGACTTTATTAAAGAAAGTGTTGCCGTTGTAACGAACCCTGCGATTGACCGCGACCGTGAAATGGAACACTTCTCCACACGTGTTATCGCTGGTGCTCGTATTCCGGTTTATGCACAAGTGGACAACAACCTTCGTCTTGAGCTTCTTGCTCCGCTTGTTCTGGAAGGAACGAACGGCGTAGGCAGTGAAGAGCACTTGTCTCAACCATCCTTTGAGCAGTTGTTGACGCAATTCCGTGCACAAGGCGCGGAAAAAGTTGCCGTTCTTTCCACGACTTTCGGAAGAGGCACGTCGATCAACGATGGCTTGACTAAGCTTGCTGGGGATGCGATTTCTGCAGTTCGTAATGGCGCTGTACTTCTCGTCTTGGACGATGCTGAAGCTCATCAAAACGACCGTCTATGGCTTGATCCACACCTTGTCGTTTCCAAAATCGATATCGCACTTCGTGCGGAAAAACTCGGTTTCGGTGACAACCTGCGCCGTCATGTGACGCTGATCCTTCGTTCGGCTGCCATCCGCAGCTTGCACGATATCGCAGTCGCTTGCGGTCTTGGTGCAGATGTGATCTCACCTTACTTGCTCTTCGCAACCGCTTCTGACAAAGAAGGCAATGCGGCAGCAGCACGCAAAGTGTACGCGGCTCTAACGAAAGGACTTGAGAAAGTCATTTCAACAATCGGAACGCACGAGCTTCGTGGTTACACACGTTTCTTCTCCTCCATCGGCTTCCATCCGGAAGTTTCGGAGGTGCTGGATATCGTGAACTACCTGGGCAGCGAAAAAGCAGGAACTGGCTTTGCACAGCTTGAAGCTGATGCGGAAGCACGTTATGCGGACTTCACGAATGCCAAAGCGAAAGCAGCGAAAAACTTCCGTTTCTTCCAACGTATGTGGAAGGCGCTAGGCGATGCAGCATCTGGTGCTGCTCCGTATAGCGACTACCGCGACAAACTGCGTGAAGAGGAGAAGAAGAACCCGATTTCGATCCGTCATATCGCTGGATTCAATGTTGAGAAAGCTTTGAGTGAAGGCCGTAAGCCGCTCGATCCTTCTCAAGTTGATATTTCCATTGGCGGACATTCCTTACCGATGTTGATTTCTTCGATGTCCTTCGGTTCACAAAATGAAACAGCTTTCCGTGCCTACGCCGAAGCCGGCGAACGTCTGAACATGGTAACCATGAACGGCGAGGGCGGAGAGATTAAAGATATGCTTGGCCGTTACAAAAAAACGCGCGGAGCGCAAGTCGCTTCCGGACGTTTCGGTGTAAACATTGAGCTTGCTAACGCAGTTGCATTCCTTGAGATCAAAATCGGTCAAGGGGCGAAGCCAGGTGAAGGCGGTCACTTGCCAGGATCCAAAGTTACTGCAAAAATTGCTGCTGCTCGTAACGCAACGATCGGTTCAGACTTGATCTCGCCATCCAACAACCACGATATTTACTCGATCGAGGACTTGGCGCAAATCATTTCCGAGCTTAAAGAGTCTAGCGGACGCAAAGCGAAAATCATCGTGAAAATCCCGGTTGTTCCTGGTATTGGTACAATCGCGGTTGGTGTAGCGAAAGCTGGCGCTGACGTGATTACCCTTTCCGGATTCGACGGCGGTACAGGTGCGGCTCGTATTCACTCCTTGACACACGTTGGTCTTCCAACGGAAATCGGAACGAAGCTTGCTCACGTTGCTTTGATTGAAGCTGGTCTTCGTCACCGCGTAGAGCTTTGGTCCGATGGCGGTCTGAAATCAGGTGCTGACGTTGTTAAAATGGTTATGCTCGGTGCGAACCGCGCAGGCTTCGGCAGTATTGCGATGCAATCCATCGGCTGTACAACATGCCGCGGCTGTCACCTTGACACATGTCACGTAGGTATCGCAACACAAATCGATTCCATGGAAGAAGCGGAAGAAAAAGGTCTTCGCCGTTTCGTACCGCGTCAATTCGACATCGCTGTTGACAGTTTGGTTCGTTTGTTTGGCGGTATGGGTGAAGAAGTACGCGAAGTCGTCGCTTCCCTTGGTTTCAACAACTTGCAAGACCTGGTTGGCCGTTCCGATCTACTGGAGCAAATCAGCCACAATGATCGTATCGACTTGTCTGACATTCTTCGCCCAGCTCCGCTTCAATTCGTTTCTGACGTTGAAAGAGCGATGGAAGAAGCAGCCGTATCTTCGGATATTCGTATCGCGGCTGGTGCAGAAGGTCTTGAGTTCTTCCCAGAATCCGTATCGTTCGACGCTCCTGTCGTTCGCAACTGGTCCAAAGTGGATGCTGAGTCCCGTATCCTTGGAACACGTTACTCCAGCCATCGCGTAAGGGACCGTTTCGACGGCAGCTACGATGAGCTTCCAACGGTTGCTTTGAACCTCGTTGACGGTTCCGTACCTGGTAACGGTTTGGCGGCATTCAATGCGCGCGGCGTTGACATTACGGTATACGGTGGTGCTGAAGACGGTCTTGGTAAAATGGCATTCGGTGGTAAAGTAGCCATCGTGAAGTCCCAAGGCAAAAACAACACCTTCATCAACGGCAGTGTTGGTAAATCCTTCGGTTACGGCGCACAAAAAGGCTTGTTCTTGATCCAAGGCAGCGCAGATACACGTGCATGTATCCGTTTCTCCGGTGCTGACGTTGTCTTCGGCGGCGAGATCACAACGCCTCTACGCGATGAGCTGGGCGGTCTAGCTGCTCGTGCGAACCTGAAAGGCTTCGCGTTCGAGTACATGACAAACGGCCGTGCCGTTGTTATGGGTGATCCAGGACCATGGATCTGTGCAGGTATGACGGGCGGGGTTATCTACCAACGTCTTGTTCCAGAAATGGGTCTTGATCAAGCTGCGATCGAGCGTCGTATCGCAAAAGGCGCGAAAGTTAAGCTTGAGCCGATTGGCGTACAAAGCAAAAAAGATCTTACCGAATTGCTCACAGCTTACCACGCTGAGCTTGCTAACTCCGGTCAATCCGAAGCTGCAGCAAAAGTGGAAGGTTTGCTAAGCAACCTTGAAGCGAACTTCATCCGTATCTCCCCGGTCAACATGCAAGCTGACCAATCCGTTGCTACGGAATAGTCTAAGATAGGAACACCACAGGGCCTTCAACGGTCTTGTGGTGTTTTTTTATCGTGTCTGCCCTGCATAAAATAGGCACATCTATCACATTTTATTAGGGCAACACCATCCGCGTACCATAGGAGGTTACAAGCGATGAGCCACTCGAAGCGCCGTGAAGAAGCTGCATGGAAGAGTCGTAAACAAGCTCAACATCCGCATGGTAAGGTGAAGTCTCTGGAAGAACTCTCCAAGGAGTAACGTTAGCGGAAACACGTAACTACCAGTAGTCCCCCCTCCTCCCACACATTAGAGGGACCAACACAAAGAACCCGTTAGCCAATTGGCTTGCGGGTTCTTTGTGTTGACAACTTTGATAGCCAAATGCGCTTGCAGGGGGCTGAGCCGTAGGAAATGCGTCCTACATCAACCTATCTGTGCTACCCCATTCACTTAGGGTAAATTGAAAGCACGTCTAGATGCCGTTTTGTTCGCGGATTCGATGAATGGCACGCACATGGTGGCTGGCGTGTCCCCCCATCATCTTCAGCAACTGCGCGACGCTTTCTTCGCGATGCGGCGTTCGAATCGTTCGCGACATCGCACCTGGCAGATGCTTGCATAGGCCAAGCACATGTTGTCTAGCTGCACGGAAAAGCAGCACTTCGTCTGCAATAGTTCTTTCTGAGTAGGCTAAGCCTAGCTGCCAATCATCAGGTTGAAAGGCATTGCCTTGGTACGTCCGCCCAGGCTCGGCTAGCGCGAATTTGACTTTATGCATCGTGACCAACTCCAGGTCAACCACATGGAGCACATGCTCGCGAATGGACCACTTGCCTGGATGCTCAGAGAGGCTGAGCCTAGCCTCTGACAAATCTCTGATTGAGCGCTCCAGTTCACCTGCCCCGCTTCCAAACATGTCCAGAATCTCATCATGGGAGGGGAATAGCTCCTCCCAATACACCAACGTGTAACCGTCCTCCGTCGGTACCTTCAACTCTCGGATATGCCCCGGCGTCCTCCCCCATCCCAGCTGATCCCTATAAAAAGATAAAGAAGCCTCGAGATGTTCCACCCTCAGCAGAATCCTAGCTCTCGCCATCGTTTCCTCCTCGCTCTCCGCACAAAAAAATACGCTCCGTCCTAAATTCGACGGAGCGTACTTATATCCTACCGCTTAGCCGCTTGGTAGGCTTCAATATATTGCGCAGCCTTCTTTGCGACAAGGCTGTAGTTGCCTGTTTTGACGGCTTCGCTCGTCAAATCGGAGCCGATGCCGACGGCCACTGCGCCGGCCTGGATCCATTCGCCGAGGTTGCTCAGCGACACCCCGCCAGTAGGCATAATGTTCGCCTGCGGCAGCGGACCTTTAATGGCCTTAATCATTGCCGGGGAGTACAGATTCCCCGGGAAGAGCTTCACGATATCCACGCCAAGCTCAAGCGCGGCTTGGATATCGGCGATCGTCATGCAGCCTGGCATGACGGGTACGCGATAACGGTTGCACAGCGTAACCGTTGCTGGGTTCAAAGACGGGCCGACAACGAACTCGGCCCCGCTTAGGATCGCGGCACGCGCCGTCTCGGGGTCGAGGGCTGTGCCCACCCCGATGATCGCGTACTTCGACGCATCCTTCGCTGTGCTCGAGTAGCGCTTCGCCAGCTCCTCGATCGCGCGCAGTGCGAAAGGCACGGTCATCGTGACTTCGATGACTTTAATCCCGCCGGCGATCGCTTGATCCGCCATTTCGACGACTTCCTCTGGCGTTTCGCCACGTAGAACAGCGACAACACCTTCATTTGTAATTTGTTGAAGTAATTGAAGTTTCTTCACTGTGATCTTCCCTTCTATGTACAAGCATCCATGTGCTCTTTTATCTTACGGACCTATCCGAACTGCTAACGCTCTACATGTTTAGTGTTGTTAAGTACCGCTTCCACTTGCTCCCACGTCGGCGCGCCTTCCCAGTCGCCTTCAGTCTGCACGATCATGGAGCCTACCAAATTCCCAATGCGAACCGCCTCAGGGTAATCATACCCTTTCTGCAAGCCTGTTAGGAAGCCCGCACAGAACCCGTCCCCTGCACCAACGGTATCAATCACATGCTCTGCTTTAAAATAAGGCACGGTCGTTATTGAATCCTGCGTCACCACATAAGTCACGTCTTCGCCGCCTTTGACGATGGAGATCGCCGACAGCTCGCGCAGCTTGCTCACGATGACATCCCAGTCTTCTGTCTGGTACAACAGCTTGAGTTCATCCAAACCAGGCAAGAAAATGTCCGCCAGCTTCGCCAACTCGAGCAGTACAGGACGCGCTTCCTCCATGCTCCACAGTTTCAGACGCAGATTTGGATCAAAACTAACCTTTACCCCATGCTTGTGCGCCAACCGCACCGCTTCGAAGGCCGCCTCACGGCACGACTCGCTGAGTGCTGGCGTGATGCCAGTTACATGCAAGATTTTCGCCCCAGCGATATACGCCTCATCCAAATGGCTTGCGCTCATCTGACTGGCCGCTGAGTTTTTGCGGTAGTAATAGACGGAGGTTTTGCCCATCAGCACATCACGCATCATAAGTCCCGTAGGCGCTGTTGGCGTCAGTTCTGCACGGGATACGTCGACGCCTTCCCCACGGATTTTTTTGAAAATCATGCGACCCAGCGGGTCCTTCCCCAATCTTCCAAACCAGCCAACACGGCCCCCAAGACGTGAAATGCCGATCGCCACGTTGCTCTCCGCACCGCCGAACAAGCTGTGCAGCTCCGAGGAATACTCCAAGCCCTTCCCGCCAGAAGGCATGAGCAATGCCATCGTTTCGCCAAATGTAACAATATCTGGTCCTGATCCTGTATTCGTTGACATAGAAGCACTCCATCCATTTTCGAATTACGAATTGCATATTCCGTTAATTGAAACGTTTAAATAATGAATATATCTCATATTATAGAGGATTCGAGCGATTTGTACCATACTTTTACGCATACATTGCTACTCCCAAAAATAGGAAAAAGCCACTAGCCGATCATTCGTTTCCGAATGAGCGCGCAAGCGGCTTTATGATCATCGACATCGGATAGTGGATTCCTTCGTCTAACTTTATAAACCTGTTGCTTCCGCCACTTTCAGCTCATGCTGCAGCTCTTCGTGGATGCGTCCATTCGTTGCCAGCACATTGCGCACGCCTAGGTGGTATGGCTTTCCTTCCGTATCCGTCACGCGTCCGCCTGACTCCTGAATGATCAGAGCACCTGCCGCAATATCCCATGCGCTCAGTCCAATTTCCCAGAAGCCGCTTAGACGTCCCGCGGCCACATAGGCCAAGTGAAGCGCAGCGGAGCCTGCCACTCGGATGTTGCGAACTTTCGGCGACAGTGCCTGCACGCCTTTCAGATTAATCGGCAGCGCCCCGTCGCGGTCAGCTGGGAACCCCGTTGCGATCAAGCTGCTCAGCAGCGTTTCGTCGTCGGATACGTTTGTTTTTCTGCCGTGCATGTAGGCGCCTTTGCCTTTCTCCGCAACGAACAGCTCATCGCGCGTTGGGTCGTAGACAACACCTACAATCACTTCACCTTTGTGCGCTAGTGCAATCGACACCGAATAAAACGGAAAGCCGTGCACGAAGTTCGTTGTCCCATCGATCGGATCCACGATCCAGAGATATTCCTCGTCGCTCATCTCTTGCAGCGCTTTGGCTGAAGCCTCTGGACCAGGCTCTACACCTTCCTCACCCAGAATCGAGTGATCTGGAAAATGTGTCATAATCAGATTGCGAATCAGCTTCTCCGAGCCTTTATCCACTTCCGTCACCAAGTCTTGCGCCGAATACTTCGTCCCTACATGATTGATGTCTCCCAGCTTCGTTTTAATCCATTGCCCCGCCTTGGCCGCGGTATTAATCGCTACAGCCGTAAAACTTTTACTGCCCACTACGAAAGCCTCTGATCCGTTACCTACCATCTATATCCACTCTTTCTTATCATAAATTTTAGATATTACGTTAAGTATAGTAAATTATACGTTTCTAATACTAGTGCGTTTCATCCTAAATTATTCGTACATTTTCACATTCCCCTGTAAAAAGAGAAAAACTGCCAAGGCATTTGCCCTGACAGTTCGCTATTTAAACATACACGTTATGTTTAGATCCCAACGATGTGGTAGCCACCGTCGACATAAATAACTTCGCCCGTGATTCCGCGGGAAAGATTACTCATCAAGAACATCGCTGTATCGCCAACTTCAGCAGTGTCTGTTGTTTTGCGAAGCGGCGCTTTCTCTTCCACTTGGCGCAGGATAGAGTTGAAATCCTTGATGCCTTTAGCAGCCAATGTACGGATTGGACCTGCGGAAATCCCGTTAACACGGATGCCGTATTGACCAAGATCAGCCGCCAAGTAGCGAACGCTTGCTTCAAGCGCAGCTTTGGCAACTCCCATGACGTTGTAGTTCTTCATTGCGCGCTCTGCGCCAAGGTACGTCATCGTCATGATGCTGCCGCCTTCTGTCATCAGCGGATAAATGCGTTTGGATACCGCAACAAGAGAGTATGCGCTGATATCATGCGCAAGCGCGAAGCCATCGCGTGAAGTATCTACGAACAGCCCGTCCAATTCTTCGGTTTTGGCAAAAGCAATACTATGTACAAGACCGTGTACGACACCGAACTTCTCTTTAAGTGCAGCAGCTAACGTATCGATCTCAGCATCAACAGTCACGTTACAAGGCAGTAATGTTGAACCTTCGATCGTGTCAGCCAGCTTGCGTACACGTTCTTCGACGCGCTCGTTTTCGTACGTAAATACAAGATTAGCGCCTTGCGCAGCCAAAGATTGTGCAATAGCCCAAGCGATACTGCGGTCATTGGCAACACCCATAACAAGTATATTTTTTCCGTTTAACAATTGACTCATGGTTAGTTGAAGCCCCTCTCACAATGGCATGGTTAGTCGTTCTTCTCTCCAAACTAACCCATTTTGTCCAACAATTCAAGAAAAATATGGGTATTAGAGCCTAATCGATGCTTGATCGAGGATGTTGACGCCATCTTGTCCTTTAAAGTCCTCCATGAGTTGAAAAAGGGCGCCATCTTTCATTTTGGCTTCGATCATCATATCCAACTTCGGTGTGATCGGGGCAATGCCTCTCAGGAAGGTCATTAGCGGACCTACCTCCACGAAATCGGCGTGGCTACGCGGATCCGTATCACTCTTAGGGCTGGAGACGTGGATCTTTGGCGGCAGCGAGGCTGTCGGTGTGTCGGGATGCTCGCGAGCACGCCTCAGCCATGTCTCCTGAATGCGAGGCCATAGCTCGATCGCATCTTCACCTTCGTTATTGACGGCATGGTGATGGATATCGAGAACCATCGGTGCCCCGACTTCTTCCGCAATCTGGAGCGTTTCCAGTGCGTTGAACGTTTTATCATCATTTTCGAGTGTGATGCGCTGTTGGATGGGGAGACGCAGGGCGTTGAAGTTCTGGATAAACCGTCTCGCAGCATTCGTCTTATCCCCGTATGAGCCGCCGACATGAATATTGCACATCGCCTCTGAGCCTAGGCCCATCGCGTTCAACATCGCGGAGTGGCGCTCCAGGTCTTGAACAGATTTCTCCAGTACGTCCTTCCTTGGCGTACTGAGCACGGTAAAATGATCGGGATGAAAGCTGACGCGCATGCCATTTAGCTTGGCATAGCTGCCGAGCTCCTCGAATTCTGCCGCCAGCGTCGGGATCGGGTCCCAATCCGCCAGCATCTCATGGCCGATGAGCGGGATGAATCGGGAGGAGAAACGGAATACCATGATATCATGCGCCCGATTATGCTTCAGGAGGCGCAGCGTGTTATGTAAGTTTTCGGCGCCAATGCGCTCCAGCTTGCGGATCGCCGCTTCCCGATCGATCAGCTTGCTAAAGTTGGTAGCCGTCATCGTCTTGGATGGCGAGGCATTCTTGACCATCGTGGACATGGCCACGTAGCCGAGGCGAACAATCATGTAACGTTTACCTCCTCGATCAATAATAACTTGTACAATATTTTCCTAGTAGATTTCCCATCAGAAAGGTCCTCCATTCTTATATAAATCCTGGTATAACATGAAGCCTCTGATTAATTACTAACATGGTTAACATAGAAAATTAAATGAAGTCCACCAACCTCTATGTCAACCATGTAGGAATATGAGGAATTTTCTAAATATCTAGTCTAACGATATTAAGTGCAGCACTGTTTACACTTGCACCATCAACACTGTTTGTTAAATGGTCTGGAGTAGCACCAATATTTCTAAGCTGGAATTGCTGACCAGCCGTGAAATGTACCATTACCTGACCATTAATTTGTAAATTTGTCATTGAACTATTAGGAAGATCTACACCAGTTCCAAATTCGCTGCCTGGAACAATGGTAAATATCGGCGTAATTCCAATGAATATTGCATAAGCACCTTCAACTGGTGTTGAGCCGTCACCACCCATATTTCTAAAAATAAGACTGTAGTTAATTAAATAGTCCCCAGTCGACATTACTGTAATTGTAGTTCCTCCAACAAGGGCGAAATCTCCAGAATTAACTCCCATAATATTAAAGGAAACTGGTGTATTTGTTGGTACATTACCTTGAGAAAGAGTGCTCCAAAAATTTGCATACATAGGCGTACATTCGCATGAGCCCGTTGGTCCTGTTACTCCCGTTGCCCCTGTTGCTCCTGTCGCTCCCGTTGCTCCTGTTGCTCCTGTCGCTCCCGTTGCTCCTGTTGCTCCTGTCGCTCCCGTTGCTCCTGTTGATCCTGTGGCTCCTGTGGCTCCTGTGGCTCCTGTGGCTCCTGTTGCTCCTGTTGCTCCTGTCGGACCCGTTGGTCCCGTTGGGCCCGTGACTCCAGTAGCTCCTCCTGCTGGTCCTGTTTCTCCCATAGCTCCTGTGGCTCCCGTTGCTCCTGTGGCTCCTGTTGCCCCTGTTGCTCCTGTTGCTCCTGTTGATCCTGTCGCTCCCGTTGAACCAGTAGCTCCTGTCGCTCCCGCTTCGCCTGTTGCTCCAGTTGTTCCAGTCGTTCCAGTCGCCCCCGTTGCTCCCGCTTCGCCTGTTGCTCCTGTTGCTCCTGTTGCCCCAGTTGCTCCATTTGCTCCTGTCGCGCCTGCTTCTCCTGTCGGTCCGGTTGGCCCTGTTGGACCCGTCGAAACTCCAGCTGGTCCTGTTGGACCTGTTACCCCTGTTGCTCCTGTCGCTCCCATTGCACCAGTGATTCCTTTTCCTTTTGGTCCCGTCGGACCTGTCGGACCTGTCGCTCCCGTTGCTCCTGTCGGACCTGTGGCTCCCGTTGCTCCTTTAAAACCTCTCGGTCCTCTTCTGCAGCACTTAGGGGGTTTAGGCGTACAACACGGTGAGCATCTGTTACTAATGCGGGCTTTTTGTTTTCTACTTGCGCTAGAATTAATTGGCAGCTTTGAGGGTTCATTTGAATCAACGTTATTGTTAGACTTCTCTTTATCTAAACTATCCACTTCATCAACCTCTTCTTTCCTCCGTCATCGTAGTACTATATGATCCAAAATATGAAGTGCTCGGGCACTTATTAAAAATCAACTGTTTTACTAGTTTTCGTGACAACCTGTATGGGCGTCGAACGTTCCGCTGCATAACAAAAAGAACACCGCCCCTTTATCGGGACGGTGTTCTTTTTCAAACTATTTATTTGGAGGCTTGCTCGCCAAAAAACATTTCATCTGCCAGCGCGGTCTGAACGCGGGACTCTTCCTCCGTCAAGCGACGGAGAAGCTCCATTTCCACCTGGGTCACTTCCTCGCCTTGAAAATTGATTTCGGCGATAGAAGCGACGATGCGCACAATCGCAATCGCCACGTTATGCGGCGTATACGCGATGACCTTCTGCCCTGTCGGGAAGACGCGGAAGCCGGTTTTCACCATTTTACCGCGGCCGTACTCCAACAGTTCGTAAAGTTCCTGTTCGGATTTAAATTTGCACACTGAATTAAATTCGGTTTGAAAACCCATCTTCATCTACTCCGCATCAAAAGAATATTGGATATTTTGCTTCGCTGCATGACGCTCTAACGCTAGACGAATGAGATCATCGAGCAGCTCTTTATAAGGTTTACCTGTCTCTTTCCAAAGCAGCGGATACATGCTGAACGGCGTGAAACCAGGCATCGTGTTGATTTCATTGATATAGATTTTTTGATCGGTTTTGCCTAAAAAGAAGTCTACCCGTGACAAGCCGCTGCCATCCACAGCAAGGAAAGCACGAAGCGCAAGCGCTCTTACCTCGTCAGATACTTCCTCTGAAATCTCAGCCGGGATAATCATCGCGGATTTGCCATCGAGATATTTGGCTTTATAGTCGTAGAATTCATTCGAAGATACGATTTCACCTACCACAGAAGCGATCGGCTCATCGTTCCCCAGAACCGCAACTTCGATTTCGCGGGCATCGATGTTCTCTTCAATAATGACTTTGCGGTCGTATTGGAAAGCAAACGCAACTGCCTTGATCAGCTCATCTTGGTTTCTCGCTTTGGAAATCCCTACGCTGGAGCCAAGGTTAGCTGGCTTTACGAAGCACGGGTAACCGATCGCCGTTTCCAGCTCAACGAGGTGGTACTCTCGATTCTTCTCCCACTCGGTCCGCGTGAAATGGCGGAAAATACATTGCGGCAGCCCTTCTTGTGCAAATACTTTTTTCATCATGACTTTATCCATGCCGACGGCGGACGCTAATACACCTGCTCCAACATACGGAATGTTGGCCATTTCTAATAACCCTTGAATCGTGCCGTCTTCCCCGAAGGTGCCGTGCAACAACGGGAAAATAACATCCAAACCGAAGTCCTCAGCTGCAGCATTAGCGGAATTGGATATCGCCACATCGCCCTTCGTTTGAATCGCGCCAAAAATGGGTGCCAACGCATTGGAAGCTGGGGCATCCACATCTTTACCTGCGCTAAACGTTAATTCCTCTACGGATTCAATAGGACCGAGATGAGGCGTACCGCTTCTCCATTCTCCTTTTTTGGAAATGTAAAACGGTGTAATCTCATATTTCGTGAAATCCACGGCTTTCATTACGGCCAATGCGGTTTGCAACGACACGTCATGCTCGCCGGATTTCCCTCCATAAATTAGTCCAATTCGTATTTTGCGGCTCATTACGTACCTCCGTCTAGTATTTGCAGTATCTTGCTATTTACATTTCATCTGCTACATGAATAAACACATACTTCGTCCGTTCGGACCAAGCAGGTGAATCTTTATACGCCCAATACCGATTACGGCTATTATAGGTATGCGCATTCACTAATGGCATCCCGTTCGCATCTTTCCCCGTCACAAAGGTATTATGCTGGAACCTGCCGTCGCCATCCCAATCATAGCTAATCGTATCCCCTAGCTGAAGTTCTCTCGGGTCATTTACAACTGTGCCTGTCAAACTATGTGCATGGGGACGTTCCAAATAATGATGCAAGCTGTTGGCAACAGCCCAGCTATAGCTCCAGAGCTCTTGACGCCCTTTTTTCCCGCTAAACCACCAGCCAGAATCCCTTTTCCCAGTATAGTCCATTGGAGCCCCGCCTGCAAAGAGGCATTGAGACACATAATTCGTACAATCTACTTCAAAATACTCGTATCTCGGATTAGGTGTTTGCCACCATGTTTCCGCATATTGGACGGCTTTGGGGCGATTATAAATGATTTTACGAGAGACGGATTCCTGACCCCCAGGTTGGCGTATACTAGGATGGATATATGGCACAGAGGGTGAAACAGGCCGGGTGGGGAGAAATGAAGCGCCCTCTGGTAGATGAAAGCTTTGGCTCCCATGTTCAAGTCTCGACTTCTCGCTTTGCAGAGGCTCTGCACTTTGAACCAGCCAGCCCGTTCCCCGATTTTCAATAATGACGCGTTCCTTTTCAATTCGTTCTTCAAGGTGCTCGATCGAACCAATCTCATAATAATGGGATCGATGCAGCTGAATATCCGCGATAATGCCATAGGGAGACTCTTTAATGCCCTGCAAACGGAGCTTCGTTTCGCCTCGCAGCAACCGAGCATCCCGTTCACGGTAACTGTTCAAGAGCTTTCGCACCTTGATATCCTGTTTCCGTACATAAGCGCTGTCTGAGACATAGGCTTCCAATGGCCCTGCAGAGCCTTCGAGCTCTGCTTGATTTTTCGCGTGAACGTAATTGTAGAGCGCTGTTTTCCAGGACATCTTGGCAATCCTCCTTCGTTAGGACAAGCCCGAATTGCTTTGAATTGATTCAATATATGACATTTTTGCTGTAAAAATGATTGAAATTAATCTTTACTCATACACATCCAGACGGTATACTTGAGGTAGAGGGAATTATGAAATTGAGTTTCATTAGATGAAACCCAATGAACTTATTATTGAGGAGGAACTACCTATGTCCAATAAGGACTCTTTTTCTGTGCGTAAGCAGTTAACTGTCGGCACGAAATCGTTCCAGTATTACAGCCTTCCTGACTTTGAAAGCCAAGGTCACGGCACAATTAACAACCTTCCTGTTTCCATCCGCGTTCTTCTTGAAGCTGCGATTCGTCAATTCGACGGCCGCGCGATTACAGCTGAACACGTTAAACAAATCGCTGGCTGGGCTGAAGGCCGCGATGAGAACAAAGAAATTCCTTTCATTCCTGCTCGTATCGTTCTTCAAGATTTCACAGGCGTTCCAGTCGTCGTTGACCTTGCGGCAATGCGTGCGACAATGGCTCGTGAAGGCGGAGATCCTAAACGTATCAACCCGCTAGTTCCTGTAGACCTTGTAATTGACCACTCTGTCATGGTTGATGCTTTCGGATCCCCGGATGCCCTCGACATGAACATTAACTTAGAATTCGAACGTAACGAAGAGCGTTACCGCTTCTTGCGTTGGGCACAAACGGCATTTGATAACTTCCGTGCTGTTCCTCCTTCAACAGGTATCGTACACCAAGTTAACTTGGAGTACTTGGCATCTGTTGCAGCAACGAAAACAATCGACGGCGAAACTGTCGTTTACCCTGACTCACTCGTAGGTACTGACTCCCATACAACAATGATCAACGGTCTTGGTGTTGTAGGTTGGGGCGTTGGCGGTATCGAAGCAGAAGCAGGTATGCTTGGTCAACCTCTATACTTCGTAGCTCCAGACGTTGTTGGTTTCAAATTGACGGGTCAATTGGCAGAAGGCGCTACAGCGACTGACTTGGCTTTGACAGTTACACAAATCCTGCGTAAAAAAGGCGTTGTTGGTAAATTCGTTGAGTTCTTCGGTCCTGGTCTGAGTAACATTTCCTTGGCTGACCGCGCAACGGTTGCGAACATGGCTCCTGAGTACGGCGCAACAATTGGTTTCTTCCCTGTTGATAACGAAACATTGAACTACTTGCGTGCAACTGGCCGTGAGGAAGATCAAATTGCGCTTGTAGAAGCTTACTACAAAGCACAAGGCATGTTCCGTACAGACAGCACGCCAGATCCAGTGTTCACTGACGTTCTTGAGCTTGACCTTAGCACAGTAGTTCCTAGCTTAGCTGGTCCTAAACGTCCGCAAGACCGCGTTGAGCTTACAAATATGAAGGAATCTTTCAACGCGATCATCCGTCAGCCAATTGAAAAAGGCGGCTACGGTTTGACTGAAGAGAAAGTAGCAGAAGTTGTAGACGTCGCTTACGCTAACGGCGAAACGGTGAAAATGGGTACTGGCGCAGTTGTCATCGCGGCAATCACGTCCTGTACAAACACGTCTAACCCAAGCGTTATGATCGGTGCTGGTCTAGTTGCAAAAAAAGCGGTTGCACTTGGTTTGAAAAAACCAGCTTACGTGAAAAGTTCCCTGACACCAGGTTCCCTAGTCGTTACAGACTATTTGGTAAAAGCAGGCTTGCTTGAGTCCCTAGAAGCCCTAGGCTTCCACGTTGCAGGTTACGGCTGTGCAACTTGTATCGGTAACTCCGGTCCACTTCCAGACGAAGTAAGCAAAGCGATTGCTGACAACGACATGACTGTTGCTGCTGTTATCTCTGGTAACCGTAACTTCGAAGGCCGTGTTCATGCTCAAGTCAAAGCCAACTACCTTGGATCACCTCCATTAGTTGTTGCTTATGCTCTTGCTGGTACAGTAAACATTGATCTTGCGAAAGATCCGATCGGTTACGACCAAAACGATAAACCTGTGTACTTGAAAGACATCTGGCCTACAAACCAAGAGATTCAAGATGCACTTAACATCGCGATGAGCCCTGATATGTTCCGCGACAAATACAGCAACGTATTCCGCGCGAATGAGCGTTTCAACGAAATCGCGATTCCAGAAGGCGATCTGTACGAGTTCGACACGAACTCCACGTACATCCAAGAGCCTCCGTTCTTCACAGACCTTGGCACAGTTCTGGATGATATCGCAGATATCCGCAGCGCTAAAACGTTGGCACTTCTGGGCGATTCCGTAACAACGGATCACATCTCCCCTGCTGGTAACATCAAAGTTGACAGCCCTGGAGGCCAATACTTGATCAAGCATGGTGTAAAAAGAGAAGACTTCAACTCCTACGGTTCCCGTCGTGGTAACCACGAAGTGATGATGCGCGGAACGTTCGCTAACATCCGTATTCGTAACCAAGTGGCTCCAGGAACTGAAGGCGGCGTAACAACATACTTGCCAACAGGCGAAGTTGAGTCCATCTACGATGCTTCCATGAAGTATCAAGCTGAAGGTCAAAACCTTGTTGTTATCGCTGGTAAAGAGTACGGAACTGGCTCTTCCCGTGACTGGGCAGCAAAAGGTACGTTCTTGCTTGGCGTTAAAGCAGTTATCGCGGAAAGCTTCGAGCGTATTCACCGCAGTAACCTTGTAGGTATGGGCGTTCTTCCACTTCAATTCGTTAACGGCGAAAGCTGGAAAACGCTAGGAATTACAGGTCGTGAAACATTCGACATCACAGGCCTTAGCAACGACGTTCAACCAGGTTCCACTGTAAAAGTAACAGCAACTCGCGAAGACGGCACTAGCTTCGAATTCACAGCACTTGTGCGTTTGGATAGCTTGGTCGATGTAGACTACTACCGTAATGGCGGTATCCTGCAAACGGTTCTTCGTTCCATTCTTGCTGAGAAAAACTAATCATTCATAACCAGCAAAACACACACATCAAGCTCGAGATTGCCTTATGGCGGTCTCGGGCTTTTTACTTATTTATGGAAAAATTAACGCATAAAACGGGCCATTTTGATGAGAAGAGCACCTTGCTTCAGCCTTACAGCCCCAAGGGATTGACTTACATTTCCAAAAACTGCGGGTTGAGACGAGGTATATTCCGCACCTATACTGAGGACAGCGAAAGGGGAGATGAAGATGAAGTTGATGAATAAACTAGTCGTAGTCGCACTTGTAGCTTCCTTAGGTTTAGGTTTGAACGCAACTCCGTGGAGTGGAACGGCTTCTGCAGCAGGTGTTGTCCTTAAACAAGGGACTCAAAATGGGGACGTATGGGATGCGCAATTCCGACTAAAAACACTAGGCTATTATGAGCCTTCCATAGATGGGAAATATGGTCCGATTACAGCCGCTGCTGTTCGGAACTTCCAAACGAACTACGGTTTGAATGTGGATGGCGTGATCGGGGCAAAAACGTGGGAAATGCTGCGCAAATTCACGGTTAACCAAGCTGAGCTCGACATATTGGCAAAAGTGATTTACAGCGAAGCCCGCGGCGAGTCTTATGAAGGACAAGTAGCTGTCGGTGCCGTCGTCATGAATCGCTTGCAGTCCAGTCAGTTCGCGAACACGATTCAGGGCATTGTCTTCGAAGTTGGCGCGTTCACTGCTGTCAGCGACGGTCAGTATAACTTAGTGCCAGATAGCACTGCTTATAAAGCCGCTCTAGAAGCGGTACGCGGTTGGGATCCAACTGGTGGAGCGCTCTACTATTTTAACCCGAAAACAGCGACAAGCTCATGGATCTGGTCCCGTCAACAGACGGTACAGATTGGGAATCATATTTTTGCCAAGTAATAAAAGAGAACACCTCTCATGACATCGCGCTGGCGAGTCGTGAAGAGGTGTTTTTGTGCTTACAGGCTTACTTATGATTGCTCGGCTTGTTCTTCATACCAGGGATTCAAATGTACAAGCACTTCGTCTACATCGGTATGAGTTTCTTTGATTTTACGCTTAATAGTGCGGATAATGTCATGACCCGCTTGAATCGTCATGGTGCCCGAAACGCCAAGTCGCGCATCAACCAATATGTAATGCCCATGCTCCCTCGCCCGTAGACGGTCAATGCGCTTCACCTCTGGTACCGAACGGATCAACGCGGCATACTGCTCGACTTGTGCCATGCTGACACTACGCTCCATCAAAATGTCAAAGGATTCGCTGCCCATTTCATAGGCAAGTTTCAACACGAGAAAGGAAACGATAATCCCAGCTACGGGGTCACCATATGCCAAGTAGCTAATATCATAATGATCACCGATCAGGGCAAGCCCGATACCGACTGATGCCGCAATCGATGCGTACACGTCGGCTAAATGATCGTAGGCTGTCGCAATTAGTCCTTTGCTCTGAAGCCGCCGCCCGATCCGCATTGTGTACACATATAAGATCTGTTTCCAGATCAGAGAGACGATTGCGGCGATGAGCGCGATCACGTGAGCTGCGCTCGCTGTTTCAAATAGCGCATGGATGGAGTGATAACCCATGTAGATCGCCGCCGCACCGAGAATAATTGCGACAATAAATGCTCCAAGCACCTCAGCTTTGCCATGCCCGTAGGGATGATCGACATCCGCGGGCTTTGACGACACGCGCATGGAGCTATAGGCTGTCGCCGTGGCGATCACATCCCCTGCGTTATGTATGCCGTCGGCGATTAGCACTTGGCTGTTGAATACGAGGCCGACGATGATTTTGATCGCGGTCAGTACGATGTTGCTGGCCAAACTAATCCAGATCGCCAGCATCGAGGCTGTCTTCTTCATGACTTGCCCACTCCCCTTCCCTCCTCCTAGTATGGCTTTCTCGCCAGAAAGCATCCGCTTGAGTTGGGGGTGCGGGAGCGACGGCCATTTTGGGCGGCTCGGGGCGAGGGGATGGCGCGTGCGGTGTTGAGACTCCCGTTTGGGGAGGCTCTGCGCTACCGCAGCATCGTCCCCATGCGGCGCGCCGCCTCCATAATCGTCGGCGCCTGTTCTTGCATCAGCTCCAGCGTGAGCCTGTTCGCTGGACCCGAAACCGCGAGCGCGGCGACAAGCCGTCCGCCGCGGTCAAGAATCGGCGCGGACACAGCTGCCGCGCCAGGCTCGCGTTCTTCGACGCTCGTGGCGAAGCCCGCCCGTCGCGTGTCGTTCAGCTGCTGCAGGAACGCCTGCGTGTCAATCCCGGTCGGCCAGTCGGCCGAGGATAGCAGCTGCCCGAGCAGCGCTGGTTCAGCAAAGGCGACGAGCACCTTGCTCGAGGCGCCGACATAAAGCGGCATTCGCGCCCCAACAGGGGCGACCCGGCGAATGGCGTGGTTGCTCTGCACGGCTTGGATGCGGACACGCACCAGGCCGTCTTGCACGTACAGCGAGATCGTCTCACCGAGGAGATCGCGCAGGCGTTCCATCTCTGGCAGCAAAATGATGCCAGGGTCGCCTTCTTTGGACAGGTTAGCCGAAAGCTCCCACAGGCGGTACCCCAGTCTGTACTTATCCGTCGCTTCATCACGCATGATGAAGCCTTTGCCTTCTAAGGAAGCCAGAAGGCGATGCACGGTGCTTTTGTGAAGCTGAGCACGGCTGGCAATTTCGGTCAACGTCAGCTCCGACGCCCCCGTAAAACATAGCATAATATCTAAAGCACGCTCGACAGCGCGCACGGTTAGTTTCCCATCTTCCACCCTTGAATCACCACTTTCATGAGCCAAAACTGTTTCACTATATGAAACCTTGTTATGTCCAGTATAACGAAACTAACTTGATGCGTAAAGGTTAATCCCTCTTTTTTACATTATTACAGGATGGTTACAATAGGCTTACAAATCCCGCACCCACATTGACTTGAAAGCGCATTCAGAATACTATAAAGATAGTCGCCAACATTGTCTGAATATTTAAACAATTAACTCTCCTTCCTTCCCCTACAGCTCAGATTAGCACGATTTTTACTCCAAACATTCAACGGAGGGAGGCTCGGTCTATGTCTACAACAAGCTTGAAAACCGTAACCGGAGCGCTTCAACCTACGATTGATCACGTTATTACGCAACCTTTTTTACGTAAAAAAAAGTTCATCACAACCACGCTCCTGGCACTGCTGCTTATTGGCACATCGATCCTGCTGATCTTCCATGCGTATATTGCTTGGACATTGGGGCGGCCGCATATTGAGCCCTTGCATTCGAACCCGATGAAATCTGTTCGTCTCCCCTACTCTGATGTGTCTTTTCCAAGTTATAATGGTAAATCGAAGTTGGACGGCTGGTTCATTCCAGCTGGCGGGGCAACGAAAACAGTCATTTTCTCACACGGTTACGGCGGTAATCGCGAAGAGGAATGGGTGCCTTTGTACAAACTGGCTCGCGAGCTGCATGCCCAACATTATAATGTGCTCATGTTCGACTATGGCTACGTGAATCCGAGCAATCATCGACTCATGACGGGCGGGATTCAAGAATCCCAGGAACTGCTTGGTGCGATTGAGTATGTGAAGCAGACGAATGGCGGGTCGATTTATGTCTGGGGCTTTTCTATGGGGGCTGGCACTGCTTTACAAGCTGCTCTGCAGCAAAACGGAGATATTTCAGGGATGATCCTGGACAGTACATTCCTATTGAACGCGGACACCCTTTACCTAAATATGAATCAAATTGTTCATGTTCCTAAGTACCCTTCTCTGCAGCTGGTTCGCTTATTCTTCCCCGTTCTTAACGGTGTGAGCTTGCGCCAGGTGCCTTATACGCAGGTCACCACGACGTCCTATTCGATGCCGATCTTCCTGATTCATGGCACCGAAGACAACAAAGCGCCCCACAATCTTGTGGAAGCCATGTTCAAGCAGCAGCATAATACATCCTCGAAAATTTGGATTCTTCCAGGCGCCAAGCACGAGCTATTGTACCGCGCTGAACCCAAAACGTATGTGAGCCGCACGATGAATTTCCTGAATGGGATCGAATCATCGACAGCCGCAGCCGTGCAACCTAACCTTGGTATTCCCTCCTCCCTATAAAATCGACCTCTTATGAGGTCGGTATTTTTTTGCTCGAAAAATTCGACTATCTCGCCCAATCTACACCCTTTCGCTGGAGTTACTCGAAAAATTCGATTAACTCGCTCCAGTCTACCCCATCACGCTAGAGTTACTCGAAAAATTCGAGTATCTCGCACCAATGTGCGGCCATCACAAAAAAATGGCGGGAACCTATCCCCGCCACTCCTTAATCCATCTCATAAATCGAGCCCGATTTGCTCGCAAACAGCTCCGCATACACTTTCTCCGCATATGCGTCGGTCATGCCCGAGATGTAGTCCGCGACGAAGCGCGGCCAGCTCCAATTGCTGTTGCGGCGCTCGTAGCTGTCGATCCAGTCCGGCGGAATGATCCATTGGCCCTTCTCCTGATCGATGAAGCTGTCCCAGAGCCGCTCCACGATGATCTCGCTGCGCTTCTGCAAGCGCAGCACGCGGAAATCCTTGATCAGCGTGACCCACGCCAGCTTCTTGAGAATTTCCATCGTGCGCAGCAGGTCGATGTCCTCCACACCGTCTTTGACGAGGGTGACCTTTTTCCAAGCGCGTTCCGTGTCGTCAATAATGTCCAGCCGCGAAGCGAAGGAGCTGACCCAACGGGCTTTCATCTCCCGACGCGTACGCGATGCCTCTCCTTTACATTCGGCGAAAATGAGCTCCCATTGCTCCAGATAGTTCGACAAGACCCGTCTGACCATTTGCTCAATGTCAACTTGCTCCCATTCGAATTTGTGCTGGTTTGGATCGTTCAAGATTTCCATCACGAGATGGCGAATTAACCGTTGATCCTCGAAGAAGGTCGCGTTCATTTGAATTTTGCCTGCGCGAATCCCATCTTCAATATCATGCGTGGAATACGCAATATCATCGCACAGATCCATGAGCTGCGCTTCTAAGGTGGAGCAGCCCGCAGGCATTTTCCAGATGTCGCGTAGCTCGCGAATCGTCTCCCACTCGGCCCCGTATACGCCCTTTAAACGTCCCTCTTCCTCAATGAGGAAGGGATACTTGTTGATGCCCAGCAGCACGGCCGCCGTAAGGTCCAGACCGCTCTCGCTGCCTGCCCGCTTCTCCAAAAACATCAGAATTCGGAAATTTTGCGCATTGCCCTCATATTTCAACCCGTGATCCTTCATCAAGATGTGATTCAGCACCTCTTCGCCCTTATGTCCAAAAGGCGGATGACCGAAGTCATGCGCGATCGATGCGCACTCGACAACGGTGGGATCAATGATCAAGCCTGGGTGCTCTCTTTTGCTCAAAAATGGATTCGTCCGCTCCAGCCGCTTCGCCACTTCCCGAGCGATTTGGGCAACCTCCAAGGAATGGGTCAGCCGCGTCCGATAGTAATCCCCTGAACCAGCGCCGAACACTTGCGACTTGCCTTGCAGACGCCGAAATGTCGGCGATTGAATCAATCTGGCATAATCCCGCTCGAATTCATCCCGTTCTTCACTCCACTTCGAGGAAGCTGCCTCACCAGGCCGATATTTCCGTATGTTGTTCATCTGCTTCCCTCCCCTAGCGCTGCCATGGCGCCGCTCTCTCTTTTAGCCTGCTGCTCGAACTTTGGAATCATACTCACAGTTTATGCGAGAGCATGTACGATAGTCACCGCACGAACCCCCTACAGGGCCTTCTTATTAATTTAAAAGAATACTATATTAAGCCCCTCGCAACAAGCGAAATGTCCCGTAATTGCCAAAAAAGGGAATGCTGCACAAGACCATTGTCTTCATGCACATTCCCTCGCCAAGTCCTATTTAAGAAGAGAAAGAAATTCCGCGCGCAATGTGGCATCTTTACGGAAAGAGCCGCGAACAGCGGAGGTTACGGTTTGACTGCCGTATTTCTTCACACCTCTCGCACACATACACATATGTTCGCCTTCAACGACAACCATGACGCCATGGGGCTTCAACACATCGTCGAGAATATCCGCGATCTCGGAAGTAATTCGTTCCTGCACCTGCAATTTGCGTGTTACCACATCAACCAACCGAGCGAATTTGCTTAGACCCGCAACTTTGCCGCTTGGCAGATAGCCTACATGTACTTTGCCATAGAATGGCGCCATATGGTGCTCACACTGACTGTAGTAAACAATATCTTTGATAATGACCAGCTCTTCATGCTGTTCATCGAACGTGACCCCAATCACGTCTCGCGGATCCGCCTCATACCCAGAAAAAATCTCTTCATACATGCGCGTTACACGAGCTGGCGTATCTAATAAACCTTCACGATCTACGTCTTCGCCGATCAAGCGTAAAATTTCGCGCACATGGTGTTCGATCTGTTCGCGATTCTCCGCGACTCTTTTATTTTTATATTCGATGGATGCCATTTTCTCTACCACTCCAACCTACAACTTATTTCCGTCTATTGTTAAAGTTCTGATTCTTCATCATTTGTTGTGCTTTATTTAACTGTTGCTTGTTCATGTTGTAGCCCATTTGCTTCGCCATTTTGGCCAGCATTTCTGGATTGTTCTGCATCGCTTCCAGCTGTCTTTTCAAGTAAAACACCCCGATAAAGAATCCGCCTACCAAGCCTGCTACTAGTGTGAGAATGGGAATCAAATAACTCCACATAACCTGTGCCCCCTGCATGTACAAATTTAGAATAGAATGCTTGTTCTATCATATCATTACTGTTCCTCGGTTTACAAATTACGGTTTACAATTTAAAGCACCTGCTCGATGAACAAGGTTGTTTCTTTGGCCAAATCGAGTTCCTTGATGTCTAGCGTACGATCACCAGCATCTTGCTTCACGATCCGAATAATCGGACGCATTGGCAGGCCACGGTGTTGGCCGACAACGACGCCTGTCTCCCGATTGGACAAGCGAACGGACATACCTGTCGGATAGACTGAAACAATTTTCAAAAATTGAATCAAGACCTCGCGATCCAGCTTCGTCCCCGCCAACGCCAACATGTGCTCACACGCTTCGTGCGGCAGCTTGCGGCGGCCAGCGGACATATCGAACAGCAAATTATCGTACATATTGGCTACGGCTGTAATTTTGGCATAAATATGAATATCTTCACTCATGAGCCCACGGGGAACGCCTTCCCCATTCAAGGCCTCGTGATGCTGGAACGCGACATGCGCGATGAGCAGACTCAACTCCCGCTTGTTCTTCAATAGCTCAAACCCGCGCCATGTATGGTGCCTACGCATATCCTCCGACTCATCGTCGGTCAGCAGCTCCACCTTGCCGATGTCGTGCAACAGCGCCCCCATCGCCAGTTCCTTCAACTGGGTCGCATTCATGCCCATATTCATTCCGATCAGCACCGACATCATACACACATTCATCGCATGAACATACATCTGGTTATCCTGTGTCCGAATATCGTTCAATTGCACGAGCACATCGCGGTTTTTCATGATTTCATCCAGCAGCGTATTAATCGTCATACTGACCGACCGAGTGTTAAACTCCTTGCCGGATTGTATAGACGCGAACGTTTGACCCATCTGCCCCATAACGAGACGTTTCGTTTCATCAGAAAGAATCTCAGGCATCTCCACATCCTCTAGATCTGGATCCTTGATATAGATCATCGTCACACCAATTCGATTAAGCGTATTAATCATAAACACCGTTAACTGCACATTCTCCGAAAGCAGAATCGCCCCGTTGCTGGCGTAAATCGTACGACCCAGATATTGGCCTGCCTCTACGGTATCCAGATGCACGTATTTCATAGGGTTCTCTCCTCCAAATCCAATAAGTGAATCTTCGTCGGCAGTCCTCCGCCATACCCCACCAGATCTCCGCTTGCGCCGATGATCCGATGGCACGGAATTATAATCGGTACTGGATTCTGATTATTCGCTCCACCTACAGCCCTCACGGCTTTCGGAGAGCCAATCGCCTCTGCAATGTGTTTGTAGGACGCGGTTTCCCCATAAGGAACAGCTTGCAGCGCTTGCCATACCCGCTTCTGGAAGTCCGTCCCTCGCAGATCAATCTCAACATCAAAGTCCTTCCGTTCCCCTTGAAAATACTGCGCTACCTGTCCCACAATGGCAGCCAGCGGTTCCGCAAGCTGGATAAGCTCATGCTCGCCGTACCAACGGCGCGCCCATTGCTCGCGCCCCTCCCGATTGTCTTTCGCCGTACCGAACTCCACCTTGCACAGCCCCTGCGGGGAAGCGACAAGGACTAGGGGACCGATCGGTGTGTCGATCTCTGTATAGTGAAGCTGCGTGCACGTTGTCATCCCTATTCCTCCTGTGTGGCCCACTAGCTATTCTGCGCTGCCAAGGCCTTCTTGATGTCTGTGTGCACCTGCGGCTCTTGCTCGGCCGCAGACGCCTGTTGCAACGCATCCAGCGCTTCCTCGCCGCCGATGCGCCCCAAAGCCCACGCTGCGGTTGCCCGGATTTCCGGGCGAGGATCGCTCCGCAGCAGCTCATTGAGGACTGGCACCGCGGTGCGGTCCTTGAAATTACCCAGCGCGATGATGGCATTGCGCTGGATCGGCTTTTTGCCGCGCCAGGATGCCGCGATGCGCCCGTACTGCTCTTTGAAGTCCTTGTTCGACATCGTGAGCAAGGGAATGAGCAGCGGCTTGACCTTCTCAGGGTCAGGCGTAAGTTCAGGATGATGCGTCCAGTTCATCCCCTTATTTTTCGGGCAGACGATCTGGCACGTATCACAGCCATAGAGGCGGTTGCCGATCTTGAGCTTGAACTCATCCTCCACATACCCTTTGGTTTGTGTGATGAAGGAGATACAGCGGCTCGAATTAAGCTGCCCTGGGCCGACTAGCGCCCCTGTGGGACAAGCATCGATACAAATCGTGCAGTCTCCGCATTGGTCCTTGATGGATATATCGGATTGAAACGGAATATTCGTGATCATTTCGCCCAAATACACCCACGATCCCCATTCCGGGGTGATGACGGCGCAATTCTTAGCGCTCCAGCCGATACCGGCGCGTTCGGCCACGGCGCGATCGACGAGGGCACCCGTGTCGACCATGCTCTGCAGCCTCGCCTCGGGCGCACGCGCGGCGATGAAGGCCTCCAGCTTCGCGAGTCGGTCGCGAAGCACGTCATGGTAGTCGCTCCCCCACGAGGAGCGCGAGATGATGCCCCGATACGCCCCTGGCGCGGATCGAGGCGGGTTCGGCAGCTTCGACGGGTACGCCACGGCGATGGAGATGATGGATTGCGGTGCGTCCAAGCTCAGCTCGGGGCGCACCCGCTTCTCGATGTCCGGCTCCTCGAAGCCGGATTCGAAGCCCTTCTCCCTGTGGCGGAGAAGGATGTCTTTCAGTTCGTGGAACGGCTCCGCAGACGTGAAGCCGATTTTATCGATGCCGAGCGAAGGTGCGGCATCGACGATCTCTTGTTGTAATTTGCGCCAGTCTCGCGTCAACCCGCTCACCTCACTCTCATTCAACTTGAGTTACAACCTCGCGGCCTTGTCAAAAGGCCACATGACGAACTCCGCCCTGCCCTCTACCAGGCTGGTCGGAATAACCCCGAACATGCGGCTGTCTGCACTCGCCGCACGATGCCGATTATCGCCCATCACGAAGATCTGGCCTGGTCCGACCTCTGTGGGACCGAAGTCGCCATCCTCGATGGGCGAATCCGTGAATGGCTCCACGACTTTGTCGCCATTCACATATAATGCCCCTGCTCGGCCTTGCACTTCATCGCCGGCAACGGCAACAACCCGCTTCACCAGCAGCGAGTGCTGCGTCCAGGAGGGCTTCAGCTCCTCGAGCTTGTCTGGCTCCTCAAGAATCACAATATCGCCGCGGTCCGGCGCTTGCAAGTAGGTGATCGCTTTGTTCACGAGCAACCACTCTCCTTCATTTAAGGTAGGATCCATCGAATGCCCGCGCACAGTTGAGAAGTTGAAGACAAACTGATGAACTATCACAACAACAAGAAGAGCTACAAGAATGGATTTGGTCCAATCCCACAGCTCTTGCGTTAAACTTCTCGATTCCTGCACGCGATTCGGGACTGCCTCCGCCTGATTGGAACTTCCGCCTCCAATGAAGAAACTCACTTAAACGCCCCCGTTCTTATGCTTTTCCCACTGTTCATAATAGTGCATCACAATGTCATCCTGGAACGGAGGCTTGTCCCCGTTAACCAGCGCAAGCAGCGCGGCCAGCCCCTCTTTCACCTTCTCCTCTACAATAGATGAGTAGTGGTAGTTCAGTTTATGACGTTCATATTCATCCTGATCCACGATATGCACCGTGCGATCTGGCATGCGAATCACATCAAGATCATAATCGATATAAGTTAACACGTTCTGAGTCACATATAACGGAGAGGCTACATTGCAATAATAGCGCACGCCCGTCTCTTCCATGAGCGCTACGATGTTAAACCACATTTTCGGAATAAAAAAAGAAACCCCTGGAATACGGCTAACCCATTCCTTGCCGTCTGCCTCTTGAATTTTCGTTTGACTATTAATGAAGACCAACATGCCCTGCTTCCTATGCTCTTCATGGAGAATAGGCTGCGGTACCCGCCAATTGGTCAACCACATACGATGTAAATGACCATCATGTTTGAAGCTTTTTATCACATACGGCGTGAAATTATCCATGTTCCAAAGCTCCTCTATACTTTCTGCCGAAACGTCACCTTATTATATAGAAAAGCATATCTGACCCCCAATTGCAATGGTGGCACAGATATGCTTTCTACTTCATCCTATGAATTCGTTCTATTCCGTTCGTAGAGCCAGCCTATACGCTGACTTTCTTCACAATGCTAAGGCGATGTGCCGTTCTGGAGAAGTCCGCTGTGCTGTAACCCGCAGATTCGTACACAGGCAGCACCATCTCGTTATGCACATCGACAGTCACCATAATTTTCTTCACGTTCCGTTGGAGAAACCTCGTCTTCATTGCTTCGATCAATGCTTTGCCGATACCCTTGCGTTGATAAGCTGTTGCGACTGCGATGCGATAGTAGTACCCGTTGTTATTATCGATCGTTCCGATAATCAGGCCTACAACTTGCTCTTCCTCTTGAGCGATTAAGACAAGCTCCGTGTCCCACGATAGCTGGCGCGCGAAGGCTTCCATCGTCTCTTCATAGCAGGTTTCCGACAGAACGTCTTCTAGTAGTTCTTTTACCGAAGAGGTATCACCAAGCTGAAATGAACGAACATGCATACGGCTCTCTCCCAATTCCACATTAATTTGTTGAGATTAATTTTATGTAAAGAAGTAAATACGACAAAAAAACACGAAATCCTGCTGAAATTGTGGTGAAATTCACAAAAAACTTTGTTTTTTTCGTTTTTACTACTGAAAGCGCTTAAATGCAAGCGTTTTCATTGAAATTCTCTCTTTTTTCACCAATTTCTAGTTCGACAGACCTCTTTCCAACCCTTCTATGCCGGATTGGCTATTGGCGCATAAAATGTCGTGTCCCAAGGAACACTGAAAAATACAATCATGTCATTGAGAAATTCAGGAAGGTCTCTTCAAATGGAATTCATTCGTCGTTTATTTAAAGCCGCTAAGGTGATGATCGATCAGCCCTCACATAACCAACAGACCCCCATGCCGCTAGAACTAGATCATCTTGCAAACAGCCTATCCATGAATATCACTCAGCTCCAATCTCTATTTAGCGACACACCCGATTTAGTCATTCGTTCCTTTACTTATAAGCAAACTGGCGCCCCCGCTGCGCTAGCTTACTTAGATGGATTGGTGGATAAGAACTCGATCAACAACAACGTTTTGCATCCTCTCTTGTTCCACGAATTCGACCTGGCTGACCATGACAAACTGCCTATCGCTATTGGAGACCTTCATCGACTTCTAAAGTGGTCCGATATTTCCTTTGCCCTTCTGAACGGGTACAGCGTGCTCTTTGTGGAGGGCTACGACTATGCATTCTCCTTAGAAACACAAGGTTGGCCGCAACGTGCGATCTCTGATTCGCAAATTGAGGCATCCCTGAAAGGCGCTCACCAAGGCTTCATCGAAACGGGAAGTCAAAATATTGCATTAATTCGCCGCTACATCTCCAGCCAGCAGTTGAAAATCAAAGAGCTCTACGTCGGCGAACGGACTCGGAGCAAAGTATCCATCCTCTATTTAGAGGATGTTGCGCTTCCTGAAATCCGACTTGAATTGGAACGTCGCATCACAGGCTTACGGGTAGATTGCATCTTGAATACAGGCGAGCTGGCGGAGTTGATCGAAGATAATCCCTTTTCCCTGTTTCCGCAATTGATTACAACCGAAAGGCCAGACACGGCTGCATCCCAACTGCTGCAAGGGCGATACTGCGTCGTCGTTGATCGCTCCTCCAGCGTATTGATCGCTCCCGTTGGTTTAGCTGCCTTCTTCCAGGGCATCGATGATTACAGCACACGGTGGCCTGTAGCTACCTTCTTTCGACTATTGCGTTACTTCGCATGTTTAATCGCAGCCTTCTTGCCTGCTTTTTACATTGCCTGCATTTCCTTTAACCATGAACTCATCCCTTTAGATCTCATTTTGTCGATTGGTGAGTTCCGATCAGCCGTGCCCTTTCCGCCATTTATCGAGGCGCTCATTATGGAAATCATGCTCGAAATGCTTAGAGAGGCTGGCGTTCGTCTACCTGCGCCGATTGGTCAAACCGTTGGCATTGTTGGCGGCATTGTCATTGGACAAGCAGCCGTTCAAGCGGGTATTGTCAGCAACCTCATGGTTGTTGTGGTAGCTTCTACGGCGGTAGCCTCCTTCATTCTACCCAATTTTGACATGGCTGCTTCCGTACGATTAATTCGCTTTCCCATGATGACGATTGCCTCCATGTACGGCATCATTGGGATTATGGCAGGCTCTATGGTCATCATCGCTCATCTGATTAGCTTGAAATCACTCGGTGAAGCCTACAGCTCTCCCATTGCTCCAATGCGAATAACAGATTGGAAGGACGTCTTCATTCGTCTGCCGTTAGCCAAAATGGTGAAACGGCCGAAAAGTGTTCGAACACTGCAAAAGCGTCGATACGGTCACATGAAACAGAAAGGAGATGATTCATCATGAATCCAAGTAAAGGCAATCAAATCACGCTGTTACAATATATTTTGCTTATTCACAGTGTACAGCTCGGTGTTGGCCTAATCCCCCTGCCTGGCGACCTTGCTAGAGGCTGCGGTACAGACGGATGGATTGTCTTGATTATCGGATGGCTCGTCTCGACTATCTGCAGCCTGATTATCATTCAAATTATGAAGAGGTACCCAAACGGCACAATCGTTGACCTGCTAAGCCATTTCTTTGGTAAATGGGTAGGAAAAGTAAGTATGGTTGTGTTTGCCTGCTATTTTATCATCTTCATCTATTTAATCTATCATCGCATGGCACTTCTCATTCAGAATTGGATTATGCAGCAAACGAGCAATTCTGTCCTAATGCTGCTTTTTCTTGTTCCCGCTTATATGATTACAAAAGGCGGATTTCGTATGATTGGCCGTTATGCAGAAGTTCTCATTTTCCTTTCCGTTGCGCTCCCATTGAGTGCCATCCCTTTGTTCAAACATGCACAATGGATTCATCTGCTTCCCATTCTAAAACATGGTTGGCTGCCCATACTTCATACCGTTCGATCCACCATTCTAGCCTTTGTTGGATTTGAAATTGCTTTCTTCTTATATCCTTACTTAGAAAAAAAGGAATCCGCCTCCATCGGTATCATTGTTGGGAATTCTGCCACCCTCTTCATCTATCTGCTGTTTACCGTGCTCTCTTATATCAACTTCAGTCCAGATGACATTACGCAGTATCATAATACGCTCATATCGCTTTTCAAAATCATTGAGTTTCGTTTTTTAGAACGATTTGATATTTTAGTTCTTTCCTTGTATTCACTCCTTATTGTCCGAACTTGGATTCCAATGCTGTATGCTGCTGTCATCTGTACCCAGCAACTTGGCATCAAGGGCCAACCTCGACTGCACATCCTTCTCATCCTGACCCTTATGGTCGGCCTGACATGGATATGGAATCCAGGATGGAATGACAGTATGGAATTAAGCAGCTTTATTGAGCATTTCGGAATTGGAATCGCTTTTGTTATGCCGCCGCTCCTATGGGCCATTCTAGCGGTTATGCGCCGATCTTCAAGGAGGGCTACTCCTTGAAGCCGATGCGAACCAGTCTTGTTCTTTCCCTGCTCTTCGCGCTGATTATTACGATATCTAGCTGCAAAGATCAGCTGCCTTTAGAAAATATAACCCTTATGCTTATGGTAGGGATTGATTTAGATAAAGAGAATAACCTTATCCTATATTCTTCCAGTCCTGTATTTAATAAGGAGGCCAAAGAGAAAAATGAAGTAACACAAGTGAAGTCGATTAACTTAAAGGACGGACGGAACAAACTAGAAGGACTTGTATCTGCTCTGATTAGCGCGGGTAAAATTCAAAATGTGCTCATCAGCAGACGGGTTCTAGAACATGAGGACTGGTTTAAGATGATGGATGTGTTCTACCGTGATCCCAAAGGCTCAGAGACCGCTAGAGTCGCCGCCGTCGAGGGCTCTATCGAGGAAGTCATCCGCTTTGCTCCCCTAGATAAACGGAGAATGTCCTTGCATATTGCCAAGCTCATCGATACTGCTCATATGAGAAATCTCGTACAAATGACAACGTTATTTGACCTTCATCGGCAAATGTATGAGAAAGGCATCACTCCCTACTTAAGCAACCTGCGCAAGAATGGGGACATCGAGGCAACGGGCACGTTGTTTTTGAATAAAAAAGGCGTGTATGCCTATACCATCAACCACACTGAGAATCAACTTCTTCAAATGCTGCAAAATGAGAAAAACAGCTCTCTCACCTTAACAGTCAAGATCCCAGAGGAGAAAGGAGAAGCTATTTTTGATACAGGCGCCATAAGCTTCTACGTCTTGAAATTAAAGAGGGACATTAAAGTCACGTTCGAGCAGAATAAGTTTCATTTTGATATCCAGTTCTCCATGCCTATTCATCTAACCGAAAAATCTTTCGACATCGATGTGAGGCATGAAGCCCCTAAGCTTGAAGCTGAGATCAATCAGCAATTGGAAGCGATGTTAACGACTATGGTTAAAAAAATGCAAAAGCATGAGATTGATCCGATCGGTCTAGGCCTATATGCACGCGGCTACCAATTCAAGGCATGGGAAAAGGTGCAGGATGAGTGGGGACACGCTTTCTCAGAAGCTGATGTGCATGTGCATGTCCGTACGAAAATCAAGAATATGGGCGAAACCATATAAATCATGTATGAGATAACTGGAAAATCCCCATCTTATAGGAGACATCCATGATGAAAGAGGTGACATCCTTGTCAGATCAAGAATTAGATCATGAACTTACGGCGCACGAGTACCCCCGTCAAATACCCGATTTTCAATTCTTAAGCACGAAAAAGCCCGAAGAATGGACCGAAATTGAGCTGCTTCAGCTGCATCGAACCATGAGCGACTTATCACCTTATCTTCATGAGCAAGATACGGCTATGCATAACCAAATTACACGAGAAATGGAACGTCGCGGCATCTAGTAAATAGTTGACTTTGTAAACACATATGTTGCTTTATTAGCTTCGTTCCTTCATAATGAAGAAGTTGAAACTACATAATTTTAGGAGGTTTTTATTCAATGGCACATCAATTACCAGCTCTTCCTTATGCAAACGATGCTCTAGAGCCACACATCGATGCAAAAACAATGGAAATCCACCATGATCGTCACCATAATGCTTACGTGACAAACCTGAATGCGGCTTTGGACAAACACCCAGCTCTGCATGACAAATCTCTAAATGACTTGATCGCTGACTTGAACAGCCTTCCTGAAGATATCCGTACAGCGGTTCGCAACAATGGCGGCGGACACGCGAACCACTCCCTGTTCTGGGAAACAATCGGACCAGAAGCTGGCGGGGCACCTACAGGCGCACTAGCAGCTGCTATCGACAGCGAGCTTGGCGGTTTTGATAAATTCAAAACTGATTTCGCTGCTGCAGCTACAACACGTTTTGGCTCTGGCTGGGCTTTCCTTGCTGTTGACAAAGCAGGTAAATTGAAAGTGTACAGCTTGCCGAACCAAGACAGCCCGATCATGGAAGGCGAAACGCCAATTCTTGGTCTTGATGTTTGGGAGCATGCTTACTACCTGAACTACCAAAACAAACGCCCTGACTACATCGCAGCTTTCTGGAACGTTGTTAACTGGAACGAAGTTGGCAAACGTTACGACGCAGCGAAGTAATCTGAGAGGGCTTTAGCTCAGCTAAAAGCTCACAATATGATGTGAAAAGCGACCCGATAGGGTCGCTTTTTTGCTGTAGTACCTGCTTGCATATTGAAGATCCAAATTAACTTTACGCCAATAGAGCGAAGTTGTACGATAATGGTAATAAATCTAGCGGAAATGAGTTGACGAGGTCTTGAGTATCATCCAATTGCTCCAGCATATCCCCCTTTTTCAAGAGCTCGCTGAAGATGATTTGAACGAGATTGCTCCTTTATTTACGGAGAAAAAAGTGAAAAAGAACACGATCCTTTTCGTAGAAGGCGATATTGGCGAGGAATTATTTCTGATCCAATCCGGCGTCGTGAAAATTTATCGACTGGACGAGTCCAAAGAGGTGACACTCGCGCTGTTTCGCGATGGGGATTTTTTCGGGGAAATGTCGCTGCTCAGCAGTGGGATGACCCGCTCGGCGACAGCGGAAACGATGGCGTCCTGCATCCTCTATGTGCTCAATCGCACCGCATTCACGGCGTTCATGGAAAAGAGCCCCAGGCTGTGCCTGAAGCTCTTAGAAACGACAATGCAGCGCCTGCGTCACGCCAATGACCAAATTTATGATCTGACATTTCTCGGTGTTCGTGCCCGTATTATGAAAACCATCCTTCGCTTATCCGAACAACACGGGGTTGCGACACCGCAAGGGCTCATCATAGATGTGAAGCTGACGCACCAGCAGCTCGCCAACCTAGTCGGCACGGTGCGTGAATCGGTCACGAAAGTATTGCAAGAATTGTTAGATGATGAGCTCATCTCGATCGACAAAAAGGTCATCACCCTAAAAAACATTGAAGCGATTCAAGCTGAACTTCGATAAGATGCTGATCGACTATGCTTCGTTTCGTCCCTGCCATTCTTTCATGATACGGACGAAAACATTCGGAAACGCATAGTCCTGAAGGTTTTCAGGCCCTACCCAGCGATAATGAAACGGGATCCATTCATCGCCTGTTGGCGGTCGCTGCAGGTCACCCAGTTTGGCGCGATAGACCTTCATTTTCCAGACAATATGGCTGAAAATATGCTCCGTATCCATGAACCAGTCCCCTGGTTGGATACCGATTTGCTCTTGATTGGCGAGCGCTTCGCGGAGCAAGTCCTGGTTTTCTCCGTCAGAATGCCACTCGTTTGAAGACCATTCTACGTGCGGCAGCTCCCACATGCGGGCTAGAAGCCCTTCTTGTGGGCGCTGTCTGATCAACCATTTGCCAGCATGCTCACCCGTACCTTCAATGAAAGCCACTGCCCGCAGCTCTGGCCGGGGCGGTTTGGCTTTCTTTTTGATCGGCAGCGCTTCTTCCATGCCCGCCTCCCTGGCGGAGCATTGCGCCATAACAGGACACGTCAAGCAGTGCGGCGATCTCGGTGTACAGACCATCGCTCCCAGCTCCATAAGCGCTTGGTTGAAGTCGCTGGCGGTTCCCTCGAGGATGAGTTCCTTCGCCAGCTTTTCCATGATCGTCCTTGTCGAAGGCTTCATAATATCTTCTTCAATGAGAAAATAACGTGATAACACGCGCATCACATTGCCATCGACCGCTGGCTCCGGCTTATTGTAAGCGATGCTGAGGATCGCGCCTGAGGTATACGGCCCGACACCTTTGAGGGCTGATATCTCCTCTTTGTTCGGAGGGACGACCCCTTCGTACCGCTCGTGCACTTCCCTGACGGCTGACTGTAGATTTCTGGCTCGCGAGTAGTAGCCGAGTCCTTCCCAAGCTTTGAGCACATGCTCCTCTGGCGCTGTCGCCAAGGCCTCAACAGTCGGGAATTGTTCCACGAAACGATGAAAATACGGAATTACTGTATCGACGCGGGTTTGCTGGAGCATGACTTCGGAAATCCATATATAGTAAGGGTTACGGCTTCTACGCCATGGCAAATCACGTTTATGAATCTGGTACCACTCCAAGAGATTCTTGGAAAAATGCTGTTTCTTTTCTTCGCTGTACATGAGCTCTCCTTCTCTATGGGGCACGTTCAAGTTATAATGAATGCATGGAGCATGGAACTATTATACGAGAAGAGTGGAACATAAAACTAGAGGTGAAAGTATGCAATCAGCACAAACCAAACAGGAACATTTAGCGAATAAAAGAAAAGATTGGCTGCACAACGCTCAAGGGTTCGTTGCTCTGCTGTTTATTTGGGGCGCGGAGTGGGTGTTTAGCGCTGCGGTTGACTTCGCCATTTACTGGCGAGACTTTGATTGGTTGAAGCAAGCCGCTTTCGTCACTGCTGTAGTGGCGAGCTTGGTTCAGATCTGGGGGATGCGGAAGCAGTTTGGCGCTGGCGGGACAGGTGCCGGCACTGATAGGGACACTGATGGGGGCAAAAGATTGCAAGACTCCACTGGCGGCGGTTGGGGGCATCCGATTTTTCTGGTGCTGCCAGGTGCGATGCTCATTGCAGCGGTCGCTGTATTGGAAGCGATCGGTGCGGTGAACCCGCTGTTCGCACCGCTGCTGCGCGCGTTTCTGCTCGCCATCGGCTTCGTCCAAGTCGGACTTTTGCTTGGCAGAGCGCTTCTCTATCTGGGCTTGTGGTTGTTCGCATTAACCATCGTGATGGGCATCTGGTACCTTGGGTACTCTGGCATCATTCTGGAAGGAATGGGCGGGCTCAGCTTGCTGATGAGCGGGTATATGCTGCGGGTGTGGGGACGGTAAGCGTTCGGTAGATTCGACGGGTATGCGAGGGCGTTTTGGCGGACGTTGTCAGGTGGCTGGCGGGAGGCGGGCGCTTGGCTTGGATCGGCTTCAAAGCTGCACTTTTTACAATGCTGCACGAAGTACAACATCACCGCGCGAAATGATATTTTTCAGCCTAGATGTTGCACAATCTACAACTACTCGAGATCATTTAACAAACTACAGACAAAGGTGCCCCTAGAGGCACCTTTTTCTTTTGATACAACTTACACCTGCTCAACAATCGCGTATGCAGCGGCCATCGTATCCGTATGCGTGATGCTGATATGGAGGCGCAGGTTTCCCTCCAAGTCTGCCCGCAGCAGGGCTTCCTCTTTCACAGTGCAAACTGGCTTGCCTAGTGCATCTGGCAGCACTTCGATATCTTGAAAACCGATCTGCTTGCCGATGCCGCAGCCGATCGCTTTGACAATCGCTTCTTTCGCCGCGAACCGTCCTGCTACGAACTCTGCCAGCCGCCCGCGGCGTTTCTCTGCAAGCTCCCTTTCGCCTGGTGTGAGAATCCTCTCCAGAAACCGGTCGCCAGAGGTGCCTTCTATCATTTTTCGCAGCCGCGCTATTTCAACTAAATCCGTGCCGACTCCAATAATCATATGCAACCGTGCCTCTCTTTTTCCAATCATATCCTTGTGCGTACAATTTAACTGATTCCTCGTCCAAGGTCAAGAAGACATCGATTGAATTGCATACCCAATACTGTTTTGCGACAGCTCCACGCCCCTTTCACCCCGCATAACTTACGCCGAGGTAAGTAAGTTACTACATTTTCAGCTCTTATGCCAATTGGCAACAGGGGTTATACTAGGCTTAGTAAAAATAGCTAGGAGGCGCACATAATGAAAATGATGCCACTTGAGACACGCGGGATTTCAAATAGCCGAATCGTGTTCGGATGTATGGGACTTGGTGGGGATTGGGCTGGAAACCCATTAACGAAAGAAGATTACATCACGGCTGAAAAAGCGGTAGAAGCTGCATTGTCAATCGGCATTACGATGTTCGATCATGCAGATATTTATAAAAGAGGTAACTCTGAAACGGTTTTTGGTCAAATTCTGAAAAATAGGCCGGATTTGCGTGATCGTATTATTTTGCAATCCAAGTGCGGCATTCGCTTTCCAGATGAAGTGAATCCGCATCGCTTCGATTTCAGTAAAGAGCATATTATCTCCTCTGTAGATGGCATTCTCGGGCGCCTTGGCGTTGAGCACATCGATGTGTTGCTGCTGCATCGCCCAGATCCGCTCATGGAGCCAGAGGAAATCGCCGAAGCCTTTAACCAAGTGCGCTCTGCGGGCAAAGTCCGCCATTTCGGCGTGTCGAACATGAGCGCAGCGCAAATGCGGTTCATCCAGAACTCACTGCCAGAGCCGCTTGTAGTGAATCAACTGGAGATGAGCCTCGCGCGCATCGACTGGATCGAGCAAGGCATTCTGGTGAATCAGAAAGCTGGCACGAGCATGAACTTCGCCGACGGCATTCTGGAACACTGTCAGATGGCGGGCATTCAGATTCAGGCGTGGGCCCCGCTCGCCAAAGGAAAGTTCTCCGGCCGCGTCATCGACGATGAGCCTGACACGATCAAGCAAACAGCTGCGCTCGTCCAGAAGCTTGCTGCTGAGAAAGAAACGACACCCGAAGCCATCGTGCTCGGTTGGCTTATGAAGCATCCGGCTCGCATTCAGCCGGTCATTGGCACTTCATCCGCGGAGCGCGTGGTCGCCTGCAGAGATGCGGTTCGCATCGCAGAGACCATGACGCGCGGAGAATGGTACGCTCTGTTGGAAAGCTCGCGCGGCGCAAAAATGCCATAGTAATATGAAAAGACCTGAGGCAATTAGCTGCCTCAGGTCTTTTGTGTATAGTTCGCGGGGGCTGAAATGCGGGCAGCAGCACGCCACTCCTCTAGATTCCCGGAATCGGGATCCGCTTATGTTCAGTCTTTAAGTACTGCTTCTCGAGCTTGGCTTGCGCTTCCGGACTGATTTGCTTACCTTCCAAATAGTCGCTGTTGTCGCCGTACGTAATGCCCAGCTCCTCCTCATCCGTTTGGCCGTCCCAAAGGCCGGCTGTCGGAGCTTTGTCCAGCACGCTTTGCGGAACGCCGATCTTCGCCGCAAGCGAACGCACTTGACGCTTGTTCAGCGTGCTCAGCGGCGTAATGTCCACGGCACCGTCGCCGTACTTCGTGAAGAAGCCAGTGATCGCCTCTGAGGCATGATCTGTGCCGACCACGATCAAGCCAAGCTCGAACGCCAACGCATACTGCATCACCATGCGCGTTCGCGCCTTGATGTTGCCTTTGCCTCCGCGGCTCACATGCTGGTGAACGCCGATATGCTTGAGTCCGTACTCCACTTCGATGGCAATCTCATCTACGGCCTCTTCAATGTTATTCTCGATTTGATATTTCAAATCGAATGCTTTTGCCACCGCGTAGCTATCCTCGATATCCACTTGTTGGCCGTAAGGCTGGAACACGCCGACGGTTTTGTATTCTTTGCCTTTTTCTGCTGTCAGCTCGTCCGTCGCTTGCTTACACAGCCCCGCCGCCACCGCGCTGTCGATCCCGCCGCTGATCGCGATCAGCAGGCCGTTAGCGTGCGCGCCGAGCACGTAATTTTTTAAGAAATCGACGCGCTTCCGAATCTCTTCATCGATATCAATTTCCGGCTTCACGCCGAGCTTCGCGATAATTTCAGCTTGCAAACTCATACAGTTCTCCACCTTTTATCTAAATTTTGGAATACCGCCTTCTTCTTTAAGCACTAGTATAGACTTTCGGCTATCAAATTTCAAAGATTAACTTCGCGAGGCTGTAGCCGCGGCTGTTGGGGTGGGAGATAATCGAAATTTTCGATTATCTCGCCACGAACAAGGCTGCCACTCCAGAATTAATCGATTTTTTCGATTATCTCGAACCAAACAGTGCTGTCACTCGGGAATTAATCGATTATTTCGATTATCTCTCAAGCAGGTGGGGCTGAAACGATTCCTTCACGCGCGCACCAGGCTCTGAGGCGGCGATTTGGGGAGGCTCAGCGCGTTCACCTGCTGAGGCTCCTCGCCTCACCCCCAAAAGAAAAAGCCTCCCTGCATCCTCATGCAGAGCGGCTCGTTCCTCAGCCTAAGCTGTATTATTTGCAATATTGCTCAAAAGCACCAATCAAATCGCCAGCGATCATGTCCGCGGAACGATCTTCGATTTGATGACGTTGAATGAAGTGAGCAAGCTCTCCATTCTTGAATAACGCGATAGATGGGGATGATGGCGGGTATGGCGCCAAGTATTCGCGCGCTTTCGCCGTAGCATCCTTCTCTTGACCTGCGAACACGGTGTACGTGTACGTTGGAAGTGTATCATTTTGCAGAGCTTTCGCTACACCTGGACGACATTGCCCAGCTGCGCAACCGCAAACGGAGTTGATAACGAGCAGCATCGTGCCATCTTTGGATTTCTCCATAGCTTCCTCAACTTGCTCTGGAGTCAGAAGCTCCGTGATACCGATACGAGTCAAATCCTCTCTCATCGGTTTAACCATATCTTTCATGTAAGAATCAAAAGACATTGCCATATGTGCCACCCCTTAGGATTTAATAGTTACTCTTAAAACGTAATCAATATAACTTTATTATACATCCGTTGGCGATGAAAGCAAAGTCCAATGTCCCAGCATGCCGACAAAAGAAAGAAAGCGAAAGCTGTTAGGCTTCCGCTTCATCGTTCTTTTTGCTAGTCGTAGCTTCTGCTGTTACAGAGGCCACATTCTTATCGGCGTGGGTGAAAATCCCGCTCTGCGGCACCACGCCCTCTTCAAAAATCTCCCGATTCTCTGCGCTCTGGAACCCGATATCCTTGAAAGGATGTACCCACTGATCCCCAGCCATCACCTCAGGATTTGTATCAGCTGTCCATTGCTCCAGCGGCGAATTGTCGGATTCATAGTCATGATCGCCGATCGTCACGCCATACTCGTTCACAAAAGGAGCCCGAGGGCCGCGCCCCTCCTCGAATTGAGGCAGAAACTCAATCTCATACGGATCGAGCTCGCTCTGATCTTGGGCCAACTGCTTCTTATTATCTTGACTCATGTGGAAGGTCGGTTAGGGCCGTCCAGCTTTTTATCGACATAGCCCTCTTTACCCGCAGGCGATTTGGCGCGTTCTTGGTTTTGCTGCTCTTGTTGGATTTGCGTTTTGGAATCGTTGTTGCTCATAGCCATCAGCTCCCTTCTGTCCGTAGTATGCGACAGAATAGGAAAAATCATTCCAATAGGTGACATGCTCGTACTATTTCCTGGGAAATTTTGTCGAGCCACGCAATATTAACACCTTTATTTCCCAACAAAAGGAAACAGCGGCTTCTGATTCTCGTTCGTGTACATATTCTCTTTCGTTATAACCTCGGAACCCGTATCCATCATGCGTTTGACTTTCTCACCGCGGTGAACCTGAAAAACTGTAGTAACTGCTTATACTGCAAGTGGCGTGGACAAGAGTACTGGGAGTGCGGGGCGCTATCAGCACGCCATCAAGGCAAAAAAACCCCTCTTGCGAGGGGCTTCCGATCTTCCAGTTGCTACTCAGCAGCTGGGCTGTTCAATTTCTCTTTGAGCAGGTTCAGCTGCTCATCAACTTTGGCTTGCTTCGCCACGTCGACGGGCACGTAGCTGCTTGTTGTGCCCCCTGGCACGTAAGGCTTGCGAGCAATCTCTGCTTCCACTTCAAGCTGGATGATTTTCTCTTCCATGCGTTGGAAGCCGCGGGATGCGTTGCCGCTTTCGATGACGCCGTTGTAGGACACTTGTGCCATTTGTTTTTTCGCTTTGGCTATTTGAGCGCGGGATACAAGCTCGTTGCGTTTGTTGCGCATTTTGTAGAACTCATCTTTCATCTCGTGCAATTGCTGTGTCAATTCATCTGCATGTGCTTTGGCAGAAGCGTATAAGTCCGTGTACTCGGCAATTTTTTCTTCGTGGTACAGTTTCTCTTCAACCGCTTGGCGAGCAATCGCTTCTTGCCCGTTCTTGATGGCTGCGGAAGCTTTCTCTTCACGGTCAGCGGATAAGCGAACGGATTCTTCCAGACGCTGCTTCAGCTTGCGCTCACTTGCGATTTGTCGAGCAACGGTTACTTCAGCTTGTGCAATTTCTTGCTCCATATCGCGAAGATATTGGTTCAACATCACGATTGGATCCTCAATTTTGTCCAAAACCTCGTGAATGGATGCTTTCGTCATATCCTTCATTCTTGTAAATACGCCCATGATTACACGTCTCCTTTTTTGCTATCCGTAGTTTGTTTTTCAAAGCGAGCGACTTTGGCTCTTAGTTCTTCCAATTCTCTTTGCAAAGCTTTCTTCTCAATGTCTTTCATCATCTCATCGATGTTGTTCGTTGGTTGAACAGGCGGTTGGTTATAATTTTGCGATTTATGATGATTCCACGAGCCGCCCGAATAGGGCTGACGACCATATGAGCTTGCATATGGATCATACGGGGGTTGATCAAACCCAGCTTCTTTCGGAATAACGATCGCCGCTACAAAGTAGATGAAGATGACGGTCCCTCCGGTAAAAAACGTGGTGATCACAACTAACAAACGTAACAGCGTGGCATCAACATTCATGGCTTCTGCAAGTCCTCCGCAAAGGCCCGTAACTTTCTTATCTCTTCGTGAGCGATATAGTTTGTTCATGATCTTGTGTTCCCTCCTGTTTCAGTCTATTGCGAAGTGCTTCCAATTCTGCGTCTACGGCTGGGTTGCCGCTGCTAAAGTAGCTCTCGCGGCCCATGCGCCTCACGTCACGCAGCGTTCTGGCATGCAGCTCCATATCGGATACGCGCTCTTCCAATCGGCCGAACATCCGCGGTGCCCCATCCTGTGTGACACTGCCCCGTGCATGCATACGCTGCTGCAAGCGAGCGGACTCCATTCGAGCCAAGTAGTAGCTGCGTTTGTCTGCGACTTCTTTGTAATCCGCCTTTAGCTGCCCAAGCTCCTCATCCAGCTCAAGGATCGACTGCTTCGCCTGCTCATACAGCTCATGGTATTGCACGCTTTTCTCTTCGGCCTGCAATTTCTCTTGCAGTACGATTCTCGCCATATGCTCTTCGCCGGCTTTCAATGCCAGCAGCGCTTGATGCTCGCGCTTTTCTTTCGTTTCTAACGCCGTCAAATATTGCTGACGAAGCGATGCCGCATGGCTGACACATTGCTGATACAGTCGTTCCGACTGCTGAATCTGTTCGCGCTGCGCGGCTAAGTACTGGTCAATCAAGCGTACTGGATCTTCCGACTTTTCCAAATGCTCATTCAACGTTGCCACGGTTATGTCTCTCATCCGCCTAAATAGGCTCATCTTCATTCCACCTTTGTATAACGCTCATAGTCGGTGTTCACCGCTACGTTACGCTGTTTTTCCTTTCAACATCGAAAATCCATACCCAATCAATCCAATCGCGAGCCCAATAATGATCCAGCTTGCAAGCTTGCTTACGATAATGATGATCCCGATGCCAGCAATGATCCATCCAAATTTATTACCGTTTTTGATACCTAGATAACCAAGCCCGACCATGACTAGGGGAATGACATATCCCATAATCGATCCGAAAATATGCCCTACGTGAAAGCCCAGCTTATTGAATAAAATCAGTGCGCCGAATGCGATTAGCAGAGCGGCAAATCCAGTGTTTCTTCTCATCGTTTCGTCACCGCCTTTCGTTGTTTGCTGTTGTCTTCTTCATGTCTTTATTCTAGGTAAAATCCACGTTTCCCAAAACGGACCGCGGACGGTATTTGCTCCTAGACCTTAGTCGGGGTGCTTCTACGACCTGTGATAGACGAGCTTCAAGCTACATATTGAATCTTCCACCCTACACTACACAAAATGATCAACACAGTTAATTAACTCATGGTAAAATAAACATAAGCAGGGACAACTTGGTCGTAGGTTAAAGGAGGACTCTCTTTTGGAAAATAGCAAAATCATAGAAGGAACTTTGCGCGGTGTCGGCGGTGCCACCCTTTTCTATAGAAGAACGGCTCGGCCAGAAGCGCCCGTCAAAGGCGTGATTATTCTGGTTCATGGGCATGGCGACCATAGCGGTGGATTGGCCAATATGTGCGACGCGCTGGTGCGGAGCGGTTACATCGTTTATGCGGCGGATTCTCGCGGTCATGGAAGAAGTCCAGGTATCCGCGGTTTCATACGTTCGTGGGATGAATACACAGGTGACTTGCACGCTATGCGCGAGCTCGCTAAGTCGGAGTTCCCGCAGCTGCCTCTTTTTATCGTGGGACACAGTCTGGGAGGCGTCATTAGTACCGACTATGTGCTCACTCGGGAAACGGGGTTAAGCGGGCTGGTCCTGGTGGCCCCTGCTATTTCCTATAAAATGACGACGTTCGAGAAATGGCTCATTCGGATACTGGGCAAAGTAAGACCGCAGCTGACGATTCAGAAAAAAGGCGGCAGTATCGAAGGATTAACGCAGGACCCTGACATGATGGCAAAATTGCAATCTGATCCTTTGCGCCACAGCACCATAACCCCAGGATTAGGCGTTGGCTTAAGTCAGGCCGTCCCAAGAATCATGCAGCAAGCGGCATCGTTAAAGCTTCCTCTCCTGCTGCAATATGGACTAGAAGATCAGATGACGCCTCCTGAGAAGTTGGAGCAATTCCTGCTCGCGGTTGGCTCACTGGATAAAACAAGCCATGCCTATGCGACAATGCGTCATCGTCCTTTTGATGATGTAGGGCGAGAGCAATTCTTAGCCGATTTAATTCATTGGTTAGATCAACACGTTTAAGCAGCCGATGTACAATTAAAAACGCCTCCATCACCACTTGAGTAGTGGTTTTGGAGGCGTTTGCCTTTTCTAGGCTCACACGTTCTCTCGATCCAACAAATACACCTTCACGTTCTTCTTCACACCGAACTCCTGCGCTTGCCCCAGATCGTTCATGAACACATCAATCCGTGAGCCGCGAATCGCTGATCCGATATCCTCCGCTTTGCGAAGGCCGATGCCCTCGATAAAGACGGTGGACCCAAGCGGGATGACGTTGGGATCGACCGCGATCGTGCGGCCTTCCCTCGCCTTAATACCGCTGTACGTGATCCCGTAGGTCGGATGCGAAGCCCGTTTGCCTGTAGACTCAAAGCCTGCCGTGTAAGCGGTGAGCGTGGTGTTCAGCACTTTTTTAATAATTTTGGGCTGACCATCGGTGGTTGTCAGAACGGGGATGGTTAACGTTTGACCGATCGTGAGCTGATTAGGATTGGACATGTCATTAGCATGAATGAGATCGTCGACGGAGATATCGAAACTACGGGCTATTTTGAACAGGGTATCGCCACGGGTGACTTGGTATTGGGTCACGGGCGGTTGGCTCACAGCCACCTGTTCAGCGGAACTTACTATTATTGGTGTATCAGAACTTTCGTTGGATGAGACATTATAAACTGGCCCCATGCCTTCGTCACCCTCACTGGTTGGGTAAGAGTACGCTTTATTTTGCAGGATCAGCAGCCCCAACAGCAGCGAAAGGGATACGGTGGCAAACACGATTTTACGAAACATTGCTAGCTCCTCCTCAAAAATTAATAGAGTTATAGCAACTAGATTCGTCAAAAACTAGGCATTCTATACCCACCCTATGAAAAAATAGTAGAGAGGAGATAAAAATAAGCCTCATCCTCTATATATTCCTTGACAGGTATATTCCTTATGAGGTATATTCAATGCATGAACACGATATTCAGCGCGCTTGCCGAACCCCATCGTTTACACATCGTTGAGCTTTTGCGAAACGGTCCTTTGACCGTAGGGGAAATCGTCGATCGTCTTGGCCTCAGTCAGCCGCAAGTTTCCAAGCACCTTCGGGTGCTTCACGAAGCAGGTCTGGTGGAGGTGCATCCGATTGCGAATCGAAGAGTCTATAAGCTGCAATCACAGTCGCTTCAAGCGATGGATTCCTGGTTAGGTCCCTTTCGACGCCTATGGGAAACACAGTTTGACCGAATGGAAGCCTATTTGGAGGCGCTGCAAGCGAAAGACTCGAAACCGACTGACGAATAGTCAGAAGCATGACCACATTTTACACTTATGGAGGCAATAGAAATGACAACGAACAAATTTGAAATGACACAAAATGGATCAGACGTTCAATTAGAGATTACACGTATCGTTAATGCGCCGCGCGAGCTTGTGTATAGCGTATGGACACAGCCTGAGCATCTCGCTGCATGGTGGGGTCCAACAGGTATGGAGCTGACTGTAAAATCTTTGGATGTCCGTCCAGGGGGAAGCTTTCATTACGGCATGAAGTCACCTGAAGGCTTTGAGATGTTTGGAAAATTCGCTTACCGCGAGGTAGAAGCACCTGTGAAACTAGTCTACGTGAGCTCCTTCGCTGATGCAGAGGGGAACGTGATTCGAGCGCCTTTCAGCCCAGTTTTCCCCATCGAAATTATTAATGAGTTAACGTTAACCGAGGAAGATGGCCAAACGATCATCACTTTGCGCGGCGGCCCGATCAACGCGACCGAAGAAGAGCTGCAATTCTATGCTTCGATGAAAGGGTCCATGGAGCAAGGGTTTGGCGGAACGTTCAAACAGTTGGACGATTACCTGGCTGGACTTACAGCTTAATCAGAAATGCGAAAGAGCCTTCAGAAGACAGCTTCTGAGGGCTCTTTTTAACTTTTTATACGGCTGCTCTTCGTAAAACGCCATAGGCGATAAAAAGATAAATCGCGGAGACTGGAATCATCCACCAGAAAAAGTCTAAATAATAATGCGCAATCCAATGACCGAATTCAACCCATAAATTGAAATGTGTCATTACATACGTAAGGATCGTTCCCAGCACTAACGAAGCTCCGAAAAAGAGATACATCGCCAAGCCGCCCCAACGACGGTGCAAGGAAGAAATTACGAAGCCTAAGAAGAAACAATGAATGAGGAGACTGAAATTGATGCCCAGCATGCCTAAGAATGACACATCGCTTAGAAATTCAACTTTGAACAGATGCAGATTGGCATTCCAGCCGTTCGTAGCTTCTTCAATGGCAGACAGCACGGTGAGTGTGATCGCCGAAGCCGCATTGACATAGAGCACGGTTAAAATCGTGCCGAAGAAGTAATCCCTCCTCCGAATACTAAACCCAATGGCGAACGGGAACGATTCTTTTAGTGTGAGCGTGCCAGCAACAAAGGTATAAATAAAAATGGAGGAAAGCGAACCCGTATGAATCGACTCCTCATCACTTAGTGACAACGCAATGACAAAGCTGATTAGAAAATTGAGGGCTAGAATGGCCCACGGTACGCCTACCCACAGTTTTGCGCTTCGGCTATGAAGCTTCACAACTTGTTTCACTCGGTTCATTCGAAATCAGACCCCTTTCCCGCCGCTTGTGAGCGTGTCAGATGCACGATGAGCTGCTGAATCGATACGGGGGCAAATTCGAGCCCAAGCTCCTGCGCATAGGAGCGATCCTCTGTCGATAAGTCTCCTAGTAGAGTTGCCGTCGCTGCAGAACCGATCGCTGAGCGCTCCAGCACCTCTTTCCCCCGTACGAACGCATCCACAGCGGATTTCAACCCCGAAACCGTGCACGCACGGCCGCGAAGAGCATCCGCATCTTCATTAAGAAGCAGCTTACCGTTGTCGATCACAAGGACATGCTCCAATAGGCGGCTTACTTCATCGATCAAATGCGTGGAGAGAATAACGGTCCGCGGGTGCTCCGCGTAGTCTTCCAACAGCCGATCATAGAACAGTGCACGAGCGACGGCATCCAGCCCCAAATACGGCTCATCAAAAATTGTCAAAGGCGCGCGACTCGCAAGCCCGACCACAATCCCAACGGAGGACAGCATGCCTCTGGACAGCTTTTTGAGCTTTCTTTTGATCGGGAGACGGAAGTCCTCTACTAGAGCATGGGCAAAGTCATCGTCCCAGCCCTCGTATAACGATTTGGCGACCTCTAACACATCGATAATTCGGAAGCTGTCAGGGTATTTCTGACTCTCTTTGATAAAGCAAATTTGATTCAAGACACGACTATTCTCAAAAGGCTCCTCGCCAAACACCTTCAGCTCCCCGCTTGTCGCGAATTGTTGCGCGGAGATGATGTGCATGATGGTCGTTTTGCCTGCGCCGTTTCTGCCGAGTAAGCCATAAATCTTGTTCGCTTCCACAGTAAAGCTTACCTCATCCACAGCCTTCACTTTGCCGTAGGCCTTCGTCAGGCCCTTCACTTCTACAACGTTCCCCGTCATCAGCCCTTCTCCCCTCTCCGCACCATTTCCGTCAATTGCTCCACCGTGATCCCCAGCTTCTCAGCTTCTCGAATCATCGTCACGACATATTGCTCATAAAACAGCTCTTTTCGCTTCTCCATCAGCTTCGCTCGCGCTCCCCCCGCTACAAACATGCCAATTCCACGCTTTTTGTATAAAATCCCTTGGTCCACGAGCAGATTCACACCTTTTGCCGCCGTTGCTGGATTAATTTGATAAAAAGCTGCAAATTGATTCGTAGAAGGTACCTGCGATTCCTCTGGCATCCGTGATTCGATAATGTCATCTTCGATCCCCTCTGCGATTTGCACAAAAATCGGGCGGCTATCGTCCATCATAAATCCCACAATTCTCACCACCGCTTTCGTTACCACATTGGTTAGTTACTCATGTAATTAACCATATAACCAAATAAGACCAAAGTCAACTGGCCAATAAGAAATGGGCTGTAAAATATTTTCCTTTTTTCAGGGGAATACCAAATACTGCATGGAAAACGTTAGACAAATAGCGGGATTATGATGTGAAACACGCAACCACTTATATGTGAAAGGAAGATACACGATGAGAACGCTTATACGGTTCGTTACGATAGGGTTATTGGTGGGGACGGTTTTGTTGGCGGGGGGACAGGTACAGAGTCGAGGGAATGGGCAAGAGCTTGGGCAAGGACAAAAGATGAATGATGAGGCTCAAACGGCTGCGCCTTTGTTTTCGTTCTCGGTGTTGAGTGATCTACATGTCACTTCAACGGATAAGGTCTCCCAGCTGCTGCTGAAGCAAGCGCTCATGGATCACCATGAGCTGCGGCCGGACAGCAAGCTGCTTGTCCTGAACGGTGACCTCACGAACGGCAGTGAGGCCGATTATCGCAGCTTGCTGGCGCTGCTCAGCCGCCAGCCCCATGCCCCTGCCCACGCGACGATGGGCAACCATGATTTCTACGGCGTGTGGCACACGCCGGATGGGGACAAGATGGATTACACGAAGTTGAATCCATCTTGGTCGAGTGCGCGTGCGGTCGCGTTATTCGACCGCATGTGGGGCTACGACAAGCCGTATCACGAGCTTGTCGTAGATGGGTACCGCTTCCTGTTCCTTAGCGGGGAAGCGTACCGGGATGTTGACGCATCCATCAATGAGGATGCGTATCTATCCGCCGCGCAGCTCAGCTGGCTGCGCGAGCGGCTTGCGGCGGCCGCGGCTGAGCCCGGCAAGCCCGTGTTTGTGTTCCTGCACCAGCCGCTGCCAGGCACGGTGGATGGCTCGGATCTGGAGCTGGGCGTCGTCCAGCACCAGGAACTGCGCGCGCTGCTGGACGCGCACCCGAATGTGATTTTGTTCAGTGGGCATACCCACTGGAACATTGAAACAACCAACCAGGTGAAACAGTTGAAGTTTCTCGCCGCTTCGAGCGCCTCCATCCGTCAGGTATGGAGCGCGAAGAACGAGCCTGAGACGCGGGCGCTGAGTCAGAGCCTCATCGTCGACGTGTACCCCGATCGCGTCGTCATTTTGCGCCGCGAGCATACCGAAAAGCGATGGATCGAACCGTCCATCGCCAAGGGGTATGATGTGAAGTAGCGCGCCGTTTGGACGCCCATTGAGCGCTCATCCGTACATTTAAGGGTGGTCAACCACCCTTAAATCCTGCTTTTAGCTAGTTTCAAGCAAAATAGCAGTGGTTGACCACTTCTAAAGTTACGTTTTGACGCCCATTGAGCGCTCATCCGTACATTTAACGGTGGTCAACCACTCTTAATTCCTGCTTTTAGTAGTTTCCAGCGAATTAGCGGTGGTTGACCGCCTCTAAACTTCCCATATTATTTCAAAAAAAACAAAAATACGCACTTCGAGGCTATAAATATAGGAAACTTACCCTGCACAAATCATCTCATGTGGAATATGTTAAATTAATAAATATTTTCAATAATAACCATGGTATCCTTAGGGCCAAATTTCTCATATTATTCCAAAAAAGCAAAAAATCCGCAGTTCCAGGCTGAAAATATAGGGAAACTTACCCTGCACAAATCATCTCAGGTGGAATATGTTAAATTAATAAATATTTCCAATAATATCCATGGTGTCCAGCCCTTAGGATTACATGATAGAAGCCGCATTAACAGTTCCTAGTTCTTAAAGGGGACGGGGTACCTGCATGCCGGTAATCTGACAGATTGAGATTGCAGCAGGGTTCGTTCCAACACCTGGAGGGTCTAAAATAACAATTCCTTGACCTAGCCCAATAATGGTACCTGTCACGATGCCGAATGTCCCACCATCTGTCGTATGAACAGATACAGTGGTAAGCGTTGCAAGTCGTTCACGAAGCGCTTCTTCACAACATTTACAATTTGGATCAGCAGGCGTCAGTGGAAACTCATCTGTGATCGCACTTGATTGAACGCCAACGATTGAGCAAATCGGTATAATTTGAATGCCACCTTGGGCTGGGAATGTGATTAAGAAATCACTTATTGTCACATCATCACTTGAAAAGTCAATGTTATTGAATATTTGATCGACGGTTCCAAGATCAACTGATGTAGCTTTTAGTGTTTTTAGCTCTTCTAAAACAGCTTGCATAGGGGTTGCACAGCAATCACATTCACTGGATCCTGGAGGCCCTTGCGGTCCCGTATCGCCTTTATCGCCTTTATCGCCTTTATCACCTTTATCACCTTTATCGCCTTTATCTCCTTTAGGTCCGGTATCTCCCTTGTTCCCTTTTGGGCCCTTTTCTCCCTCTTTACCTTGTGGGCCTTTATCTCCCTTTGGCCCTTGCGGACCAATTGCTCCCATATCTCCTTGTGGTCCTACTGGCCCCTGTGGTCCCTCTGGCCCTTGTGGTCCTCTTGGTCCACGTTTGCAACACTTACATTTCTTCTTACACTTGCATTTCTTTTTTTTCTTTGGATTAGAGTTAATTTTACGAGTAGTCTTTCCATTAGAAATTCTGCCGTATGCCATAATGTAGCCTCCTTAGACTGAATGTACTTATGCATACGCTTAGATCAAACAAGTTGATTGGACAAATGTCTTACAGTTAGTAGACAAACATCTCGCATTTAATAAAAATGGTCATTTGCCCTTTGGGACAAGCCCAAGCAAGCAGAGGAGAATCGGGTATTGGTCAACCAGCTCGTATTAGATTTTGGAGAAGTTCGAATTAAAAAAGACACATACCTTAATTCAGGTCTGTGCCTTGGATCTTGACATACCACTTCTTCTTTACATATATTTCCCAGGCCAAGTACAACAGCAGCCTAACCCCTGACAGTTCAAAGGGTTAGACTGTTTTTTCTTTTACTTAAATTGCTTCAACAACCGATTCGCGGTGCCATTCGGCGTATTGATGACTTCGTACATGTTGACGACCATACCGGAGTCCATTTGTTCGTTTTTCAGGCCGGATATGGTGATCTTCTGGCTGCCGCTTGTTAATTTGCCAGCGCCTGTCAAAGCAGCATCTTGTGTGCCGACGATGCGACCCAAGGAGTCGACCAATTCGTATTGGATTTTGGAGAAGTTCGAGTCGATAATGACTTGGTCCTCATGCGAAATGTCCATGTCCATACGCAGGATATACGAATATGTGCCACCGCTGTAGTTCCAGCTGATGTAGCTATCATTGACTTTGAGGGAGAATGGATACAGGTGGAGTGTATCTCCTGTCTCTTCTTCCTGCAAAGCTACTTTAAATGTACCTGTCGATACGTTGCCTTCCGAAACAGCTTTATCATCGTACATATTCAGCGCGAAGGATTCGTCCTCAGCCGCTGCCTGATTCGGCAGCAAGTAGGAGTAACTCACAACATAGGAGCTTCCTGGCGTAATTTGTGCCGCTGCGCCCGTTTGGCGAGTGCCCGTGTAGGCATTGCCTTTGGCATCAATCAGCTCGTTCGCAAGCTCAGGCAGTGCGAGTGTGCTTGTGCCGTTATTGGTGATTTTGTATTTGGCGATCGCCGTTTTATAACCGAGATCATCGTTCTCATGCGCATGAAGCTCCACGAGCGAAACGTCGAAATTCGGGTTCACAAGGCTGTTATTGAACACGAGCTTGCTGCCCATTTCATAGTTCACGGCTGTCGTGAAGCCATTCTTCGCCTCTGTCGCTCCCTTCAGCACGAACACGCTCACAGGCATTTGCCCCGTTGTCGTCGCTGTGCTGCCTGTCGCGTTACCGCCCGTCGTGCCCGTCCCGCTGCCACCCGTGCCAGCAGACGCCGCACTCGCGCTCTTCTGCCACAGCACTAACTGCGTCGCATTCGGGTCGATGCCCGTCGGCAGCGTCGCGTTGAAGTAGTACGTTGTCGTCTCCTTCGGCGCCAAGAAGCTGTTCCGTGCGCTGTTATCTGAAGACGTGACGGATGTACCCGATTCGCCGAACTGGTAGGACGCCTGAAGTGAAGGAATCGGAGCGACGACATCGCCATCATTGCTTAATGTCACTACGGTTTGAACGTGGACGCCGTCTGCTTGCACGGAATAGGTGGAGGACGATGCCTTCGCTGTCACCTTCTCACCGTCTTGCTGTCCAGCATAGGTTACCTTCGCACCCAACGCCGCCACGCCCAAAGACGCGTTCATGCTGAGTGTACCTAACGAAACATCCTCGCTTTTATTCGAGTAATAGTATTCCAAGGACAGTCCGCCCGTTGGCATGGTTTTGGAAATAAGTGTTTTCAACGTGATGGTATCGGACTGATTCGGCAAAATCGCCGTATCCGACCCGCTCGCAATTGTTGATGTGTATTTTAGCCCGTTCGCATCCACGAGTCTAATCAGCAGTCCAGCTGGAACCTTTAAGCTGCTTGAGCCTAAGTTCTTTGCGGCTACTTGCGTGTACATGTACCACTTGCCATTCTCTGTTACGCGCACGCTCTGCCCTAATTGGAAAGCCAAGGCCGCATCCGTCGGCAGTGTGCTGTCTAACGTGCGCAAGCTGATGATTTCTTCTGGCGCTTCCAGCCCCTCCGCTTGAATGACAGAGGAAACCGGCAGCTCACCGAGATGATTCATGAAATCCGATTTGTTATAATCCCAACGGAAAACGTCAACTTTCAACCCCTCCGCCGTCTCTCCAGCAGGCAAGTTCGCATAGAAGCGGAAGCTTTGCTCCTCCCCGCCGCCAACGATGCCGCTCTTTTTCTCACTCAGATTTGCTGTGTAGCTATGTCCAGAACCATCCGTGACACGCACGCCATACTTGTTAAAATCCAAAGACTGACTTTCTCCATTATGAAAGAGGACGGAAAATTGTAAGGATGAGGACGAAAGTGCTGCTTTATTCAGCATAAAATACGAATCTTTGGAGATAAAAACGCCCTCATTCGCTGCATGCGCGGCAGGCAGAGGGGCTGCCCATGAGGCCGCTGCGAAACTTCCTGTCAGCAGGATTGCCAGACTGGTCTTCTTAAGTGAGATCGATGATAGTTTACGAATCATGGTTCAAACCTCCTGTAGCCTAATCGAAACGCAGGGCGTCGATCGGTTTTAATTTTGATGCTTTGTTCGCTGGATATATTCCAAAAATAACGCCGACAAGTGCTGAGAACAAGAATGCATAGAGCCCAATATTGAGTGAAAGGCTCGTCTGTTGACTGGGGTTAATATACGGCCAGGCCAGCGATAAGGCGATCCCAACAAGGAGCCCAATCAAGCCGCCCATCCCGCTGATCAGCGTCGCTTCAACCAAGAATTGCAGCAAAATATTTCTGCGTTTCGCCCCAATCGACTTCCGTATCCCGATCTCTCTCGTTCGCTCACTCACGGTCACGAGCATGATGTTCATGATCCCGATCCCGCCTACGAGCAAGGAAATCGCTGCAACAGCGACCAATTGATTCGTCAACGTGCTAGAAGCTGTCTGTCTGGCGCTGATCAGCTCGGATGAATTCAGAATCGTGTAGCCTGTCGTGCTTTTAAACTTTTGAAATAAATAAGCTTCCATGACGATCTGTGCCCGCGAAACCATGTCGCCGGAGGAGGCTTCCACGTAAGCCGTACGGATGTTGCCCAGCTTGAAATCCCTGCTCATCGTCGGTAACGGGACGAACACAGAGCTGTCCAAGGAGGTGCCAGCCGTATTGGAGCCTTTCGTTTGAAGCACACCAATGATGGTGTACATATAGCCCTTCACGTTAATCTCCTGGTCGATCGGATCATCCTTGCCAAAAAACTTCGTCGCCACCTCACTACCGATCACGGCAACGTGATTACGGAAATCCAAGTCCGCTTGGGCTAGGAATCGACCTTTGGCGATTCTCCCCTTTTGCAAGTCGAGATACCGGTCGTTCGTTCCAATCACATTGTAGCTTTCGGTCGTGCGGTCATATTTAATGCTGGTGCTGCCCTGCGTCATCGTGGGTGCAATCGAAGAGATACCCCCTGTGCCCTCCAGGGTCATAAGCTCATCGTAATTCAACTGCGTGGCGCGTCCGTTCCCCAAAAGGTTGACCGTTAGGAGGTTCGTTCCGAGTCCTTCATACTGCTTCTCAATGGCTTTCGAGGTTCCTTGGCCAATCGAGACGAGCGTGATTACCGAACTAACCCCAATAATGACACCTAACATGGTCAAAATCGTCCGTAACGGATTGGAGCGCACCGTGCTAATGGCCATTTGGAAAAGTTCCCAAATTCTCATAAATGCGCCTCCTCTAGCTTCGGTACTGCGACTGACCAGGCATTATTGCGGATATCGCTGATGATTTCGCCATCCCGAAGCGCCACGACACGCTTGGCGTTATCGGCAATATGATGATCATGGGTTATCAGTACAATCGTATTGCCTTGCTGATTCAGCTCTTTGATCAGTTCAAGCACCTCGATGCCTGTCTTGGAATCCAGCGCCCCAGTTGGCTCATCCGCAAGAATTAGCGACGGCGAAATCGCAAGTGCACGCGCAATCGCGACCCGCTGCTGCTGTCCGCCTGATAGCTCACTCGGCTTGTGATGTCCGCGCTCACCCATACCTAACTTCTCAAGCATGCGCTTCGCTTGCTCTTTCCGCTGCTTAGCAGGGATGCCCGCATAAATCATCGGCAATTCCACATTCTCCATCGCGGTCAATTTTGGCAGCAAGTTAAACTGTTGAAAAATAAAACCGATCTTCCGATTGCGCAGCTGAGCAAGTCCGTTGTCGGACATCTTCTCGGTGGCTACGCCATCCAGCGTGTACGTACCGGTCGTCGGGCTGTCGAGCAGCCCGATGGTATTCATTAACGTCGATTTCCCTGATCCGCTGGGTCCGATAATGGCAACAAAATCGCCTTCTTCAATATGCAGCGTTATCCCGCGCAAAATTTGTAATTCCTCTGCACCACGGGTATAGCTCTTCGTAATGTCATTCAGCTCAATGATATTCATTCCATTAGCTCCTTTCCGAGCGAGGCCGTGCATCTTATTGACGCGCTCCCCCGCCGCCAGCATTACCGCCACCTGGGAAGCCACCGCCAGTTCCTCCACCTTGGAATCCGCCACCTCCCTGGAACCCGCCTGCCCCACCTGGGAAAGCCCCGCCTGGGAAGCCTTGCTGTTGTTGATTCGTTGTCGTCGCTCTGCGAACTGGCATCACCACTTCTTCGCCTTCGGTCAAACCACTAACCACTTCGACTTGTGTTTTACTGCGAATACCAACCTGCACTTCGCGCTCTTCCGTTGTACCATCGGCTTTCTTCACCGTAACTGTCGACTTCCCTCTTGTTGTGGTCACCACTTGAATCGGAAGAACGAGAATATCCTTCTTATCTTGTATGAGGATTTCGGCCGTGGCCGTCATGGCATATTTCAAATCATTCTGATCTGTATTCGGAATCGCTACAACCGCATCATAGGTCGTAACGCCATTTGTCGTTGTCCCCACATTGGATACGGAGGTCACCTGACCGGTGAAGGTTTTGCGAGCAATCGCATCGACCTTCACGTTAACCTTTTGCCCTACTTTCACACTTGTAAGATCGAGCTCATCCACTGCAATCGCGAGCTGCATCGTACTTAAGCTGGCTACAGCACCTAACGTTGTATTGGCATTGATTTGGGCGCCTACAGGGTAGTTGCGCAGCACGTTATTTTTACTATTGGCAAAATCCGCTGAGAACACGCCATCAAACGGGGCTTTGATCGTCAACTGATCGACCTTTTGCTGGGCATCGCTGACACGGATTTTTTGGCTTTCAATGGCCGATTGTTTTGCTACGATATTTTTTTGCATGTCATCGTTAAACAGCGTCAAAAGCTGCTCACCCTGCTTAATCGTATCGCCGTCTTTGAACTTCAGCGTTTTGACCGTTCCGCTAGCTTCGGAGAAAATCGACGCCGTTCGCACGTACGCCAGCGCGGCCTGATCGGAGGACTCCACCTTCGTGTTGCCGCTGCCAATGCTGCCTTTCACCTTCAAACCTGCTGAAAGTGTACCGTCATTATCCACAAGCACATCGACCAGGACCACCTTGTTCCCGTTCGCATCCGCCTGAATTTCGTGACCGATCGTATCCACAGCTCCAACTTTGGAGAGCAGATAGCCCTCCACGCTAAGCTCCACAGGAGCGCCTTTTTTCAACTGAACAGCCTCTTGCAGCGAGAACGGCAGCTTCACTTTAAATTGCGTTGTATCCGAAATCGTACCGATCTTCGTCGTTTTATTCACTTGACTGCCGACGTCAAAGTTCGCGTTCAACGAAATTTTGCCGGACATCGGCGCTGATACGCTCATATTCCCTTGCTCTGCTTGAAGTTCAGCGAGATCGCTCTGCAGCTGATTCAAGCTCACTTGCGCTTCTCGTAAATTCGTTTCGAGTGACGGCACGGATAGCTCGACGAGCACGTCTCCCTTTTTTACCGCTTGATTCTGCGTCAGGTTCATCGTCTTGATGATCCCTTCTGTCGGAATCACAATGTTTTGCTTATCCTTAGCATCTAATTGAGAGGTGCCCGAAACCGACGCCGATATCGCTCCTTTGGTCACTTTCATCGTCGTTTGCTCTGCTGCAGACACAGCTGGCTTCGCATTATTATGTACATTGTAGTATGTACCCGCCCCACAAAGGATGGCAGCTAAGGCTACAATGAGCCATTTCTTCTTCCTGCCTAAATTCATCCGTCATACCCCTCTCTCGGTATCCTAGCCATTCGTTGTCTAGGCTCAGCCATCTTCACAAAACCAAGTCTACAAGTAACGACTGAAACCTGTCTGAGTATGGGCTGAAAGTCAGTTGAACGGAAGCTGAGTGTTCGCTGAAAATATGGACAAATTTGGATAAGGTATCTCTGCATGCGAAAACACCGCCAGGTAAGTACCTGACGGTGATGTGCTAGACACGATTAATTCGTTGCAGTTGGCGCTGGCGCTGGCGTTGTAGCCTGGGAGCCTGGAGCCTGACGTCCTGGACGGCCTTGACCTCCATCAGGACGCTTACGGTCCGTACCTTTCGTCTCGATTGACTTTTTAATACCATCTGTCATGCTGTCTTTAATTTTGCTAATAAGATCATCTTCGCTGATGCCTTTCGCTGCAGCTACATCAACGATGGATTTGCCTGCTTCTAACTCCGTTCTCAGCCCTTCTGGTGTAATGCCGAGAATCGTGGAAACGGCCTCTGGATTGCCGAACATACCGCCTCCGAAGCCGCCATGACCGCCAGGCCCGCCTTGTCCCCCAGGTCCTCCAGGTCCGCCTTTACCGCCCCTAGGGAATCCTCCCTTGAAGCCAGTGCCTTCAATTTCTTTTGAAATATGATCGCTCAGACCTTTAATGATTTCGTCCGCTTTCTCCTGCGTTAACTTGCCAGCCGTAACATCAGCTGTGATGGCCGTCGTTTCTGCTGCCACGAGCTTTTGTAAAAAGTCTTCTTTCGTCAGCCCTTTTTCAACAGCCAAATCCGCTAACGTTTTGTCTGCTTTCAAGGCATCCTGCACAGCGCTTTCCTCAATCCCTAGGATCGTTGCTGTTTCTTTAATGATATTGCCGCCACGAAAGCCTGCGTGATCTCCCATTGGTCCACGACCGCGGTCTCCGAAGCCTTTGCCAGCCTTATCCGCCTTTGGTGCTGTTGTGCTTGTGGATGTGCCTGCTGCTGTATCTGCAAATGCTTCATTATGTAGAGCTCCTACTAAACCAACTCCGATAACAAAAGATGCAACTAACGAACCTGCGAGAATTTTTTTGCTGATTTTTTTCATAATGGATTTCCACCTCATCTTTGGATTTGTGTTGCTTACAAAACCAAGTATAGCCCCCTTACCTGAAACCCATCTGAGTGTAAACTGAGAGTTGGATGAGAGCTTTCTGAGAATTGGCTGAAAACCAAAATAGTATTCATTCGGATTTTTTACGTACAAATGTTCGCTTTTTAATTGCTGTTGTGGTAGAATAAGGATATATAATAGGTAAAACTTGTATATAAGGGGCGCTGTACACATGGCTAATCGGAATGAACGCAATAAACTGATCGCATACTGGGTGACGACCATTCTTGGTCCTGCCTCCTTCGTCATTGGCGGATTTTTCTTCATCACTCATGGTGAGCAGCAAATCGCCACATTGGATGCGCTCGGCTACCCCGAGTATGTCCTCACGATTCTCGGGTTCTGGAAGTTGATGGCTGTTATTGCCATCTTGATTCCCCGCTTTCCGCGCCTGAAAGAGTGGGCGTACGCGGGCTTCTTCTTCGAGCTTACAGGTGCTGCGGCTTCGCATCTGCTGAATGGCGACAGCTTCGCTGTCGCTGCACAAGCGCTGGTCTTCCTTGCGCTAGTCATGGCTTCCTGGGCACTTCGCCCGCGCAGCCGCAAGCTGGTGAACTAGCGCTAGCGAATAGCTAGCGGTGTACATGCAAGAAGAGGGTGCTCCTCACTGCCGTATGGCTGTGGGAACACCCTCTTACTAAGCATTGAGCGTCGTCATAGGCAGCCGCACGATAAACGTGCTGCCCTCGCCGACGGTGCTTTCGACGTCGATCGTTCCGCCATGCAGCTCAACGATGGAGCGTGTGATCGATAGGCCGAGGCCAGCACCGCCGCTGCGACGCGCCCTCGAGGAATCGATTCGGTAGAACCGATCGAACAGATGCGCGAAATGCTCTGGCGCTATGCCTGGGCCGTTATCATTCACCGCAAGTTCTACGACCGCATCCTTTCTCATAAGCGAGAGTCTCACCTCGCCCGTCTCGGGATGCGTATGCTGCACTGCGTTGTGGAACAGGTTGAGCACAACCTGTTTCATTTTATCCGGATCGTAGCTGCACAGCGTCTCTGGCTCCAATAAGAAAGTAACCGTTCTTTCCCCTGCGAGTAGACGCAATTGGTGCTCCATCTCGTGGAGCATGTCGTCCATGAAGCCTTCCGTCTTCTGGAAAGACGGCTTCCTATCCAGCCGGGCGAGCAGAAGCAGATCCTCGACTAATTTATTAATGCGTACGGATTCGCCATGCATACTTTTCAAGGCTTTCAGCAGCTGCTCTGGTTGCTGATAAGCACCGCGCAGCAGCACTTCCAAGAAACCGTGAATGGAAGTCAGCGGTGTCCGCAGCTCATGTGAAGCATCCGCGGCAAAACGGCGCATCCCCTCCTTCGCTTCTTTTTCCGCCTCGAATGAAAATTCCAACCGCTCTAGCATACCGTTGAAAGAAAGCGCCAATCGATCCATCTCTACCTGTCCCTGATGATCAGGGAATCGCTCATTCAAGTTTCCAGCATCGATGCTTTTCACCGTATCTACCATATTCGATAGCGGAACGAGTGTCCGCCGCAGCACAGGCAGGAAGCCTAGCAAACCGATAATCATCGCAAGCATGGATAGCAACACGAACGTCAGCAGCTGCCGCAGTAGAACATCCTTGATCTGAACCGTGCTGGTGCTCGCCTGAATCAGCCCCTGAAATCCGCGTCCACGGTCGGGCTCGCCGATCCGATGAAAAACAACCAATTGCTCATTCCCATCACTGTCCGTCATAATGCGATGATCCAGCTTTTTTGTTTTCGTCTGCATCATGGACAAGTACTCTTCTTTCTCCAATTGCAAAGTCGCCTTTTCATCTTGGGAAGTAATAAGTTTGTACGTCCCTTTATCATCAATGAGAGCAATCGTTAAATCAGGCACAAAAATCCGGGGATTAGTCTCGCCTCCGGAATTGAAATTATCAGGCCGATTCGCTCTTCCGAAATCTTGCCGAGGCAGGAACAGGCTAGTCCCCCTATCCAACCCTTCCTCCGCACGCAGCCAGACGTTTGGCGGCAAAGCCGCAAGCTGGTTACGTATCGTTTCGGCTTTATTCTGATACATAAAATGCTGCATGTACACATACTGAGACACGCCTATTAATAGTAGCAAAGCCGACATCACCAGCAACGTTCGGGATAACAGTTGGAACTTTAGTGAGCGGGTTACGAACGCATCCCCGAACCAGCCGCGCTTTCTCATGTTAGATCCATCCGATATCCCGCGCCGCGAATGGTGCGAATGAGCTTATGTTCCTTGTCGCCCAGCTTATCGCGCAAGGAACGTATGTACACTTCAACGATGTTCTCTTCGCCACCGAAATCATAGCCCCACACTTTATCCAGAATCATCGTCTTGCTCAGCACAAGCCCGTGGTTAATCGCCATAAATTTCAGCAATTCATACTCCGTTGGCGACAGCTCCAGCACGCGTTCATGCATGCTAATCTCTTTGCGACGATCATCCATACGCATCGGACCAATTACAACCTCTCCGAACAAGTTGGGAAAATGGTTCCGAATCCGCGCATAAATCCGCGCCAACAGCTCCTCAAAGCTGAACGGCTTGATCATATAATCATCGGCTCCCAGCGTGAGCCCCTTTACCCGATCATCGACCTCGTCTTTGGCCGTGAGCATAATGACGGCGACGTTGTCCGTTTTTTTGATCATACGGCATACCTCAAAGCCGTCCATCCCTGGCATCATCACATCCAAAATTGCGATATGCGGTTGAAACTTATTACAAGCTGTAATCGCACTAATGCCATCCTGTGCGGTCATGACCTCGAAGCCTTCGTTCGTTAAACCCAGTTCGAGAAATTCTAGAATATGAGGCTCGTCATCTACGAGCAGTACTTTAATCCCTTTTAATTGACGCATCTGCTATCGTCTCCCCCGTATGTCCTATTCACACGACTTCTACAATCATTATCCCATATCCTGCCTAAAAGCAATCTGAGCAGAGGCTGAAAAGTTGCTGAAAGTCGAGTGCTAGCAACCGAGTACTACGATATCACATTAAATCGGATTGGACGGTAATGTGGATATATTTAGGTGGAAATAGCACTTATGCACATTTTCACTGAGTTTATCCACATGGACACCCGTGGTTACCCACAAATTCGTCCGATTTATCAACAAGTTATCCCCGAGTTGTGTGTATCTTTTGAATTTAACTCCCCCTGCATGCTATGATGCAAGGATACTACGTTACACAATGTGAACAAAATTCGCGAGGCAGGGGCACTAATCGAATGACGTATGATGTAATTGTAATTGGCGGCGGTTCTGCTGGCCTGATGGCTAGCATTGCGGCTAGTCGTGAAGGAGCCAAAGTGCTGCTCTTGGACAAAGGAGATAAGCTGGGTCGAAAGCTCGGCATTTCTGGCGGCGGCAGATGCAACGTAACGAACAACAAAGATATGGATGAGTTGATCAAGCATATCCCAGGTAACGGTCGCTTCCTTTATAGTGCGTTGACCCATTTCGGGAATAAGCATATTATCGATTTTTTTGAAAATCTCGGCATCCACCTTAAAGAAGAGGACAACGGTCGTATGTTTCCCGTCAGCGACAAAGCCAAGACAGTCGTTGACGCGCTGATCGGGCAAGTGCGGCGACAAGGTGTGGAGATCCGGACGAACAGTCCGGTCAAGAAGGTATTGTTCGCGGACGACCACGTGCGCGGCGTCCAGCTGCAAGGCGGAGAGACGGTGAACAGCCGCGCTGTGATCGTCGCCTCCGGCGGCTGTTCGGTGCCGCATACCGGCTCCACAGGAGACGGTTATGCGTGGGCCGAGGCGGGCGGGCATACGATCACGCCGCTGTTTCCGACGGAGGTTCCGTTAACCTCCAAGGAAGCTTTCATCCGCAGCCGCGAGCTGCAAGGACTGTCGCTTCGCGACGTGACACTGAGCGTGTTGAACGCGAAGGGCAAGGCCGTCATCGCCCACCGCGGCGATATGTTGTTCACGCACTTCGGTCTCTCTGGGCCTATTGCGTTGCGATGCAGTCAGTTCGTCGTGAAGGAGCTGAACAAGTCAGAACGCAAAGAAGTGTGCGTAACGGTGGATTTGTTCCCGGATCTGAGCGCCGACGAGTTATACAATTCGAGTATGGCGCTTGTGAAGAATGACGCGAAGAAGGCGATCAAGAACGTGCTCAAGTCCCTGCTGTCGGAGCGGCTGATCCCGCTGTTGTTGGCGACTTCCGAACTGGACGAGCAGCTCACGTACGACAACATTCCTAAACAGAAATGGCTCGAGCTCTGCAAGCTCATGAAGGCCTTCCCGATCATCGTGAAGGGGACGCTGTCCCTCGAAGAAGCCTTCGTCACTGGCGGCGGCGTTCAGTTGAAAGAAGTTGATCCGAGCACGATGCAGTCCAAGCTCAAGCAAGGGCTCTACTTCTGCGGCGAGATCCTCGACATTCATGGATACACAGGTGGATATAACATTACCGCGGCTTTCTCGACGGGGTACTTGGCTGGCACGCATGCGGCTATGCAGGAGGCTTAGCTAGAGATAGTCGATTTTTTCGACTATCTCTAGCTGCTGAGCCTCTATTTCACTAGAGATAGCCGATTTTTCCGACTATCTCTGCCTGCTGAGCCTCTATTTCACTAGAGTTAGTCGATTTTTTCGACTATCTCTGCCTGCTGAGCCTCTATTTCACTAAAGTTAGTCGATTTTTTCGACTATCTCAAGCTGCTGAGCCTCTATTTCACTAGAGATAGTCGATTTTTCCGACTATCTCTGCCTGCTGAGCCTCTATTTCACTAGAGTTAGTCGATTTTTTCGACTATCTCTGCCTGCTGAGCCTCTGTTTCACTAGAGTTAGTCGATTTTTTCGACTATCTCTGCCTGCTGCTTCACAGCAAGCAGCAGCACCCGCACAAAAAAAAAAAGACGAACATGCACCCTCTTGGCGTGCCGTTCGTCTTTTTTTATTTAAGCTGTTGCCAGCTCAAGCTCATCTTCCTCATCACGGTCGAACGCCGCGCGGTCGAACTCGCCTTCGGACTCAGCCACTAACAACGCGGTAACTGTCGTTCCCGTTGCATTCACGGCTGTACGACCCATGTCGATCAGCGCTTCTACGCCTAGAACTAGACCCATACCTTCAAGCGGTAAGCCAAGCGCCGTCAAAACTACTGTCGTAGAGATCGAAGCTGGTCCTGGTACACCTGCTACCCCGATGGAGGAAATTACGCTCACGAGAATCAACAGGGCATACTCGGAAATGCCAAGCGGTAAGTTGTATACTTTCGCTACGAAAATCGCGACAACCGCCGGCCAAACCCCGCCGCAGCCGTTGAAGTTCATCGTTGCCCCAAGCGGTGCCACGAAGCTGGCAATACGCGGTGAAACGCGAAGGCGTTTCGTGATAACTTCCAAGTTCACAGGCAGCGTTGCGTAGCTGCTACGTGTTGTGAAGGCAACCGCAACCGTAGGGTACGCTTTTTTGAAAAATTTGATTGGATTTACTTTCGCCACAAGCAATACAAGACCGCCAAACACGAGAACGAAGTGGATAATGAGTGCAACGTAGGAAGTCAGAATGATTTTAGCTAACGGCTCTAACGTTTCCCAACCGTATTTCGCTGCCATCGCACCGATCAACGCGTACACGCCGTATGGTGTCAAACGAATGACATATTTCACAACTTGGTGCATAACACCCGTTGCTGATGAAATGAAAGACTTTAAAGGTGCAACGACGTCGGGCTTTTTGGAACCCACTTGCACGATCGCTACAGCTACGAAAATCGCAAAGATCAGAACCGGCACGACTTTGCCGCTAGCCATATCGCTAATTGGGTTAGTCGGAACTAGGTCCAGAATAACTTGTGAGAAGGTTGGGATTTCTTTGGCTTTAAAATCCTTCGGAACAGCTTGCGCGATCCCATTGCCTGGATCAATCGCTAGTGCAACCAACAAACCGATCAACGCGGCAATCCCTGTCGTAAGAAGGAACCAGCCGATCGTTTTGACGCCGAGCTTACGAAGTTGCGCCATGCTGGACAGCGATGAAATACTGTTGATGACAAGAATGAATACGAGCGGCATAACGAGCATTTTGATCAAGTTGACATAAATCGTACCGATTGTCGAAACGCTCTTGTACTGCAAGCCTGTTAAGTTAAAAATGACACCCGCCACAAGCCCAAGCCCTAAACCGATAAATACACGGTTACCGAAACTGACTTTCTTTTTACCTAGAAAAGCAAGAAAGCCGATAATCACGATCGAAACCACAAGACTGACCCAATTCGTCTGGAACGCTGTTACTAAATTGTTTTGCACGATGACCATCTCCTTGTTGAATTTGAATTTTATCCCCACTAAGTCACTTGGATTAATTGTGACAATAATATGACATCTCACGTTATCTGTCAATGGTTAATTTTGCTTAACGCTGAAAAAACCGAACGATGACCTTTTTTGAAACAGGCCAAGTTCGGTTTTCACCTTTTGTATTGGTACTATAAATTCAATATATCTAAATTGTGTGCTGATCATGCACGATCGCGACGAGATACCACTGTGACCCCGAATAGGCAAAAACAAGCCGTAAACTGGTCCAATCCATCCCTTGATACTGAGGGTCGAAACCTGGGAAGTGATACTCGACGGTGATATAGGTGGATGTCGGATATATGCTGAAAACATTATTCGTCATGTTGCCTTTGCCGATAATCGTGTTGTAGCTGATCTGCGGCGCGGACGCGAAGTTGGCGTTATATACAAATTTGGCCCAATAGTTCGGGAACGTGAGATCGATCGGATTACCCGAACCATCGTAAGTCCCCCAGTGGGTGAGACTCGTACTCGCCCAAAGCGCGGCAAGGTTGCTGCCTTGTACCTGAACATCCGTTGCAGGACGTAGATAGGAATAAGGCGAGAATTGTACGCCCTTCTGCGGATGAACAAGGCTGGCTAGCTTTGTTATATTTTTCTCTTTGAGCGCGGCGACGACTTCTTGTGCCCTAGCTTCTATTAACTTCTTTGCTTCCGCTGGTGTCGAAAAGCTTGGGGCTGTTGCGGCGGGCGCAGGGGTTGGCTTCGTGCTTGCGGTCGCTTGCGGCTTGGCTGTCGGCGCTGGCGTTGATGAGGCCGAGGCCGCTGTCGGCTGCGGCGTTCCTGTCGGTGAAGGCGTCTGTGTAACACTTGCCGAAGGCTGAACCGCAGGTGAACTGCTGCTTGCAACACCGCCTTCATTCGTCTTCGAGCTGCATGCTGCCAGGGTGCTTACCATCGCCACAACGATGGCCACTTGCCTCATCCTTCTCATCCCAACCACTCCTTCTTCAATTAACGCTCCTACTACACCAGACGCTTGTGAGTGGTGAAAGGTTCCACACCAAGCCCTCGCGGCGAAAATAAAGTTATAGCCCCAGACAACAATAAAGGCCCGAGAATCTTATCCTCGGGCCCCTCTGCAACTGTCCGCTTAAATCCGTATTCCCGCGCTAAAATGATTATAATCGTCGGACGATGGATCGAACGCGGCCTCATCATCGCTCGGCACCGCATCCCGATCGATCGCCGACGCTGCGTAGCTGTCAGCCCAGTCCTCATTCACGGTATGCGCAGGGATGCGGATTCCACCCTCCAGATCGTACGCCATGGCGTACGTCGCGCCTTCGCTTTGCTGCGGCTGATCGATGAGCCGCCCGCCGTGCGCCTGCGCGATTTCGAGCGCGGAGGTGATCTCCTGCTCATCCAAGTGGATGTGGAGGATCGACCGCTCCCCCTCAAGCAGCTCCGGCTTATAGCCGAGCTCCTCTAAAGTATCTAGCGCAAGCAAAGCGTCGCGCCTTACGTCGAATTCAAAAAAGATCGGAACAAAATCCTTCATCTGAGCAGCACCCTTTCTTCCTCAAATCGTAAGCATAAGCTCATTTGGAAAAGTCTGCCCTTAGGATTGACCAATTGTTCCGCCACTATTCCTCGTCCTTTGCGGCTAGCCCCTCCTGGACAAGCTGAAGCAGCTCGGCATGATAGGCAGGGACGGCCGCGACCACATACGCCGCTTCGTCCGTACCAGGCGTCCCTGTGCCGCCGTTAAGCCAGGGAATCGGATTTCCGCTGAAATCCGTCACCTTCACGCCTGCTTCTTGCACCAAGAGCAAGCCGGCATAGAGATCCTCGCCCTCCGAGTTGTATAACACAACGCCGTGCAGATCTCCCCTAGCCAACATCGCCCAAACGAGCGATGGCGCCCAGACGCGCAGCACTCTTTTGACCGAATACTCAAGATGATGACGCAAGGCTAATGCCTGCTGATTGTCCTTGCGCACCGCATGCCCCTGAATCCAAGAAAGTGTCGACTTCGGCAACGCACCTGTCGGATTGGCGGCCAACCTCGTCTCTCCCTGCCAAGCACCTTCCTCTTGCAAAGCCACATAGGTAAGCTCCATCGCTGAATCATGAATCACTCCTAACACAATACGCCCCTGATAGCTCAATGAAATGGAAACTCCGTATAAGGGGATGCCTAATGCGAAGTTATTCGTACCATCTAAAGGATCCACGTGCCACACCCAGTCACTTGCAACTCCACCCTCACCCGCTTCTTCACTATAAATACGATGTGCCCTGAACACGCTGAGAATCTCATCTACTATAAGACGATCTGCCTGCACATCCACTTCCGTGACCAGATCACCGCGATCATCCTTCTGCTTAAGTACAAGCCCACTGCCGAAACGTTTCTTAGCCAGCTCACCTGCCTTTACAGCCGCACGCACAGCCACTTCTCTTGCTAAAGTCAACGTATTCCGATCCATCCCTATCATCCCTTCGTCTCCTCTCATTCGTCTCTTCACAAGATTACCATATCCTCCCTCAAAAAGTTGCGCACGAAGCCACACTTGCATTGACAAGCCACCTGTTCATAAGTGATAATATAGCAAAATCAGAAGGCGACAAGAGCTGTCGAAAGGGGCATTACGAGTATGGTAAAGCATCACCAGCACAAGATTTTGGATTGTACGATTCGAGATGGCGGTTTAGTTAACGATTGGGATTTCAGCGTTGAGTTTGTCCAAGACATGTATCGCGGCTTAAGCGCAGCTGGTGTCGAATATATGGAGATCGGTTACAAGAACTCAGAGAAGTTGCTGAAAGGCGGCGCATCTGGCCCTTGGAGATTCCTGAACGAAGCTTTCTTGCGTGATGTCATTACGAAGAAAACCGACACGAAGCTCTCCGCGCTTGTTGATATCGGGCGTGTGGATGAGAATGATATTTTGCCACGTGAAGATAGCTTGCTTGACCTGATTCGCGTAGCTTGCTACATCAAAGATGTGGATAAAGGCCTTGAGCTTGTAAATAAATTCAATAGCATGGGCTACGAAACGTCGTTGAACATTATGGCGCTTTCCCATGTCATGGAGAATGAGCTGACAGAAGCGTTTGAAGAAATCAACAAAAGCCCTGTTGACGTAGTCTACATCGTAGATTCCTACGGCAGCATGGATAACAAAGATATTGATTACCTCGTATCGAAATTCCAACGCCTGCTTCCTGAGAAGGAATTAGGTTTGCATATGCATAACAACATGCAGCTTGCTTTTGCCAACACCATCGCTGGTGCTTCCAAAGGCGTAACATTCCTGGATTCCTCCGTTTACGGCATGGGCCGTGCAGCGGGGAATTGTACAACGGAATTGCTGCTTACCCACCTCAAAGGCGCTCGTTACGATGTGCGTCCAGTGCTTGAAATCATCGAGAAACATATGATCACGATGCGTCAGAAATGGGAGTGGGGCTACCTGATTCCATACATGATCGTTGGCGCTCTAGACGAGCACCCGCGTACAGCGATGGCTTTGCTGAATTCAGAAGAGAGAAACAACTTCGTTGACTTCTATGATCGTTTGACTTCCGTTGAAACAGCTCCAGCTCTAAGCAAAAACTAGTATTGAAAAAACCTGTTCGTTCCGTCAGCAAGGTCAAGCCTTCTAACGTAACGAGCAGGTTTTTTTAGTTTTCACGCTAGCGTTCATTATCTGATAATTTTCGCTGAAACGACATAGTTTTCTACGAAATCCCGATCGATCAAGAAGGTGAAGTCCTCCCTATCACTGCGGTGATTGCTTGTTTTGGCACGAAGCTCGATGAAATCGTTCTCGATTAACTCCGTACACGCCTCATCCGCATAGATCATCCCATTGACCAATCGATTTAACGCTTCCAACATCACTTCACGAGGCTTCGAACTTCCTTGAATTTCTACATAGACCTTTGTTGTCGCATTGCGATCACGGAGTGTGATCTCTACCTTTTTTTTGACTCTCATGCGCACCTTCTTTTTGGGAGTTATGCTCATTTGTCCTGCTCCTTCATTCGTCTATACTTGTATGTTATGTCGAAGCTGGGTAAGGTGGACTAGGCTAATGACAGTTTATCGGCCATAACTCCGAACATTTGCCTAGGCGATTTCAGGAAAGGAAGGATATTTCTGCGTTAATTTGAAAATAGTAAGGCCATATTTATTCGCATCGCAGACTTTATCGACATTTTGGATCCTTTTGGTGGATGGCATCTTCCCGAGCCTACCAAGCCCTTATTTTTCGCTTGGAAGTAGCAGACCTGCTCCGCTCCATGCACACGATTTCCTCACTCGTCACATACATTGATATGAATGCATGTAACCAGTTGTTGGGGGGAATTGATGTTGAAAATGGACAAATGGAATGAGGCTTTCATCTCACAATTGCAGTCTCGTCCTGTTGATATCCTCGTATTTGCCCCACATCCAGACGACGAAATTCTTGGGACGGCAGGCTCGATCCTAAAAGCCACCGGCTGCGGGAAACGGGTGCATGTCGTATTTTTCACGAATGGCGACGGCTATCCGAGTGCCGCAGCCCGTTTATTCAACAAACAGCGGCACCAACTGCTGCCCTCGGACTTTTTGGAGCTGGCTCGCATACGGCAATATGAAGCCATTACAGCAGCGGCACGCATCGGGCTCCGCCCTATCGATCTCACGTTCCTCGGATACCCGGATGCGGGGCTTGACCAGGTGTATCTCACGACCAAGGGCATGCCTCCCTATGAGCAGCCGCTTACGAAACGACAAGCCACGTATGGAAAATTGATGCCTGATTTTCATTCACAGCTCTACGGCTGTCATGCACCTTATCGCAAGGCATGCGCCTTAAGCGATACGAAGGTGTTGATCCAGGCGCTGCAGCCCAAAGAAATTTACGTAACGGATGCCGCAGATACGCATCGTGATCATCAAGCTGCGCATGCTTTTATCATGGAAGCCGCAGCTGACCTAGGCTATAAGGGGTGTATCTACACGTACCTCATCCACGGAGGTATTGATTCCCAGTGGCCATGGCCTCGCGGGATTACACCTAAGAGGCCATTCGAGTCACACACACATGATGGGCATGTGTATCCCATGGATGTGCCTTGGCCTCCCCCATTTCGTTGCCAACTTACACAAGGCCAAACCTATGCGAAGTGGCAGGCGCTGCTCGCCTACCGGTCCCAGATGGCCATTGATGCTGAGTTTCTAACGTCTTTTATCAAATGCGAAGAAATTTTCTGGTTACCTGACCACGGGGAGTGAAAATGAACGACGATGAGCCGTATTTTGCTGATTGAAGATGAGGATCGCATCGCGCGCTTCTTGCAGTTAGAGCTGGAGCACGAAGGCTACGAGGTGCAAATACGAGGCGACGGGCGCACGGGGCTCGAAGCGGCTCTGAGCGAACCTGAATGTGATCTTATTCTGCTTGACGTGATGCTCCCCGAGCTGAACGGGTTGGAAGTACTGCGGCGTATTCGGCAGGTGAGTCCCGTTCTGCCTGTCATTCTGCTGACAGCTCGGGATGCCATCCCAGACCGTGTCAGCGGGCTTGATCTGGGCGCCAATGATTATGTGACTAAGCCTTTTGCCACGGTGGAGCTGCTGGCTCGCATCCGCAGTTTGCTGCGGCAGAAGAGCCTGCAAGAGCAGCCGCCAGATCAGGATCATCTGCTGAAAATTGATGAGCTGAGCATGGATTTGAAGAGCCGCGCCGTTTCGCGGGGAGGAACAGCGATTGAATTGACACCTACGGAGTTCGATCTGCTCCGCTTTCTCATTCAGCATCAGAATGAAGTCATGTCGCGAGAACAGATCATTACGGAAGTATGGGGGTATGATTTTATAGGGGATACGAATGTTGTGGACGTGTATATCCGTTATCTGCGTCAGAAGGTGGACAAGCCCTTCCCGACTAAACTCATCCATACGATCCGCGGCATCGGCTACGTGATCCGAACAGACTCGCTTGATGGCGGCAACGAAACCGAAGCCGATGAGCAAGAGCCCGTATAGAGATTGAGCTGCCCAAGGTGCTCGTCCGCGCCGTTAAGGCCCGAGAGGGGCCTTAATGTGCGTTCGGCTCCTCTGGCCCTGTTCCTGGTTCTGAAATACCTCGTCACTAATACCGAATATAAGCCTCGTGATAGCTCTCGTTCAAACCGCGCTTGCGCACCTTGATCTCCAGCAGCCGCTGCTTGTAGCTGACACGCGCTGTTCTCGGCTGCACAAGCGTGGGCAGCTTAATCACGCGGTTTTTGCCGTTCTCGAAGCCCGTGAGCTTTAACTGCGTTGATTTCACAAATACCTGCAGCGCTCGCGGGTCTTCCTCTTTGGCAATTTTGACCTTCACGATAACATGCTCATGCGTTTCAAAGATTTCAGTTCCGATGGATCCAGAGGAAGAAATACTAGCATCCAGACCTGGCATCGCTTTTTTCAGCATGTCCTGTACATATCCTTCAGCCCACGTCATATTATCTAAGAAGGTCTGCCCTTTTTCGGCGAACGGCAGCTTCTGTCCAAGAAACTTCTCAACTTGTTCCCATTTTAGCCACGGATGGCGATTAAATCCGCTCAAGCCCATCACCTCATTTTGCTAACAGTATATGTGCCTACGCTCCAATGTGACACCACTCCCAAAAACAGCGCACCTCTAGGCAAATGCCTCATATACTATAGGGGTGAGAAACGCGAGGGGGATTGGATGCATGCCAGCTATCGTCGGGAACGTCAAAATTATAAGTGTAGGCTCCAGTTCTATCGTACATTTTGGCGATTCCTTCATCATTGCGCCTACGAGCACTTCCAAAACATTTGCCGGAGCAGGCTCATTCAATACAGGGGATTTCCCGCGCGTCTACAATGCCTACAGCACGACAATTACGAACGATTCTGACTTGATCGATGCGAACGCGAGCGGCAACATCCTTTGACCTATGTCAGGTAAAGTGAGGTGTTCCAAGAACTATGAACTGGACCATCCATCAAACGATTATGATTCAACAGCTAAAAGTAGGCTCTGTCGCGAACTCTTCTGTTCTCCAGATCGGGACGGCTGGCTCCATTCGGTCGCTGTCGAATCTGTACAATACAGGCGGGTACATGGAGCCCGCGCCCGAACTCGGAACAAGTGAAGTCAATCCAGTTGCCCTTGTTCCTCTGCCAGCACCGAACCGCGTAGATTAAATATGTACCGTAGGAACATGAAGGGAGGTGCCTTTTACAATGAACAACGCGATCTCTTGGCAGCAATGGGCCCAGCAGCTCACCGCTTATATCGACATGCAGAAGCAACGAATCGATGCGTTGGAGCAAACTGTCAGCAAGCTGCAAACCGATCTGAAAGTGATCAAAGAGGAGAAACGGTTCCATATTGATAAAATTGAATACAATTTCGATCAGCTCAAAGTCGAGAAGCTCGACGGAACGTTAACGATAGGCATCAGTCCGAGCGCCATGGACCATATCGAGGATTTCGCCGTGAATGGCACCTCCTTGAATAAAGACGATAACGGCAACAGTCCTGTGATGGGCGGCGATCAGAACCCTTTTTATCAAGGCGGACAATATCAAGGGGCTAACGGAGGCACTCGCAGCCAAGCAGGGCAAAGTCAGAACGTCCAAGCGGAGGTGGCCAAAGGGATTGAGCAGTACTTAAAGTTCGGCGTGCAGGCAGATATGAACAACCTTGAACATAAATATCAGCATCCGCTGGATGAGGAATATAAAGATTTGATTATCGAGGATATTCGCAAACAGCTTGACACACGGATTCAGCACTATGTGAACCAGTACCGCGGCATCGGGTTTAAAGAGCCCATGGAAGCCGTGACCTCCAGCATTGTGGAGAAAACGAAGAACGACATTGTGACCGCGATTGAGACGTACATATCCAGCTTGCCTAAATCGTAAGGAGAAGAGGGATCAAATTATGTTGAATTTACACGTGGAAAATAAACAACTTTGCGTCGGCGACGTCCGAATTGTCGGGGTTGCGAGTGCTTCTGTCTTCCTGATCGGCGATACCGAGGTCATTTCTCTTTCGTCTATGTTCGATACGCCGCCGGAATCCGTCATCATTGCCCCATTCGTTCCACTGCCTGCTGAGGGATAGGCGTATGGCACGCTTATCGATCGTCGGAAACGTCTATATGAATGCTTTGAGCTCCTCCAGCACCCTGCAGGTCGGAGATAATATGAATACGGCGCTGCAAAACACCGTTTTCGCTGTACAGCGCGAAGTTCCGATCTACTATAGCAATGAGGGAAGCTTCGCGGCATACGCCTTCTATCAACGCCCGTTTCCAATCCCTCAGCCGCCCCAACCGTTCAGGATGTGTGTGGATAACTTAGGCAGCTATATCAAGGTATGCAACGTGCGCATTCTCGGCGTCTCTTCGTCTTCACTTTTTCAAATAGGTTCTAATCGTATTACTAGCGCAGAAACGCGTGTCAAAAACATCCGGCAATTCGTGACCGACAAACCAGGCCCGAAGGAGCAAACGACGTTCGTCGATACGGGTTCCCCCGATACGATCGGAGAAATTCCTGCAGCCGTTAAGGCTTCACAAGAGAAAGCCGCTTCAGGGCCGAAGCCCCCGAAGCTGGTGTTCGTCACCCAGCAGCAACAAGCGGAGCCGTTCGTACCCATCGGCCCGACGTCGCCAGCGAGGTAGACCAAGAGCCCGTCCCCACGAAGGGGGCGGGCTCTTCCATGATTTCGTGAGCAGCGCCACGAGTAAATACTCGAGATAACTCGAAAAGCCACTGCACACAAGGGATTCCCTCAGCTTTGGCGGCTATTTTAGCTCGTGTATGCTCACTCTTACACAATATGTTAATAATTACATGGAAATTAGTAGGAGAAACGTTCTATAATACATGTATTATAGACAGCGGGGCCACCGCTTTCTGACGGAAGCGTTTCTAGCACTTTGGGGGGATTTCTAGCATGGCAGGAGAAACTATCTTGATCGTAGACGATGAGCAAGAGATCGTCCAATTAATTCAGCTTTATTTAATTCGGGAAGGTTACCATGTCCTAAGCGTTAATAATGGACACGACGTCTTCCCTGTCGTTCGAGAACATCGCCCAGATCTCATTATTCTGGACATTTTGCTGCCAGGGCTTGATGGCATAGAAGTATGTCGGCAGCTGCGCAAAACGAGCAACACACCTATTCTTTTCATTTCATGCAAAAGTGAAGACATCGACATCATCCTCGGCCTTAGCATGGGCGGCGATGACTATATGACGAAGCCGTTCAGCCCGAGCCAGCTTGTAGCCCGTGTGAAAGCTTTGCTTCGCCGTAACGCCATTCGCGACCATTACATCGATGATCAGCAATTGGTCAGGTTCCCTGGATTGGAAATCAATCTCGCCAGCCACGTCGTACGTGCAGGAGGTCAAACGATTTCGCTCTCTGCCAAAGAATTTGAGCTGCTCTCACTTATGGCTAAGACGCCAAATCGCGTATATAAAATTGAAGAATTGTTCGAGCTGATCTGGAGCCTGGACAGCATGGGCGACCCTCGAACACTCATTGTACATATCAGCAATCTGCGGAAGAAAATCGAAGTCAATCCAGCAGAGCCGCGCTACATTATTACGGTTCGAGGCGTCGGTTATAAATTTAACGGCATGCTCGGTTAACAAGTACCGGCTTTTATCGGCTGAACCAGTCAGTCAATAGCTGTTGGATCGGTACCGCGGCGGCGGCAATGACAAGTGCGGGCAGCATGTTCGCCACATTGATCTTTTTAATTTGCAATATATTCAACCCTACGCCGATGACCAGCACTCCGCCTACTGCTGTGATTTGGACAATCATCGCATCGAGAGACGCTTGGCTGAAAGCCATCGCGATCACAGTAGCCAGCAGCGCGATGGTTCCTTGTAAGATGAATACGGACACCGCCGAGAAGACGACACCAATGCCGAGCGTAGAGGCGAAAATAATCGACAAGAACCCGTCCAATAACGATTTCGTGTACAAAATATCATGATTATGCCGCAGCCCGCCGTCTAACGGGCCTAGGATCGCCATCGCTCCAATACAATAAATGAGCGTGCACGTCACGAAGCCTTCGGAGATGCTTGATTTACCCAGCTCGTGAGCGGCGGACGGCTTGCTAAGCTTCGCTTGGAGCCAGTCACCGAGCAGAGTGAGCCTCGCTTCAATGCGCATCCACTCACCGAGAATGCCTCCAACGACAATACTCATGATAACCGCGACGATGCCTTTCGTTTGAAAAGCCATCGTCATCCCAAGCACAGTGATCGCGAGCCCCAGGCCCTGCATTACTGTGCTTTTCATATTTTCTGAAATGCGGGGCAGCAGCATGCCAAGAAAACCACCGATGATAATGGCAGCCCCATTCACAATTGTCCCCCATAAAGCCATGACGTTCATTCCCCTTTGCTTGCGATCTTCGTAGACCTTCTCATTCTACATGATTCTCCTCATAATTTCCTAGGGTGTTGGAAATGGTAAGGATAAGCAATCGGAAAGGAGGAATGGTCATGTCGAAAGACAAATCAATGGATCCCATGACAGGCGATATCGTGGAAACTGACGGTATATACGCGAATGAGGCAGGGCAAGAGGTCACGCTTAAGCGAGGTGACGAGTTTCCCGCTGATCTCATTCTGGGGCGCAGCACCTATGAACTGAAAGGCTTCGCAGATGAAGCGGAGATTGATCACGATCAATCTGAGCTCAACCCGATGCGTAAGCGGGTAGACGCACGGACATAGCAGATTAATGAAGGAGTTAAGCGGCTTGTACCTTGTGCCTGCTTAGCTCCTTTTTTTTGGTGTCTACGATACCTTGGATGTTTCATCCTACTATCACATTTACAGCATTCCGCCTCCGTTCTACCGTTGGCCCATAGCTGTTTCCAGGGACTGTGTTATACTAAGGGGATGAAACCATGACTACATGTTAATTTCGCCCTGGGGGATACCATATGGCACGCATCATGATCATTACTGGCGGCACGCTCGGAGACTGGGTGTTAGAAGAAATTCATCATGACGACATCCTGGTCGGCTCGGATCGGGGAGCACTCTTCCTTATCCAGCACGGGTATCAGCCGCACATCTCGATGGGAGATTTCGATTCTGTCACGAGAGAGGAATTAGCCCTCATTCGTTCGTCGAGTCACGCTTTCATCGATTGTGATCCGATTTACAAAGATTTGACCGATACAGAAATGGCGTTTAATTGGGCGCTGGATCAACAACCCAGCCACATACTGCTCGTCGGCGCACTCGGCACACGCTTCGATCATTCACTGGCTAACGTGCATCTGCTACGCAAAGGCTTAGCCCAAGGCATTCCCTGCTCCATCCTAGATGGCCATAACCATCTGATGGTGATTGATCGAACGACCCGTGTGGAGCGCGGGCCGTACACCCATATTTCGCTGCTTCCGCTTACCTTGGAAGTCACGGGCATCACTTTGCACGGCTTCCAATATCCGCTTCATCAAGCGACGCTTACTATTGGACAGTCCTTGGGGATTAGCAATATCCTGCAGGAGGCGAATGGACTTATCGAAGTATCGACGGGCTTATTGCTCGTCATTCAAAGCAAAGACTAATGGAGAATACGTTCAACATTTTGAAAATTTGGAAATTCGACACGCTCTGTTCATGTCCGCTGCATAAATTCTGGTACAATAAAGGGTATGTTCTTTATTTTTAGAGATATTGAGGTCGTAGCAGAATGCCCCCTGTACATGAAAACCTTATGAACACCTTCCAGCCTACTAAATTGCCTTCTATCATCAGAAACTTTGCGTCCAGATACGTTCTCACGAATCGCGAGGCCGAGATTGTCGGACTTATCGCTCTTCGCGGTTACAGTAATAAAGAAATCGCCGATTATTGCATCATTAGTGAAAAAACCGTGAAGGTACACATCGAGAAAATCATGGATAAAGTCGGAACTCGTTCCATGCGCAAGCTGTTATCCGCTATCATTAGCAATGACACATCGATGGTGAAATGAACACAAAAAGGATACGCCCGTTGCTTAGAAGCAATGGGCGTATCCTTTTTGTATGGCGGAGGAATCGCCGCCCATTAAGGCCCCCTATATCGGGCACTAACGGCGAGGACGAACACGTCAAGACCGATCGATTAACGCCTACATTTTTACATCACGGCAGCAAGCTTCTGCACGAACTGCTCCAAGTAGGCTTGATCGATGTGGTCGAATCGGTTCAGCCGAGGGCTGTCGATATCCAGCACGCCGATCAACTCGTCACCCGCCACGATCGGGATCACAATCTCGGATTGCGAAGCCGCGTCGCAGGCGATATGCCCTGGGAATGCATGAACATCAGGAACAAGCACTGTTTCCCTGCGCTCAGCCGACGTCCCGCACACCCCTTTGCCGAAAGGGATTCGCACGCAAGCCGGCAGCCCTTGGAAAGGCCCCAGCACAAGCTCCTTCTTCTCTTTCAGCGTATCGACCACATAAAATCCTACCCAATTCACATCCGTCAGGAATTGCCCCAACAGTGCAGCTGCATTCGCTAAATTGGCGATCCGATTCGGTTCATCGTGTATCAAAGCTTCGACTTGCCCAATGAGCAAGGAATATTGTTCTTCTCTCGTTCCGCTATAATCCGACTTGGCAAACATGGTCATCATCCTCTTCTCTTCTGTCTGCCCCTATCATACCAAATGAACGGCTTCCCTGCCAAAATCGCTCAATCGAAAAGGCAGCCAGCTGAAATAGCTGACTGCCTCATTTTTTACTTTTGCCCGTAATACGCGTTAGCGCCGTGTTTTCTTAGGAAGTGCCGATCCAGCAGCGTTTGGTCCATCGGCTGAATCTCAGGGTTAAGGTTGTACGTACGATAAGCGATCTTCGCAACCTCTTCCAGGACAACTGCGTTATGCACCGCATTGTGCGGGTCCTTGCCCCAGCTGAACGGCGCGTGGCAGTTCACTAGCACGCTCGGAACCATCGCTGGATCCAGCTCGCGGAACGTTTCAATGATGACATTGCCTGTCTCCAGTTCATAGGCGCCTTGGATTTCCGCTTCCGTCATCAATCTTGTACAAGGAACTTCCCCGTAGAAATAGTCGGCATGCGTCGTCCCTAACGCTGGAATCCCTCGTCCTGCCTGCGCCCAGCTCGTCGCCCATGGCGAATGGGTATGCACGATGCCGCCAATAGTCGGGAAAGCCCGGTACAGCGCGAGATGTGTCGGCGTATCAGAGGAGGGCTTCAAACGGCCCTCGACAATACGACCTTCCAGATCCACAACGACAAGATCCTCCGCTTTCAACTCCTCGTACGGCACACCGCTTGGCTTAATGACAACCAGTCCTTGCTCACGGTCAATCCCGCTGACATTCCCCCAAGTAAACGTCACCAGTCGATATTTCGGTAAATCCAAATTTGCTTCCAAAACTTGCTGTCTCAAGTGATCTAACATTAGAGTTCCACACCTTCCGCAAAAATGTACGTGTTACTCACATTATACACTTGTACGTACATGTTAGCTAGATAATTTGGCGGAAACGCGGATTGTATATTCACTTGTATGTACAGCATCTATACTTTTATTTTAGGTGTGGATGATCGAGAAAATGATCGTTTTCCCATCCCACTCCAGGCGCGTTTCTACCGAATAGGAACCAATGGATGTCGTTGTCGTTTCAAGAACACCTTTCGCTGCCGCACGATTGCAAGCATCCGTGAACAAACGGTTGAAAATATCTGCGTCATACCCGAACAGGAAGTCCGTAAATGTCCGAATGCTCTCCGTATTGCGCGCGAGTGCGCCATCTTCAAGTCGAACCGTCACACCATAGGTGGCGAACTGCGGGTCCAGCCAAAGGGAAACCTCGTTGCTGTTGCGAGCCTCCGCTGTAGCGCCGTTCTTCGCTAGCGCTTTGGCCGCAGCATCTTTGAATAAACGCAGCGTTGTTTCTTCTAGATCATAGTTCGTTCCGCGCAGCTTACCTGCTGACTCCATCACACCGTATGCATCTAGCATTCGTTGATCAGGAAACACAATCTTCTTGTAGCTGCCGTCTTTCGTAGGCACCACCTTCAACAACGTCCCATTCTCGTTTTTAACAACAATACGCTTCGCTTTGTTCTGCAACCTAGAAATAATTTCCAGTGCCTCTGCCCGAGTCACATATTGGCCAACGCCAAAATATCCGTTCGGATAACCCTCCATGAGACCTTTGGCCACGGCTTCGCCAATGAACTTTTGCCCCCTGCTCGTTGCGCTCTGCAAGTCACCAAAGTGTGCCGCCGCCCCAAGACTATACGTTTCATCTTCCAGATACTCGGTTTCCTTCATCAAATAGTACAAAATCTCCGCTACATCTTCGCGCTTTAACGCAGCTTTGTAATCCGAGAATTGTCCTTTACTTATAAAATGAAGATCACTTGCCAGATCCAGGTAGGGCTTCGCCCAGTATCCCGTCGTACTTGGCTTGAACGTGAAATCGCGGTAATCCTGACCCAAAATATTTTGATTGCTCGCACTTAGCGCTTGTACAAAGCTGCCTTTCCATTTCCGTTCCCCGTTCGGGAACTTGTCCGTATACGCTAGCAGCACAATTTTCACGAATTGATCTGCCGTTACTTTCTCATCGGGACGGAACGTTTCATCAGGGAATCCATCCAGCAATCCTTGATCCATCATCTGTCCAATCGTCTGCTCCGCCCAGTGACCGTGAACATCCTTGAAGCCTAACGCTCTCGCGTCGTTGGTAAGTTGTACCGTACCTATCGTAAGTAGGCAACCGATCGTTAGGATCATCAGCCACTTCTGCCATCGTCTCATCGTCATAATCTCCGCTTCTCCCCAAATTTTCGGCATTTTTTGCTGCCATCCTATAGGATAATCTTTCTACTACTCTTTGAGAACATGCTGAAAAGCCCAATACGAAAAAGAGCTTGTTCCATCACCGGCAGGACTATAGTCATACAAATAAAGACCCTGCCTCAGGCAGAGTCCATATTTCGACACGATATGCACGTTTATCGGTTATGACCTACCGTCTTAGCCGAGTTATAGTAACGAAGCCAGTCGACGATGTACATCATTTTCGCTAAATAATCGGGAGCGCTTCCCTGTAAATATTGGTATCTCTCTTCCTGAAGTAACAGATGCAGCTCATAACCTTTCGTGTAAAGCGCCTTGGTGAACGCTTCCTCTGTTTGCGGCTTGTACAGATCGGTGCCTCGCGAAAGCTCCAGTTCCTCAATAATCGTGCCTCGATAGTAAGGGTGTACATTCACCTGCATCCCCAAATCGATATAAGCTAGTCCTGTATATTCAAAAGGAAGCCAAAATAAGTTCGTCTTTTTGTCCTCAAGCTTCACGGTATACACTAAACCTAAGTTCAAGGCAATCGGCTGCGGGTAATTGTTTATGACGCCGGATCGCAGATGATCCACTACATGCTCAACGAAGTTCATGATGTTCTTCCTCTCCGAAGGATGCTGTCCTTCATTCCTTGCTCGCTATTCTAAGATTCTCTAGTTACACAGCGATTTCCTGCCTAGATCAACCTAATTTATTGCCCAACTTCACCCAGGAGAGGCGGGTCTGAAAGGGAGCGCAGCTTACGAATACTGTATGAAAAGTTTTTTCGTGGAAGGTAAACTTTTCTGAGCATTAAGCGTCTATATAGAAGAGGTGAGAGAATTGGAAACGACGGGAGTCCATGTTTTTGATTATTTGAAGTACATAGCAGAAACAACGGATCAGAAGACGATCCTACGTAATCTAATGGAAACGTACGGCAACGATGTGTGGAATTATGCCTACAGCATTTGCCGCAACAAAGATACAGCTGATGACATCGCACAAGATGCTTTCTTAAAAGTATATCGCAACCTGACTTCCTTCCGTGGCGAAGCAGCGGTTAAGACCTGGTTGCTCACCATTACCCGCAACACCGCCTACGATTATTTGCGTAAAGCATTTTGGCGCAAGGTCACCCTGGTTGGCTTCGTTCAATCTGGGGGAACGTCCCATTCTGCCGAGGCGGAAGCTGTGGAAAACTTGTATAAAAGTGAAATCTGGCAAAAGGTTCTCTCTTTGCCTGCAAAATATAGAGAAATTCTCATTCTGCATGCGCATTATCAAATGACCACGAAGGAAATGGCCGCCATTCTGGCGATCTCCGAAGGTACGGTCAAATCACGGCTTCACCACGCCAGACTTAAGGTTCTAAGTCTGAAGGAGCGTGAAGCGCTTGAACACGCCAAATCCTGATGACCTGCGCAAAGAGCTGGAGGAAGGTCCCCTGCAGCAGCAGGGGTTTACCCCCAAGCTCCGCCATGACATTGAAGAAGCCATTCGTCAGAAGGAACGAACCCGCTCCAAGGTGAAACCCCTCCTGATCTTCGCAGGGTTCGGCGCTACCTTGGCGCTGATCTGGTTCTTTCCTTGGCATACGCTCCATACCCAGAGCGAAGCCGCTGCACTGGAAAGTGCGCAGCTTGCGGCAGAAGCCGCTGCCGTCCCACCGCCTGCTCCCATCAACACCGCGTTGTTGATTGGTTTGCGAACGGAGCATGAGCCTGCCTCTGGCGGAGCCAATCAGAAGCTGGCACCGCTTCGGTACAGCACGTACCGGACGATGCTCATTGCACCTGTCCGCGGACAATTGCAGAAGACATCCGAAGGCACAGGTATCCTGATGCCTTATAAGCAAAATTTCTGGAAAATCGACTCGCTGACCCGTACATCAAGCAAAGGCGAGTCCCATTATTTATCTGTGCATTTGGCGGATCAATCCATGAAAAGCGAGCGATTCCTTGAGCCAGCGGATCAAGCGTTCAATCGCGTTGAAACGCTGTTGTTTGCAGGCAACCAATACTTGTCCATCGCAGAATCGGAAGAAGCTTGGAACGGTAATGCCCCTTACCAAGCCAATCGAATCTGGACGCGGACGCTGCCACAATTAAAGGAGGCGCGGACGATGGCTTTTTACAAAAAGCCATTGGACAAGAATCACGTGTCCTTGATGGACGTCTATGGCGTCAGCTTGAGCGCCGAGCTTACTCCACTGGCAGGTCGTATCGGCGATCCGATGAACGGGGAGATTTCGGGGCAGAGCTGGACCGTTCAGCGGGCGCCAGGCAAGTGGGTCGGCAAAGTCGCCGAAACTGCGAAGCAGGGCGCAGCAAGACCTGACTACTATACGCTGCATGACTTTCCGCGCGAGCTGCCTGACAAAGTCGTCAACCACGATGACCTGATCTACTCCTGGACTGACATTAAAGCCTCGTGGCCGCATGCTACGGATGCGCTAACCTCGCCGCTGAATGATATGCTCGTCATCTTCGAAGCTGGCCAGCTGAAGTTCTATTCCTACGGACAGGCGCCTGGCAGCGTCCCTCAGCTGGTTCTCGATTTGCAGCCTGGCGAGCAGCTCGTCATGGCGCAGTGGGCAACGGACCACTACGTGCAGGAGTGGATCGACAAAGTCGACCGCTACTTGCCCACGAAGTTGGGCCCGTTTATCGCGAGCGACGGCGCGGATGCACGCACCGCGGGGTTGGAGGCGGGGCAGTGAAGTGGGGAGGCCACGGCTGACTGCACTTCACTGCTAGCTTGAGCCGACAATGCGCTCTAGCGTAACTTTAGCGGTGGTTGACCACTGCTATTTCGCTCACAACTAGCTGATTACGCGAATTAAGAGTGGTTGACCACTCTTATTGGATCGCTTGGGCCGCCATTCGGTGCCCTAGCGTAACTTTAGCGGTGGTTGACCACCGCTATTTCGCTCACAACTAACTGATTACGCGAATTAAGAGTGGTTGACCACTCTTATTGGATCGCTTGGGCCGCCATTCGGTGCCCTAGCATAAACAGGCTGTACCAGAAGGTTCATCCCCTTCTAGTACAGCCTGTTCTTTATTCATGGCTAGCTTACCAGCCCATGCGTTCTTTTAAGCTCGTGATATGAGCGATGTGATGACTGCCGTGCCACGCGTAGTTGCCCACATTCCAATCCAATCGAATGGTATTCCCCGACTCGGGATGCACAAAAGCGCGAGCAAATTGCTCGGGCTGCATCTCATTCAATAGGATCATCCAGCGACTGTGGAGAGCGTCCAGCAAGGTGAGCGAAAGCTCCACAGGCGCGGACTTGCCATCGCTCAGCTCTGCCCAACGGTCCTCATAATACGGGCGAATCGTGGGCCCCTCTTCCGTAAGCGCCAATTTAAAGCGCGTATAGCTATTGATATGGCTGTCTGCCACGTGATGCACGACCTGACGAACTGTCCAGCCTCCTGGGCGGTAGGGGGTGTCCAGCTGCTCATCCGTTAATCCCGCTACGGCTGCACGCAGTCTGCTCGGCGTTGAGGCAATATCCCCCATCCATTGCCCAAGCTGTGACGCGGACACTTCGCCTTCATGTTCAAATAAGCCAATAGGAAAACGTAATTGATCCATAGGATCCAGCCTCCTTTTCGTTAAGTATAGCATGGGTTACTCGCGCCATGCATCCATGAAGCCTTGGATAAAACGAGGATCCCACTGGGTCCCCTTCCCCTCTGCTAGAATAGCCATCGCCTTCCGGGCGGGCATCCCTTTCCGATACGGACGATCGGACGTCATCGCATCGAACGCATCCGCTACCGCGATGATGCGGCCAAAAACCGGAATATCCTCGCCTTTCAGGCCGTCTGGATATCCACGACCATCGTAGCGCTCATGATGTGAGCGCACGCCTGGAAGCAGCGGAGCCATCGCTTCGGCGGGCTCAATTTGCTTCAAAATCGACTCCCCCAGATCGGGGTGGCGTTTAATTTGCTCGAACTCTTCGTCGGTTAAGCGGCCGTCCTTCAAAAGCACGGCATCGCGAACGCCGATTTTGCCGATATCGTGCAGCAAGGCTGTCTTGTTCAGCCAATCCAGCTCCTGCTCGCTTAGGTTAACGGCACGCCCGATCATCAACGAATATTTCGCGACGCGCGTCGAGTGCCCTGCCGTGTAGGCATCACGGGCATCGAGCGCAGCGGCAAGGGTCGCGTAATAGCTCTGCAGGAGGAGATTATTCATTTTCTCACGCGCATCGAGCCCCTTGACCATGTGGTTAAAGCCTGCGATTAGCCGGGAAAATTCATCCGAATATAAGTCCGAGGCTCTAACTCCCAAATCGCCGGACTGCACCTCCTTCATGACGCGATGCAGATCTTCGATCGGCTGCTGAATATCTTTGGCGAGCAGGCGCGCCCCCAACGAGGAGAAGCCTACCCCCAGCAGCAAAATGATCGCTGCCCATTTCCAATAATCCAAGGTCAGTTCTGGGGAGCTGACGCTGTTGCTTAAGCGAATTTGTGTCGCCAAGCTGAATAGAAAGAGCGGCATCGTGCCGATCAGAAACGCGCTCAATTGAAATTTTCGCTGAATCGATACGATCACCCGTCCATCGAGCGAAACATCCTCGCCATACAGCCGCTGACCGAGCTCACGGATATGAACGAGCATCGGGCGTATGGCTTGCGCCGTCGTGAAAAACTCCAGCAAGGCATGCATGCTGGCAACGAGTATAGCGCCAATTCCCGCTAAGCCGATATAAAAAGCAGGCAAATCCAGCCAACCTTGCGCAATGCCGATGCTAGCCATGATGACGGCAGGGATCGATAAGCCCAGGAAATGTGGCCCCATAATCCGCATAACAGATAGCGCAGGAAAACGGTGCGTTTGCAGGTAGGCGGCACGAATCGCCGCTAGCTCTGGTTTTTCCTTCCCCATCATGTTGTGAATGGGCCTCACATGCCGCCGAAATACGAGAAATTCAGCCAGCATCATGATGCATAAGGATGAGGTCATAATGAAGAACAGCCGCAGCAGCTCCGTATTCGAGATCGACAAGGTCGTGGAAATGATGACACCGCCTACTACAAGCACCGCAATGCCTGAGCCCATGATATAGTTGCGCAACAAATCGCGTAGAAATCGTCTATAAATCCCCATCGTTCACCCCGTCTCTAGTTAACTAATCTCTGTTCTATTAATCTTTCTTTAATTGTACCCTAATCTGACAAATTACGCTGAATTATTGATACGCAAAAAGAGCTATCCCAAAGTAGTCCACTACTCCAGATAGCTCTTTTGTTCGAAAAACAAGCAGCGCTACTCCCCGCTGTTCACCTTCGGTTCCACATCAGACCCAAGGAACGCGCGAGCGAGATCAGTGACACTTTTGCCTGTCAGAGTCTGCGTAATTTCAGGCACCTGCGCGATCATTTTGGCGATATCGCCCGTAATCCGATTGACGCCTGAGGACGTGCCGTCCTGCGAGATGACGGTGATTTTGTCGACATTGCTCAGCGGTGCCGCAATTTTCTCCGCCAGCTCCGGCAAGATGCGAAGGATCTCCACCGTTACCGCAGCCTGCGTGTACTGCTTGTAGGCTTCAGCTTTCTTCTCCAGCGCCTCCGCTTCTGCAAGACCTGCCAGGCGCACGACTTCCGCGTTCGCCTTTCCTTTGGCGAGCTCCGCTTCGGCCGTCGCTTCCCCGCGCTTCCTCGTCGACTCCGCTTCCGCCTCGGCTTCAAGAATTTGCCGCTGCTTGTTCACCTCGGCGCGCATAATCGCCGCCAGCTTATCCGCTTCCGCTGGCTTAATGACCGACGCCTCAAGCTCCTTCTGCTTGAGCTCGACCTCGATTTGGCGAACGGTTTTGTTCGCCTCGGCTTCCATTTGACGAATCCGTACCTCCTCCGTCACGAGCGATTGCTGAATTTGCTTTTGCTTCAATTCATAGGCCAAATCCGCTTCCGCCTGACGACTCGTCGTCTCCTGCTTGAACTCCGCTTCCTTCATGCTGAGCTCCTTGCGGTACTGCGCTTCCTTCGCGGATGCGGCGCTCTCCGCCTCAATCTTTAATTGATGCGCTTCCGCCTTGCGAATCGCCGCTTCCTTCTCCGTATCCGCTTGGCGAATCTGAATATCCCGCTCGACTTCCGCCTTGGCAATGGAGGCGCTTTTGCGAATTCGCTCCACCTCGGGAACGCCGAGGTTCTCGATGTAGCCCTGATCGTCCGCCACTCGCTTCAGCACGAAGGAGATGAGGTTCAGCCCCATTTTATCCAAATCCTCGGAACACGTTTCCCTCATCTTGCTATTGAGCTCATCCGGATTCTTCAGAATCGACTCCACGGGCAGTTGGCCGACTAATCCACGCAAATGCCCCTCGACCGAATGCAAAATCATCGTTTCCCGCTCAGCCATCGTATGGTCGAGGAATTGCTCGGAAGCGGTCGCGATCGCGATGGGATCACTTTGGATTTTGATCTGAGCGACAGCTTCTATTTTGAGACGAATTCCCTGCTGTGAGAACATCGGCTGCTCGGGCTTCACATCAAAGCTCATGAGCATCATAGAGATTGTTTTGTAACTCTGAAAGCCGGGGATCACGAACGATCCGCCGCCTTGCACCACCCTTTTGCCACCTAATCCATACACAATCATCGCTTCATTCGGCGGCACTTTCTTGTACGCTTTCACAATCGATAACAGTAAGATAAAGACGACAACCACAATAGCTGCAATCATCACAAGCACGTTCAAAACCATCGCTGTATGACCTCCTAATATTCATTAAACTCTGTTACTGTTGCTACACCCTTGCTCATATTCAAAATAACAACCTTCGTCCCTTTGGCCATAGACTCACCGTTCTCGGATCGAACACTAATCGATCTCTTCGTGCCCTGCAGCACGTACACCATTTCCCCCATCCCATCGCCGACAATCGGCACTGTAAGCTTCCCTAGCTGACCGCTCAGCTCGAAATCGCTCGCTTTCATACTGTCATCATGTTTGTAAATCACCTTCGCATACAGCAGGAAAAACAGCCAGGCCATGCCAAGTCCCGCCGCAATGGCGACCAACAGAATGAGCAGCCCGCTCGTCATGCCCACCTTGTTCAGCACATAGCCCACACCGCCGAATACGGTCAACCCCGCCAGCAGCGAAGACGTATTGAACATCGAGGGCCCGCCATGTCCATGCCCATGACCGTGCGCACCGCCTGCATCACCATGCAGTTCTAAGCTGTCCACGCCGAAAAACGCGATCAGCAACGTCAGTGCGAGACCTACAAAAAAGCAAACAACGAACACTGTCATCATCGGTTTTTACCTCCCACGTACTTATAGACGAAATTGGGAATAAAAGGTTTCGTTTTAGAAATTTTAGGAGCCTCCTCCGCATCCTTCTACTTTCACTTGCGTATAATCTTTCGATGACTTATCGTTAATTCTATTAAATCGAAGGAGTAGATTATCCCATGAACACAAAAAAATGGACTTGGCTCATCTCGACAGCGCTCGTGATCATGCTCTTGACGCTAACAGGTTGTCAGTCAGTGGAAGGTTTGAACCTGGCAAAAGCCATTCAAAACGACTGGAGCGTAAAATCCTCCGAATCGAAAAGCACAGTTCAACTAGAATTCGTATCTGGTGATACGTCCAAATTGACTGCGGAAGAGAAAGCAGCACTTGTCGCGCTGCAAAATGTGAAAATCGAACTTGCTGTGAAGACACAAGACAGTCAGCGCCTCTCTGCGGATGGCACGATCATTTACAGCAAAGGGAAAATCCCTTTCAAAGTCGCAACAGAAGGCACGAAGATTGCGCTTAGCATAGAAGGCGCGAAAAAACCGATTGTGATTGATTTGCTTGGCGGCGCGAATATTTCATTCCTGAATCTGCTGCCGAAAGCTTTGAAAGAACAGTTTGGAAATAAACTTTTAGAAATTAAACCATCGCTTATCGGTCTTATTTTAGGTAATGCACCAGACCCAGCTCATCTAACGGTTACGCCTGTTACGGATAGCGTGAATGGCGAATCCCTTTCCTTACAAAAAGCACATCTAGCATTTAGCGGCAGTGAGCTCGCTTCCCTATTGCAAAAGCTTCTCGCGAACGTTGTCGCTGATGAAGCTGGCTTAAAAGAAGTCCTGGGCCAATTGTACGATGCTCTGGAGCCCGTCATTAAAGAGCAAATCGCAGGCGGGGATTCAAGTATTACGTTGCAATTACTGACGAATAAAGATGTTACCCTAGGCCTGGTCTACTCCCCGATTCACGATTACCTTGCGGACCTGGCGGAATCCCTGACTACAACGCTTACTGGCGGCGGATCCTCGGAGGGCGTCCTGCTGCCGACGAAGGACTTGTTCAGTTCCAACGCTTCCCTGCAAGCGGACATTTACACGGATGGAGACAAACAAGTACGCAAGCAAAGCTTGGCTGTCAACCTGCCTCTTTCCGATACGAAAACAGGCGTTTCAGCAGTTAAACTTACACTGACAAGTGAAACTTGGAATTTGAACAAACCTGTTACGGCTAGCACGATCGACACGACAGGGGCACTGCAGCTCGGGCTGAATGCAACGTCCACGTTCAAATTACTAGCTAATCTCGATAAGCAGTCCACGTTCTATGGCATGCTCAAAAACGATTTGAGAGTCACGAAGAAAGATATCAACATGAAAACGGATGGTTCTGGCGGGGACGCTGACGTTCCACAACCTTTCATCGATGGGAATGGTAAAACCATGGTGCCGGTTCGTTTCGTTTCCGAGACTCTTGGCGCTGAGGTTGGCTGGAACGGCGATCTGCGACAAGTCACGATTACGGACTATTTAACAGGCAGAACGATTCTGTTAACACTAGACAGCACGCATGCTACGGTGAACGGCTCCGCGGTTCCTGAGTTGGAAAGCGCAGCAACTCTGTCAAATAACTCCACGTTTGTGCCGATTCGTTTCATTGCGGAAACACTTGGCTGCGTCGTTTCTTTCAACGATAGCACACGTGTGGTTACGATTCACCGCGACTAAATAGTCGACTTTTTGAAGATCCATTCATAGGCAAGCACCCTTTTCGCACGGCTGAATAGTCTAGTATGGAAACTAGGCCTGAAGCCTACAGACTGCACAGCGCAGTCGTACGAGAAGGAGTGAAGTGATATGCTTCAACCGCAGCAAGTAAAAAAAGATCAGCATGGACACGATGGCCATCACGGGCATCATGGGCATCACGGGCATCATGGGCATCATGATGGACACCATGGACATCACGGGCACCATGATGGACACCATGGGCATCACGGACACCATGATGGACACCATGGGCATCACGGGCACCATGGACACCATGGACACCACGGGCATCATGGACACCATGGACACCATGGACACCATGGGCACCACGGGCACCATGTGCAGCCGCATCTTCTTTATCAAGCGCAGCCTAACTGGCAGCACACGATGAAACAAAAACGAGATGGCGTCCTGCAAGCGATTCAACCGCACATTGGCCGCCGAATTCGTGTCACGACGATCGATGGTCATACGCACGAAGGGGTCCTGCTCAACGCAGATGGGCGTCATATCTATCTTCACACGGATCCTTATGGCCAGCCCGGCTTACAAAGACCAATCTATACACCAGCGCAATATAACCAAATTATGACGCTTGTCCTTTTCGAATTATTGGTTATTCTGCTGCTTGCTTAACTACTAAGCTCGCTCCTCCAGGTTCACAGAACCAGAGGGCGGGCTTTTATTTTGACTGAAATGTAAGATTTTTCTTGCGAAAGCGCATCTTTTCCTTTTTTCCTGCGTATAATCTATCGCTTCTATTATTTGCCAAATACATACAAGGATAAGGAGTAGATTCATTGATGCAAAGAAAGACGCTACTAGGCTTAATCTCCACATGGCTTGTGATCATGCTGCTTACGTTAACAGGTTGCCAGACGATTCAGGGGTTAGACATCGAGCAGGCGCTCCTGAATAGTGCCTCCCTCCAATCTGCCGAAGCCAGTGCTTCTCTCAAGATGGATGTTCTTACCAGCAATACCGACAAGTTAAGCAACGAAGATAAACAAATGATTGCCCTTCTGAAGAACTTGAAAATTGATCTCACCAGCATCATCATGCAAGATAAGCAGCACCTCTCTGTTGATGGGGCCATCTCCTACGACAAAGGAAGTATTCCTTTCAGGCTCGCGGTCAATGATTCTAAAGTAGTGATTGGAATTGAAGGCGCGAAGAAGCCAATCCTGTTTGATCTGGGAACTGCATCCGCCAAGCTGCCTATGGCTGCATCCGTTCCTGCTACGGATAATCAACAGCTTCTTGTGCAGAAAATAGAGGAATTGATACCATCGATTATGAAATTTTTCCTGCATAATGCACCAAATCCGGATCATATCTCTGTTTCCTCTGTAGTCGAGTCCGTCCATAATGAAACATTAAGCCTGCAGAAGGCGCACATTGAAGTGTATGGAAATGAAATCCAGGGCCTTCTCAAAACATTACTGACGAACATACTCGCCGATGAAAAAGGCATGAAAGAATTGATCGGACAGCTCTACGATGCGCTCCTGCCCCTTATCCAAGAGGAAATGAACAAATCGGCCAAGGATAAGGACGCGTCTGACTTTGGACTGGATTATAATGAGATGATCATGCCTTACATTGAAAATCGAACATTGGCTGTCGAGTTCATCCACACCACCCTTCAGCAGCTGCTGCGCAAGACGTTGAAGGATTGGGATAAGCAAGTCAAAGACTCTGCCTCGAGCCCTATGGAGAAAGCGATGTTCAGTGATAAAACCTCGCTCAAATTGGACTTATTCATCGATTCAGCCAAACAAATTCGCAAGGCCAATCTGGCAGTCACGATTCCAGTGACCGATGAGAAGAGTCCAGGAATCGAAGGTGTACAGATTGCCATGACGTCGGAGATTTGGCATATCAATCTCCCTGTTACCGCGCATACGATTGACATTGCTGGCGGCACGCAGGATATGAACAAAGTCACCTACAAGGACAGCGCGTTCTTAACCTTTTTCGTTCCAACATCCAAAGCCTATGCGTTCCTTCGCCACGATCTTAAGATCGCGAAAAAAGAGGTAAATCTCACCTTGAGCCCTAATGCCGCGGACTTGCATCCACTGGATGCTTCCCATCCTTTCATCAATGGGGATCAAATTGCGATGATGCCAGTTCGCTTCATTTCGGAGCGCCTCGGCGCTGCAGTGACTTGGAACGCGGCGAGCAAGGAAATTACCGTGAAGGATGCACTAAATGACACGACCATCGTGATGGCACTAGGCAGCCGCACAGCGAGCGTTAATGGGGCAGTGGTGGAGATGTCGAGCCCTGCGATGCTCAAGAATGGCTCCACGTTCGTGCCGATGCGTTTTATCGCCGAACAACTCGGGAGCAAGGTCATCTACGATGACGCAACCCACAGCGTAACGATTACACGCGAATAATTTCGCGTTATACGAAGGCAAGCCCGCTTCCCCTGATCCTTATGGATTGAGGAAGGCGGGCTTTTGTTTTTCACTTTTTTCAGAAAAGTGGAATAAGCTTCCTTGATACTGGATATATTATCAAAGCTGCGTTAATGAGTAACAAGCTCTTCGGAACCAGCCCATCTAGCCGATGAGGAGCGCAGGCACAAATTATTTGTTGGAGGTTTATGAACACATGGAAACAGGTACGGTGAAATGGTTTAACGCAGAAAAAGGATTCGGTTTTATTGAAGTGGAAGGCGGCAATGACGTTTTCGTTCATTTCAGCGCCATTCAGGGAGATGGTTTCAAAAGCTTGGATGAGGGTCAACGAGTGCAATTCGAAGTTGTTCAAGGTAACCGCGGACCGCAAGCTGAAAATGTAGTCAAGCTGTAGTCCTTCATCACATATTGCTTTAACTGCTTGCGCGTCAGAGTCTATCATGACAAGGAGGAGTTCGATTGTACTTTTCAAAAAAATCATTGGAACCAGTACCGGAAGAACAAACCAGCATCTGGACCTGCAGCACGGATCAGTGCTCTTGCTGGATGAGAGATAATTTTTCATTCGACGATAGTCCCGTATGTCCGATTTGCCATTCATCCATGGTCAAGGATTTAAAGATGCTCCCTACCTTATCGAACACAAGCAGCAGGCGATGAATCCGTTATGAAGCCACATGAAGCCCCGTAGCCCCCTCGAACGCCGAGGAGATACGGGGCTTTATTTTTACCACTCGGCGACGGTACCATCTTCCTGGCGCCAGATAGGATTCCGCCAGTTATGGCCGATTGCTGCCATCTCGCGAACCTTCTCTTCATTGATTTCAATGCCCAGCCCTGGCGCAGTCAAATTAGCGACATAACCAGCCTCATATTGGAATACCGCAGGATTTTTCAAATAGTCGAGCAGATCGCTGCCTTGATTATAGTGAATACCCAGACTTTGCTCCTGAATAAACGCGTTCGGCGAGCACGTATCCAGCTGCAGACAAGCGGCAAGCGCAATGGGCCCTAGCGGGCAATGCGGCGCAAGTGCAACATCGTAAGCTTCGGCCATAGCGGCAATTTTGCGGGACTCCAGGATGCCGCCTGCGTGCGAAACGTCGGGCTGGATGATGTCCACGTACCCTTGGGCTAGAAGTTCCTTGAAGCCCCAACGCGTGTACATGCGCTCGCCCGTTGCGATAGGGCAGGAAGTATGTAGGGCGATTTCGCGCAGCGCCTCATTGTTTTCAGGCAGGACAGGCTCTTCGATGAACATCGGCCTGAAGGGCTCGAGCTCTTTAACGATGATCTTCGCCATCGACTTATGCACACGGCCGTGGAAATCGATCCCGATGCCGACCTCCTTGCCCACCGCTTCACGAACAGCCGCAATGCGGGCGATCGCTTCATCCACCTTGCTTAACGAATCGATATAGTGCAGCTCTTCCGTGGCGTTCATTTTCACCGCGGTGAACCCCGCAGCAACCTGTGCCTTCGCCGCCTGCCCGACATCGCTCGGTCGATCGCCGCCGATCCAGCAGTAGACCCGCGTCTTATCGCGGCATGCGCCGCCCAATAAATCATAAATTGGCGCTTGGTAGAACTTTCCTTTGATATCCCAGAGCGCCTGCTCAATCCCCGATATCGCACTCGTCAGAATGGGACCTCCCCGATAAAAACCGCCGCGATACAGCACTTGAAAGATATCTTCAATTCGCATCGGGTCCTTGCCGATGAGATACTCGCTCATCTCCGTTACAGCCGCTGCGACCGTATCGGCCTTGCCTTCAACGATAGGCTCACCCCATCCAGTGATACCTTCATTCGTTTCGATTTTCAGAAATAACCAACGTGGCGGCACCTTAAATAGTTCCAACTTCGTAATCTTCATCGCAAACGTCCCCTCCGCATAGCAAGCTTTTTCAGGCTTAGGTGAATTTCGCTATGCAGTGGATGAGTTCCTTTGTTCACTACCAGGTGAAAGAGCCGATTTAAAAAAATGTTTACAGCATCACTTTCATCTGCTAAAATTTCCCATAGTTATTGTCAACCAAATATACGTTTAATAAGTTGACAATTAAAGTTAGGAACGTAGGTGATGATTTGTCCATTCATATTGAACGACTAGCAGCTTCGAATAAAGCACATCTTTGGCATCCCTTCACACAAATGAAGGACTATACGAGCGGAGAACCGCTTATCATCGAACGCGGACAAGGCGTCAAGTTATATGATGTGCACGGTCGAGCTTACTACGATGGTTTTTCTTCCGTATGGCTCAATGTCCACGGCCACAATGTCCCTGAATTAAATCAAGCCATCGTCGATCAGCTTGGTCAGGTTGCGCACTCGACCTTGCTGGGGATGGCGAACATCCCGGCGATCGAGCTGGCTGAGAAATTGGCGCGCATCGCCCCAAGGGGCTTAAACAAAGTTTTCTTCTCGGATTCGGGAGCCACTGGCGTGGAAATTGCGATCAAGATGGCCTTTCAATACTGGCACAATCTTGGCGTGCGTGGAAAATCATCGTTTATTACGATGAATCAAGCGTACCACGGCGATACAATCGGCGCGGTCAGCGTCGGCGGGATTCCACTGTATCAGGAGGTTTATCGCCCTCTTCTCTTCCCTTCGCATGCGATTCCATACCCGTCCGCGTACCCGCATAACGATGGCGAGGCGTCAGCGGGAGCGATGGAAACGACGCTAAACGCGCTCCGCACCTTGCTCGAAGCGCGAAGTCATGAAATCGCCGCTCTCTTGGTCGAGCCGATCGTCCAGGGGGCTGCGGGCATATTGGTCATGCCCCCAGGCTGCCTGAAAGCGATAGCCGAGCTTTGCCGCCAGCATCAGGTCCTGCTGATTGCCGATGAAGTCGCAACTGGCTTCGGACGTACGGGCGCCATGTTCGCTTGCGACTTGGAAGCTGTCGCCCCCGATCTTATGGTCGTCGGCAAAGGGCTCACAGGCGGATACTTGCCAGTTGCCGCAACCTTAGCAACTGACGAGATCTATAACGCGTTCTATGCGGATTACGAGGCGCAGAAAACGTTCTTCCACGGCCACTCCTTCACGGGCAATCCACTGGGCTGTGCTGTTGCTTTGGCGAGCTTGAAGCTGTTTGAAGAGCGGGACGTGCTGGCCAACGTGCGAAAAGGAGCCGCTCTCGTTGAACAAAAACTCGCAGTGTTGCAGGATCATCCCCACGTTGGCGACATTCGCCAAAAGGGACTCATGATCGGCATCGAGCTCGTGCGAGATCGGACGACGCGCAAGGCGTACCGATGGGAGGAACGCATTGGCGTTCGTACCGCCATGCGCGCGAGGGAGTTGGGCATGCTTACAAGACCGCTCGGGAATGTGATCGTCTTCATGCCTCCGCTAGCAAGTACGGAGCGAGAGTTAGCCGACATGTGCGACATTTTGATCAGCGCCATCCGTGACGTGACAGAAGGAGCATCATCGGTATGATCGCGAAGCCAGGTGTGTTCATCACAGGTACTGACACTGGCGTTGGGAAAACGCTGCTCACCGCCGCACTCTGCGCCGCATTTCGTGCGGAGGGCTTACATATCGGTGTCTGGAAGCCTGTCCAGTCGGGTGCACGACTGGGCAGCGGCTTAACGGACGGAGAACGACTGCTCGCCTACACGGGACTCCCTGAGTGGCCAGAGCGAGTAGCTCCCTTCACGTTCGAGGCCCCGCTTACCCCCATGCTTGCTGCCAAACAGGCTGGGGTGTCACTGACACTGCAAGAGATCGTCGCAGCGGGCCAGCCGCTTATCCAGAGCTACGACGGATTGCTCGTCGAAGGTGCTGGCGGGGTAGCCGTACCTCTCACGGAGGACACGCTCATCGCCGATTTTATCGCGGAACTGCGTCTTCCCGCTGTGCTTATCGCGCGTTCCGGACTCGGAACGATTAATCTTACGCTTTTAACAGCCGCTTATCTGCGGCAGCACGGCATTCCGATCCTCGGGGTCATTCTGAATGACGGCGAAGGGGCGGCTGGGCAAGTCGATGCCAGCGTCGAGAGCAATGCGGCGCTTATTGAACAGTACGGTCAACTGAGCGTGCTTGGCCGCTTTCCTCGTATCGACGGAGAAGTGACAGCGCAGACGTTGGTGCCCCTCGTTTGCGCAAACATTCAACTTGCGCCTATACGGGACGCCCTATTCGGGCGATAAATAGCTGCGCAATAAAGCTCATGGCGGATGTCAGCCGCAAGTCCATCAAGTAGCCGCCTGGCATGTGCACCAATCCGCCACTCCAAATACAAGCGGAACGTAGTTCCGCTAATTGCCCGAACATGCCGCAAAGTCGCCTTCCCACAGAACGTCGTTCCTCTATTTATCCAAAAATTTTCAACACTCTCCGTAAAACAGGCAAATAGCAAACTCACGTTCCGCCTACACGCCATAACGAACAAATTTCACAAAATACCGGAACCACGTTCCGTTTCGCACGCTGGAATTGCTTCAAAATCCCCTACACCCTACTTTAACTGGAGGTTGATTACTATGTTTACGATCGAAACGGATACGGACTGGCAAACACTTGCCCAGAAAGCATTGCGAGGCGAACCACTCACCCTTGAGGAAGGGCTCTCCGTACTCGATGCCGATAACACCGATATCCTGCCCCTCATGCAGGCGGCGTTCCAAGTGCGACACCACTATTACGGCAAAAAAGTAAAGCTAAATATGATTATCAACGCCAAGAGCGGGCTATGCCCCGAGGACTGCGGTTACTGCTCCCAGTCGATCGTCTCCACGGCACCTGTAAGTACACCTTGCTGGACAAAGAAACGCTGCTCGCGGGTGCCCGTGAGGCTTTGGCCCGCCAAGCTGGAACGTATTGCATTGTGGCTGCGGGCAAAGGCCCAACCGAGAAAGAGCTAAGCCAGGTCGTCGATGCCGTGAAGGAAATCCGCGAAACGATGCCGCTCAAAATTTGTGCCTGCCTAGGTATCCTCAAAGAAGACCAAGCGGCGCGTCTTGCCGAAGCAGGCGTTCATCGGTACAACCACAATTTGAATACGAGCAAAGCCAACTATCCTTCGATCACGACGACCCATACCTATGATCAGCGTGTGGAGACCGTGGAAAAAGTCAAAACCTACGGCATGTCGCCCTGCTCTGGCGTCATCATCGGAATGGGTGAGTCGGACCAGGAAATTGTGGAGATGGCCTTCGCCCTTCGCGAGATCGATGCCGACTCGATTCCGATCAACTTTCTCAATGCGATCCCTGGGACGCCGCTCGAAAACGCGGGCCGCACGCCCGCTATGAAAGCCCTGAAAGTACTGGCCTTATTCCGATTCATCTGTCCGACCAAAGAAATCCGCGTAGCCGGCGGTCGAGAGGTGAATCTGCGCTCCCTGCAGCCCCTCTCGCTATTCGCTGCGAATTCCCTTTTCGTCGGTGACTACCTCACTACTGAGGGCCAGGAAGTAACCGCCGATCACGCCATCATCGAGGATTTGGGGTTTGAAATTGAACTAAACGCGTTATAGGGTGGTGCACAGATCAATGGATTGGATGGAAAAAGAACTTCAGGACCTGCATGTCGGCTCAGCTAAGCGCCAATTACATAGGACGACCTCGCTCGCCCAGCAGCCAGGCTACGCCATTCGTGGAGCGCGGACGCTGCTCAACTTATCCTCGAACGACTATCTAGGGCTTGCTCAGCACCCTAAAATTGTAGAAGCAATGCGCGAGGCGCTTCTCTCCGATGGCGCAGGGGCCAGCGCTTCAAGGCTTGTGACAGGGAACCACCAGCCCTATGGGGAGCTTGAAGCTGCCATCGCAAACTGGCAGAACAGTGAGGCCGCCCTCGTGTTCGGCAGCGGCTATATGGCGAACGTAGGCGTCATCAGCGCGCTCGTCGGCCGAGGCGATGTCGTTTTCAGTGATGGGCTCAATCATGCGAGCATCGTGGATGGGGTCATCTTGAGTCGCGCTGAGCATGCAAGATATCGACATAACGATTTGAACCATTTGCGCGCCTTATTAGAAAAGCATCGTGACAAACGCAGAAAATTGATCGTGACTGACGCGATTTTCTCCATGGATGGGGACGCTGCCCGCTTGTCCGAGCTCGTCAGGCTCAAACGAGAATACGGCGCGATGCTGATGGTCGATGAGGCGCATGGCAGCGGCATCTATGGCAGACAGGGACAGGGATACTGTCACGCTTTGGGATTGCACGACGAAGTCGATGTCCACATGGGGACATTCAGCAAAGCCTTCGGCGTGTACGGCGCTTATGTGTGCGGCACTCATACGCTCATTGAGTGGCTCGTCAACAAGGCAAGAACATTGATTTATTCGACGGCCTTGCCTGCTGCAGTCGTGGTGGGGATTTCGAGTGCGCTGGAGCTTGTTCGTGCCGAGCATTGGCGCCGAGATCATCTTCTGACTCACAGCAAGAGCTTTCGCTCAGCCCTGCGGGACGCAGGGTTCAACGTCATCCCCGGCGACTCCCCCATTGTTCCTGTCATCGTAGGCGATAATGAAACAGCCTTGCAATTCAGCCATGCTCTAGAAAATGAAGGGATATTGGCCACAGCCATTCGTCCGCCAACGGTCCCTGCGGGTACTGCTCGGATACGTTTTAGCTTGTCTGCGGCACATACCGAAGAGCAATTGACCATGTCCCTAGGGATCATCGAACGCCTAGGACGGCAAATGGGGGTACTTGCATGATGCAACCATCTGTGAGCAGCACGATCCTCTGGTTAACGGGCTGGAGCATGCCTCCAATCGTGTTCGATCAGCTTCGCGCACTTCTGCCAGAATTCCAGCATGAATCTATCATCTATAGCACCGCTGACTCCCAAGAGGAGATGATTCAGCTAGTCGAAAAGGCTGCAGCAGCGCACTGTGATTGGCGCTCTGCCCCCGTGCTCATCGCGGGGTGGTCGCTTGGCGGATGCTTAGCGTTGCACCTCGCAACACAAGGACTTGCGGACGGCCTGGTGCTCTTCTCCGCAACAGCCAAGTTCACGCGCGCTAACGAGCAAAAGCATCTCGGCTGGGCTGATGCCTACCTGAGACGCATGATCACAGGGCTGAAGCAAGATCGGGAAGCGACGGAGCACGCTTTCCGACTGGCAGTGTGGCAGTCAGCCGACAGCGCTTCAGATCATAGCGACGCTATCGCGCCTGGTCAGTGGTCAACGCCTGCGCTTTTGGCAGGACTGGAAGCCCTGCGGAGCTTAAACCTTTTGCCAATGCTCCCTGGCATCAAGTGCCCTGTTCTGCTTGTACATGGCACAGAAGATACGATTTGTCCATTCCCAGCTGCCCAAGAGCTGCATAGCAATCTGCCTCACGCAACACTGCTTGCCGTCGAAGGCGGTGGGCATGCCCCCTTCCTCGGGAGTGCAGCTTGGGTTGCGGCATCCATAAGGAGCTGGTGGCATGACAGATAGCCAAACCGCGATTCAGCGGCAATTTGACCGGAGTGCAGCTGGCGCCTACGATGCGCATGCCCATGTGCAGCGCAGCATGGCAAACGCGCTTCTCCAATCGCTTAAAGGACGGCTGCCGGCATCAGGGGTTCGTACGTCTGACATTCTGGAAATTGGCTGCGGAACGGGCTATGTGACGGAGAAGCTCCTAACTGAATTAACCGAGCCACCCCCCGCTTCAATCACGGCTGTCGATCTCGCGCCTGCTATGCTGGCGGCTGCGCAGCAACGGATCCAGCGTGTGAGCGCACAGCGTGGAGATCTAGCCGAGCAAAGCAAGACGCAAGTCCAGTTCCTGCTCGAGGACGTCGAGCTCTGGGCAGCGAATGCTGCACCAGCTTCGTTCGACATTATCATATCGAATGCTTGCTTCCAATGGCTGCGCGATCCGCAGCGAACGCTTGTCAGCCTTCGTCGATTACTTCGACCAGGCGGTGTGATTGCTTTTTCAACTTTTGGCCCCGAGACGTTTCACGAATTACACCAAGCTTTCGCCAAGGCTTATTGTGCCAATGGCCTGACGCCACAGCGCCACGGCAAATCTTTCCCTTCTGGGGACGCATGGGATCGTTTGCTCCAAGCAGCAGGCTTTTCAGATCGCGCATTTGAACAGTGGTTACACGTGGAGGAGCATGCTTCGGTCAGCGATTTTCTCCATGCCGTTAAGGCGGTGGGCGCAAGCACGTCCGAGGCTTCACCTTCGCGAGGGCTCGGATCACGCCGGCTTTTTACCCAGATGTATGGGCATTATGAGCAGGCGTTCAGCAGCCCGAAAGGCATTCGTGCAACGTATGAGGTTTATCTTTTTCTAGCACAGGAATAAATTGACAAATACTAGAAAAGATCGTATAGTCAAACCAGGAAATCCACTAGGGGCGCCCGTTATGGGCTGAGACACAGGCTGATGCCTTGGTCCCTTTGAACCTGATCTGGGTCATGCCAGCGTAGGAAAGTGGGAATGTACGTGCGAAATAGGACGTGAATGTGCAGCCATTCGGCTCTACATGCCACTGTCCTTGTTTAAGCTTAGCTGCGCCCGTTGCAGCTCGGTTTAGAAGCTGAACGCGACATCCACCGCCCTTTCGTTGGGGCGGTTTTTTTGTTGTTCGCCTCAGCGGAAGTCGGTAGGAAGATGGATAAGCATAAGTACGCATTCAGCGCATAGCATCAGATCCGCGTCAGCTAGGGGTTTCCCATCACTCATGGGAGGTTAAATGAAATGACAATGATGACAACGCCGCTGCCTGGCAGCCGCAAAGTGTATGTAAAGGGGCAGCGCGGTGATGTGCTTGTGCCGATGAGGGAGATTGCTTTATCGCCATCGACTGGACGAGGCGGCGAGCAGGAGAACGAACCGATCCGCGTGTACGATGCTAGCGGACCTTATACCGATCCAGATTATGTTGCCGATGTTCGAAAGGGGCTTCCCCCTCTTCGCAAATCTTGGATTGAGGAGCGCGGCGATGTGGAGGCGTATGCTGGACGGGTCATCCTGCCGATCGACAACGGCTTCGTTTCGGAGGAACTGGTCCAGAAGCGAGGCGTCGAGGCTTTTCCCTGTCCCCAGCACATGCCGCTTCGCGCGGTCAATGGCGGTAATGTAACACAGCTGCATTACGCGCGCCAAGGCATTATCACGCCAGAAATGGCGTTTATCGCCATTCGCGAAGGGCTGGAGCCCGAATTCGTCCGTGGCGAAGTCGCCGCTGGGCGTGCGATTATTCCGGCTAATATTAATCATCCCGAGTGTGAACCGATGATTATTGGGCGTCATTTTCATGTCAAAATCAATGCCAATATCGGCAACTCTGCCGTCGCTTCCTCGGTCGAGGAAGAAGTGGAGAAAATGACGTGGGCGATCCGCTGGGGCGCCGATACGATTATGGACCTTTCGACTGGTAAAAATATTCATACCACACGCGAATGGATCGTGCGTAACTCCCCAGTCCCCGTCGGGACGGTGCCGATCTATCAAGCGCTGGAGAAAGTCGATGGCAAAGCCGAGAATCTCAGCTGGGAGGTTTTTCGCGATACGCTGATTGAACAGGCCGAGCAGGGTGTTGACTATTTTACGATACATGCGGGGGTCTTGCTGCGCTACATTCCGCTGACCGCGGGGCGCGTCACAGGCATCGTTTCCCGGGGCGGATCGATCATGGCGGCATGGTGTTTGGCGCATCATCAGGAGAATTTTTTGTACACCCATTTCGAAGAAATCTGTGAAATCATGAAAAAATACGACGTCTCCTTCTCCCTCGGCGATGGTCTCAGGCCGGGCTCGATCGCGGATGCCAATGACGAGGCGCAATTCAGTGAGCTTGCCACGCTTGGCGAATTAACGAAAATCGCCTGGAAGCACGATGTTCAGGTGATGATCGAGGGTCCTGGCCATGTGCCTATGCATATGATCAAAGAGAACATGGACAGGCAGCTTGAGGTTTGTCAGGAGGCGCCGTTCTATACGCTTGGCCCGCTCACGACGGACATTGCCCCTGGCTATGACCATATTACCTCGGCCATTGGGGCCGCGATGATCGGATGGTTCGGCACCGCTATGCTGTGCTACGTTACACCGAAGGAGCATCTCGGACTGCCGAACAAGGAAGATGTGAAGGAAGGGGTCATTACGTACAAAATCGCTGCGCACGCCGCCGATCTGGCTAAAGGTCATCCCCGCGCTCGTCTTCGGGATGATGCGCTTTCGAAGGCACGCTTCGAGTTCAGATGGCGCGACCAGTTCTACCTCTCGCTCGACCCTGAGCGGGCCATGGCCTACCATGATGAGACGCTGCCAGCCGACGCGGCCAAGTCCGCGCACTTCTGCTCCATGTGCGGACCGAAGTTCTGCAGCATGCGCATCACGCAGGATATCCGCGACTACGCCGCCGAGCACGGACTCGAGACACAGGAAGCGATCGAAAGCGGCATGAAAGAGAAAGCCGACGCTTTCCGATCGGCGGGAGGGTCGATCTACTAGATAGGAAAAAAGTGCCAGAAGTCCAATGGACTTTTCTGGCACTTTTATTTTGACTCTAAGCTATACGCGGAAGCGCTCAACTGCTGAAGTTAAGGTGCCCATGACGACCTGCAGCTCTAGCGCTTTTTCATGCATATTGGTGAACATGTGCAGCTGACTTTCGACGCTTGACAGCACTTCTTCTGTGCCCGCAGCCGTCTCTTCCGTTGGAAACTTCCGAAGCTCTCGTTTTGTACTCGACCATGTTGATCTCCAGCGTTCGAACGGCCTCCGTCCCGACGCCTTGAATGGACTGAATCTGAACGTTCGTTTCATCCAGATCCTTCGCCTGGCGCTTGGTTTCCTCAATAAATGCAGCGGGTCGCCAGTTTCACGTCGCCTTCGGATGCACCATATCCTCCGCCCGAACGTAGCTGTCGAACTGCTCGGCTGTCAAATAGCCGCTGCGCACCGCTGACTCTTTTAGCGTCAGCCCTTCTTTGTGCGCTTGCTTCGCAATGCTGGCTGCCTTCTCATACCCGATATACGGGTTGAGCGCCGTGACCAGCATGAGCGATTGCTCCAAATTGCGCTGAATGACTGCGCGGTTCGGCTCCATTCCTGCGAGGCAATGGTCATTGAATGAGCGCATACTATCCGCTAGCAGCCGCACGGACTGCAGGAAGTTGTGTATGATCACGGGCTTGAACACGTTCAGCTCGAAATTGCCCTGGCTGGCGGCGAAGCCGATGGCCGCATCGTTGCCCATCACCTGGCACACGACCATCGTCATCGCTTCGCTCTGCGTGGGGTTGACCTTGCCTGGCATAATCGAGCTGCCGGGCTCGTTCTCCGGGATCGTGATTTCACCGATCCCGCAGCGGGGGCCGCTCGATAGCCACCGAACATCGTTGGCTATCTTCATCAAGTTCGCCGCCAGCGCTTTGAGCGCCCCGTGGGCGTATACGATCTGATCATGGCTGGTCAGCGCATGATACTTGTTTTCCGCCGAGACGAAGCGTGTACCCGTCTCGCGGGTCAGCGCTTCGGCGACGCGCGCGCCGAACTCGGGATGCGCGTTCAGCCCTGTGCCGACGGCGGTGCCGCCGATCGCCAGCTCGCGCATCGTATCGACGGCGCTGCGCACCATGCGCGCCGTCGTGTCCAGCATCGCCCACCATCCGCTAATCTCCTGCCCCAGCGTCAGCGGGGTGGCGTCTTGCAGGTGGGTGCGGCCGATCTTAACGATGTCGGCGAAGGCCGACATCTTGGTGTGGAGCGTTGCCTGCATCAGCTCCAGCGCAGGCAGCAGCTCTTGCTCTACCGCGATGACGCCAGCCACGTGCATCGCGGTCGGGAACGTATCGTTCGAGCTCTGCGAACGATTCACGTCATCGTTGGGATGGATGCGTGCGCCATCTCCCAGCAGTTCACTGCCTCGGTGAGCGATCACCTCGTTGACGTTCATGTTCGACTGCGTCCCGCTGCCTGTCTGCCAGACGACAAGCGGGAACTCGTCGTTCCAGCGGCCCTGCACGATTTCGTCTGCCGCCGTCGCAATGGCCTCCGCTTTCTCAGGCGGGAGCCCGCCGAGATCGCGATTCACGTGAGCCGCTGCTTTCTTCAGCAGCGCAAAAGCGCTGATCAACCGTGGCGGCATGCGCTCAGTGCCTATTTTAAAATTTTCAAAGCTGCGCTGGGTCTGAGCCCCCCACAACTTATCCACAGGCACTCTGATTTCACCCATGGTATCTCGTTCCACGCGATATTCTTGGGTCATGATTATCCTCCTCGATCCATCCAATTTCAGCTTAGTTTGCCCAGATCTGGAAGCCTTATGAGCAACTGCTGGTTATCCAATCAACGGACGCGATATAATGGTGATATCTCACGGATTAACCGGCTGCGCCGACCGTGCCGGCGCAGCGCCGTTAGGGCCCGAAGCAGCCCTGTAATAATGGGGTAAGCTTCGCTAAGCTCACCACAATCTCAATTACAAAGGAGACCTCACCTATGGAAACGACGCTCGATATCATCGTCCGCTCTACGGAGATTGATGTGAATGGGCATGTGAATAATGCGAAATATTTGGAGTATCTCGAGTGGGGGCGTGAAGAGTGGTATGAAGCCTGCTCGCTGTCTTACGAGACCTTTGGTGCGCTCGGTATTCAGACCGTCACCGTCAATATCAACATCAATTATCGCAAAGAGTGCAAGCAAGGCGAACACTTAAGCGTCAGCTGCCGGCCAGCGAAGATGGGGCGTTCCAGTTATGTTTTGCAGCAGGAGATTCGCAATGGGCAAGGTGAACTTTGCGCGGATGCGCTTGTCACCAGCGTCACGATGGATAGCACAACCCGTACAAGCCGAGAGGCTCCGGAGGAGTTGCGGAAATTTTTCACCTCGAAAGATGAGTAACAGAACAGGAAACAAGCGTTGGCGCATTTAGAACGAATTCGGAATTTCATAAATCTGCATTTCTACATAGTGTTTGTGGATAACTTCTGTCCGATCGGCGTCGGAAGGCCGTCCATGCTGGTCATGTTTTTGTTCTGCCAGTACGCCAGCAATCCGTCGTCACCCTGCTTAGCTGCCCAATTCTGCAGCGTGTTCCGTTCCCCTTCATACGTGTAAAAAGGAATGCTGTAACCGCAGGAAGATTTCACCTCGTGGATCTCGACGACCATGATTTGACGCACGCCTGGCAACGGGTTGAACCGTGGCGCAAGCTGCGCCCACTCCGAGGAGTCTTGGAGCACGACGCGCCCCTTCCCATATAGCCGCAGAATTTGTGGTGGCCCTTGGGTAGCCATGAACATGACGGTGATCCGGCCATTTTCCGCTAGATGTGCACTAGTCTCATTCCCGCTCCCTGTCAGATCCAGATAAGCGACTTCTGTGCTGGATAGGATCCGAAACACATCGTGCCCCTTCGGCGAAATATTAACATGCCCCTCGGCAGACAGCGGTGCTGATCCTACGAAAAAAATATGCTGATTCGCAATAAAAGCCTCATGCTCCGGCAGGAGCGCTTCAAATGATTTCCCCACGTTTCCTCAACACCTTTCCATTTTCTTCTATTATGCGCCTCTCTACGCTATTTGTGAAATACGTAAATGATGCATCTTTTATAGGAAATTCCTATGAGAAGTCGGTTAATACCTTTATTTCATTTTGCATATTTTGGCGCCATCCGAGGGATACTCAGTTAGTTGAATCTAAGCCTATGCTTACGATGCCAGACTACTGGTGAAAACGTGAAGCAAATGCTTACGAAGCTAGTTTTCTAACGAAAACTTTAAGGAGGTGATCGTACCATGTCAACGACGAACAGTAATGACGACGTAGTCAGTCATGCGATTAATGCCGCTGAAGCGAATGCTGAGGACAGCCAAGCTAAGCAGCAGGTTGAGCAATTGTCTTCTATTCTGCAAAGCGCAACAACGAATGCCAGCGATGAGGACAACGCTGCACAGGAATAATTCGCTCCGTTGTTTCGAAGTGACAAAGAGCTTTCCCCTACGCCAGCGGCGTCATGGGAAAGCTCTTTGCTTTTGAACAAGTGTAGCTGCATCGGATTCCTCGGTTTCATTGAACCAAACGCCCAGTTTTTGAATATGGTGTACCAAAAACGTAGGGATGATGACCATGACCGACTTAGAACTGGAACACCAGCCTGTCAGTATACAAACGTATCAAGTGCTGGATAAGAACATAAACCTGATGTACCCCGCTGTCATTCACTTAACCCCCGTCGCTGTGCAGCATGAGATGAATACAACGATCGTAAATGCTGTGAATAAGCAGCTGCACGATCAGGGCTACCACGAGAATCCCATGACCGAAATCACCGCGTATTACGAGCTCAAAACGAATGAACGCCGCGTGCTCAGCTTATCGTTGATTAACTATGCCTTCTCGGGCGGCGCGCATGGGCTTACAATTCAGAAATCGCTAACGTTCAGCACGGCAACGGGCAAAAGCTACACGCTTCAAGAGCTATTCAAGCCAGGCAGTGATTATGTCACCGTTCTAAGCGCCATGGTTGCCGCTGAGATCAAACGGCGTGACATTCCATTATTAGTCGAGTTCAAAGGCATTCGCCCTGATCAGGATTTCTATATTGCCGATAAATCGCTCGTAATTTATTTCCAACTCTACGAACTCGCCGCTTATGTGTATGGATTCCTGTACTTTCCGATTTCCATCTATGCGCTGCAGAACATCATTGCCGAGGACGGTCCTCTGGGTAAAATGATGTATTAACCCGCTAAACGCAGACTATCACCTGTCGGCTGAATTTGCCTTTGTTTACCGTGCAGCGTGCCTCGATGTCGAACCCAGCTTGAGCCAGGAGCGGATCGATCTGCTCCGTGGTGATGATTACCGCACGCAGCGCCAAGCGCCTGGCGCTGCGAAGCATCTCCAACTGCTCGTCCTCGGGCAGCTTGGAGCAGAGATTGTACGGCATGTCCAGGATGAGCGCGTCGTAGCTGCCTGGCGCTGTCGCCAGCGTCCGCATGTCGGCTAGCGTGACCACATTCGGCATGCCGAAGTGGTCGAGATTCACCCGCGCGCCGCGCACGGCCAGTGGGTTCAGGTCGTACCCCACGATGTCGATTCCCATCGACATCGCCTCCACCAGCACCGTGCCGATGCCGCAGCACGGGTCAATGACCCGCGTGCCCGCCACCTCGGGCACGGCGATGTTCACCACCGCCCGCGCGACGCGCGTCGGCAGGGCGGTGGAGTAGTTCTGCGGCTTCTGCTGATGCCGAAGCCAGACGGCTTCGCCGTAGCTGCATTCGCCGAACAGCCAGCGGCTGTCCAGCTCCGTCACGGCGAACCATTGCTCCGGCCTGCGCATCTCGGCCTTGCCGCGCAGCCCACGCCCCAGTTCGCGCTCGACGTCTCGCTGGCGGTCATAGCTGACCGCCGCGTTCGTCTCCGCGAACACGACCTTGAACGTTGACCCGCGAAGGGTCAACGTATGTAGCTGCGAGGCCAGTTCCGGCACACTGCCGGCCTCGTAGCGCACATCCAGCCGCAGCTTCAGGAACGGGCTGCGGCTCGGCTCGATCTTGCGCGCGCTGACGGCGTAGCGCGCGCCGATCTCCGCCGCTGCGCCCAGCAGCGTGCGCAGCTCCAGCTCGCACAGCGCCTGCTCATCCTCATGGCAGGCGTATACATACACATATTCTTTGCATCTATATTCCATATCCGATCCCTGTCCCTCACTTCATGTCATCCGTCTATTGTACCTGTTGTAAGGTGATTTTTCACCCTTACAGAGGGTGCGCTCTCATCAGGCGGAACGTCAGTCTCTTATGTAAGCGAAATCCTTTGTAATTTGCTTTGGACGGAACGTAAGTGCGTTATTTCCCAGATTTTCGCTGTTTTTGTCCATTTTCAGGCAAATAGCGTACATATGTTCCGCTTACACGTGAAACTAACGAATTCCGCAATTTTAGCGCACCTACGTTCCGCTCATAGCGTTCCCTATCGCCCCTCGCTCCTACGTTCGCAACACAAAGAGGCCCCCACTCGCCATTTCCCATGGCAGTATCGACCTCTCTAATCGTGCATGTTATACGTGTTGATACCCCATTACTTATCTGCTCGCCCGTCCGCATCATCGGGAGCTTTGCCTTGCTCATCTACCACATGGCCGTCAATATCGATAATATCCTTACTGCTCACTGCATCCTCACCGAGGAAATCCCTCAGCCTACTCTTCGCTTTCCGTTTAACTTCGTCATCAATGCTCTTTGAAACGGCGGCCAAGGCAAAACCTAACGCGCTTAAATCATCGACATAGCCCACAATGGGCAGCAAATCAGGAATCAAATCCAGTGGCAGGATAAGGTAGCCCAAGGTGCCATAAATTTGAACCTTCGCGCGGAGCGGAGTTTTCGGACTTTCCACCGCATAAAAGAGCAGCAACCCGCTATATATCACCTTACTGCCAGCTTGTTTGGCAACCTTTTTCAACTTGGACCAAAAGCCGTCAATTGAGAAATATTTCTCATATTTGGAAGGATTCATTCTGGGACCACTCCATTCCACTCGTCTATCTCTATTCTACACTTTAATCTTCGATACGACATCCTGAAGATGCCACTCTCATCTTTTATTGGATAAAAACCGCTCTTCCATACGCCCCCCTGGGTGAATGATCCTGTAATTCATCTGCAACACATCGGGAATCGATTTACTCCGCTTCTTTCTCAGGACTTGCTCGAATACACTGATTATAGTTGCTTGTATCGGGCAACACTGGGTAATAGATGGAGGTGATTGGCTGTGGCACAAATTCAAGTGCGCGATGATGGTCCTTTGCTCGCAACGGGTGTAACCTTAGTTGATGGTGAGGGCAAGCCCATGGAAACGAAGGAATCTATTTATCTATGTCGTTGCGGGTTATCGGATAACAAACCATTCTGCAATGGGGCACATAAAGGGAAATTCGAGAGCAAGGTGCGGGCCTAGCTTTCGTTAACTCTCTTTGATCCAAATGAGCAAGAGCTCTTCTCCAGCAGTTCACGCTGCAACGGGAAGAGCTCTTTTTGCAAAATAACCCCTAGCCAATCTAAAGAAACTCCCTAGGCAATTCTCGGTCAATCCGTTATCTTGTTACAACTACCATTATGCAGCAAGAAACGGGGACCTCCACATGTCAGCTTTGATGAACAAACTTTCCGCCATTCGTCTGCCCTTCTGGGTCATGTTTATGAACACGTTCAGCATGGCAGTCGGGTTCTATATGATGATTCCGCTCTTAGCTTCTTATCTCTTGAACGACGTCATGCTGACGGTCACCATGGTCGGACTCATTTCAGCGATTCGCAGCTTTAGTCAACAAGGGCTCTCTGTGCTTTGCGGCACACTCGCTGATAAGCTCGGGTATAAACGAACGATTCTCATCGGGTTGTTCATCCGTTCCTTCGGTTTTGCACTGTTCGGCTCCGTCGACAGCACGCCAGGCTTGATCGTGGCCTGCTTCTTCTCTGGCTTAGGCGGCTCGCTCTTCAACCCAGCAAGTTATGCGTATTATGCCTCACTCTCTACCGCCAATAACCGCATTACCATCTATGCGATAAGAGAAATGCTTAGCAATATGGGCTTCGTAGTCGGGCCTGTCTTAGGCGCGTTACTGATGGGATTTCATTTCAAATATGTCAGTGTCGCCGCTACGCTCATTTTCGTCTTTTCCTTTTTCTTCAGCCTGCTATTCCTACCTGCGATCCAAAGCGAGCAATCTCGCAAAACGTATACGGGCATCTGGCCACAGATGCGAACCGTGCTCAACAATCGCCCTTTTCGGCGATTTATGATCTTCACCCTGATTTCCTGGTCCTTGGTAACCCAGCTCTATATCGCCGTGCCATTTCGCATGAATCAGCTCGCTTCTGATGCCAACATCGGCCTAATCTACAGCTGCGGGGCGATCGTGATGGTGCTTCTGCAAGTTCCCTTAACCAAGCTAGGGCATGCTTATTTGCCACCTTTTAGCGTGATGTCCTTAGGCACCTTGCTGCTAGCGGGGGGATTATTCACTACAGGGCTCTCTGGCTCGATTGTCGGCATCTACGCAGGCGTTATTGCCTTCATGATCGGACAGGTTTTCCTGCAGCCGATGATGAATACGATGGTATCCAATTATGCCGGCGATGAGCAAGTTGCTTCTTATTTCGGCTTTAACTCCTTCGCCCTATCCCTTGGAGCCATCCTTGGAAATGTAGGAGGCGGCTATCTGTATGATCTAGGGGATGCACTGGGTTGGCCAGCATTGCCTTGGGTTTGTTTCTTGTTGTTTGGACTTGTGAATATATTGTTCATGCTAAAGGAACAAGGCTTCTCTAACCACCATCGAACGCAGCCATAACTTCCTCAATATAGATGTCCTGCTCGCCTACATAATAATGCTTTACATCATCTTTCAACTCCTGAACTCTTGGGTCATGAATGAAAAATTCCAAGGCTTCCTTCGTTTCAAAATACAAATGAAACACATACGAATGCACAGGTGTAGTTCCATCTGCGAAGACAGGATCTTTCTGACTTCATACTTGGAAGCGCCCATTTCAAGCACGGCCTTTCGGGACAACACAGCGACATGGTGATGCAAATAGTCGATGACACTAGCGATAGTGTCAATTAGAGAACAAACGAAAAAGGACACCCTCTAAACCGACGCCGGCTAGCGGAATGTCCTTTCTCTTTTACCCACCAAGCTACGTCACCCGACGGCTCCAAGCTGTCTTAACACATCGATGACTGCCGTATTGTCTTGCTGCTTAGCCAGATCGATCGGATATACGCCGCCGTCTGACTTCGCATTCACATCCGCACCGTATTCGATCAGCAGGCGAATGAGCCCCGCTGTATCTTTATGAAAAGCTGCCACATGCAGCGCTGTATGTCCATTGCTATCGACGATTGTCGGTTTGGCGTGGTGCTTCAGCAGCAAGCCGATGACAGGCAGACTCCGTTCTCCCGCGATTGCCGCGTGCAGCGCAGTGTTCGATGGGATATAGCTGACGCGGGAATGAGAAACCGCATTGACCTCAGCGCCATTTTCCAACAGCAGCTTGACGACTTCTTCTTGACCGAAATGCGCAGCAAAGCCCAGCAAGGTCAGTCCATCGCTATTTTCCGCATTGGCGAGGGATAAATCCATGTCCAGCAAATCCTTTACATGGTTGGCATCGCCAGTGCGTGCTGCGGTAAAAATCTCATTGATCATGACCAGATGGCCTCCTTATGAGTAGTTATTTTGTTCAATTCGACGGAGAACCATAAATTCCCTTTTAAACGTAAAAAGACCTCTATCCCTGCCTCGGCCGACTCCGTGCCTCTTTCAAATAAGCAAGCACATTCCTCTCCTCAGCACGATTGTAGGCAAAATGCAGATGGTCCGCAACCTCACGGGCCGCAGCACGAAACAGTTCACACATGGCAAACAGCGCGTCCCAAATATGCGCATAGCTCGCATCCGAATACGTCGCTGTGTAAGCCTTCCATTCGGCAGCCGTCAGATAGCTTTGCATGTACTTGCCGCATTTGCCGGCACTCATCGTAAAACCAAACCGCATTGCGATTTTCCACTCCAGCATTTGAATGAGGACATTGCGGTTGATTTGCTCATACATGACCATTACGTAAGGCAACTCTTCGCGCCAGAGCCCCTTTGCAATATTCAAACTGATCCACCAGAACTCATTGCAGCTCCCTTGAAAAAGCTTCTCCGTTGGCCGCTGAATATGGTAACTGCTGTCGCTTGCCGCGGGGAATGGACCGAGAGTATCGTCCTTATCCAAAAGCAAAACGCTCAAGCTATCCGGCTTCAAAAGCTGCTGCCGCAGCGCAACGGGTATGAGCGTAAGATCGATGCGATTGCCATCCATGAATTGCATGAGATACACAATGCGCTCCGTCGGCTCAGCGGGGTACATCTCATTTTCGTCTGGCATCTGCAGGATAAGCCGCTCCCCAAAACGATCAATCCAGCCAGGATCGGCTCCGAAGGAATCTGTCTCCTCTACGAAATAGACGATATCATAGTCCTGAAACACATCCCTCGGCACGTTCGGGTTGGCACGCGATCCGTTCAGCATCACGCCGCGGATTCGCTCGTCCTGCTTCGCTGTGTCGAGGATGAGGGACATCATTTGTTGTTCCGTTCGCATGGGTGAGGGGCCTCCTTTGAACTTCTTGCTTTACAAACATGCAGTAGTTCCAACATAACACAAACTAGGAGGATTGGCTCATTCTACGCTATAGGTGATTAATGAAGATAACGGATAAAGACAAAAAGACCCCCAAAAAGGGAGTCTTGTGATTGAAAGAATGAAGCAGCTTACTTGCTGATGCGCTTAGTCGGGAGGAGTTAGTCGAAATTATCGACTAATTCGCAGGCAAACGAGCCTACCCAGCCAAAGTTAGTCCAAAAATTCGACTAACTCGCCCAGCACAGCCACCAAACCAAACACCGTCAACATCGCGCCCGAGACGCGGTTGATCCAAAGAAACGCTGCGCCCTTGATCCGTTCCCGCAGCAGTCCGACAAGAACGCTCAAAAGCAGCCACCACATGGCTGAGCCCGTGAACACGCCAACGACAAGCGAGATAGCTGACGCATAGCCAGCCTCCGTGCTGCCGCCCAGCCCAAGACCTGCGAAAGCGCCGACGAACGACATGATTGTCATCGGGTTCGTAATCGTGAGCAGCAGTGTGGACGCATACGATTTGAACAGCGTGTCCCCCGTTGCTTTAGCCGCTTCGACAGCGGGCTTAGAGCGGAACGTTTGCACGCCGAGATACACCAAGAATAGGCCGCCAACGAGTTGGAGGATCACCTTTTGATCCAGCAGAAAGCTCGTAATCAGCGTCAAGCCGAACCCTGCGATGAACCCATAAATCGCGTCTGCCGTGGCAGCGCCCAGCCCTGACAGGAAGCCGTGCAAACGGCCCAATGTCAACGTTCTACGCATACACAGAATGCCGATCGGACCCACGGGCGCTGCGATGGAAAAGCCCAGCAGGATCCCTTTTAACAATGGAATCAGCAATTAAAACACCTGCTCACCATCGTAGGTCGCGATTTTCTTGTAGAGATCTGGACGACGATCTCGGAAAATACCCCATTCGATACGCTGAATTTCTAGTTGATCTAGGTCAAAAGAAGCCACAAGCACCGTTTCTTCGTCACGGCCCGCTTCCTCAACCAGATTGCCCTGCGGGCCTGCAATGAACGAAGAACCGTAGAAGTTGATGCTGGAATCCTCATCCTCTTCCTTGCCAATGCGATTCGATGCGATAACCGGCATCAAGTTGCACGCCGCGTGACCGCGCATGCACATTTGCCAGTGATCTTTCGAATCAATCGAACCGTCTTGCGGCTCGGAGCCGATCGCCGTTGGGTAGAACAGCAGCTCCGCCCCCATAAGTGCCATCACGCGCGCAGCTTCAGGGTACCATTGATCCCAGCAAACGCCTACGCCGATCTTTGCGTAGCGTGTTTTCCACACCTTGAAACCCGTGTCGCCAGGGTTAAAATAAAACTTCTCCTCATACCCTGGACCGTCGGGGATGTGGCTTTTGCGGTAGGTGCCCATCACGGTGCCGTCCGCATCAATCACAGCAAGCGAGTTGTAGCGTGCGTAGTTCTTTTTCTCATAAAAAGAGATCGGCAGAACGACTTGCAGCTCTTTGGCAATCTCACGGAAATGATTGATCGCTTTATTCTCCTCTAGCTCCGTTGCGAAGCGGTAGTAGTCGTTTTTCTCTTTTTGGCAGAAATACGGCGTTTCGAACAGCTCTTGAATCAAAATAATTTGCGCTCCTTTGGCCGCGGCTTCACGAACCAATTTTTCCGCTTTGCGGATGTTATCCTCTATATTGTCGGAACAGCTCATTTGCGTTGCTGCTACAGTTACTTGTCTCATTGAAATATCATCCTTTCTTGCCCGCTGGCATTTGCTGCGTGGTGCAGTGAACATTGCCGCCTTCTTTAATAATGGACATGCCGTCAATCGTACGAATTCTACGTTCTGGGAACGTCGCCTGAAGCACCTCAATCGCCTTGCGATCCGTCTCCTCGGCTGTACCGCCGAACACTGGCAGAATGATGCCGCCATTCACAAAATAAAAATTCAAATAGCTCAGCGTCAGACGCTGCTCTTCAAAGAATGTAAGCGGTGGCTGCTCGATTTGGATAATTTCGAAGGAGCGGCCTTTCGCATCCCTCGCATTTCGGAGAATCTCCAAATTCTCCTGCGTAATCGCATAGTTGGCATCCGACGGATCGTTGCAGACTTGCAGAATGATTTTGCCTGGCGCCGCAAAGCATGCAATGTTATCCACGTGACCGTCCGTCTCGTCGCCGTCCAAGCCTTTGTTCAACCAGATGATTTTCTCCACGTTCACGAAATTTCGGACATGCTCCTCAATCTCCTCGCGGCTAAGCTCAGGATTGCGGTTCGTGTTCAACAGACATTCTTCTGTCGTCAAAAGAGTGCCCTCCCCATCCACGTGGATGGAACCGCCCTCCATCACGAGCGGAGCGTCATAACGCTTCACACCATGGTGCTCAGCAATTTGCGCGGCTACGCTATCATCCAGATCCCAAGGCGCATATTTGCCGCCCCATGCATTGAACTTCCAATTCACTGCGGCAATTTCTTGCTCAGCGTTCAAAACGAACGTTGGTCCGTTGTCACGGAACCAAGCGTCATTGTGCGGAATTTCGAGGAAATCCACATTGGACTCTGTGAACATTGCCTTCACTTGCGCAGCGTCGGAAGGATTCACAACCACCGTCACAGGCTCAAACTCCGCGATGGCTTTCGCCAAATCCGCATAGCCTTTCGTTACTACCGAGTAATCCTCGGGATACACCATGGAGGCTTGTACAGGCCAAGAGATAAACGTGCGCTCATGTTCCGCCCATTCGGCGGGCATGCTGTAATTGTGGTCTTTGGGTTTTGTCATTATGCGTCATCTCACTTTATCTATAAAATTAGTTTATGGCATTAAGGAATAGATATTGATTCATAAGGTTAAATAAACATCGCTTCTCATCATAACGCAAATGACGTCTTCGCTCAATGTAAATAGGTAGTAATATTTTGATAACTTTTAATGAAAAATAGGAGAGGATTCCACAAACTAAGTATCAGGAAGGACGAAGCAAATCATGGCAACTGTTCTGCATATCACCGCACATCCTCATGATCATCAAACCTCCTACAGCATGGCTGTTGGCAAAGCCTTTATCGATGCCTATCGGGAGGCCAATCCCCAGGATGAAGTGATTCCCATTGATTTATATCGTGTCCAAGTGCCGCACATTGATGCCGATGTGTTCAGCGGGTGGGGCAAATTGCGCAGCGGGCAGGAATTCTCCACCTTAACAAGCGACGAAAGCGCTAAGGTTAACGCCATTAACGGATTCACCGAGCAGTTCATCGCGGCGGATAAATATGTGTTCGTCACACCCATGTGGAACTTCTCGTTTCCCCCTGTGATGAAAGCTTATCTGGATGCGCTCTGCATCGCTGGCAAAACGTTCAAGTACACGGAATCCGGCCCTGTTGGCCTGCTCAATGGCAAAAAAGCACTCCACATCCAAGCCCGCGGCGGTGTTTATTCAGAAGGACCTGCAGCGCCAATGGAGTCGGGGCATCGCTATATCGGAATTATTATGGGCTTCTTCGGTATCCCTGATCTGCAAGGTCTTTTCGTCGAGGGGCATAACCAGTTCCCGGATAAAGCTGCCCAAATCAAGGCGGACGCAATCAAGCGTGCGGAAGAGTTAGCGAGAACGTTCTAACCAAAGAGGGGCTTTCTCAGGTAGTTTATCTACTTGAGAACAGCCCCTTCTGCATTAGCGCTATGAGATAAATAGGGATAGGTTAAAACTAACCCAACGATGTATAAGAGTACTGCGATGTAAACAGGCAACAAATGCACGAAATCCGTGTATCCGATATGGGCATGCACGTAAAGTCCCGCTGTAAAGCCAGGAATTCCTCCCCACAGGAACGTCCACCACAGCCAGCCCTCCCCGGGATTGATGCCCCACAATGCCGAAGCCGTTATCGCCACAGCTAATGAAAATAGCGCACCGCCAAAGCCCGCACGATCATGCGCGATCAGCGGGATGAGGCTTTCACTCCAAGTAGACAATTGATCCCTGCTAATACCTAGGTATGTCAAATCCGTGGACACAAATACGTCAGTGATCCCCACCGCGGATATCGTAAGTCCTCCAATTCCTAATCCGAAGCCCAACACGACCAAGCAGCACTGCCCCCATTGCGCCCGAAGCCACACACGATCATTGTGCAGATTAGGTTGTTTGCGGGAAGGGCGATCTTTTAACCCCCGCAGGGTAAGTAGAAACATCGGAAGCAGCACGACAGCCACAAGAGCATGAAGCGGATCGAAATAGCCATAACCGAGATATAAAAAGAAAGAGCTAAACCCCACGACACAGGAAGAAATGACAGCTGTGCGAGCCCAATGCAAGCCATAACGCAAGCCGTGATTCGCCAGCTGATAATAGAAAATGCCGATGGAGATCATCGTCCCTGCCAACGTAATGCGGTCATGCGACATGAAATGTAAGAGATGCGCGTTCCATCGCATAACCTCACTGCGTGATTTCCCCAAAAAGACTTCGTCATAAGGAAGCAGCACACTGGTCGCGGCAATGAACCACGCAAGAATACCGCCGATGATCATCCCCAGACCGAGCAGACCCATCCACCCCCAATTGGCCCAAAAAGAAGGTGTGCTGTCCTCATCATGGTTATCTGCGGTGTCGTCAAAAGATGAGGACGCGATGCGATCATACAGAATCGCCTCGTTAATGCGCTTCGGCAGGCCTGGCCCTGCATAGACCAGCCCGCTATGCAGCATAACGCTGTTCGCGCCAGCCGCCAGCAGATCGGTCGCGTCCTGCGGCTGGTGCACGCCGCCAGCCGCCACAATCGCACTGCGCTCGCCCAGCGCCTCGCGCAGCCCCCGGACCGTGCTCAGCTGCGCGCTGAGCACAGCAGCGCCGCCGCCGACACGCTCGCGGCGAGAGCCCGGCTCCCGCTGCGCGTCGCCGAGGACGACACCGCTGAAGCTGCGCGCGGTGTCCAGCCAAGCCCGTAGGGGGACCCCCTGCGGCACATAAAGCAGCACCGGCTTGCCTGGGGCAGCCGTGTGAGCAAGCTGGCGTACCTCGGCGAGGTACGCCAAAGCCGTCTCCGATGGCCAGCCTTCGGCGAGGCCATCGAGCACGAACCCCGCCGCGTACGGCGCCAGCTTGAAGAGCAGCTCCTGCTGCTCTTCAAGCGCTTCGCGTGGCGAGCTCCCCGGCATCGGCCGCAGCCGCACGAAGTGCGGCAGTCGATGCCCCGTGCCCTTGCGCAGGCGCGCTAGAACCACGTCTGCGCCGTCGTTGACATAGCCATCGGGGTACACGATGGCTTCTTCTTCCGCCGCGCGCTCGATGGGCGCGGCGCTATGAACAGCTCGGACCGTGACGGGTCCGAGCTCGATGAAGCCGAGCCCGAACTGGGCGAGGGCTCGGTGTGCGGTGCCGTGCGGGTCCAGCCCGCCGCTGAGGCCCACGGGGCAGGCGATTGGCACGCCTGCCAGATCATCCTGCAGAAGTGGCGACATTTCCATGTGGCCCATCGTGCGAATAACGAAGGTGCCGCCAGGTATGCGGCTCAACCCGCCAATGGCCCGCAGCGTAAGATCCCTCGCTTGGCGCCCGCCAAGCTTGAACAGCAGCGGCTTAAATAACGTATGATACGACCAATCGGGCATAGGCCGCCTCCTCTGTTGGATATATTCTCCAGTATAGCGTGTATCCCCTGACCTAGCTATAGGTTGCGCCTCGCACCCCAAACAAGCCAAAAAAACGACAGCATCTCTGCTGTCGCTCTTCTATAATTCCTTCTTCATCGGCTCCCACGGAGTAGCCGCAAGGCGTCTAGCTGCTGCGCAGCTTTTGCAGACCATCTTACGTACAAGGTCAGCTTCTCCACTTTGCCAATAAGCCAGATGGAAACTAACAGCCCCAATAGTGAGACGAAGACGGCCATCGGCAGCGCCCAGAAGGAGACGGGATGCGCGAAGTACGGGATGAACGAGACGGCCAGAATCGGCGCTGCGTTCCATTTGAAAAATTGAATCAAGGTTATCGTTACGAGCGCTGTCAGGAAAAAGGAGATCGCGCCCGTGCTTATCGAGTACAGAAAGCTGCCCATTGTCACCGCAATAAGGGCACCCGCGATGATGCGACGAACTTCTTTGATATTATCCACACGATGTATGAATAGGAAACTGAAAGCACCCAACGTTGGGTAGAATACCATCTTCATCGATGGAAAGTGATAGGACGCCCAATAAGCTCCCATTAGGTAACAGCAAATCAAAAGCGAACGAAGAAACATCGTTGGTTCCCGTCCTTTTCTTATATGGGATGCCTAAGTGAAACGCAAGACTAAGACCTTTCCCATTTTACAAAAGGTACGAAGCATCGGTCAATGACTTTTACGTTAACTTGCCCAATGTCCTCTACCTCTGCCCCAACCCTAGCTCCGATCCACCGACACCGTTGTTGAGGCAAAAAACTTCGCCACCGCGAAAGACGCCGCCCCCAGCACTGTCGAACGGTCGCCGAGTACCGAGAATTCCACGCGCAGTTCCTTGCGCGGATGCGGGAGTGAACGCTTCTCCAGCAGCTCCAGCAGCGGCTTCATCAGCCACTTCTCCCCGCCAGCGAGCCGTCCACCCAGAATAATAAACGCTGGGTTGTACCCATTGATAAGGTTAATGACGCCCACTCCGAGGTAATAACCCAGCCTTTCAAAAAGCCCGATGACCGCCGCATCCCCGCTCTCTGCCTTGCGCAGCAGCGTTTCTAGGTCGACTTCTCGCCCCAGCTCCACGCTCGCCTGCTCTAATAACGCGTGCTCAGAGGCATACAGCTCCCAGCATCCTAGGCTGCCGCAGCGGCATTTGGGCCCATCATGCTGAATGGACATATGCCCGATCTCACCCGAGAACCCCGTCGCCCCGCGATACAGTTCGTTCTTAATGATGATGCCTGCGCCGATCCCCATACCGATCGAGACGTACACGAGGTTTGCGGTATCTTTGCCTGCCCCGAACTGCTTCTCACCAACTGCGCCCGCATTCGCTTCATTGTCGATCACAACGGGGAGGCCGAATTCAGCTTCCAGCTGCGCTTGCAGCGGCACATTTTCCCATCCGAGGTTCGGGGCAAACAACATGTTCCCCTCCTCATCGCAGACCCCGGGCACGCCAAGACCGATGCCGATGACGCCATAAGCGCTATCTGGCGCTGTTTCGATCAGCTCACGGATCGTCGTTTTCAACACATACGTAACCTGTTCCACCGACTCATTGTGATGGACGATGCGGCGCTCACTAACCACTTGGCCTGTCAAATCTGTCAGTACAGCCAGCATGTCGTGCACACCAAGATCAACACCAATGGCATAACCTGCCGTGCCGTTAAAAATCAACATCATCGGCTTCCGCCCGCCGCTCGATTCTCCTGCCCCGATCTCGTCTACCAGCGAGCTTTCGATCAATTCATTCACGAGACTCGACACCGTCGCCTTCGTCAGCCCCGTTATTTCAGCAATCCGTGCGCGGGAGATCGGTGAATCCGTGCGAATATGATGGAGCACGATTGATTTATTTATTTTTTTCACGAGATTCAAATCGCCTGTTTGTTTCATAATAGTCCTCCATACCGTTCCAAATGCTGCGAGTTTTCGCTATGAAAATGATTCTATCATAGAAGACTTTTTCACGCACCAACTAAGTTTGTTTAATGAATTTACAAACTTTCGAAACCATGCTATGATGTCTCCATAAGCAATTATTAATCATTTATCTGGAGGCTGAACAATGAGCTACTTTGATAACATCCAACCGATTAAGTACGAAGGCCCGACATCTACGAATCCGCTTTCTTTTAAATTTTATAACCCTGATCAAGTTATTCTAGGCAAAACAATGCGCGAACATATGCGCTTCGCAGTCGCTTACTGGCACTCCTTCTCCGCTAATGGCTCCGATCCATTCGGTGCAGGTACGAACATCCGTGCATGGGACAAATACGACGGTATGGAACTCGCCAAAGCTCGCGTTGACGCTTGCTTCGAGCTTCTAAACATTCTTGATGTGGACTACTTTGCTTTCCACGATCGCGACATCGCGTATGAAGGCGCAACGCTGCAAGAAACGAACGCAATTCTCGACGAAATCGTCGGTCTGATCAAAGACAAAATGGCTTCTACAGGCAAAAAATTGCTTTGGAACACAGCCAATATGTTCACGAACCCGCGTTTTGTGCACGGGGCAGCAACGTCCAACAATGCCGAAGTGTTCGCTTATGCAGCCGCACAAGTGAAGAAAGCATTGGATCATGCGAAAGAGCTCGGCGCTGAAAACTACGTGTTCTGGGGCGGACGCGAAGGGTATGAAACTTTGTTGAATACAGACCTAGGTCTTGAGCTCGACAACTTGGCTCGCTTCCTGCACATGGCGGTTGCTTATGCCAAAGAAATCGGCTACACAGGTCAATTCCTGATCGAGCCTAAACCGAAAGAGCCTTCCAAGCACCAATACGATTTCGATGCAGCAACTACCCTTTCATTCTTGCAAAAATACGACCTGCTTCCTTACTTCAAATTGAACCTGGAAGCGAACCATGCGACACTTGCGGGTCACACTTTCGAGCACGAGCTTCGCGTAGCACGCATCAACGGTGTGCTTGGCTCTATCGATGCGAACCAAGGTGACTTGCTGCTTGGCTGGGATACAGATGAGTTCCCAACTGACCTGTACTCCACAACAATGGCAATGTACGAAATCCTATTGAACGAAGGCGGCATCGGCCGTGGCGGTGTGAACTTCGACGCGAAGGTTCGCCGTACATCCTTCGAGCCAGTTGACGTGGTGTATGCGCACATCGCTGGGATGGACGCATTCGCGCGCGGCTTGCAAGTTGCAGCGAAACTGATCGAAGACAAAGTATTCGATAACATCCTAGATACACGTTACGCTTCCTTCAAAACGGGCATCGGCGCAGACATCGTTTCTGGCAAAGCCGACTTCAAATCACTAGAAGCTTACGCGCTTGCGAACAACGGACCAATCGTGAACCAATCCGGCCGTTTGGAATTGATCAAAGCAACTGTGAATCAGTACCTGACGAACGCTTAATCTTAGGTTACAAAAGTAAACCAAGTTAGCCCGCCTATGGGCTGCTATGCAAAAATCCCGCTTCAGCCGTTGGCTGAGGCGGGATTTTTTGGTGTTGGCGCGCTGGAGGGAGCGGTGCACTAGCGGAGTTGCTCGCGGTTGATGAGTGGGAGCGTCCACGAGTTTTTCAGACAATAAGCACCTTCTGTGACGAGCGCCTATCCACGCGAAATACCGCGGCTGCCCTCTTGTTATTTCAAATTAGCTGCAATTTGATTTTTATGATGGTTATCGTGATCGTTAAATTCATGAATGATGTAAAGCAAGGAATAGGGTGTGCCAGTGTGAGGGCAAGTTGCTACCCCGTTCACGGTAACATGTTTAGCAACTAGGTCAGGTGCGGCTAACAGCATTTCAACCAGTTGAAGGCGGGTTGCCTTAAATTCTTCGAGCAAACGATCTTTAGAAATTCCCGATTTGGCATATTCATAAGCTAATTTGTTAAATGAATCGAAATCTGGGAATATCATGCCTTCACCATATTTAATCGCAGGTATAATCGTTTCGATGAGGTAAGCATCCCAGTTTTTAAGATGCGATATTACCTCTCCCACTGAAGCTTTTCCCTCAGTCATAGGTTGCAGCCACATGCTCTCTTGCACATCCTGCAAGGTATCCGTCCACTCTGTAAATTCTTTATACCGAAGGATCGTACTTATATCCAAGTTAATCATGTTGGAATCTCCATTTCATTTTGGAATAGCCCCTGTTGGGCGCTGAATCAAATGAAGCTGCGATGCAGATCTGGCGGCAATGACGGAACAACAGCCCATGGGCTGCTTATTTCAGTGCATCGCGAATCGCGGCCTCGATCTGATCCATCGGATCGCTGCTCGGCTTCTTGTAGAGCCCGCTTGCGACAGCGGACTCGACGCTCACGGCCTTGTCATCCTCGACCAGCTTCTGCAGCAGCGTGCGTGTGCTGCCCTTGAGCTTGGTCTGGATGGCGCGATACGCTACCGCGACCATCTCGTCGCGGCGAAACACCGCGCCCTGCGCGATCCCCTGCGCGTCGCTCGCGCTGAGCAGCCCGCTTGTCGCCGCAAGGTCGCTGGCCTGCTGCGGCTCTGCCTCGGCATAGCCGAGCGCGCGCAGCGTCAGCGCCAAGAACTGCGCGCCCGTGATGTTCGCATCGGGCGCATAAAGATCGTTGGTGACGCCGTGCACCAACGACTTGCTGTACGCGAAGCCGATGGACTTCGCGGCCCAGTGCGTCGCCGGCACGTCCGTGAACGGCGAGCTCAGCCCCTGCGCGTTCGCGGCGGCGGTCTCCCAGCCGAACAGACGCAGCAGCATCGTGGCGCCTTGCGCCCGTGTCAGCGTCTGGTCCAGCTCATAGCCGCGATCCGTGCCTTGAAACAGCTGGAGCTTATTCAAGCTGTCAGCTTCCGCCTTGTGCTGTACGCCCGCGTCAGCAGCCGAAGCCCCTGCGGCAAGCAGCGTAGCTAGCAGCGCAGTGCTAACCGCGGCTTTCATCAGCTTTTGTACGAGAGATACTCCCCTTCTAGTTCGCATCATGGCTGCACCGCCTGACTCCCACCTTTATGCCGCAACGTGCTCAGGTCGACGACAAAGGCTGTGTCTTTTAACTTCTGGAAGAAAGGATCCGACTCTGGCTGGAAGGTTCCATCGAAACGAATCGTGAACCCGATCGGGTTGCCGTAATCATCCCAGGTACGGGCCAGTTGCACCGTTTTCCAACCGTCAGAGTAATCTTTCACGACGCTGCTCCCAGCAAGCTTTTTCCCAGTAACGAATTCGGTTTTCTGTCCTTTTACTTGATTGAATTCGTTGTAAATTCGGCTTCCCCCATTCGATAAACCACGCGCCGTGTACACCCCGTCCGTGACGCTGATGAACTCCTCGTTAAAGGAGTAGCCGAGCACATTGGTCAACTTCACGACACCATACAGCACCTGCAACGGCCTAGGCTCATCGCTATACACCGCCTCGTAGACGGACTTGGACACGGTAGGTTTCCCAAGAGAATCCACAGGGTAAGCGGTAAACTCCGCGGCATATTGCACCGCGATTTCCTTCATCTCATAAGTGACGCTGCTAGGTGCGTCAGTCCCCTTATCCGCCGCCCCCCAAGCGGGCACAGATAACACCACACTGAGCAGCATAAGCATTACGAGTACTTGACTTATTTTCCTAATCATTCCAATCACTCCTTTCCCATAGATTACTAGATGAGAGGCGGGTTAGCAAGATTCGTAAGATTCATATTTTCCTAGGATCTGGAAACTAATTGCCCACAAGCTGCGTCTAAGTAAGGAGATCTCATGTTGGAGGGATGTTAGCTATGCAGGTTGCTTTTGGGGTGCGTTTTAGAGGAATTGCTATGCTGATGCTCCTTTTGTTGTGTTTGAATCCGCTGTGGGCTCATGCGGCGGACGCACACTGGGTGGAGTCCGAGTTAGCCGCGTACAAACAACGCATCGTACCGTTCAAAGACGGCGGCGCCACGAACAGCCCAATCACAAAGGAAGCGTGGTCCGCATTCAGCGGGCAAGTATTGGACGCGAGGCATTTGGATGAACCGATTGACATTGCGAATTGGGCGACGATGGTCCGAATGGGGGTTCAGCTTCCAAAGGGCCAGGAAGAAAGCCTGATCAAGGGGTATGTGAACGATCTTGCTCCGCCGCATGCAACGAAGATCAACCGTGAAACCGCCGTTGGCGGGCTGATCAAGCTGCTGACACTGAGTCTTGTATCGGGCAACGGGGGTAACGCTGACATGGATGCTCGCAAAGTTTTTGAGGATTTTGCAATGATTAGCGACATGCAGCAAGGACTCGTCCAAACTGCCTACCAGGTGGGCCTTCTGGACAGCAACACCAAGACGAAATTTCGGCCGAAAGAGGAGCTGACGAACGCCGAAGCCGTCTCGATGATGGAGAAGGTCATGCGAAAATATGCAGATGAGGCTATCCATCTCTCTCCCCCAACGAAGCCAGGCTTTCCTTACGTTGTTACACTGTTGGAGGAGACGCCGATCTACGGAACGCCTGATGCTTCACTTGAACCGAACGGTGCCCTTGCACCGCAGGATGTAAGACTCGTTGCCGTGCAACCCAATTGGCTTCAGTATCAAAAGGTGACGGACAAAAGCTGGTTTCTGGTATCAACCTGGCTTGGCGATCAGTGGATTCAGCTGCAAATTCAGCAGATCGGAAATGAAGAAAAAGCAGACAATTATCTGCTTCTTGAACAAGTAACGGCGCTTCAGGATACACCGTATTCCAGCGGTTCGTCAGCACTTGCACTTTCACCGCAGAAAGTTCATATCATCGCGCTTTGGCGCAGTAAATTTAGCAATAGCTATCTAATCGATACATGGGTCGGCCCCAAATGGATCACGCTTTCACGCTAAGCTAGCGCGGTATGCGGCGTTATTCTTCCCATTTTAACTCTGTCGACGCGGGTGCAGGCTGTACAGGATGAACAGTCTGCAACGCGTCGTCGTCGTTGTTGTCACGAATTGTTTTTTGCAGGACGAAGGAAGACATAGTCAGGAATAATGCCGTTACCGCGTAATACCCTTTGACGGAAAGCAGCTGCTCCAAGTTAATAATCCCGATGAACATCCCCAACAGCGCCAGCGCGAAAGAGCTCCATGCCATGAACGTAAACGCCGACGTATTCCGCTTGCGAGCCTCGTAACCATCCTCCAAATTATCCCGAATTACCTTCTGCAGCACGAACGCTGACATTGTTAGAAATAATGCACATACCGCGAAATATCCCTTCACACTCAGTGATTCTTCTAACGTATAAATCCCGATAAACATCCCGAGAAATGCCCCAATGAAAGATGCCCACGCCATAAAAGTAAAAGCTGCTGTATTTCTTTTTCGCTGAATCATCATCGTTATTATCCCCTTTTCGTTGCATCGCAACGTATCAATGTCTTGCTTATGTACTTAGTATAGGGTGCTTATGTGTTGTCAAAAAGTACTAACTTTTTATAGTACCTACTACTACTCGCTTCCGCTCCACCTCCACACGCTCACTCACCACCGAGTTAATCGAAAATATCGATTATCTCCCTTCCCCCACGCCCACAAAATTTTCTCTCATCCCCCCATAGACATTCACCCATTCTCTTCCACGTGAATACGCTATGATAAAACCTCTATCGAAGCCATTCAGCGATGAGCGACTGGGTTCGAAATGGAGAGACTTTGGTCTACGACCAAAGCTCCCTATATATGGTTTTATCGCCAAATAGAAAGACGTTTTCGGTAACCGAAAACTTATACTTTCTATTGTGGTAGAAAAGTAGGCTCGGATACAGTCATTTCCGACTTCCCATTTCCTGAGCCTCCCATTCTGGGCGTCTCAGATGCGTCATACCGCTGATCCTTTACTGAGATGCCCTAACGGGAGGCTCAGTTCTTTTTGGGCATGATCGCAGTTCATCTCCCCTGAGTCTCCGATACACTTGAAACGGAGGAATCCTTATGCAAATTCACGTTGTCCAGAAGGGACAGACGTTATATGGCATTTCGCAAGCCTATGGCTTGACGGTTGAGGAAATAGCCTCGGCGAATGAGTTGACACCTAGTCAAACGTTGGTCATCGGACAGGCATTGGTGATCCCGATTGTCGGTTCGTATTACTGGGTTCAGCCTGGTGAAGGACTTTATCGCATTGCGCATAAGCTAGGCGTCGACCTCCATACACTTGCTTCGATAAATGGACTTACCGCCTACCAATCGCTGCCTGTTGGGTTCCGTTTGTATATTCCGCCGACTCCGCGCACACAAGCGGAAGTCAACGCCTACATCGAACCCCGCGGCAACGATGTGTCCCCCGTCTTGGTTCAAGCGGCTCGTGAAGCAGCGCCTCACTTAACGTACTTAGCTCCCTTTTCTTTCCGCATCAAACGCGATGGCAGCTTAGTCCAGCCGCCTCTTGATGATTTACCTGAAATCGCAAAAAATTCTGGCGTCACTCTCATGATGGTCGTCACGAACCTGGAGAATGACCAATTCAGCGCAGAGCTGGGCCACATCATCCTTACCGATCAAACGGTTCAAAATCACCTCCTCCAGAACATCGAAACGACGGCCGATCAACTAGGCTTTAAAGATATTCATTTTGACATCGAACATTTGCTGCCGACTGATCGTGAGGCCTATAATGCCTTCCTGCGCAAAGCTACGGAACGCTTTCACCGCAAGGGATATCTCGTTTCCACTGCGCTCGCGCCCAAAACAAGTGCAACCCAAGCAGGGGCATGGTATGAAGCCCACGACTATAAGGCGCATGGTCAGATTGTGGATTTTGTCATCATCATGACGTATGAATGGGGCTACAGCGGCGGACCAGCGATGGCGGTTTCACCAATCGGTCCTGTGCGCAAGGTGCTCGAGTATGCACGCAGTGAAATGCCATCTTCGAAGATCATGATGGGCCAGAACTTGTACGGCTACGACTGGACACTGCCCTATGTCAAAGGCGGCGCCTATGCCAAAGCGATTTCCCCTCAGACGGCGATTGATTTGGCTCGTAGATTTAACGCCCAAATTTTATACGACTACTCGGCACAGGCGCCTCATTTTAACTATTGGGACGACGAGGGCAAAGAACATAGCGTATGGTTTGAGGATGCGCGCTCTATTGATGCGAAATTCCGTTTAATTAAAGAGCTTAGCCTTCGCGGCATCAGCTATTGGAAGCTCGGTCTCCGGTTCCCGCAAAACTGGCTGCTCCTTGAGGATCATTTTAAAGTCGTCAAACGTGGTTGATTTCCATGTATAACTTCCTGCCTAAGGGATACGCTAATCTTACTTAGCGAATATGACCCCTTATCTACGGAGGTATGCATGATGGCAAGACGATCTTTCAGACTCGCTTCGATTTCATTTCTTACTTTTTCTTTGCTGCTAGGTGCCCACCAGTATCGCCTGCATGCACACAATCCTAACTCCTCTGTCACGCAAACCGAGAGCCTGCATATGCAGAATCTAAAATCAGGTACAGAAACCTTTTATCAAACGAATCCCTTCGGCATGCCTGGGGCGGATACGCAATTCCTTCATTCCACAAGTCTTAACGGTCATGCGGCCGCATACGGGATCACCCCGCCGACAGCTTGGAAAACAGCACCAACAACGCTCCATGCCCAAGCAATCCAACCGTCCAAAAGCAAAACGAGACACTGGTACACCTACTTCGGCCTACTAGGTTTGCTAGGTTTACTTGGCCTTAGTTCCCGCTCTGCTTCTTCGTATACGAAATAAACGATGCACGCATTCCCCAGCCTAGTTCCTCTCAGAGGAACGGGCTTTTTGTCATTTTCACAACAATTGTTAGTCCGATAGACTTTTGTTTGATAAATCGCTACAATGAGGAGAGTACATCGAAGGGAGAAAAGCTCTCTATGGATCGCGAACAGCAAATACTTGCGCTTATCCGTCAAAATCCTTTTATTTCTCAACAGGACATGGCCGAAATTATCGGGATCTCTCGCTCCGCCGTGGCGGGCTATATCGCTGCACTGACCAAGAAAGGAACCATTCGCGGCAGGGCCTACATCACGTCAGGTGACGAAGGTCGAGTCTTCTGTATCGGCGGCGCCAACCTGGACAGCAAGGCTCGGAGCAAACAATCCATTCGCTTGTCCTCTTCCAACCCTGTCACCTTAACGGAGTCCTGCGGCGGGGTGGCACGCAATATCGCGGAGGCGCTAGCTGGATTAGGCTGCCCGACCGCACTGCTAACCGTCGTTGGCGATGACAAAGCGGGGCAGTGGGTGCTGGACGAAACGAGACGCCGAGGCGTGGATGTCAGTCCCTCCATTGTGCTGAAGGGTGAAAAAACCGGCGCTTATACAGCCCTGCTCGACCCTTCTGGCGAGATGTTTCTCGGTTTTGCCAATATGGACATTTACGATAAATTCACCCCTGAGACGCTTCGGGACAAATGGGCTCATATTTCCACCGCAGAGCTTGTCATTGCGGACACGAACCTGCCGAGTGAAGCCTTGGAGGAGCTCATTCGTCGCTGTCAGGCGGACCACATTCCGCTTTTCCTCGACCCTGTTTCCTCTGAAAAAGCGAAGAAGCTGCCAACCGATTTAACGGGGATTACGGCTATTTTTCCAAACCTTGAAGAGGCGGTTCAGCTCGCACTCCCACCCCAAACGATGCATCAAGATGTCGTTCACATGCGCCAGCTTGATCAAGATCAAATGGCGATCGCTCACGCGATTCGTGCGCGCGGGGTCCAGCATGTCTTCATCACGAAAGGGAGCGAAGGCGTTCTCTATGTGGGCGAAGAAGGCGAACAGCTCATCCCGCCGATTCCGACGCAAGTTGTCGAGGTGACGGGGGCCGGCGATGCTTTTTTAGCTGGAATCGCTTATGGCATTCTCCATCAACAAACGTATCTTAAAGCGTGTGAATACGGCCTCGCCGCTGCGCATATTACACTACAAACTAGCCAATCCGTGTCCAGCGAGTTGAACGAGGAACGTTTAGTGCACACCATCCAGACCATGACCAAAGGAGTTTAGACCATGCAACCTACCTCATACTTAACATTTACCGACGAAGTGAAAGACGCGCTTGCGAATCATAAACCCGTTGTTGCATTAGAAACGACAATTATCTCTCACGGCATGCCGTACCCGCAGAATATCGAAATGGCCAAAAAGGTCGAGCAAATTATCCGCGATAATGGCGCGGTGCCAGCAACCATCGGCATCATGGATGGCAAAATCAAGATCGGTCTGAACGAGGGGGAGCTCGAAGCATTCGCTACGAACAGCCATGTTGAAAAGGTAAGCCGCCGCGACTTCCCCTACATCCTCTCCTCGGGCAAAATCGGGGCGACCACCGTATCCGCGACGATGATCGGCGCTGCCTTAGCGGGCATCGAAGTGTTCGCTACTGGCGGGATTGGCGGTGTCCATCGTGAAGGAGAAACGTCCATGGACGTTTCCGCGGACTTGACGGAGCTCGCCCAAACGAATGTCGCCGTTGTCTGCGCCGGCGTGAAATCGATCCTCGATATTGGACGTACGCTCGAGTATTTGGAAACCCACGGCGTGCCCGTAGTCGGCTATAAGACGAGCGAGTTCCCGTCCTTCTACGCCCGCGAAAGCGGCTACGGCGTAGACTTCCGCCTCGATGAGGCGGCTGACGTAGCAGCGATGCTCCGCACGAAGTGGGAGCTTGGCCTGAGCGGCGGCGCCGTCATCGCGAACCCGGTCCCAGCGGAATCCGCCATGGACCATCAGGAAATCGAAGGCGTCATCCAGCAAGCGCTGGCTGAGGCCAAAGAGCAGAACGTGACCGGCAAGAAGGTCACGCCATTCCTGCTAGCGCGCATCAAGCAGCTGACCGAGGGGCGCAGCCTCGAGACGAATATCGCGCTCGTTTATCACAACGCGCAAACCGCCGCAAGGATTGCGGTTGCGCTGAAGAAGTGAGAAAAAGGCTCGCTCCCCAACTGGTGGGAGCGAGCCTTTTTGGATGGTGCTACTGCTAGGTAAGCAGCCTATTAGAGATTACTCCGTCACCCACTGTGTCTTCGTTGCAAAAGGCACCCGAGTCGCCTTCGTCGGCACCGCCTCGGGGTAACCGATATAGACGAAGCCGACCATCTCTTCTCGGCCAGAGAGGCCGAAGTTCGCTTTCATTTTCGGATGATACGTAGGTTCGCCCGTCCGCCAAATCGTGCCCAGGCCGAGCGCGTGCGCCGTCAGCATCATATTTTGCACCGCGCAATGCACCGCGGCAAATTCTTCAATCTCAGGCACGACGCGCTGCTCGGACGGCGATACCGCAACGGCGATGATGAGCGGCGCGCGGAACGCTTTTTTGTGGCTGGCGCTGTTCAGCTGCTCTTCCTCTTCGGTGGTCAGCGACTTGCCTGCCGCTGCGCTCGCTTGCTGTGCTTCCGCCACAGCAACCTCGGCGTAGCCGCGACCGAGCAGCTTTCGGCCTTCGCCCGACATCACCCAGAACCGCCAAGGCTCGGTGTTTGCATGATTCGGCGCCCAGACGGCAGCTTCTAATATTTCCTCGATCAGCTCATGCGCGATGGGGTCCTGCTTCAACTTCCCCACGCTGCGCCGCTGGCGAATCGCTTCTTTCACATCCATGCTCCCACTCCCACTTCATCAGTTAGTCCTCATCTACACTTTACTCTACATGTTCCTCTTTGCATTTTCAATTTCCATCGGAGTCATCCAACAACCAAAAGGACCCTATCAAGCCGAAGCCCGCAGAGTCCTTAATGGTCTATCCTATATGTAGCGAATCTTATTTATCTTTTTTAGCGTGTGAACCGTCGCAGTTGCCCTCAGCGTTTTGCGTGTTTCCGCATGCACATTTACCCATGGTTTCGTCCTCCTTCGCCTGTGATGTTGTTTGTGTTTATTATACGACTCTTACTTACATTTGTAAAGTAGATAATTAAAGTTTAGTAAATGAGGATAATTATCATTCTCAGTCCGTCTATTTTTTCATCAAACACTAGAATCATAATATGGTAAAATTAGCAAATAAGGTTGGAATAGTTAATCTGGGAGGAACCATCCATGGACGCACGTAACGCAACATCTCACTCTCCACATGATCATACTGATGCAGAATTGCAACGTTTAAAGGAACATGCGTTACTCGGCTGGGATAAAGAATATCGCACCCTGAAATGGTTTGGACTCGAAAATGGCATGAAAATCTTAGAGGTTGGAAGCGGTAGAGGTTTCGTTACTGAAAAATTACTAGATCACCTGCCCCAAAGTGAGATAACGTCACTCGATATCGATGATGCTTCACTCACCAAGGCTAAAGCGATGTTAAGTCATATTCCTGAATCCCGACTTACGTTTATCCGATCATCTGTTTACGAGACTACACTGCCTGACAATCAGTATGACTTTGCTATTGCGCGCTTATTATTTCTTCATTTACATGATCCCTTGCAGGCAGCCCTGGAAATTAAACGCGTACTCAAACCAGGCGGCAAGCTAGTAATTATTGATATTGATGATGGGATTTTTGGGGCTTTGCAGCCCGACTTGGAGGTTCTACCTTCTATCTTGAAAAAATTAGGACAACTCACCGCTTCAAGAGGCGGAAACAGACGGATTGGCAGAGGCTTGCCGCGCCTATTAGCCAATTCAGGTTTTACTAACATAGATATGGAATCAGTTGTTCAACATAGTGATCTGCACGGCATTGAAGGATTCATACGCAAACTGGATATTGGCCGATTTGGCGGCCTGTATATGAAAGGGGTTATCGCCCAGGAAGAGTTCGAAGAATTAGCGAAATCCTATGACACCTTTGTTGAATCGCCAGACGCTCATGCCATGATGATATTCTTTATGGCTTGTGGGACTAAGCCTTGATTGTGATGCACACTCGCCCACATTTCACATATATTGCTAGTGCTCATCATTTTACAGAAAGGGGTCGGTCTCATGTACAACGACCCAACCATGTACCCGTATCCCCCCGTTCAGTATCACCTGTACCCTGCCCATCCTTACCACTATGCGCCTTACTGGGCGTGGGACCGTGACTTCCCGCCCGTGGATACGAAAATACTTTCACACTCGGCCGTCACCTCTGAACATTTATTGAAAGACGCTTCCCTTCTCGTCAAGAAACTCGCGGATCCTGCCATTGCGCAGCAGTTGATGACAAGCGCTCAGACTGGCAATCAAAAAGAAGTAGACCGCATCGTCCACACCTTCGGCAGCCAATCCGCCATTGAAACGAGCTACACGCCTACCGCCATCCAGTTCGTGGTAGGCCCGCGTATGACAGGGAGTCCGTGTTGCAAGTTGACGTTGATGCTCAAGTGGGGCCAGTAGTCTGGGTTGACGGGGGTTGAGGTGGATTCGCATGAATTAAGAGTGGTCAACCACTCTTAACTTACTGCTCTAGCTGCTTTTCGCCGAAATAGCGGTGGTTGACCGCTTCTATTTGGCTGGTTTAGCAGGGGTTGAGGCGAATTCGCAACAGTTAGCGGTGGTCAACCACTCTTAACTTGCTGCTCTAGCTGCTTTTGGCCGAATTAGCGGTGGTTGACCGCTTCTATTTGGCTTGGTGGGTAGCTTCTGGTCCACCTTAGCCTAAAAAACATAAAAAGCAGATCTTTCCGTCATGGAAAGGACTGCTTTTTAGCGTTAACGCACATCTACACCGCCTAGAAACGGCCAAATCGCCGCCAGCCCGTGAGTCCCTGCGAGGAGCAGGAGCCAGTAGGCGATGTAATAGATGTCTAGCCTCGAGTACGAGGATACATAATAATAGGTGCGTTTGCGACTCATGGAAAAACGCTTCGCTTCCATCGCCACCGCCGTGCGGTGGGCGCGGCGAATGCTTTGAGCAAGCAGCGGAATCGCAATCATTCGCATCGTGCTGTACCACGATGTGAGCGGATTGCGCCGCGTGTTGTTGCCTCGAATTTGGATCGCGTAGCGCAGCGTCTGAAGCTCCTCGAGCATGACAGGCAGCATCCGCAGCGCAGCCAGGAAGCTGTATGCGTACTTCGGCGCAACGTTCCACTGCTGCATCATCGCGTAGAATAACGCGACAGGCCGTGTGGTTAAGCTGAACAGCAAGCCCACGGCAGCAACCTGCGTTCCGCGGAGTCCTAGGTGGATACCGCGGTAAAAGCTCTCCTCGGTGATGCGGACGATGCCGAAGTGGAACCACTCGGTTTCACCCTTTCCGAACATCATCATCCCGAGCGAGGAGGACACGAATATCAACAAAAACGGCGATGCATACAACAACAAACGCTTGTAGGGATGACCCGAGAGCAGCGCTAACGGAAGCAATGCGCCAACCGTCAAAATCAGCATCGTCATCAAATGATGCGTAAAGACCACAACAATGAACAGCGCGATCGCCAGGATCAGCTTCACACCAGGATTAACCCGATGCACCCACGTTTCACGATAGGGAAAGGTTAGTTGCATAGCTGCGGGTCACCTCCTCATCCTGCGCAGCTGCTGCGGCGCCAGGCGCGACTTCCGTCACGCGCCCAGCCTCGACCTGCCAGACGCGCGTCGCCCAGCGCTGGACGATCTCATGATCGTGTGTCACCATCACGATCACTGTGCCGCTGGCGCGCAGCCGTTCCAGCCCTTCGAGCATGCGCATCGTCCCTTGCGCATCGAGCCCGAAGGTGGGCTCATCCAGCAGCAGGATGCGTGGCCCGCGAACCATCGCGGTTGCCACACTCAGCCTGCGCTTCTGGCCCATCGAGAGCTGGAACGGGTGCTGCCCACGCACCGCCAGCAGGTCGTATTCGTGCAGCAGCTGTTCCACTGCTGCACGCTGCTCTTCCCTTGGCTGCCCACTTGGTAAGCCATAGGTCAGCTCCTCTTCCACGGAGTTCGTCACGAACTGGAACTCCGGGTTTTGAAACACGAAGCCAATCTGCTCGGCGAGCTGCCTGACTTTGTTGCCCACCACGCCCGCGATCACACAGCTTCCGCGGGTCGGGATGAGGCGCATGATGGCAAGGAGGAGCGAGCTTTTGCCCGCGCCGTTGGCCCCGACAACGGTGATCCAGTCGCCAGGATACACCTGCAAGTTATCCACAAAGGTCTTGATCTGCCCGCCGCGGAGCCCCACGAAGTCCTGCAAGGACATGAGGGGCTGCGTTTGGTGGGACAGTTGGGTTGGCGGTTGAATATGCCGCTCCCGCTCATAATCCTCCCACACCCCGGGATACCAGATACCATACTCCCGAATTTGATCCTTGTACGCCGCAAACACCACACGCGGCGAACCATCCGCCAAAATCTGCCCCTCTGGCGTGAAGATGATCACCCGATCTAGCAAGTCCATGAGCCCGCTGATCTTATGCTCCACAACGACAAGTGTGCGATCTTGGCTAACCGCCCGAATTGTGTCCCACACTTGCGTGGTCCCCTCTTCATCTAGAAGCGCCGTAGGCTCATCGAGAAACAGCACCTCAGGCTCAAGCGCCAGTACACTGGCTATCGCCAACCGCTGTTTCATGCCTTGAGACAACGCGCTGATTAACGTATGCACCTCGGACAAATGGAGTCCAACGAGGTCCAAATAATGCCGAATGCGCGCTGGCATCTCCGCTCGCGGAACCTCCTGATTTTCCAACACGAACGCGATCTCTTCATCCACATAAGGCATGCAGAACTGGGTATCCGGGTCTTGAAACACATAGCCCCAGCGACTAGGTCGACGAATTTCATCTGCTCGAAGCGGCAGCTCGATCATCTCAGGCACGATCCCGCTTAGCACTTGCAGCAAAGTGGATTTGCCGCAGCCGCTCGGTCCGAGCAGCAGCACCTTCTCACCAGGTGCTATGGATAAGGAAACCCCCTGAAAGATCAGGGGGGCGTCATCACCGGGATATTTTAACCGCAGATTGGTCACGCTCATTCCTTCACTCATGGCGTTACCCTAGTACGTCGTAATCTTTGGATGAAACAGGGCGAATCAGCTTCAATACACCCGTACGAGCCAAGGCATTCGTCAAATAGTACGCGAATACGCCAGCGATCAAGGCACTGCCTAAGAAGCGCAGGCCGATAAATAGCAAATAATTCCAGAACGCGAGTTGATCGATATACCCATAGTACGTATCCACGACCAAGGAAAGAATGCCTGAAGCGACAGCCGCCAGCATCGTCACCCCGACGCTCGCACGGCGATAGCGGAATAACGCGAATACCAGCTCTGCGGCAAGACCCTGTAGGATCCCATATACCAGCGTCGCCACGCCCCATGAACCGCCATACAAAGCCTCTATCGTTGCCGCCGCAACCTCGGCGAGCAGCGCAACCCCTGGCTTACGAATGACGAGGAACGCAAATGTCGCTGCCATGAACCACATGCCGTAGCTCAACTGCTCGGCGTGCAGCCCCAGCGGCTTCAATAGATCATAAATCGGCCCCCAAATGCGATAAATCACGCCAAATACCGCGGAAATAACGATCGTGATTAAAATATCGGTTAATTTTAACCCCTTCTTACTTACCTGTTGCTGCGCCATCTGTAAACCACTCCTTTTCCCAAATTCAATGTTTGAATGAAATAGGCGAACATGCCAAAAAAAGCCCACCGAATTAACGGCAGGCTTAAACTTCGTGCTAGAAAAGCACATCAGGTCTCTACGCTGGCATTATCCAGATCAGATTAACGGTCAGCGGCATACGGCCACTATCTCAGCCTGACTTTATCAAGCACCCGTGTTGCTATTCATTTGGCTTAACTGTAGCGGATTATCCCCTGTTTGGCAACCCTTTTTTTACCATGTAGTTACTTCGAAATTAGATACTTCAAATCAATCGTTAATCCGTTCAATTGACGGATGCTGTCCACAATATCCTGCACACGATGCTGCTGGACTTCTGCGCTTGCCAGCACTTCCTGTACAGAAGCCGCTGATTCCTCGGTAATCGCGGCAACAGAAGCCATTTCCTCCGCTACGCGCTGTGAGGATACTTGCAGTTGTTGATTCATGCGTTGCAAATGCTCCGCCTGATCCATCACTTCCGCCGTGTTGGTATTAATAATTTCGAACAACTGATTTACGTTGTCAGTAGATTGTTTCCCCGATTCTACAGCTGTCAGACCGACGTTCACCTTGTCCACGGCTGTGATGACTTTGGACTGAATCGACCCTAGAATCTCCGAGATATCGGTCGAGGCGATGTGGGCATTTTGCGCTAGCTTACGAATTTCATTGGCAACAACAGAGAAACCCTTCCCATGCTCGCCAGCACGCGCTGCTTCAATGGAGGCATTCAGAGACAGCAAGTTCGTCTGGTTTGCGATCTCCGCAATCGTGGAAACGATGTTTCCAATTTTCACGTTTTCTTCGTTCACTTCATTCATGATGTTGGAAGTCTCGGAGACTATGGCGGAAATATCTTTGATTTTGAGGGACAAATCTTCCATCTGGGTCTTGCCTTCATTCGTCATCTTCGCCGTGTCGCGCGATCGGCTGCTCATCGTGTTCGACGCTGCGGTCGTCTGTTCAACTGTCTCGTTCACATCTTGCATGGCTGAAGTAATGTCCGTAATGCTGGAAGCCTGCGACTCAATACCGACCGTAATTTGCTGAAAAGCAGCAACGACTTCCTCCGTAATCCGTCCTGTCACGGCCGCATTCTCCTGCAGCGCACTGCTGGAGTTGCCAAGCGCTTCGGATGTCGTCCGCACACCTGTCAGCACTTCATCCGTTTTCTTACGTGAGACTTCGGATTCTTTGGCGCTTTGGGCAACGCTCGCGAGCATTCTCGTGCCGATCTGTCCTTGCCCGATCAGTGTCATGATGGTTAGTATGTAAAAAGCATCACACCCAATCACATCCACTTCTGGTGTCAGCGTCGATATGAAATAGTTCATATTTATGAGCCCAATCACACCATTGAGCACTAGCGGTTTGTAGTCCATGTACAAAGAAATAAGCGCCAAGCTTAGATACAAGATCAGAACCCCAATCAATGAGTTACTGTTCGACATGAAAAAGTAAGAGATCGCATTGAGTCCAACTGCAATGATATACTTGGTATACGGGATTGCAACTTGCTTCCACGTTAAAATCGAACATAAAGCAGCTATTGGGACTCCTACTGAAATAAGTGTGATCATCATAGAAACAGATGTATACGCTGCCGCCACGCCTAACGCAAGACACGCCCACAAAAGCTTAACCATCAAGCTGTTCCTTCTGTTTAATTCTAGCAGTTGATCTGACATCTTTGACCCTCCTAAACTGACAAGCAACATGGTTTGACATTTTTCTGCATATTTCAACATTGAGGGCATCATATCCTTTATTTTAAGTGCCAACAGGGAAAGTTAACTACGTAAAGACAGGATTGACGGTTTATTTTCACACATGGAGGCAACTTATGAAGGATAGCCAATGCGAACTATGCGACAGAGTCGACGTAGAAACGACCATCCATCACCTGACACCTAAGGAAATGGGAGGCACTCTGCTGCCTACTGCTCAGCTCTGCCGCCCATGCCATAAACAAATTCACGCCTTGTATACCAACAGTGATCTAGTTGAAAGAGAGTTAACCTCCCTACCTGCTTTACAGCAAGACCCTGCCATCGCAAGCTTTCTGCGCTGGATTCGCAAGCAGCCGTCCAGTTCACTGCCCAAGCTTCGAAAGTCGCAACGCGTGCGTGGGAATTGACCCTAATGCAAAAGAGCGCCCTCCTAAGAAGGCACCCTCTGTTCAATACAACTAACTCTTATTTGCGCTTTTTGGATGTCGTGGGTTTGATCGCTCTTTTGGTTGAACTGACAGGCTTCGTGTGTTTGGTGCATGTCGTCTTTTTGGTACACGTACAGCTGTTGCTTCTTCTCTTACATGTACAGCACTTGCTGCATTTGCTGCATTTACGACATGTACTGCATTTACAGCTTTTTTGGTAAGAGCAGCATCTCCGACATACACGAGCAATGATCGTGCATATGCTTGACATGTTGTTCGATGGATCAGGATCTGGCGTCGTTGAATCCACGATTGCGGTATTTCGGATACTTCCCTTTGCGGATAAGCGTACTCTCCCTTTAATTATAATAGTGACTGTAGCACGGGGGCCTAGCGTGCCGATTCTGTAAACGCCAGGCCACGGTTGATACGTAAGACCTCCATCTACTGAGAATACGACCTGTGTAAGCTCACCTGACACACTATCTAACACAGATACGTTTTGGGCTTCTGACGGACCTGCGTTCGTCACTGTCACTGTGTAAGTGAGTACTTGGCCTGGAAGCACGGGATTCGGGCTGCTGCGTTTAACAACGGAGAGATCTGCTTGCGGCGCAAGCAGTGTTCGTTCCGTGGACGTGTTATTGGTTGGATCTGGATCTGGTGTCGTGGAAACGACGACTGCCGTATTCGTGATCGTTCCCGCAGCCGATGGATTGACCGAGCCTCGAATGAGTACGGTTACGGTTTGGCCATTGGCTATCGTCCCTAAATTAATAAAACCTGTCCATGGATTATAGGTGGTTCCTCCATCAAGGGAGTATTGAACATTCGTTAGCTCGCTTGGCACAATGTCTTGTAACATAACGCTCAGTGCATTAGACGGACCTGCATTTGATACGGATACGGTATACGTGAGCTGCTGCCCCCCAGGTATTGGCGATAATGCCCCTGTTTTCTCAACCGAAATGTCAGCAGAAGCATCAACAAGTGTAACTGTTGTTGATGTGTTATCAGAGGGATCAGGATCTGGCGTTGTTGAAGTCACGCTTACTGTGTTCGTAATAGAACCCGTAACAGATGGGCTTACAATGCCACGAAGCAGGATGGTTGCACTTGAACTATTGGATAACGTGCCCAGATTAACAGAACCCGTCCATGGGACGTACGTTATGCCTCCATTTAACGAGTATTGGACTTGCGTAAGCGAATTTGGCACCACGTCGGTCACAATCACTTGCTCAGCTGCCGATGGGCCCGCATTGGATACAACAATCGTATAGGTGAGCAGTTCGCCTGGAAGTACGGGATTGGGACTGCCCACTTTGACAACCGCCATGTCTGCTAAAGGTGTAATCGGTGTGTTGATTGTAGAGGTATTGTTGGAGGGATCAGGGTCTGGTGTCGTTGAAGTGACCGTTGCCGTATTCGTAATCACTCCAGAAGCCGTTGGGTTAACCAAGCCGCGAATATAGATGGTTGACACTAGCCCGCTAGCGAGTGTTCCAATATTGTACGAACCTCCCCATGGATGGTACGTCGTGCCGCCATCTACAGAGAATTCTACATTGGAAAGCACACTTGACACCGCATCGGTGACGGTCACGTTCTGCGCATCGGATGGGCCTGCATTCGACAAGACAATCGTATACGTGAGCAGCTCATCAGGGAGTGCAGGATTAGGACTCTCCGTTTTTACAATGGAAACATCAGCAGATACACTTACATTCGTAGTCGTCGTAGAGGTGTTATTCGTTGGATCTGGGTCTGGTGTCGTTGAAGTAACGACTGCTGTATTCGTAATGCTCCCCTCATCGGATGCGCTGACCGTTCCTCGAATGAGCAAGGTGACGGTGGCGCCGCTTGCAAGTGCCCCCAAATTATACGGATTCACCCATGGGTTAAATGTGATACCGCCATCGATCGAAACTTCTTCATTGGCAAGATCGCTTGGCACCGCATCAATAATCATGACTTCCTCGGCATCAGAAGGGCCCGCGTTGGAGATCACCAATGTGTATGTGAGTACACCACCGACTGTCACAGGGTCTGGGCTTGCTGTTTTGACAATCGAAATATCTGCTGAAGCGTTGATGGGCGTAATAACGGTAGAGGTATTATTCGTTGGATCTTCATCAGGCGTTGTTGAATCAACTGTCGCCGTATTCGTGATCGATCCAGAAGCTGAAGAACTTACGGTTCCCCTGATCAGAACGGTAGTCGAAGCTCCTGCTATCAATGTGCTTAAATTGTAAGTTCCCGTCCATGGGTTATACGTAGCTCCACCATCTACCGAGAACTCAGCTCCCGTCAATTCACTCGGCACCGCGTCCGTTAGCATGACAGCCAGCGCATTATTAGGGCCTGCATTCGCAACAACGATCGTGTACGTCAACTGGTCTCCGGCTGAAACGGGATCTGGACTGGCCGTTTTGACAACGGAAATATCCGCCGATGTATTCACGGCTATTATCACCGTTGAGGTATTGTTCGTTGGATCTGGATCTGGCGTCGTTGAATCGACAGTTGCCGTATTGGTAATCACATCGGTAGCTAACGGATCGACCGTCCCGCTGACGAGGATACTGGCTGTCGACCCATTGGCTAGTGCACCGATATTAATTGAACCAGTCCATGGGTTAAATGTAACGCCGCCATCCAGAGAATACTGCACGCCCGAGAGCTCACTTGGCACTGCATCCGTTACTGTCACATTCTGAGCGGTGTTCGGCCCTGCATTGACTACAAGCAATGTGTAGGTCAACACGCTTCCTGCTGGTACAGGATCTGGGCTTCCCGTTTTGGTAATGGATAGATCGGCAGACGTATTCACGGGTGTAATTTCGGTTGATACGTTGTTCGTAGGATCTGGATCTGGCGTTGTACTGCTGACAACAGCGGTATTTGTAATCGTGCCAGTGGCAGATGGATTGACCGTTCCACGGATCAAGATTGTCATAGATGTTCCATTGTTCAATATGCCAATGTTGTAACTGCCAGGCCATGGTGTGTAGGTTAAGCCGCCATCGATAGAGAATTCTGCGTTCGTTAGTTCACTTGGTATGGCATCAGCCAATGTCACATCGGCTGCATCCGATGGACCTGCGTTGGCGACAACGATACTATACGTGAGCACGCCGCCAGCAGGGACAGGGACAGGGCTTCCTTGCTTATCCACCGAAATATCCGCGGAGGTAATCACTGGGGTCACCTCTGTGGAGGTGTTGTTCGTTGGATCAGGGTCTTCCGTTGTCGAATCTACACTTGCTGTATTCGTAATGGTTCCAACTGCGGCAGGACTAACCGTCCCTCTTAGGAGTATGGTGACTGTATCCCCGCTGGTCACTGTTCCAATGCTGTAAGGGCTAACCCATGGGTTATACGTAACGCCTCCATCACTGGAGAATTCCGAATTAAGCAGCTCACTTGGCACGACATCAGTTAAACTTACGTTAGCCGCGTCAGATGGGCCAGCATTCGAAACGACAATTGTATACGTAAGCAGCTCGCCAGAAAGCACAGGACTTGGACTTCCAATTTTGATTACCGATAAATCGGCACTTGCAACCACAGGTGTATTCACTGTTGAGCTATTATTGGAAGGGTCAGGATCAGGGGTTGAGCTACTGACAACAGCTGTATTCGTAATAATGCCAGAAGCCGATTTACCCACAGTACCTCGTATTAGAACGAGCAGGTTGCCTCCAGCTGGTAAAGTTCCTAGGTCTACACTTCCATCCCATGCTTGATACGTTGCTCCACCATTTAAGCTGTATTCAGGGTTCTGCAACTCTGCTGGAATTGCATCCGTTAAGGTAACATCTTGTGCGTCATTAGGCCCATTGTTCGTAATATCAATCGTGTAGATGAGCTCCTGGCCCGGGAGCACTTGTGGCAAATTACTACCTTTAACAACTTGCAAGTCCGCAACCGCATCAATTTGGAGCAAATAATCTTCGACTTCTCCGTCTGAGGCTGGTCCCAAACTTCTCGTATCCTCAGCCGTAGGACTAGCATTCTGATTAACCAGTATATCAGTTGTAAATCTAAGTCTTACAAACGTGTGATCTGGTGTTAGACCTGCACCTGTGGGTACTACAAAGTTTAAAGTCACGACTTGCGTCCCTGCTTGAGATGGAACTACTTGAACGGGTGCAGCTTCATTGCCTTGGAAGATTCCGTTTCGATTGAAGTCAACCCAACCGTACAAATTAGCGGAACTTCCCGATTGGTTGGTTACCGTTACATGTAAAGAATAATTAGTGGCATTAACAGGCAGTGTAGGGAGTGGAACAGAAAGTCCGTCATCTTGTACACCTTGTATGAGATCATCGCCTGTTGCTGTAGGGTTTTGATAAGCGTCTGTTTCTGATGTGACTTGCGTACCAAGTACCAATCCGCTTAGGAGTTGATGACGAGGTCCATCGCTAGCCAGTGTGGTCGAATAGTTATTGGGGCCATTGCCTGCGGACGTATCTGGCGCATCTCCGTAATCCAGACTGATCGTCGCCAAAGGGCAAAGCGTTGCATCATTAAAGGAGGAGGTTACCGTCGTAGAAAATCTGAGGGCAGTTGCTGTATTTCCCGCAATCGTATAACGATAAATGTTTCCGTTACTATTTGAAATCGCATAGATGGTACCCGTGGCATCAATTGCTACGGCTCCGAATGGGCCTGTATTCTGAGGTGTGGTCGTTATATTGGTAATAACTCCCGAGGTGGGGGAGATTCGTTGAACAACGCCTGTTGGCGTGATTCCGTATAAATTATTGTCTTGGGAGCGATATACCCAGTCACTGACATTTAAAGCTCTGCTTAAGGCGACGCCGAAATTGCTCGTCTGTTCTTGAAAGCCGTTGGCCGGATTCACCAGTTTCAAGTAGGTTGGCGAGTTAGGTCGTAAGTCTACGACATAGAATCGTGAGTTATCGTTCACAAACACATAGTAAAAACCATTTAGATCAAATGTCCCTGTATTATACCCATCGACAGGCATTCCAGGAGGAAGCGGCGACAAAACGGTCACATTTCCACTACTATCTACACGCACAATATGATTCGTAAGCTGATCATAGCCGTAAATATAATTGTCTAACGGATTGTAAGCTATGGCATTAATTTCTAAGGCTGGACTGACCGTCCCTTGGGCAGTTGCGGTGCCCGTTACAATGTTGATGTTGTACCAAACCGATGGACGTCCTGTAAACTGAATCATTGTTGTAGAACAAAATAATGGGTTGTTCGTCGTATCATGGCTGAAATTTATGTTTGAAATGGTAGCGTTATTATTTATTTGAGTTTGGGTAACCGTAACGGTTAATTTCCTTGGCCCATTCGACACCGTAAAGCCACTAGGTTGTGTAAAAATAGTAGGGGGACACGTTACCCCAGGATTAGCAACGGGCTCATACACTGTGTAAGTCCCTGCCACACTAACGGAAAAACTATAATTGCCATTAGCATCTGTTTGTGTAGTAAGGCATGTCGCACTCGTATTGCTGTATAAATCAACGAAAACATTGGCAATCCCAGGCTCACTAGGATTGAATTGGCCATTATGATTTAAATCATTAAACACAATTCCTGTAATTAATGCAGGCATCTCAGTCATTTGCTCCTTTCATATCATCGATTATCAAGAAACACGCGCTTAGTAATCACCTCCATTTTCCGCCTATTCAATGTTTGAAATACCTAATTTGGATTAAAATGGGTATAAATAGCGCAGTAAATTAACAGGACTTGCTTACATTGTATGCGTGCGCGAATTCATGGTGTGGATGAGCTGTTATGTTGGGTCTACGTGTGCGAGGGAAACTTACTTAGAAGTTGACTTCTATCCAACAGAAGAACTACAATTTGTAGTGTCTGCTTAATTGAGGAATGTAAAAACAATACATGTCGAGGAATCACGCTACTTAACAGGAGGGAACTCATTCTATGATCTTGCTGTATATTGGACTGGCTGTTCTTGTATTGGCTATCGCAGGTTACATCTTAGCGGCCAAAGTGAATAAGGAAAACAACTCTCGATTGAAGAAGGCTGAGAAACAGCTCTTGAAAAAGAAACAAAAAACGTGGCTGCTCCTCTCCCACGCGCTTGTGATTATTGCCATTGGCTTGGTCGGAACATCGCTGCTGCAAAGCACCGCAGGCAAGTACAGTCTCGATAAGCTTAACTTTCATGCGCCGATTCAAGTGACAACTGATAAAGATTATGGCCGTGATCACAAAGACGGCACGTTGATGTATGAAATGAAAATTCCGACATCTGGCACGCACAGCCCGCACGATTTGAAGTTCGGTTTCTATAAGGAGAAACCTCCGACAGAAAAGATCGTCCACAATATGGAACATGGCGATATCATTATTCACTACCACCCCGACGCCCCAAAGGCGCTGCTCGATCAGATTGAGTATTTAACCCATTTCACGACGGCTGGCGCAGGTGTGCTCGCTGTACCAAACCCCGACGTTCCTGCGGATCAAGAGGTTGTCGTCACCGCTTGGACCAAAACGATGCCGCTCGCAAAGTTCGATGAAGCTAGTGTCGGCACATTTATTTATGAGTACATCAACAAAGGACCTGAACAAATTCCTGCTAATGTGCGTCTTGGCGGCGGTACGATGTAATTATTTTCGAATCGTTTCACGGTCAGAGACGAGCTCCGTCGGTACTAACCCCGTAATTTTACGGAATACCCGGTAAAAATATGAAGGATCATTATAGCCGATAAACTCGGCTATTTCTGTTACGGTGAGTGCAGAATGGCGGAGCATGTACACGGCTGTTTTGATCCTCGTCATGTTAACGAATTCGCTGATCGTTTGGCCTGTCACTTGGCGAAATAGGGACGCCGCATAGTTCGGAGATTTGCCGATACATGACCCTAGCTCCTCCTTGGTCACATGCTCCCGATAGTGATTCTGTATATAGCCTTTCATCTGCTCCACGAGCAGTGAAGTTCCAGTGGTGACAGCCGCTTGATCCCACTCTCGCTGCAGATACACGAACAGCTCTTGCAAATGCGCTTCACACAGCACTTTGTAGTAGGGCTGTTTGTCTTGCCATCCGCGATACATCAGGCGCAGCCGGTCGACGATAATATCGAATTTACCTGTCTTACGGGAGCTGAAGGACCCCTGTCGAAGCAAAGGGAAAAGCTCTCCAGTCGTTCGGGGATCGAAGTGCAGCACGAATTTTTCGTGAATTTTCGTTGGGACACTGCGACCATGGTGTGAGGTATGCGCAGGAATTAGCAGCCACTGCCCCTTCTCCAGCGTTTGTTTCTTCTCCTCGATGGTGTATGTACAGCGTCCGTAGGATACAAAAACCATTGTCCAACTGGCCTGCTCACAAGGTACTTCTTCCTGCCAGGTACTGCTTTTATCATAGGCAAAATCCAATAGCTGCATCTCATCGCCGCCCCTTCATCGTACTATATTACATATATCATACTATAGTTCATGGAAACTCGCACCATTTCAGCATATAATGAAGCCAACTAATCCCTTACCATCGAAAGGAAGTCCTTCACCATGCGTAAAACGAAAATTATTTGTACGATGGGGCCTGCGTGCGACTCCGTCTCTACTCTGAAAGAAATGATTCGCGCTGGCATGAGCGTTGCGCGTTTGAATATGGCGCACGGCGATCTCGATGAGCATCGCGGCCGTATTGCGCGCGTGCGTCAAGCCGCAAAGGAAATGGGCACGATTATCCCGATTCTGATGGATATTAAAGGTCCGGAAATCCGCATCGGCCAGTTGAAAGATGCTTCTTATGATCTGCAAACGGGCGATCGCATCGTATTGACAACGGAACAAATTATCGGCGACTCCAGCCGTGTCTCTGTGAACTACCCAGGCCTGCCGCAAGACGTGAAGCCTGGCAATTTGGTTCTGATCGACGACGGCTCGATCGAGCTTCGCGTCGAAATGATCGACGGCACGGAAGTGACTTGCTCCGTCTTGAATCCAAGCCAATTGAAGCAGCGCAAAGGGGTTAACCTTCCTGGCGTACGCACCTCCTTGCCTGGCGTCACCGAGCGCGATGTCATGCACATCAAATTCGGCGTCGAAGAGAAAATCTCCATCGTGGCGATGTCCTTCGTACGTAACGGCAATGACGTCCGCGAGGTTCGCGCACTGCTTGAACAATATGGTGCTGGCTTAACACCGATTATCTCGAAAATTGAAAACGAAGAAGGCATGACGAACTTCGCAGGGATCTTGGAAGCTTCCGACGGCATCATGGTTGCCCGTGGTGATCTTGGGGTTGAAATTCCGACCGAAGAAGTTCCGATCGCCCAAAAAGATATGATCCGCGCTTGTAACCTAGCGGGCAAACCGGTTATTACCGCAACGCAAATGCTGGATTCCATGCAGCGCAACCCGCGCCCTACTCGCGCGGAAGTGAGTGACGTTGCGAATGCCGTGCTTGATGGCAGCGATGTCGTGATGCTCTCCGGCGAGACGGCCGCTGGGAAATATCCTGTGGAATCCGTTACGACGATGGCCACGATTGCCGAGCGCGCGCAGCAGCTGAAAGAGCCAAGCTCCGCACTGGATGCGCAGCTGCAGGATTACAATGACGTGACGGAAGTGCTCTGTCAGGCGGTCGTATCCTCTGCGAATAAGCTGCGTGCCGCAGCGATTCTGACGCCGACCGAAACTGGCTTCACCGCGCGAATGATCGCGAAATACCGCCCAGAAGCGCCGATCATCGCAATCACGGCGAGCGAGTATGCGATCAGCCAATTGAGCATGGTGCAAGGTGTTATCCCTGTGCTTGGCGAGTTCTGCGAATCGACGGACGCGATGATTCGTCAGGCGATCTCCCAAGCGGAAGCTCTAGGCTATGTGAAGAAAGGCGACCTGACCGTCGTCTCCGCAGGTGTGCCTGTCGGGAAGTCGGGTACGACGAATTTGTTGAAGGTTGAGCGAGTTTAACGATATGTAAAAATGGAGAGGCTCCTTGGCATTTGCCACGAGCCTCTCCGTTTTTTGTTTACAAGCTTCAATTGTCAGACACCATTTTACGCCATTCGCTCGGTGAACTGCCGATGATTTTCTTGAACACCCTCGTAAAGTGCTGACTCGTCTTGAAGCCAAGCTCCAAAGCGGTCTCTGTTACAGAGATTCCTGTCTTTAACAACGTGCACGCACGTTCGATGCGGATGCGATCCATGTAAGTGGAAGGCGATTGTCCGAATATTTCATTAAAAAGTTTGAAGTAATATGACTCACTCACGCGAACGGCCTCAGCCATATCAGCAACCGAAAATCGCATCTCAGGTGATTGCGTCATTTCCTGAACGGTGCGGATGATTGTTTCTCTAAGCTCGGGCTCTACCTTCTTCGTGGTAACAGGCTGCAATAAACGAAGGATGATGTCCATCAGCTGATAGCGAGCGAACAGCAAATGATCGGGACTATCCGAATTGAGCGTCGTTTTTAGGTGTGCGAACCGCTCATGCGTGCGAGGATCGCCCTGAAATATTCGTGGAAGTCTGTGAAAACGGGAAATGATGATCTCTCGCTCTGCCTCATTCAGACGGAACCAGTTCGGATCGTTTTCCGGATCGTTGATGATCACCCACCAGATTTGACTCGGCTCCATATAATCGTACCGTGCTTTGTGCAGCTCACCTGGCCGGGTATAGAACCACTGCCCAGCGCTCATTGGAAATAGCGTTCCGTCTATTTCCCAGGTGACGCTGCCATTTTGCAAGTAGACGAATTCGTATGCATGTTCATGACGGTGTAGTGGAATTTGAAAAGCTTCCGTGTATTTCTGATGTCCAATTCGGCACAATTCTGGAATGATTCTCGCCAGGGTTGGATCGGACTCTTGTAGCGATGGTTCTGATTCAGGCGGGAACACCCATCGCGTTAAGGCAGCAGCACGTTTAGTGGACTTGTCCATCGTCAGCCTCCCGAACGTAATACGCTCATGTATCCAATCCTATTTTATATAATCTAGGAAGTCAATGATGATGTAATCGTATACACTTGGCATATAACGAGTTCAAATCAGGCTGCAAGCCGATAAGGAGCGATTGCATATGAGCGAAATGAAGCAAAGGGACTACAGCATATGGGGGCCAGAGCGTCACAAAGCGATAGAGAAAGGACTCGTGTCTGCCGAATGGTACCAGTGTCCTGTTCCACGTAAACGAATGAAGGAACTTATGGCCCGCAAGGACGGACCAGCCTTGCGCGACATCTTACTTTGGATCGGATTGTTGGTCGTTTCGGGGTATGTGGCTTTTCTAACTTGGGGCACCTGGTTGGCCATTCCCGCGTTTGCCGCATATGGCATGATTTACTCGATATCAGCCGTATCGAGATGGCACGAATACAGCCACGGAACGCCGTTTCGAACGGCTTGGGTCAACGAAGTGATTTATCAGATTTGTTCCTTTCTCATCCTGGAGCAAGCGACGAACTTTCGATGGACCCATACTAGACACCACACAGATACGATTATTGTAGGGAGCGATCCTGAAATTATGGAGCCGCGTCCGCCGAAGTTCCGTCGCATACTTCGCGTGTTTTTGCGCGTGACTGGGTTCCATCTTCAAGTTCACACGCTGCTTAGACAATCGATCGGCATATTGAACGCCGTGGAATTGGAGTTGATTCCAGAGAGCCAGCACCGCAAGCTGTTTTGGGAAGCACGGTTATTTGTCCTGATTTACGGAGGATTGATTGCGTTATGCTTTTATCTGGGAACTGTTCTGCCTCTCTTATATGTAGGTTTGCCGGCATTTTACGGCTTCTTCGCCAATACGTTGCTTGTCTTGACCCAACACATGGGCCTTTACGAGGACATGACCGATCACCGGATATGTGCCCGCACATTCTATACGAATCCGTTCCTTCGGTTTTTGTATTCGAACATGAATTATCATATGGAACACCATATGTTTCCTATGGTTCCGTATTATAACTTGCCTGCGCTGCATGCAGAAATTAAGCACGACTGCCCTGCCGCGGCTCCGAGTCTCCCATCAGCCGTTCGTGAGACAGTCGCCGCCCTTAGGCGCCAAAAGAAGGATCCTACGTATGTCGTGCCGCGTTATCGGGAGTTTGCCGAAAAGAATGCTCGGAAGCAAGCATCTGTTCCAATAACTGTGGGACAGGGAGGTGCGAATTATGACGCAGTATGAGCCATGGATTCAGGTATGCGCCGCTGAAGATATCGATCCAGAAGACGTCTTCCGCTTTGATTATGGCGAGCGAACATTTGCCCTCTATCGTGCGGACCACAACCACTATTTCGCTACCGATGGTTATTGCACACACCAGAAGTTTCATTTATCGGAAGGGCTGGTTGTGGGAAAGACAATCGAATGTCCGAAACATAACGGGCGCTTTGATTATACGACAGGGAAGCGAAGCGTGCTCCTGCTTGTGTCGATTTGAAGACGTATCCTGTGAAACTCGATGCTGAATATGTTTATATTAAAATCGATTAAAGTGAGGGGCAGCCACGCTGCACACGATCTAGAAGCCAATTTTCAGTCTTAGGTTGAAAAAGGATTAGGCAAATTTTTAAAAAAAGGGTACACTATGGACACCCACAAGTCCACTTTCGTGTATCGGAGGCATTTACTTGATCATACGGCTTGGCTACGTATCTACGGCAATGGCGATTTTCAATAACACGCCGAGCTCGACGTTTACTTATAAGCTCTTCTCGGAGCGTCCGCGCGAAGAGGCGCTGCAGCGTGCCCTGGAGATTGGCCGCAAAAACTTGCAGGCGACGCAGCGCATCCTCTACTACAATGCCGCCCACGGTATTCGGCTGTTTCGGCTGTCGTCCGCGCTGATCCCGCTTGCGACACATCCTGATGTGGGCATCGATGTTGCCGCGGAGTTTGCCAGCGAGCTGCGGAGGCTCGGCGACTTCGCAAAGGAACAGGACATGCGGCTCAGCATGCACCCCAACCAGTTCACGCTCCTGAACGGCAGCGATAAGGTTGTCGATGCCGCGATTGAAGACCTGAACTACCATGCTGCTATTCTGGATGGCATGGGACTTGACGAGTCCGCCATTATTAACATTCACGTCGGCGGCGTGTACGGGGATAAAGAAGCCGCGACGCAGAAGCTCTTCGACAACGCACCGAAGGTGCCCGCGCATGCGATGCGGCGATTGACCTTCGAGAACGATGACAAAACCTATACGCTCGAGGAAACATTAGCTGTCAGCCAGAAGCTGCAGCGCCCATGCATGCTGGATTTGCACCATGACTGGTGCAATCCCTCAGCGGCGACGCCGATCGAGCTGCTTCCCCAAATCGCGCAAACGTGGGGCGAGCTGCCAATGAAAATTCACGTTTCCTCGCCCAAAAGTGAAAAGGAGGTTCGCTCGCACGCCGACTACATCGAGCCAGAGATGCTCACCGCTTTTCTCAAAAGCTGTAAAGAGATCGACCTCCCTCGCATCGATGTGATGATTGAGGCGAAGGTGAAGGATCTCGCGCTGTTCCAGCTAGCCGAGCAGCTTGGCAAAATCCGAGGTGTGAAGCGGATTGAGGGCGGCGTTTTGAGCTGGTGAGGGGGTGGGTCCGCAATTCGGTGCTCAAACGCTAATTAACAGTGGTTGACCACCTCTATTCTCCTGCAAACTGGCTGAATTCTCGATTTAGAGGTGGTTAACCACTCTTAAATCGCACTATTCGCCTACATTTGGTGCTCAAACGCAAATTTAGCGGTGGTTGACCACTTCTATTTTCCTGCAAACTAGCTGAATTCTCGATTTAGCAGTGGTTGACCACCGCTATCGAGCCCCTCCCGAGGGGCTCCCCCGCTAAACCTACAAAACCCCAACGCAGATCGCGTTGGGGTTTTTCACTGAAGCGCGAATAGCTCTGGCGTGCGCCAAAGAGCGTCGTCACTCAGACGAGCTTCTTCCCTGCCGCGTCGTCGCCTACTTTGGCGATGGCAATGGTTCGCACATGCCGCAGGGCGTTAATCTCACCACCGACGATGATAATCAGCGCAGAAATGTAAAACCAGGTCATCAGCACGATGATCCCGCCAATGCTGCCATACGTGGCGCTGTAGTTGGTGAAGCTGTTGACATAGAAGGAGAACGCCCACGACGTTCCTTGCCAGCCGATTGCCGCGAACAGGGCGCCGGGGAGTACGCTTTTGCACGTTAAGCAGGTATTGGGGGCGATGTAGTAAATCCCAATGAAAACGACGAAGACGATGACAAAGTTAATGATCCAGCGAAGATGATTCCACAACTCCACATGAGAAGCCGCGACATGTACATGCTCAGCCAACCAATCCCCAATCCAGTGACCGAAGACGCTGAGCAGCAGCGCCGAGACGATCACGACCATCATACCCAAGGTGAGTAGTATTGCCAGGAACCGCGAGTGAATAAAACTCTTGCGCGCGGGAAGCCCATACGCTTTATTGACCGCCCGCACAATCGCATTCATCGCGGCGCTGGCGGATACTAAGGCTAAAATTAAACCGAAGGACAGGGTCGCTCCTCTTTTGACATTGAGCAAATTACTTAAGGTATCCTCGAGCCACCCTGCCACTGCGCCTGGAACGTACTCGCGAATTAAACCAATAACATCGTCCGAGTCGAACGGCAAGTACCCCAATAAGCTCATCACAAACAGCAGCAACGGAAAGAGAGAAAGTAGAAAATAGTAAGCGCATTGGGCGGCAAGCCCTGTCGCATCATGCTCCGTGAACTGCTTCCACAGCAATTTTACGTAAGATTTACCCATATACCTATTTATCCTTTCATCCCGCTGTATTTATGCTAAAATAGATGATTCAGTCCTTCAGAGGCTGGTATGAACATTGTCATGAAACAGGTGGTCAAAATGAATCCCCTTCCTATGTATACAACGCCTTTAGGCTTTAAACCAACTACGGAGCGTCCCATTCCGCACGCGCGGCTGGCGCTTATAACAAATAGCACCGAGCTCGTGCCGGATACCGATGCGGATGCTTATTTTTTCCGCGAGCTGGAACAGCACGGCATTCTCCTGAATGAAGCACAAATCAAGGCGGTGCGCCATGTGAATGGCCCTCTCCTCACACTGGCTGGCGCAGGCTCAGGCAAAACGACCGTGCTCGTCTGCCGCGTCGCCTACCTCGTTCGTGTCCATCGCGTTCAGCCGAGCAGCTTGCTGCTCATTACGTTTTCCAAAAAAGCAGCCGAAGAAATGCGGGAACGTCTCACGACGATGCCTGGCCTGGATGCGAGATCAGCGTCGATGATGCAGGTGCGGACGTTTCATGCCTTTTGCCTGCGACTATTGCGGATGAATGGGCTGCAACAGGAAATTCTGAGTGACGGGCGCTATCAGCAAATCGTGTTCAAAAAGATCATGCTAAGCATGGGCTTGCAGGACACGTACCAACCTGAAGTGCTCATTTCCTTACTTTCTTCGTACAAAATGCAGCTAATAGCAATCGAAGATCTCCCCGAGGGCACAGAGGAAGAGCAGGAAGTAAAGCGGATTTTCTTGCAATATGAACAGTGGAAAATGGAACAGATGAGGATCGATTTTGACGATATTTTGATTAAAGCGTATGAACTTCTTGGGCAGAATCCCGATATCCTGCGCTCCCTGCAGCGGAAATTCACATATATCAGTGTCGATGAGTTTCAAGATACGAATACGATTCAGTATGAGGTTATTAAAATGATTGCCCAAACCCACCAAAATTTGATGGTTGTAGGGGATGATGACCAGACGATTTATTCGTTCAACGGGGCGCGCAATGAATTTATTTTACACTTTCACAAGCAATATCCTGCCGCCACAACGGTTACGCTCGATATCAACTATCGCTCCACCTCCAGCATTGTCGGGTTGGGGAATGCGATTATTAAGCACAATGTGCAGCGGAAATCGAAGACGCTTCTGGCAACCAAGGAAAGCACGTTAAAGCCGCACTATGTTAAACCTGCGAACAGTGATGACGAGGCCGACTGGCTCATCCAAGATCTTCGGCTGAAAGTCGCTGAGGGCGGTAAGCGGTATGGGGATTTTGCGATTTTGTACCGAACGGCGAGCAATAGCCGCGCTATTATTGAAGCGCTCATCCTGCATAACCTCCCTTTCGTCGATTACGGGACCAACGATTCCTTCTATGAGCAGTGGATGGTGAAACCGATTATCGACCATTTGCGCATTGCCCATGAGCGGAGAAATTTCGAAGCGATCGAAGGTGTCCTCCCCTCATTATATATTGGACGAGATCAAGGCATGCGTATTATTCAAGATGGCGAAGCGATTCAGGCGAAAAAGTGGCCGCTGATCCATCTACTTGGGCTTCCGCAGTTGAAGGATTTTCAGAAAGATAAGCTGAAAGCTCGCATCCGTCTAATTAAATCGCTTGTGGAGATGACGCCGCTGGCGGCGATTCAGGCGATTCGAAAAGATTTCTATGATGCGTTCCTGGAAACGAATAAGCGCAGTAAGCTTACGCATCATCGCGAAATGTTGAAGGAAACGCTGGACGAGCTGGAGTCTTCGGCCAAGCGGTTCGATACAGTGGAGCAGTTTCTTTATTTTATCCATGAAGTGGCGGAAAAACGCACGGAAATGGGTCGGCTGCCAAAAGATCAATTCGCGGATAAAATTTCACTCATGACGATTCATAAGTCGAAAGGATTGGAGTTTCCAGTTGTATACCTCCTCTGTGCGATCGAGGGCAATATGCCGCATAGCTCGGCACTGGATGCGGGCCATTTGGACGATGTCAAAATGGCGGGTGTGGAGGCGCGGGATAAGGCTAGCGCCGCGCTGGAGGAGGAGCGGCGACTCGCTTACGTCGCCGTGACAAGGGCGAAAGGCGAGCTGCTCATCTCCTCGCCGGCGTATTATCGCGGGAAGAAGGCGGAGCCTTCCCGCTTTCTGCTGTCCGCGTTCCCAGACGCGGACGCAGGGGTTGTCAGCCGCAGCAAGCCGGCGGCTGTGGGTGGTTCGGCCGCTGCTTCGCGAGCGGCCGGAGGGCGGGCAGCCACAGGCGGAGCCGTGGCTGGTGCGGGCCGAGCCGCGACCGAGCGGGTCGCGGCGTGGGTGTGCGGCGCGACCGGCTGCAAAGCCTGGTCGCGGATCTCTTCGCCGCAGGAGGCACGACGCGCGGCGAAGCCGTGCCCGCTCTGCGGAGCGGGCATGGTCAAAGGCAGCCGCGAGATCCCGCTGCGGCGGTAGCGTTTTGCGCCGCGTCGCTAGTCGCGCGGCAACACGCTTGTGCGGCGCAGAATGGCCGCATGGCCCCCGCGGGCCGTCCACACGCGAATTGATGCGAATATGCATCATTTCCGCGCCCAGCATTCATCTCGCACTAAAATCCTGCAAATCTGCAGGATTTTTCTGCTTTTTCCGCTCCACAGCCCGATTACGCACCAAAATCCTGCATTTTCGCATCAATTTACCTCTCAACACCTCATCCCTCAATAATGATGCATATTTGCATCATTCCAATCTAATTTGCACAATCAACCAAACCCAACCTATCCAGCACGACAAAAACTCTCTACTAAACTAGCTAATTTCTTACTCATCTGACCACTACTTGTACAGTGAATGCGACAAAGAGCTGTTTCACTAGACTCATCATCACAACGCAAAAAAGCAGCCATCCCCCAGGATGGCCGCCCTCTGCTCTCTACTCTTTACCCACTACTCCCGCCTTACACAATCTCCTTCAAAGCAAGTAACGCCGCATCATAATCGGGATGATCCTTCATCTCGGTTAGATACTCAACATAGCGAACAGTGTCATTCGCATCCACGATGAAGATCGCGCGTTGGTCCAACTGGATCTCTTTAATCAAAACGCCGTAAGCTTGCCCGAACGAACGATATTTATAGTCGGACAAGGTCACGACTTTATCAATACCAGCTGCCCCGCAGAAACGGCTTTGTGCGAATGGCAGATCCACCGAGATGGTTAGAATCACTACGTTGTCCCCAAGCTTATCGGCTTCTACATTGAAGCGGCGTGTCTGCGCATCGCAGGTTCCTGTATCAACGGATGGCACGACGGAAATCAGTTTCACTTTGCCCGCATAGTCCGCCAAGCTCACCTCAGTCACCAAGTCTTTGTTCACTTTAAAATCAGGTGCATGATCCCCTACTTTGATTTCTGGACCCAGCAAGGTTATTGGATTTCCGCCTAAGGTTGCGATACCTGTACGTTCTTGTAGGTTGGATTGGTGTTGTGTCATTATCGTTTCCTCCTATTTTCTATAGATACTCTATTGCTCGGCAATCATTGGTTTCTCGTGTTAACGCACTTGCAATTCCTGCTCCACCGAAGCATGCTCAGTCAAATACCGCTCCGCATCCAACGCAGCCATACATCCGCTTCCTGCAGATGTGATCGCTTGGCGATAAATGCGATCTTGCACATCACCGCATGCGAACACGCCTGGAATCGCCGTCTGTGCTGTGCCTGGGATTACTTGCAGATAGCCAAGTTCATCTGTCGGCAATTGGCCTCCTAAGAAGCCTGTGTTCGGGGTATGCCCAATCGCCAAGAAAATTCCGTCAGCCTCCAGCACTTCTTCCTGACCTGTCGTGTTGTTGCGGACTTTCAGTCCTGTCACGCCCAGCGGTCCAGCCATGACTTCCAGCGGCGTCCGATCGAGGCTCCACGTCACTTTGGTGTTGCCGCGGGCATGAGCTTGCATGATTTTCGAAGCCTTGAGTTCTTCTCTTCGGTGCACAACACGTACTTCCGAGGCGAATCGCGTCAGGAAGTTGGCCTCCTCCATCGCAGTGTCGCCACCGCCGATGACGATGATTTTTTTGTTACGGAAGAAAAATCCGTCGCATGTCGCACACGTACTTACTCCTTTGCCGATATTGTCGGACTCGCCCGTGATGCCTAGCTTCTTAGCTGTCGCACCTGTCGAAATGATGACAGCGTCCGCGGTCAATTGCCCACCATCCTCCAGAAACAGGGTAAATGGACGATGAACAAAATCAACCTCTTTCACGCGTCCTGATTGAATGGCAGCGCCGAAGCGCAACGCCTGTTTCCGCATGTTATCCATGAGTTCAGGTCCTGTAATTCCGTCCGGAAAGCCTGGGAAATTATCTACTTCCGTCGTCGTGGTCAGCTGTCCTCCTGGCTGAATCCCTTCGATGACGAGTGGTGACATATTCGCTCTCGCTAAGTAAATTGCCGCAGTTAAACCCGCTGGTCCTGTCCCGATAATAATGGCTTTGTGGTGCATAGGAACGCCTCCTTTGACTTTCATTGTGACGATTCGTTTATTTAATTTGCATACAATTTAATTTACAACAACTCGATATACACATGCTATCACATCGTAATTTATATTGTCAACAAATTAATTGCACACAATTAATTAACGCGTAGCGACCCTCTTCCCATTCATCCAATCTTCAGCTTACGTTCATATTCCTTTCAGCATCACCCATCATAATGGGGATATCGAACAAGCCCTACAAATAACCACAACACGAGAGGAATCACTCCCATGAGTTCAAAAAATAGCAATCGTAAATGGATATGGACATCATCTGTCCTTTTAGTTGGTTTCATTACTTACGCTTCCTTCTTCCCACCTGTTTCTAAGTCCGACAATGCCAAATCCGTCGCCAAAGTCAACGGAGTCAGCATCACTTCGACACAGCTTTATGACGCATTGGTTGCAAGCGGAGGCGCACAAACGCTCGATTCCATGATTACTGAAGAGCTTATTAATCAAGAGAGCAAGAAGGCAGGCATTGAACTTACTGAGGCGGATATTACGAAAGAACTTCAAACCGTCAAAGCCTCGTTCGGTACAGATGAGGAGTTTAATAAGGCTCTGACCAATTACAATATGACGCTGGACGATTTGAAAAAGAGTATGAAGACGCAAGTCATGCTCAAAAAGATTTTGGAGCCGCAAGTTAAAGTGACCGATGATGACATCAAGAAATACTATGACGAGAACTTGGAAACGCTGAAAACGCCTGAACAAGTTCAGGCTGCTCATATCTCTGTTGCCACGAAGGAAGAAGCAGATGCCATTCTGGCGAAGCTGAAAAACGGCAGTGACTTCGCCGCGCTAGCGAAGGAGAGTTCCACGGATACGGCTACGAAGGATAAAGGCGGAGATCTTGGTTATATCTCAGCTGGACAAGTCGATCCTGCGGTGGAGAAAGCAGCATTTGCCCTGCAAGCAGGGGGCTTAAGCTCCGCAGTTCAAACGACGACGGGCTACGATATCGTTAAAGTTACTAATCACAAGGCGGCAACCACGCCTACCCTAGAGGAGAAAAAAGAGTCAATTAAAGAAAAACTAGTCGATGAACAAATCTCTACACTTTCACAAGCTTGGATATCACAAAAGAAATCAGAAGCCAAGATTGAAAATAGCCTAGCTACCTAACTCGCCACTAACAAACACCCCCCTTAGCTTCCGCTAAGGGGGGTGTTTGGCTTACGGCGTATGCTGCTTCATCTCATCCAGGCTCTTGAATTGATAGCCCTGCGCCCTAGCGGCGTCAATAATGGCACCGAGCGCCTCTGTATTATCCTGAGATACGGAGTGCAGCAAAATGACAGCGCCCGGGTGCAGCTGGGCCATGACATTCTTGAACGCATAGGCAGAGCCCTTCTGCTGCTTAGGCTCCCAGTCGCGATACGCAACGGACCAGAACACATTCGTGTAGTTCAGCCCTTGGCTGACCGCGAGCGAACGGTTATTAAAGATGCCCCGCGGCGCGCGCAGATATCGCATCTCCTTTTGCCCCGTGATCGCAGCCACTTCATCCTTCACTTGCGTAAGCTCCTTCTGAATGCGCTCCGCCGAAATTTGGCTCATATCGGGATGGCTCCACGAATGGTTCCCGACGAGATGCCCTTCCTGCACCATGCGCTTGAGCAGCTCTGGCTCAGACCGAATATAATGACCTGTTACGAAAAAAATAGCAGGCACGCCCTTCTCTTTTAACACGTCCAAAATACGACCCGTATAGCCCTGTTCGTACCCGTTATCGAAGGTTAGATACAATTCCTTTTGCGACTGATCGCCTGTAAAAACAGCGCCATGCTGCTTGAGCAGCCCCTTGAAGCCCTCTTCATCAATGGAGGGGGGTTGTCCGTTTACACTTTTTTTGAATCCGAAATGATACGTGCCATCGGCAGATGTCAGCGTCATTTGGCCCGCGAACAAGACGAGGGCAGCGATGAGAATTCGCATGATTTTCACGTGATCGAGATTCACTCCTTGCCTACTGTAATGAGTTGCAGCCATCGTGGTCTGTTAATTAATATGCCTCCCCGCGGCCCATTTCATTTATAATCCTTTACAATACTAGATATCCCCCCATTCCACTTGGCTTTCCTTTGAATACACTAGAGTACACGATCTGTAGGGGTGGAGATTGTTATTCGTACAAGTGATACTAATCCAACCAGAGAAGATTTATTGCATGTCCTGAAGCTATCCTCCGAGGAAGACATTTACAAGGCGCAGACCAATGGCTTCTCCTTAGCCGATATTGCCAAAGCGAATCAAGTCGATGTCCAAAAGGTGATCGAGCTTCAACTTGCCGAGTTAACAGAGCTGCTGCAGAAGCGGCTCTTCCAAGGCAGCATCACGCCTGAGCAATACTTGGCACAACGCGCAGAACTGCCCGAAATTATTATCAAAAGTGTGTACGCGCTGTGAGCGCGGCAACCATAGCAAGTCATTGAAGCACCCGTCGGGTGCTTTTCATTTATACGCACCTTCCCCCCAATGATTTTTGGGGGATCCGCCCCTAAATATCTGTATAATGTTGTATGTCATACAACATAACTGCGGGTTCAAAAAAGGATGCCAATCCGTTCCTACGGTTGGCATCCTTTTGTATGTGTTCGTGCGCTGCGCTAATTCATCCCGCGCAGGCGCTCTGCAATGACGCGCATCATGCTGCGCAGCACATCGATGTTCTGGAAGCAGAAGCTCAGCACCAAATCGCGGTGAAGATGCAGGAGGACGGTTGCTTCCTTGGCGGTGCAGTCCGCAGAGCGAGGGCCGCTGTCGATAATCGCCATCTCGCCGAAGAAGGCGCCTTCTCGCAGCAGCGCAAATTCATCGCTGCCGCGGTGCACGCGTACGCCGCCCTCGATGATGGCGTACATCGTATCGCCGAAGTCACCAGCGCGGCAGATCGCTTCGCCAGGATTGTAGGCGACTTCTTCCACCATTTGCGCCAGCCAGATGAAATCATCTGGCGCCAGGTGGGCGAATAAGTCGATTTTCTGCAAGACGAGGATGCGTCGCAGGATGACCTCGTCCCGCGTTAAGTTGGCGCCATCTTTCGCCTCCGCCGACTCCAAAGTCGGAGCCGCTTCCGCCAGCGCCTGCGCGAGCTGGGCCTGGGCCGAACCAGGCCCAGCTGGCTGCTCTTGCTCTTGCTCTTGCTCTTGCTCTTGCTCTTGCTCTTGCTCTTGCTCTTGCTCTTGCTCCCGCGCCTTCGCCTGCTCACGCCCGCGCTCTAGCTCAGCCCGCAGTCTGCGAGACAGCAGCTTCATCATTTCAACCGCAATGCTGCTCTGATCAAACATCATGTCATAAAACACAACAGAATCTAATCGCCACAGCACCATATCCTCTTCAGCTCGGATGGTGGCTGTACGAGCACTATTCGTGAGTATTGCCATTTCACCGAAGCAGTCACCAAGCTGGAGCTCTCCGATGAGCTGGTCTTTGCGGCTCACACTAGCTCGACCCTCATCGACCAGCATGAGGGAATCGCCAGGATCACCCTCTCGGATGATGGTGTTTCCTTGGTTGACCGTCATTCTTCGCATCCGTTTCGCGATCAGAGACAAGTCCCTGCTCGTCAGCCCTTGGAAAAGGGAAACTCGGCGAAGCAGCTGGACGCGATGCATCAGATCGGCGAGCTCCGCATTGTCCGCTGCTGCCCCCTTTTGCCGCGATTGATAGAAGCAGATCGTTTGCGTCAGCCAGCTGTCGCCTTGCTCGGACAACCAACCCAAATGCAAATTCATATCAACGCTGCTCACAACTGCCTTAGTCAGCTTACGTGAGCCTGCCATCAGCTTAGCCATCTCGGTTCGCAAAGCACTTTGCAGTGTCTGATCGATGACTTCCTCCGCGTTGGCCTGCTGGCGGGAGTCGCCCTCCGACCAGTCTAAATATACAGCCTGCATCGTCTGACTATCATGGATGAGGGATAGGAGCTGAAACACCCGCCGACTAATCGCGGTGCGAATCTCGTCAATCATCTTCACAATGTCGGCATAGTCTTCTCCACCCACTAAGCAAGCTCCGTGCTCGGCGAATTGACCGTATAACTCCAACTCTTGGAAAATGTATGCCTCCACTTTCCGTGCATCAAGCCCTGGAAGCCCTTTGCTCATGCGCTGCAGCGCTTGCAAGATTCGGTCGCGCAAAGCGTACGGCGCTGCCTGGTAACTTCCGAACAGCGTATCCCTCGCGCTTTGCGTGCCGATCCGTTCATAGACAGCTGGCAAATACAGGCTGACTTGCTCCAGCTCGAGATACGGGGCCAGCTTCGGCAGCACATCCACCTCATCATACGCCGCAAGGGCGTCCGTGGCGGCGCGCCGGGTTTTGCTGTCTTTTAACAAGCCAATAATCGGGATAATCAAAGGCGGAACGTGTAAAATCGCTGCTGATTCCAACGCCCGGTTTCGCACTTGTGGAGAGTTATCCTTCAGGAGAGAAATGAGCGGTTTATAGAAGTTTTTCACACGAATCTGGCCGAACAACCCTGCCATTGCAATGCGTTCCTCTTCATACCCGCTTTCCATCATATCTTTCAGCTTTCCAACGGCACGGAACATGCCTTCAATGCTGTAATATTTGACTAAACCTGCAATCGCCGCCGCTTGAACATCAACCTCATAAAATTCCAAATACGGGCTAATCACATCGATGTAGGCATCATCCGCATAGGCTGCTAAAGCGATTAATGCCTTGGCTCTGACCTGCGTATCCTCCGATGCAATCAGTGATATGAGAACAGGTTCGAAGCCCTCTGGCACCTTTTGTTCCACATAGGCCAACGCTTCCAAGCGCAATTCCACAATTGGATGATGCAGCAGCCCATCGAGATGAGGCGTCAGATCGAACGAATTCGTTTCCTTTAGCAATCCGAACGCGTATAATACTTGCTGCTTGTCCGTGCCGTTCAAGGTATCGATGAGAATTTGCCGAGTGACCGTATCCATCAGATTCAGCTCGACCTTTTTAAAGTCGTCGCCGCCTGTTTTGAGATTAGAGAGCAGCGTCGATAAATACGCTTTCTTCACCTTAACACCCGCAAAGATGCCCACCACCAGCAGTGCGAGCACGATGTAACTTAACTCCTCTGGGGCAACAAAACGAGTCACCAACAGCAGACAGATCGCCGCAAGCCCTTTGGCACCGTTACGGACGATTCCGTCGAGGAATCCCTTCGCTTTGCCCCGCCATTCAGGTGGAACAGGGAACATAACGAGCTGGCTGACCGACGAGTAAATGGTGTCGCCAACGACTTTGTCACTGCCTTTGACGACGACTGCCATCGCCAGAATCGGCAGGACGAGAATTCCAAGACTGCCCGCCAGTAGGGCAATCGGGAAGATTAACAGAGCTGTCATGACGCCGAAGCGCGTAATGACACGTCCCGAGACGAAAAGCTGCACACCCAGTGCGATCAACCCCGAGAAGCCGTAGAAGCTGCCCATGAAGCCGGCTAATGCTTCGTTTTGCAAGGTGCCGCGCAGAATGACTTTGAATTGGTAGTCGATTAAGGTTAGCGATACGACCAAAGCAGCAGCGAGAATCGCCACATATTTGAGATGCGGGACGTTGGCGAAGAGACCACCCTTCGGTTGGACCGTTGACTTCGACGATGGGGCGCGTACGGGTGCTGGCTTGGATTCAGCACTTTCTTTTTTCTTACCTAGAATGACATAGACGGCTGAGAGGCCTAGTAACTGAAGAACCGCATAGATGAAAATCAGATTCGCCGTGCCCACGAGTGGAACGAGTATTTTTAAACCAAAACCGCTCAAAATCCCACCCATCAAGCCCCCGCTGCCAACGAGTCCAATCATCTGCTTCGCCTTGCGTTGGTCCATGACGGATGTGGCGAACTGCCAGAAGCACACGATCATCAGAAAGTTGAACACGTCGTAGAGGATATAAATGACGGGAAACACCCAGCGCAGCTCAAGGCCGACGCCGAATCTGGAAACGAGAACGAGCAAGGAAATGAGCGGAATCATGACCTTCAGCAAGCTCTCGAGGCGGACTTTGGGTGAGAATCGCTGGAACACGATGCCTGCCGTAATCATCACAATCGCCTGCGGCAAATACATCAGGGACAGATAGGAATTATCAAAACGGCTCAAAAAAAGCGTATCCGCCGCGGTCCTGCCAATCGTGGAAGCTGACACAACGAAAAAGAGATAGGTGAACAACAGGAATACCTTTCGGTATTCCTTCTTTTCTTCTGTGATTTTATGTATAAGGGATTGATAGGTTCGGCTAATGCTGCTCACGGGGCACCTCGTTTTATCCATTCAAGTCTGATCTTCTACTGAAATTGTACCAGAAGTCCTAGGAAATCATAACTATTTTTTCTACAAAAAACGGCGCTGGTCACTCGATTTCATTTCAGTTTTTGTCGAATAGAGTAGTCGATCAGGTTAAGAGTGGTTGACCGCTCTTATCTTCGGGATTTAGCTAGTTTTGGTGGAAATAGCGGTGGTTAACCGCTTCTAAATGTGGGTTGGAGGTTGGATTTGCCGGCTACGGGGGTATTTAAGAGTGGTTGACCACTCTTATTTTCGGGAATTAGCTAGTTTTGTGGCGGATAGCGGTGGTTGACCGCTTCTATTTTGCTAGTGGAGATGGGGAGTGGGCTTGTGGCGCGCTACAGAAATAAAAAAAGACACATCCTCAGATGTGTCTTTTCCATTATTAGATTCGTTCGTGGTCGCCTCTCCAGCTGCGAACGGCTTTCTTGATTGCGTCTGGCGTCATGCGCTCGGCAGCTGCCTTCTGGCAGAGGCCTGGGAACTCCTCATCGGAGGCAAAACGCAATGCTGTAATTTGGGCTGTCGTCAACTTCTTGTCGAGCAGCTTGCCTGTCAGCACATAATGACGGAGGTTCTCTTCGGCCCGGATGGCGCGATCCTGCGCTTTAAGCGGATAAGAGCGAATAATTAGCAAGATCACGACCACGATTAGGGCAAGCAGCACAAACAGTATCGCAGGCATCACTTGCTCATTATCGCGTAGAGCTTGGACCAACTGCGTGATGGACAAGACGACTAGTCCCACTGTTAACAATGTGAAAACAAAGTGAAACAAGGGATGCAAGCGTTTGTGATTGGTATAATTTTGAACAATCATTTCATTATCTCCCCGCAATCTTAGTAATCTCACTCTCTAATAAGAGGTAACGATGCACACTTCTCATGATGGGCACTTTCGTTAGATTGTTTTTATCCACATACTGCTTCATTTGATCCTTAGATAGACCTAATAGTTTACCTGCTTCCATAACCGTAAGGACCGCTTCATTACTTGTTGCGTTAAATGTTGTCTTCACTTTCTGATTCCAGTCTTCAAATAATTGCATGTTCTCGCACCCTTCTTAATCCAATACTTCTATTGTAGCACGAATTGCCATGCAACATTTGATTACCTTATTACCAACTACTCCCTATCATCCGCCATCAACGATAGCAGCGCCTTCGGCAAAGCAAATTTCTGATTGCTAATCATGATCTGATTCATCGCTTCCTCGGCCATATCCACCTGCTCGCTCTTGATCACTCCGATCTCCGCGTGAAGTCGTTCCATCTGAACATCCAACGCTGCCGCGGCTGCTGCGGCTTGTTTCAACTCCTCCAACAGACGCCCTGGTACAGCTTGGTTGCCCTCATTGAACTTATAGAAAATTTTATGCTCGAGACTAGCCCAAAAGTCCATCGCAATGGTACGAATTTGTACTTCCATACAGACGCGCTCTTGGCGGTCAGACATATGAACAGGCACTTCGAGGAGCAAATGGAGGCTCTGATAGCCATTCGGCTTGGGGTTCTTGATGTAATCTTTTTCACTCAAAATATTGAGATCCGTCTGACTGCGCAACATCTGCGCGATGACATAAATATCCGAGACGAACGAGCACGTAATACGCATACCCGCAATGTCCTTGACGCTGCCTTTGATGCCTTCAAAGGAGAGGTCTCCCCCTTTTCTGCTCAGCTTCCGAAAAATACTTTCCGGCGATTTCAAACGAGACTTCGTGTGTTCAATCGGGTTATATTCATGCAGCATTTCGAATTCTTGCACGAGGATATCAATGCGTGTTTCCATCTCATCAAGGGCAAACTTATACGTCATCATGAACCGCGTAATTTCGTGCTTAAACCGTTTCAAATCATTCATTGAAAGCTGGTTCGTGATCATATTCATGCAGGGTTCCATCCTTTGTTTGGTGGTTATTTTTCCAGTCTTTGTTAGTTTAAATCATGGGGATCGCCCGAGGCAAATGTTGCGTAAACTAGCTAAGCAAGTGGAACCACTGGGTACTCAGATTACCTTAGCACCGATAAGACCACAGAGTGCTTATCTACCTCGAATCCAATGCTTCGCGCCATTTAGGACCTCCGCAGGTGCTTATTTCCACTGGCTGCCCCTCATTGTTCTCCAAAACCAAAGAGGGAGCCCCCATTATAGGAACACCCTCTTGTAGTTTTAGTTCATTTTGTACGTATTAATCATGTCCTGCAAATCTTGGGCAATGCTCGCGAGCATCTGCGAAGAGGATGTCACTTCCTGCGCGGAAGCCAGCTGCTCTTCGGTTGCGCCAGCAACGTTTTGCGATAGCTCGGAGGTGATTCGGGCCACCTGCTCCATGTTCGTCACAGTCGCAGCCACTTGCTGCGAGCTCGCTGCCATCTGCTGAGCAGCCGCTGCCGTTTCCTGGATCTTGGCGGCGACTTCCTCGGCGGAACGAACGATCGCTTGGAAGCTGAGCTCGGTCCGATCCACGGACTGAAGCCCTTTGTGCACCTCGGCGAGTCCAGCATCCATCGCTTTCACCGCCTCTTGCGTATCCTTCTGGATGTTCGTGACGACGGTACGGATGGCACCAACGGATTCCCCAGTTTGCGTAGCCAGCTTGCGAACTTCTTCCGCAACCACGGCAAAGCCTTTGCCGCTCTCTCCTGCACGCGCCGCTTCAATGGCCGCATTTAAGGCAAGCAGGTTCGTTTGGGTCGCGATCTCGCCGATCATCGTTGATACTTTGCCAATGTGCTGCGAATGCTCAGCCAGCTGATGAATCGTCTGATTCGCTTGCGTCACGGTGCTGCTCAGAGCATGCATGCTTGTTGTGACCAAATGAATGTCCTCTTGCCCATTCCGTGCTTGCTCTGTGGCATGGATGGACAGATCCGATACATCGGACGTTGTTTCCGCAATGCGCTGTACGCCAATCGCAATCTCATCCATCGCACGCGCACATTCCAGCGCATTCAGGCGCTGTGTTTCAGCTTCCGCTGCAATCGTCTGAATGTCGACCGCGACATGCTGGGAAGCCCCGCTATTTTGCTCCGAGCTGGCATATAACTGTTCGGACGATGCAGCTACCGCGCTCGATGATTCCTGCATACGGCTCATCACACCGCGGATTTGGCGCGTCATGCCGTTCACCGCACCCACCAACACGCCAATCTCGTCCTTATTCTTGAACCGCAGCTCCTCCACGGTCAGATCCCCTTCTGCCATGCGATCCAGCACGTGGGATGCGGCAATGACAGGTTTGGTAATGTTCATAATCATAACCCAGCTAATCGCCATGGACACTATGACCGCAACGGCCAACAAGATAATCGCGCTCACGATACTGCTTCGATACTGCTCCGCATTCGCAGCTACACTATCATTAGCCCCCTGCTGATTGAACGTTACCATGAGGCGGCAAATGTTTTGCACGCTGTTGTAGCTCTGGATCAGCTCATCGTACAGCTTGTCTTTCTCTTGAGAATCCGTTGCTTTGCTGAAGGAGGCGTAGTCGGTTTTCAACTTCCCCCAACGCTCCATAATCATTAAGAAGTTTTTCTCATCTTCCTGTCCTGACAGTGCATCTTGGTAGCTCTGCAGTGCTCTGTCACCTTTAACCAGTGTCGCTTCAATATCCAGCTTCGTCGCATTATCTGGGGCACTGCGCAACACCAGAAGATCCTTCGCGAAATGCTCTGTCAAATAGCTGAATTCCTGAATCAATTGCGAGCCCATCATCCAGTCCTGCGCAATACTCGCCATATCCTGTTTCATATGCTTCATTCGAACCATATCACTCAGCCCTAGAATGCCCATAAACAGCAGCACCACCGCGAAAGACCCGATCAATTTCTGACGTAATTTCATTTTAATCCCAATACGTTTACTCCAACCTAGCCATTTCTCTATTCCTTGCATGTGAATCCTCCGACCGTTCATTTTTATAATTTCTCTCTAACTCCTGATCCCAACCTATCATATCGGGCAAATGTGAAGAACATTCAATAGAAACTATTAACCACTTGTTAATTTTCTTAATAGATCCCCTTTTTCGTCACAAAACCGACAAACAGCCCGTACATTTTCAGGAAAAATGCATTAAATATAGTGCGTGGAAACTAGCAAACTAGGAAGGAGGCATGAATTGAAGTGGATCTGAAGTATTGGTGGGAAAGGGCAAAAACAGCGAGCGAGCAGGTCGGCTGGTTCCCTACTGTTATCCTTGCGCAATGGCAGCATGAAACGGGGGATTTTCGGAGTAACAACTTTGTAAAAAATAACAACATTGCAGGCCAAACCTGGCAGAACTATATGCCCGAAGCGATAAGAGGAACGGCACGTCCAGCGGCGGAAGGCGGCTACTATATCCGCTACGATGACCCTGTGACCGGGTATGTGGATTTTATTAAGAATAACGGCAGATATGCAGGCGTCAAATTAAAAACGACGGAAGAAGCACAGATTCGTGCGATTGCTGCAGCAGGCTGGGCCGTCGATCCGAACTATGCGGACAAGCTGATCCGCCGCCTGAAGGATAACGAGCAGCTTGGTTTTCGTTTAGCGACAGAGAAGGAGGAAGAAGATATGGCAAAACCTATGCAACTAGAGAACGACTGGCAGTGGAAAATGTTAAGCGATGCCCTCGATGGCTTGTATAAGAAAGGCGTCCTTACGGATCACCAATGGGCTGAAAAAGCGTACAACCACGCCCTCTCTCCTACGGAATTGGCTTGGCTGAATCTCATTGTCTATGCACGGCAAAATGGCATCAACGTCTAATCCAAATCCCCCAATAGCCCTATGGGCTGGCGAGGGATTTTTTCGTAGGGCCGTACATACACATGGAAGGAGACACCCTTGAAAGGATGTGCCTTCCACGATGGCGATGCAGCACCTTTTATCCGAGCAGATGGAGCTCTTTTTGCAAGTTGGACTAGCTGTTTTTTGGACAATCACTTATATCCTGATCATTATCCAGGGGTTCCAGGATAAGGCTAGCGGCTTGCCGCTGCCTGCCATTTGCGCTAACATTACGTGGGAGTTCCTGTTCGCGTTCGTGATGCCTTTTCACAAGGGGCAGATGATCATTTCGCTCATTTGGTTTCTGCTCGACTGCGTTATCCTGTTTCAAGCGGTCTACTATGCTGGGCGCCAGTATCCGCCTCGGCTGCTGCTGCCAGCGATCTTCTCGCTCCTCGTCATCTCCTTGCTGCTTCATGTCGGCATGGTCGTCGAATTCCATGATCCCATGGGCAAATATACCGCCTTCGGCATCAACCTGATGATGTCCGTCCTGTTCGTGGGGCTGCCCTTCAAGCAAGGACTGAAAGGCCAGTCCATTTATATCGCGTATTATAAAATGCTAGGCACCCTTTGCGCATCCGTTCTCTGCTACTCACTGTTTCCAGAGTCGTTGCTGCTCCTGCTGCTTTGTGTGCTGACGACCGCAGCGGATCTTGTGTATATTGGGGTGGTGCATCGGTTGGTTGCGCGGGGTGATGGGGTCGGCGTGAGATAGCGTGTGGGCGGGAATACATCCTCTGTTCCCGCCATCACCTGCGCCCGGCGCCATGTTTGGTTCAAACTAGCTAACGCACTTAATGCAAATATAAAAAAAGTGCCACAAATCCCAAAGGACATCGTGGCACTCACCAGCACTTTTCATGATTCACTCCACGAACCACTCAACTACCCCTCCGCAACCACGGCTCTCGCCCTAGCGATAGCCTCGTCATATCCAGCTTCTCGCCCGCTGCTCCAAGCAGCGGGCTGTTCGGTTTCTAATGCCGCCCAGATGTCGGCTGAAGATCGATGCAGCCAGACGTTCATACCACCTCCAATGGAGGTAGAAAGCTCCTTGTATGCGCCGCCTAGCCAAGCGGCAAGCTGAGCTTCACCCATGGCTTCGGCGATGAGCGAGACGCCGCCTAAGCCGCTTAGGGTACACATTTTGTCCGCTAACTCACAAGTCGTCACCATGCTTTCTCGATAGTAACGCTTCGCCTCATCCACACGTCCTTCATTCAAAGCCAATGACCCTAGCATGCGGAATAACGCTGCTTCTTCATGCGGATCGCCCAGCCGCCGGCACAGTTGCAAGCCTTCTTCGATGATAAGACGCGCCTCGGCATCCTGCGATTGGTTGACGAGTGCAATGGCTTTGAACCTCAGCAAGGAGGAGATTTGCCAGTCGGCATTCAGGCTTTTGAGAATCACATACGCTTGATCAAAAAGTGCCACCGCCTGCTGATATTGTCCTAAGACGTGGCAACCTAACGCCATATAATACAGCGCTTTTGCCTGCAAGGATGGCTCGCCGAGACTGTTTGCGAGAGACAACGCCTCTTGGATATACGCAATGGCTCGCTGCTGATCCACGAGATAAGTCATATTCACAGCCGTCAGGAGTGCATGGACTCGCGTATGAGGGAAGTCTCTGGATTGCGGTCCCTCCAACCAAATCTGCAGCCTGTCATGCCCTTCACGGGTAATTCCCAGCATCGACCAGAAGCTGTCGGTGGCGGAGATTAACCGCCCAGCCTGCTCCATCATGTTCGGCTGTGACGCGGCAGACTGCTGGCTCCAATCCATGGCTACCCGCAGATTAGACAATTCACGCGTCCATTCCTTCACTGTAGACCCTTGCATATGAGGGGTGTGCATGCCTCCAGCCGTATGCTCAATAAACGTCACATAGTACGCGCAAAATAACGCCATCCGCTCTTCCTGTTCGCCAGCTTCAAGCAATTTCTCCTGCCCATATTGTCGTATCGTCGTTAGGAGACGGTATCGAACCTCTCCATCGCGTCCTTCCGATTGGACGAGCGATTTATCAACGAGCTGGCTCAGGATATCGACGATTTCAAAGTCGTCCACACCGTCTCCGCTGCTTACCGCTTCAGCAGCCTCCAAAGAAAAGCTCCCCGCAAACACCGATAGGCGGCGCCAAAGCATGCGCTCTGACTCGTTCAACAGTTGGTAGCTCCAGTCCATCAAGGCACGCAGCGTTTGCTGGCGCGGGAGACGCGTCCTATCGCCGCCGCTAAGCAGGCGGAAGCTCTCGGCCAAGCGCGCGGCAATTTGTTCCACGCTGAGCGCTTTGACTCTTGCGGCAGCCAGTTCCAGCGCAAGCGGAATGCCATCAAGCCGAGCGCAGATGTCGGCCACAGCGGCGGCGTTTTGCTTCGTAACCGTGAAGCTGGCTTGTACCGCCTGAGCCCGATCGACGAACAGGCGAACCGCTTCGTATGCCAGGAGCTGCTCGACCGAGTGCTGCTCCTCCGGATTTGGCAAGGAAAGAGACGGAATCCGCCACAGCGTTTCCCCTGTGATCGTCAAGGGCTCTCGGCTCGTCACGATCATTTGCAACTGAGGACAGGTTTGGAGCAGATGAGCAGCTAACTGCGCGCTGGCGTCGATGAGGTGCTCGCAATTGTCTAGCACCAGTAACAACTTTTTGGTACCGAGGTACTCGATTAAAGCTTCTTTGATCGACTGCTGCTGGCCCTCCTTGAGGCCGAACACAGCCGCTACCGTTTGGTATAGCAAGCTTGGCTCTTGTATCGGTGCTAATTCAACCAACCAGACCCCGTCTGGGTAATTGGTCATCGCTTCATTTGCCAGCTGTATAGCTAAGCGCGTTTTGCCTGCGCCTCCTGGACCTAGTACCGAAAGCAAACGCGTGTGGGTTAGACGCTCATGCAGCTCACTTAATTCTTGCTCCCTGCCGATGAACGGAGTCACTTGGATCGGCAGCGGATTAACAGGTCCCTGCAAGGAGCGCAGCGGTGGGAACTCCTCCTTTAAGCCAGGGGACGTAAGTTGAAATACCTGTTCGGGCGTGGCAATATCCTTGAGCCGATGCGTCCCCAGATTGATGAGTTGCAGCTCTTGAGTCTCAAGCACCCTCGCCAACTCCACCGTCGCTGTTGAGACTACCACCTGCCCCCCATGCGCGATGGACCGAAGACGCGCACAGCGGTTGACAGTTACGCCGTAATAGTCGCCATCGCGCAGCTCCGCTTCACCCGAATGCACCGCCATGCGCACACAGATCGGCTGGGGGATCGGCCATGCGGTTTCAGCAAGCTTCTTTTGCACAGCCGCTGCGGCCTGCAACGCGTGAGAAGCCACCGTGAAGACGACGAAGAAGCTGTCGCCTTCACCACGATGTTTGACCACGATACCGCCATGCTCCTCGAAGTTCGTCGTTAATATCTCATCGTGCTGCCGCAGCGCCTCCTGCATCTCCACAGGGTGCGCCTCCCACAGTTTCGTACTTCCCTCAATATCTGTAAAAACGAACGTAACAATTCCTTGGGGTAAAGATGACATCCCGCTCGCACTCCCTTAGCTTTCCTCTATGAAATGTGTGTCTGCATCTAGTTATGATCCTCAAATTATATCAGAATCCTCCACCACTCGACACGATAATCGGAATGAAAACGTGAAAAGAGCACCCCTTGGGCACAATGTCATTTTAGCTTTCTTAATGACATTGGCCCCTCGGTGCCCTTATTATCATATACTGTTAGCTCGCGCTAACTTTACGGTATTTGAGAAAACTGCCGATCCGCCATACACAAATGTACAGATACGCCATAACCATCGTTAACACCGTGAATTCGGTGTAATCCAGGCTTTTGAAATACTGCGACAACACCACACGAAACGCGATGACCGCGACGATAACGTACTTAAAGTTTTTGTTAGGCTTCGAATAGACGAACCCGTCCTCCCGCTTCTCATACCCCGTATGGTACAACATAATGCTGCCAAGTCCTGCGCCGAGCACTATTGCACATAGAAACTCCCACCAAGCAGGGACATGGAACGGATGATTCGGAATATGCGTCAATGAGCTAATGCTGAGTCCAAAAACGATCAATAATAGGACCACTGGGACCAGCATCCCGCGTCCTTTAAAGCGAATCGGCTTCGCTCTACCACGCGTTCTTAACCAAATAACTAAAACAATAATAATAGCAGCGAACCCATAACCGATGAGGGTTTCAGCATTCATGTGAGATGTGCTCCTTTCAAATCTTCGTAGTTCAAAATTATACGTGCTATTTCCCCCCTTTTCCTCGGTCTGGAGACGGACATGTATTTTACCGCCTAAATGCGGTTGGAACTCAAGCCGAATACAGGCCACGCTCTTTTGTGCTTTTTTTCAACTGTAAAAAACATATCCTGCGCCGCGCCATCATATCGTCTACTATCCGTCAGTAAAGGGATGTGATGGCTTAACATGGACGATCTCTTTGCCCAGCAACTTGGACGTGTTCTGCAGCTTTCCTCAGGCGTATTTTGGACCATTGCGTATGTGCTCATGATTTACAAAAGCTTTCAAGATCGAAGACCAAGCATCCCGCTCGCAGCTTTGTGCGCCAATCTGACATGGCAGACAATTTTCACCTTCATTTATCCGATCGATGACCTGCAGATGCTGATTAACCTGGTGTGGCTTGCTTTGAACTTCATGATCATGCTGCAATATTTGGCTTACACAACGCACAGAAAACACAAGACGATTAGACTCCTGCTGTCGCTCGCTGCCGCGTTCCTAATTCACCTCAGCTTTACGGGAGAATTCCAGGATTTGCAGGGCAAGTATCTCGCGTTCGGAATGAATTTCATGATGTCGCTGCTGTTCATCGTCATGCTGCGCCAGCAAGGTACGCTTGGCCAATCCGTCGGGATCGGCGTGATGAAGTTTCTAGGATCGATGTGCGCTGCGATTATTTTTTACTACTTATTCCCCGATTCTCCGCTGCTGCTCGTTCTGTATGTCTTCATTATCATCCTCGACCTTACTTACATTATCATGCTGAAGCGACAAAAAAGGAGAGACGTCGGGTATATGTTTCGAAAATAAAAAATGACGGTCCTGGGCGTCCATCCCTGTACCGTCTTTTCTAATTTGATGGAACTCGCATCGCACTACTAATCAACGGCGGTCAACCGCACGCGGAAGGTGCTGCCCTCTCCCCCGACGGTCACGACCACAGGTGCGATTGGGTTAAATTTTGACACTAATGGAACTATTCATCTCTTAGCGGCCCTTGTATCGCATGGAAGATTGATAGTATGATAGGGGATGCTTAGCTCGAGCAACTAGAAACAACTAGAGGGATTAACGTCATGAAAATTAGAGATTGGGATTCAAATTTAAAAATCCGCCTCGGCGGAGAAACGGCTTTTAACGTCATTTTTTGGGCATTCTTTCCGTTTATGGCGATCTATTTCGCGGGCTCCTTCGGGAAAGGCTGGACGGGGATTTTACTCATTCTCTCGCAGACGCTTTCGGTCTTCGCCAATTTACTAGGGGGCTATTGTGCGGATCGCTTCGGACGAAAACGGATGATGATTATCGCAGCAACGGGCCAAGCTGTAGGTTACGGAGTATTCGCCTTGTCTGCCTCCCCTTGGTTGGCGCTGCCTTTTGTCAGCTTTCTCGGCTTCAGCTTTGCGAGCTTCTCAGGCTCGTTGTACTGGCCTGCCAGCCAAGCAATGGTGGCGGACGTTGTGGATGACGCGGATCGCGCTGGTGTATTCGCCGTCTTCTATACGGCAGCGAATATGGCCGTCGTTGTCGGTCCTTTGCTTGGTTCGCTGCTGTATACGGATAATCCGTATCTCGTCCTTGCAGCAGCTTCGGTCTTCTGCTTGGCGCTCGCGCTCTTCATGAGCCGGCGTCTCCACGAAACGATGCCGAAACAGCTCGCGGAGCAGCATCGTGCACGACGTGATCTGCCTTGGTACAAGGCGATCGCTGTGCAGTTCCGTGATTACCGCGTCATTGCGACGGATCGGGTATTTCTACTGTTCGTTATTGCGGGCATTCTGTTATCGCAAACCTTTATGCAGCTGGACTTGCTGTTCCCCGTTTTCCTGAAAGAGACCGTCTCCATGACGACGTTGCTTCACTTCCAGGACTGGCATTGGCAAGTGACGGGCACGCAGCTTTTCGGCGTCATCGTTTCCGAAAACGGCCTATTCGTAGCCCTTTTCACGGTCATCGTGACCAAATGGATGATGAAGTATCGCGACCGTTACGTGTTCATCGGCGGGTCGATTCTTTATGCGTTTGGTATGGTTCTTTTCTGCCAGATGTCGACGTTCATGGGCTTCACTCTTGCCATCGCCGTCTTCACACTGGCTGAACTGATGTCCGCTGGACCGCAGCAGGCCTTTGTTTCGAGGCTAGCTCCTGAGCATATTCGCGGCCAGTATTTTGCCGCTGCAAGCTTGCGGTATACGATCGGGCGGACGCTCGCGCCGTTGTCGATACCGATCAGCAGCTGGATCGGCTTCACGTGGACGTTCTGCCTGCTCGCCGCCATCGCCGCGTTGTCCGCTGTGATCTACCATCTGATGTTCAATCAGTATGAGCATCAGAGCGAGAGTACACTGAGTAGTGAAAATCGTGTAACTAGCTAATTGAGATGTTTGTAGGGCCTGTTGCAACCTGTATTTGATCATTGGTCAAATACAGGTTGTTTGGCGTGGATTGGGTATAAAGTGATGTAGTTTGGATGCGACGCGGAGACGGAACGTGGGTGTTCTATTTTGCCGATTTTCGTGGTTTTGAGCTTAAAACGTGGAAATAAGTTACTGACGTTCCGCGTGACGTGCCTTTTCGGCGATTTCGCCGCAAATAGCGATTCGTCGTTCGTTTAGCAAAGCGGGTGTCCCCGAGGACACCCCCTCCGCTGCACTTACTCGCAGGCCACGCCGTCGTTGTCCCCGTCCAGCTTGGCGCTGTAGCCAGGCTCGCCTCGGCGGATCTGCGAAACGCCGGCCGCCCTCGCTTCCGCGCACGAGTTGTAGCTCACGCCAGCCTTCGGCGCCGCGGTCGCAGCTGCGCCAGACTTAGCCACAGCCGTCGCTGATGGGCTCGGCTTCCCTGACGCAGCTCCCTCGTGAAAACCATCCTCCTGCGCGTAATTTTCCACGCTCCAGATGTTCACGCCCTTCTGCTGCGCCTTCTTCTGAATGTCGCGGAACTGATCGACATACTTCACATTAGGCGGATACACATACGCCACGCGGGCATAGCCATTTTCGAGCAGCAATTCGTTAAACATCTTATCGCCAATGTATAAATAGCATAGCAATCTGCCGTATTTATCCCGCTCCGACACATCCAATTCCAATTGGACGTCCTTGTCTGTGAGCATTTTTTTCGCATAGTTCGACGCTTCAATGGCAAAAGGCTGCACAGGCTTCTCAGGATCCACGCTTTCTGGTGTATCCACGAGCAGCAAGCGGATCGTTTCCTCTCTAACTTTTCCGCCCTCAGTATAAGACACCTTCATGGTGTCGCCATCGACGACCCGAACCACTTTCGCTGGAATACGCCGATTCGTCAGCGCCTCTGTTGTCGCCTTCGACGTTGCAGTTACCTTTGCAGCTTTAGGCGAAGCCGTTGCACTTTTCTCAGCCGATTCCTGCGAGCAGGAAGTAGCCAAGATCAAGAGGAGACAGCATATACTGGCTCTGATTATCTGTGTGATTTGAACATTCATAGGGGTACCTCCACGTTGTGACTGTTCTAAGATTGTTCATTGGCTCTGTTATGGATAGATACTTGAGACTTACTTTGTTCCCTCTGAAGTGAGTTAAGCCATGATTTCCGCTGCTTCCAGCAAATGATCCGCGCTATAATCAGGTTGGACTGCTACGGCCTGGACCATGACTACTATTCTCCATCTTGCATACCCCTTTTTCCAGGCAAGTGGAGATATTTTTGAAGCTACTCAAGTATATCCTGCCAGCCCCTTGTCAGTCATTAGCGTTTTTTTGATACCCTTATCCTCCTCCTTCCACCCAAAATAAAAAGCACCCTCACCAGGTGCCTTCCTACGATCCTTACAGGATCACGTCATATTTCGTATAAATATGGAACTTAATGTTGTGCATCATCGAGGCTAAATTGTTAATTCGCTCATTTTCCATTCGAACATAGTCATAGGATTGCATCTTGTCGAGCGCTTCTAATCGCTGCTTCGCCATCCAAATTTCTTCTACTTGTCTGCGCGTTTGAACTTTCGGACTTCTAGTTATTGTTGGCATATAGGCGAATCCCCCATCGTATTCGTGTCTTGTTTGTTGCTGTTAAGACCAGCATACGATGGACTTGTGTCAGGAATACGTCAAGATGCGTCAATTTTCAACAAGGTTAAGGTAAAAATGGATCCACTTGGACTGCTCTCACGCAAGAAAAGCTGACCTCGCTGCGCATGCGCCAACATGAGGCTGTACGGCAGCCCTAAGCCAAGCCCTCGGACCTTATGCTTTTTCCCCTGACCGCGGTAGAATCGTTCAAAAATGTACGGCTGCTCCTCAGGCGGAATGCCTTTCCCTTGGTCAGCGACATCGATGCCAATTTCCCGATCGCTGTAATCGTACAAGGAAATTCGCAACCCCCCTCGATTAGCACCCGCATGCAGGCTGTTATTCAACAGGTTAATGAGGATTTGCTGGATCCTCCCAGTGTCCCCCATGACGTCAAGCTCTTCCCGCGTGCTCTCTACTTGAATGTCCAACTGTTGCTGCTCTTCCTGCGCAATGCGCCATTGATATACGACTTCCCTAACAAATCGATGAAGCTCGATCGGCTCATTCGTAACGCGAAGCGCCCCCGTGGCAAAACCGTTGAAATCCAACAAATCCTCCACCATATTGTGCATCCGCTCGGCCTCTTTCAAGGAAAGTTGAATAAATTCCTCGCTTTCGGCGCCCTCGACAACTTTATCTTGCACGGCCTGCAAGAGCCCGCTGATTGAGGCGACCGGTGTTTTGAGCTCATGGGTGACGCCCGCGATCAGCAGGGTACGCAGCGACTCCAGTTGCTTCAAACGACCTGCCATATCTTGAAAAGTAGCCGTCAATTGCGCGACTTCCTGCTCTTGGCTATTGCTTTGGAAGCTGACGTCATAGTTGCCCAGCATGAGCTGTTTGGCGGCATCCGCCACTTCCTTGATCGGTTTAATTAGACGCCGCGTCAGCAGGTACATGACGATCCATCCGAGTAACCCCCCGCCTGTTAACAGCGTGTAGAGCATGGCATAATTGACATCGACATCCGCGATATCATGCTCTGGGAGACTCAAATAGACACCCCCCACGATCTTCTCCTCTTGCATAATCGGACTAGAAACCATGTAAATGCTGACGCCTTCGGTATCCCGCTTCTTCACGTACTCCGTTGTTTGCGGCAGCTTGCCATCGAACATTTCTTCAGGCGGCCCTTGTCGAGGCCGCTCACCATTCGGTCCTCCGCCATCTCGCGGCGGACCGCCATCATTTGGCGGCTGCCCGCGATCACCCTGCGGCGCGCCTTGGCCAATCTTCGGCGGCAGGTCATTTGGCGGCGGCTGATTGCCTCCTTGTCTACCCTGCTGCATATCGTTAATCTCTGGTGTAGGAAAAATAATTCGCTGATCCGCCGATTTGATATGTGCCCTAATCGGATTCTTGAACGATAAATCCCGCTGAAGATTCGCTAGCATCGCCGAAATTTCATTCGTCGCAATGAATTCGCCTTTACTATTTACTACCTGCTCCGCCATACGCACGGCAATATGTTCGACCGTCGCAATCCGATCCTGCCGTGTCACATACTGCAGCCACTGTACGGCAATGAAACCAACGATGAAGATGCCAATGAGCATTGAAATCAAATACGTACGCGACCAAACCTGCAGCAGCGTGAGCCGCTTTTTATTTGTCATGAACATGGAATTGGTACCCCATTCGGTGCATAGTTCGAATCTCTCCTTCGCTCGTCGGCCAGTTCTCGAGCGCTTTGCGGATGCGTTTGACGACCAAATCGACCGCTCGGTCGCTGCCGTCATAGTCCATACCCCATACGGTATCCAACAAATGTTCGCGTGTGAACACCTGATTCGGATTTTCCGCAAGCAGCATGAGCACAGATAAATCGCGCGGTGTAAGCACAACCTTCGCACCATTCAGATATACATCGTGGGACTGGAAGTCGATCTTGAGTGAGCCGTATTGGCGCACATGTCTTCTCTCCATCACATTGGAGAACCGACGCAGCACTGCGTTCACACGCGCTACAACCTCGGCACCCACGAAAGGTTTGGTCATATAATCATCTGCGCCAAGATTCAGTCCCGTGAGCTTCTTCTCCGTTTCGGACAAGGCTGTCAGCATGATGACGGGACACACGCTTTTATCACGAATATAGGTCAAGATCTCCCAGCCATCCATACCAGGCAAATGCACATCGAGCAGCACCAGATGCGGCTGAACGCGGTCGAACACCTCGGTGGCCTCAGCTCCATTGTGTACCGTGATGACTTCGTACTGCTCCTTCTGCAAATAGGCGGCAATGACGCGGGCGATCGCGATTTCATCTTCAACGATCAATACTTTTCTCAACATATTCTCTCCTTTATCGACATCAATCGGCAACATTTGCTACTTATATTCCACGCGTAGAGCCCTATCTCCTTGTCCACCTGGTATGGTAACGACGGCTCTGACAAGCCCAGTATAGCAGGAAAACATGTCAGAGAGATGTCAGTAACGATGCAAAAGAGGTGTCCTGATCGGACACCCCTCACCACACTCATCGCTGCGTCACTGCGCCTCGGAACGACAAAGCCAGATCCAGCACATGCTCCGCTTCATTATAGGAAGCTACATCGGCCTTCTGATTACCGTCGAAGTCGGCAACGACGGCTTCGCGCTTCGCGCCCGTCGCCCACGGGCCGAAGGCATTGTCCAGCGGCTGGAAGCGGTGCTCCCCTTTATTTTCGAACACATGCCATATGCCTGTCTCGGCTGTATACGTAATCAAGTCGCTGCGGCCATCGCCATTCGCGTCTCCGACGAGCAGTTGATCGCCACGCCCTGTCTTCACACTATCCACCGCCTGCGGAGGGGCAAATCGGCCTCCTCGTCCATGGTAGAGGATCGAGATTTTGCGGGCCTTACGCGAGTAACACAGGATATCATCAGCATCAGGGCCCTCGAATCGACCTGGATACAGGTCGGTATCGTCATCAAGCTCCGAGGTCACTTCGGCATATTCGAGCTGCTGATGCAGATAGCTGATCTCCACAATGCCCTTCTCTCCCTTGGCGATCAGGCCCCTTCCCTCTTCCGATTGGAAAGGCTTCAGCCCGTGAAGGCCCGCTGGGACAATCCCTACAGATTCAGGTGTTCGGAAATGTCCTTTATCCGCCCAGGCGACACGCATATCACCAGTCAGCTCGTTGTAGGCGAGCAAGTCTTCCTTGCGATCTCCGTTCAGATCAATCAACAGCGTCTGTTCCTCAGGGGCAAAAGCTTCCTTCAACCACACCTGCGACGCTTCTTGCGGCCGATTCCGAGGCCATGTATACGTGCCAGGGATGACGAGTACGCGATGGGCTTGACGCACGATGACATCGGCATGCCCTTGACCTGTCACATCGCCAAGCATCACATTGCGCAGCTTCGTGCCGAGCGGCAGACTCACGCGATGCGCAGGCGAGAAGGGAACGATATCGTAGAGCGAGCTCCAACGATAGCCCTGCGCCTTGAAGCCTTGTACCAGCTTATGAAGATAAGAGGCATCCTCCCCTTTTTTATACCGATAGAGGGGAAGTTGATCCTTCATGATTGCTTTGCCCTCAGCATCCAACTCTGGCTCCAGCTTGGCGAATTCCAAGAAAGGATGGAAGTAGAAGGAAGCTAAGGCGTCATCGGACTTCGCTTTACTCAGAATTTGCTCAACAGAGCTGGCGTCACTCACATATCGGAACGGTGCAGGGATATAGACCGAGCCTAGACTGTCCTGACCGAACGTATTGACCGTATCGTGGTAGTTCACGTCTTTGGTGGAACCTTTTACATAAATATCAGGTTGAAATAGCATCCCCATATAGGAGCGGAAAATGGCCTGTTGCTCACGCGTATCCTGATAATGCGGCGATTCCCAGAATACAGGATGCAAATCCGCTTTGGCGAAGGCCGCCAAGCTGTCTTTCAGACGTTCCACCGCATAGGAGGTTTCTTTCGTTTCTGGTGCACCGTCCACATTAAACTCAGCGCCGATGCCTGAATTTTGTTCGCCGTCCTCACGATAGGACTCCCCGTACTGGTGGCGGTAGCCGTGCATGCCCAGCAGCCCGCCTTGGCGCTCAGCCCCTTGCAACAAAGAGATAAAAGCGCTTACAACAGGGTCAGGGTTCGGATCATCGATCCCTCTTTCTTGCCAGACGCCATCGGCTTTCAAGCTCATTCTGCGCGGAATGACCGCCACATGAAAAGGCACATCTTCAGATGCCAAATAATCGATCACAGCCCGTAGTTTGCCGAGACCTTCCAATGTATTGTAATCGCCGCCAAGCCCCACATCCTCCAGACGGATGAGCACTTGCCGCTTCTCCAGACGTTTATTGATTTGAGGGGAGACGCTCGGTTCTGCTTTCGTTGGGATATAAGCAAATGCTGCTGCCACAATCATCCCGCCGAACACACCGAGACCAATTTGCTTCCAAAGTTTACGTTTCACACTAGATGGCTCCCCTAATTGATGTCTATCACACTCGTAATTAGTAGTTCAACTTCTCGACTGCATCCTCCTACCAAAAAGGTGACAGACTTGTCGACTACTGCGCCTCCGAAATGGCTGCATACAAGCAGTAATTATTTTTGCCTCGCATCTTCGCCTCGTACATCGCTTGATCCGCATGCTGCAGCAGCGTCTTCCCTATGGTTCCGTCAATAGGATAGATAGCGACGCCAATGCTGGCCGTAACATGAATCTCCTTACCGTCTACCGTGTCTAATTCATTAATCGTTTGAATAATGGTTTGGGCAATCTGCTCTAATTGCTCCTCTGTTTCCAACCTATTCAGCAAAACGATAAACTCATCGCCCGCCCAGCGCGCACAAATGCCGCGGTTTCCGACACAGCCTTGAAGGATGCCGGCAACTTCCTGCAGCAACCGATCACCCATTTCATGACCATAGGTGTCATTCACCTTCTTGAAACCGTCCAAATCCATAAAATAAATAACGGGCAGCATCTTGCTTTCTTTGGCCTGCTGCATCGCCTCCATCAGCCGTTCTCCCAAATATCTGCGGTTCGGGAGCCCCGTCAATTCGTCGTAATACACCATCCGAACTTCGTCCGTTCGATCATGGAATCCGAATAAATGTCCGAGCAGCGTGCCATCTGTCTCATTCGCAATCGGGCTGACATAGCACTCGTAATACTTCGTCTTTTCTTTGCTGTTTACCATCGAAACCCGCTCACGGAAAGGCTTCATGCGACCTTGCAAATAGCCCTCGATCATTTCAGATAAAGAACCCTGCGCAGCTTTCAGACACGAACAGTAAACCGCCAACTTCTCGCCGCGAAGCAGTGGCTTTTCGAATAAACGCTCGAAACGTCGATTGGCGAAAATAACGTTTCCCTCGCTATCGCACATCACAATCGCTTCCCTGCTGGAGGCTAGCATGCGCTCGATGATCTCTTTTTGTTCTGCGATTTTCCTCTCTGCAAGCTGGCTTTCACCGAGCAACTCTTTATAATTGCTTTCGCTCTCGCTTACTTTGCGGTACAGCTTCGACATCTCCACGTACATCTTATTAAATTCATAGATCATCCCTGACAGAACGGCATTCGCACACACGAACGTGTTTAACTTCGCAACATACCATCCCACGCTGTACCTGCCGCCGCCGCACATGACGACTGCCACATCCAGCATTGAGGCCAGCAAGGCAACACATAACCATGCCGATGTGACGGTGCTTCCACGCGATATCTTGTAAAATACGACCAAAGCAGCCAAGCTGATGAGGACAATCGGTAAGCCAAAACCGTAAATAAACCAGGGTGTAAGACGGCCTTGGCTGAGAAGAACAGGCAGCAAGCTTTCCCCGTACAAGCAAACAGCCGTCAATAGACCAATCAGAAACAGCGTCCCCGAGATGCCCAGCACCACAAGTTGGCGTGCCCTTTGAGCACTAAGCTCAACCGCTTTATAGGCATGATCCAACCACATATAGAGGAACAGGGCGAGCGGGAGTCCGAAATGCCCTAATATATACATCCAAGGAGCTGTCTGTGAACTGGCATGGAACAATCCCGTAGGAGAGAAAATGCCTGGGAACACAAGCATATACATCAAGCTCATACCCGCCGAGTAAAGATAACCTGTACCCAGCACAAGCACAGCAGGCGCTCGATTGATTAAAAATTGACTAAATAGCACATAGGCTGTGATTAGTTCGAAACAAATAACGGTCGAAAAAATCGCCGGTTGATACGCCTGAAATTCCGGCAGCTTACTACTAGCAATCGGTAACGAAAGCAAAGAAATCAAGCAAACAATGGCGCCGAAAATGAAGGTAAATCTTCGCTGCGAGCGGCTTCCTGGCATCGTTAATAGATTATGGATGGTAAGTTTAGATGCTTGAACATTCATCATGGAAGCCCTCCAACTCGGAAATAGATTTCAATCCAAAATTATTCGACAAAAAGCGCTGATTTCCTTTCGAAATCGGCAAAAATCATGAAATTCATGTAAAACGCACACTATTTCTGTCTATGCGTTCTTGTTGGCAGTTAAATAGACAAAAGCACCCTAATGGGTGCTTCTTCCTTTCCATTCAACTTACCGAATGCGTAGTTCCCATCGCGCTGACAGGTTGGCATTTTCTCCCCATTTTCAAAGCATACATATCCTGATCCGCTACATGCAATAAATCCTCCAATGTCTGCGCTTCATCTGGATACATGGCTGTTCCAATGGAAACCGAAAGATCTATTTGAAACTCTTGAGAAGCTATCGCCAATTCCCGCTGCATATGAGCAATCAGCATCTCTTCTGTGTATGCACTCGACGGGGTAGATAAGAGCAAAAACTCATCCCCCGCCCACCGTGCGGCTACATCCTTCTTTTGCCCATAGAGCAGTAGAATATTTGCAATTCGTTGCAGGACTTGATCGCCGATTTTGTGCCCGCAGGAGTCATTGATTAATTTAAAATCATCCACGTCGATAAAATATAACACCAGCTTCGCCTGCTTACGATCTACGGAAGCGATGAGCTTCGGGAATGCATCCTGTATGAATCTCCTGTTGTACAGCGTCGTCAGATGATCCTTTTCCGAAAGAAATTTCAATCGATCAAACTGCTTGCCCAACATCCACCCCGCCAATAATAAGCACATACCAAATAAGGGGAACTGAAGTAATGGAACATGATAATAAATAAACGCATACATTCTAAAGGCGATGATTATCACTAAAACGATTGATATTATAAGGATTCTTCCCGAATACTTCATCCTGATCACCATGATTCGATTTGTGTCTTCAATGCTTCTATAGTGACACACTTCTTCTAAGTATGACAAGAAATATTTGGCTGTTTTTTGTTATATTTTTACTTTTAGTTAGAAAAACTAAACCGTATCAGGGCACGATCGACCTCACTGCATGCCGTTTTCACCATGATTCATATGATCTTTACTTCCTGCTCATCTTGCCATGACAATTGCCTATTACAATAAAGATATCATGATTTGACGGAGGCCCCATCCTATGAAAACGAAGATTGGTTTGTTCTTTTTCTGCCTATTCTCCCTTATTGCTGTTGGCGCCGCGGCCAACGAGCTTCAACCAGAGAAGTCTTCCGAGACGGCACGTACCGAGCATGTAATCGTGCGTCCGTACTCTCCCGAGCTGTATGACTCCACCGAACAATTCGAGTACGAATTCGAGTGGCAGCATGGGAAGATTATTGCGAATCCTCAGTAGATGGTATAACGAAAAAGCACCCAGTGATGGGTGCTTTTTCGTTTAGGCGTTTGGATGCTCGTACTATTCAACAGTTACACGGACAGTTGAAGTTGCGCCGCCAGCGTAGGTAACTGTTACATCAAACACATCGCCTGCTGTAACGGTGGATGCTGTTACTGCGGCATTTGCCAATCCATTGTTCGTAATGCTGATTGCACCAGTTACAGGTGTAATTGTAACACGCGGAGCAGCTACTGTTGTTCCGTCAGCAAATGTTATATCGCCTGCCGCTGCCGCTGCGACTACGGAGACACCATATTGATCAGTTACAACAATGTTTGTTTTGTCATTACCTGCAGTAATATTTGCGATGGAGAATCCAGCACCAGCAGTATGCTTCATTGTAGTTACAGCAGTCGAGCTAGTCGTATTGTCATTTACAAACTTAACTGTTTTTACTGAAGGAGCAACCTTGGAAATTGTAACATCTTGGTTGAATTGTTGACCAGTTGCATTAATTGTCACCGTAATTGGAGCAACAACCTCTGTCTTATCAGTACCGTACGTTGCCGCAGTTGTTTGGTCAATTACTGAATCACCACTAACATCTGTTTGTACTGCGCTATTTGTTGAAGTAATCGTATAATCATTAGATACAGATAGTAGAACTTTGCTGCCGTCAGCTAATACTCCATAAACTTTAACAGCCTTATCATAAGCAGCAGCATCAGTATTTGCAGCAGCAGCACCTTTTTCATCATATACGGTGCCTACTGTATCTACAGAGTAAGAAACATACTCTGTACCATCTGTGACGCGCATAGTCACTTCCCCAGCGCTTGCAGTTTGAGGAGTACCTGCTTTTACTAATGTAAATGTTAATTTTTCAGTACCGTTAGCTGCACCTGCTGTTACAGTTACTGGAGTTACTGTTCCTCCAGAACTTGTAATATTTTTAGCTGCATCAGTATTACCTACAGCTACTACTGTAGCATTTTCATCTTCTGTAACTAGGATTTTATTACCAGCATCAAGCCATGTAGTTACAGCAGCATCCGTCATGACACGACCGTATTGATCTTCTACTACTAAGTTGCTAACACCTACAGTTGTTGAAGCAGAACCTACTAAAGTCTTGCCAAAGTCAGCGTCTACCCCTCTTATAACTGTAGGAATTGCTTCATCTTTTACGTTAAGTGTAAGTGTCGATACTTTGTTGCTAGATGTAACAGCAATCAGGGAAACTACGCCTTTTGTAGATACTTGAGCAGCTGGAACTTTAATGACTACTGCGCCATCTTTAAGTTCGAACGGATTGGTTAATGTTGCACTGCCGACAGTGACTTTTGTTCCTTTTGTTGCGTCGTTAAGGGTCTTTACATCAGTAATTGCTTTACCAGTTTTATCTAAAGCTTCAACACCAATATAAACATCTTCATTAGCTGCAACTAACCCTGGATTTGTAAGATTTACAACATCTGAACGTACCGACTCAACTACTTTAACCTCTAATGATGCACTCTTACCAGATGTTGTCGAAATTAATGTAACGATATTTGAACCTACTGTAATGCCTGCTGCAGGAGCATTAATTGGCAAAGCTACTGTATCTACACCATCAACTTTAATTGTTGTGAATGCAGTTGCAGCATCAGTGGATGCATTATTAGTTTCGTTGACAAGTAAATTAGCAGCGCTTAGTTTTGCTGGATTAGTAATGGCAGTACCATACTGATCTTTTGCATCTACTAATAAGTAGAACTTGTCAGTTGCAAGATTAGTGTCTTCATTTAGTTGTTTACCATCTTTGTTGTAAAGCTTCACGATAGAGATGTCTGCAACTTTCGCTTCTGAAGAGACTGTGAGAGTAGCAGTTGCAGAAACAGCAGTTGCTGGATGAATAAGAGTCACACTAACTTTATCATTTGTAGCAAAGTCCGTTTTTGCGATTGTAAACTTCCCAGCAGTCGCATCAGGTGTACCAACAGTTGAATTCGAAGTTAAATCTGTGGTGCTAGTAATATCTTCACCATATTGGTTGGTAACCTTATAACCAACAGTGGCACCATCAATATTCCCATCTGCATCAAAATCTGAAAGAGGAGCAGTTTGAGATAGGAATTCAATTTTAGATACTTTTTCACTCACTGCTGTTATCGTTTTAGTAAGTGGTGCAGTAGAAAGCCCTGAAACACTAATTGCATAATCACCATCTGTCAATTTGCTGCTCAACTCAAGAGTAGCGGTTTTCTTATCAGCAGAGAAGGTAGTTGTAGCAATGTTAGTTGTAATCGTGCCCTTCTTCACAGCAAATACCGCTTTGGTATCGTCAACCGCTTTGTTAAACGTTACCGTTAGTTGCTTAGCCCCTGTCGCTTTAACATCGCTAAGCGTAACAGCCTGCGTAGCGCTAACCGCCACATCCGCCGCATACGAACCGCTCACCAGGTCAGCGCGACTTGCCATTTTGGAACCGTCTGCGCCAAGGTCAATACCGTTTGCTTTGGCTACATCCATGTAACCTTGGTACCATGGGGTGCCTGGTGTTTGTTTAACGTCAGCTGTTTTACCAAGACCTTTTACGAACATGGTAGCCAATTGTCCGAGTGTTACGTTATCTTTCGGTGCGAAGGTAGTATCCGTCATACCGTCGATAATGCCAGCTTTTTTAGCCGCTTCGATGTAAGGAATCGACCAGCTGATCGATCCATCCGTTGAGCTGACATCCGCAAAACTTGACTTTGTTTCTGTGCCGACAGTTAAACCCATGACTTTGGAAACGAGCTTAGCTGCTTCAGCACGTGTCATATTGCCAGTGATATCAAACGTTGTATCTGTTTTACCTTCCATGTAACCCTTAGCAAGCAAAGCATCCACTTTGGCTTTCAGCCCTGCATCAATACCAACAAGATCCGTAAAGTCTGCGGACGTTTTTACACCTGATGTCTGCGTTACTGCAGGCGGGGTTGTAGGAGTTGTAGGATTAGCTTCAGCCGCGTGTGCGAGTCCCCCCGACAGAGGAATCGTAGAGACGAGCATGCCCCCCAGCATAACTCTCGCTACGTTGACTCTTATTTTGGGGTACTTCTTCTTTACATAAGCTTGGATATCATTTGTTAATCCTTGCTTTTCCTTATTATTGGGTCCCGATTCACTTGCAAATTCGACATCCTGTGTGTCAAGGTAAATGATTACTTCATAACCATCTTTCGTTCGTTTGAGTTCATCACGTAAAATATTCAACTTTAACACCCTCCAAATTAGCTATTTAGTTAGCGCAGTAATTAGACGGCTTCCTATCGTCGCATTGTTATCTTTTCCTTCATCGGAAATGCTATTCACGTTCTAGGATTCTTTTCAGCAACTTTGCTAGAAGGTATTCGACAAATTTTTACAGGATCTCTACCGTTTTTCTTCATTCATGGCGCAATAGATGAGTCTAAACTTAGATTTGAAAACCATGCTGCTAACACTCGTCATCAGACAGCTATTCACCGCGGTATTCATTATGCCTATTGGTGTCAGCATAAGAGCGATCCTACAATCCGATACTTTTTCTTTGCAAAATGTGTGCAAGCCACGGCATGGCTGATCCTTATGCTACGCGGCGGCGTGACAGATACATTTACGGTATGCCTTGTGAATTCATCACGCGAAACCTGTATTTCGCCTGGGTCCTCGCAGGTATTGTCGGCTTTCACAGCATCCTGCTGATCCAGAATACAGAAAATTTTCGCATCGCTTTTGTTTCCATCTGCTTGGCTTCTGCTCTTCTGCTGCCTGCGTACCGTATGATTCACAGAAAAAGCACATCCACGTTGACCAATGTTCTTGGCTGGTTTTATTTAACGATCCTTTGCTTATTGCAGCCAATACAGGCTTCATTCTCTTAATGAAAGAACAAGCCGACCAAGCTCTGCTCCGCCTGGCAAACTATAATGATTTAACGGGGACGTTAAACCGCAGGACGTTTATTTCACGGACTCACTATTACCTTGCCGCTTATGCCAAGAAAAAGAAGCCAATCTCGCTGTTGCTTTTTGATGTCCCGAGGCACTGTGGATACGGAGCAGCATATTGTGCATGTGTAAAAAATAAATAGCTCCCGACGTCTTTCCAGGACGGGAGCGTTAAGGCTGTCGCTTATGAGAGCGGCGGCCTTTCTTTTTCACAGCTGTTTATTGCATGACGTTTGTGACAAACTACAAAACACTTTGTATTGTGAGAACTTGGACGACAAGATTCCTGATACTTTGCATCTCATTCTTGTTAATTTAATCATAGTCACCTAAATCAGACGGAAAGTAGGTTGGTATGATGCTGTCACTCAATAACAAGCCCATACAGCTCGCACAATTAGCAAAGCTAATCCAAATGGATGAACATCGTCTTTCTCATATATGTCGGGGGATCGAGGAAAATGGGTACATGTTTACCCGGAACGAACACGGGCATATTGATCTATTTGATAAGGATATTACGGTAGTGTTGAGTTTTTGTTGGTGACGAGATGTCAGCTGCCAATGACGAGCTTGAAATATAAAAAGAGGCACCTGCCCAAATTAGGCCTGTGCTTCTTACAACTTCACCCTACTCCAACCCATAATTCCTAACCAGCGCCGCCAAGCCACCCGCAAAACCACTGCCAATCGCCTGGAATTTCCAATCACTTCCATATCGATAAAACTCACAGAAGACGACAGCCGTTTCAATCGAAAACTCTTCACCCAAATCGTATCGCATAATTTCCTGCTTTGTAACTTCATTCACTACCCTCACGAATGCATGGCTAACTTGTCCAAAATTTTGAGAACGTTGACTAGCCTCATGAATCGTCACGGTAATGCCAATCCGGTTGATCGTGGCTGGGATCTTAGCAAAATCAATGATGATTTGTTCGTCATCACCGTCGCCTTCCCCCGTTCGATTGTCACCTGTGTGAAGGACCGCACCGTCATATGCTTGGAGGTTATTATAAAAAACGAAATCTGCTGCTGATTTTGCTTTACCATCTTCATGAAGAAGAAAGGCCGATGCATCCAGATCGAATTCGCCTCCCCCTTGGTATCTATTAATATCCCAGCCAAGTCCCACGATTATTTTGGTTAGACCTGGGTTTGTTTTCGTTAAGTCGATACGTTGACCTTTAGACAAATCGATTGACATGGTTATCTCACCTTTCGCTCAGCTTACTGAGTTTAGTTTACCATATTTTATGTGATTGTTGCGCGCTGCAACGAACGACAAAAAACTTCCGCTCATTGTATTTAATGAGCAGGAATTCATGGTGCTGGTTATGGCGATTAACACCATCAATAGCTGGAATCGAATTGGCATAGCCACACGTTTGCTGCCGAGTCGAAAATAGAAGAGAGCACCCTAATGGGCGCTCTCTCACTTATACAACAAATTTGCTGACTTCATTTCTTAGCAGTACCGCAATTCCGCTCATTTCTTTGAGATTGTTGGACAACAAATCAATGGACGCATGCTGTTCTTGGATAAAAGCAGATACCTCTTGGGTAGATGCGGTCATTTCCTGTGAAGTCGCTGATGCTTCTTCAATCGCGGTTAGCACATGCTTGGAATTGCCCAGCACCATATCAATCGTTTGCAGCAAATGCGTAATGCTCACTTCGGTGTCATCAACATGCACCTGAATTTTTTGCAGCGAAAGGTTGCCCTGCTCTGCCTTCTGCGTAAGTGATGTAACCGCTGTACTGCTGAGCTCCATCATGCGAACGGAAGCTTGCGTCTCCTGTTGGATCACATGGACTAATGCCGCGATTTGCGAGGTCGCCGTGTTCGACTGCTCCGCAAGTTTGCGAATCTCTCCCGCTACGACCCCGAATCCTCTACCGTGCTCACCAGCACGCGCCGCCTCAATAGAAGCATTCAACGCGAGCAGATTGGTCGTCGCTGTAATACCTTCAATTGCGGTCACAAACTCACCGATTTGGTGAGAGCTCTCTTCCAATTTTCGAATAGCAGACATGGTTTCATTGGTAACGCCAACGATTTGATCAACCTCATGTGCCGCCTCCTGCATCGCTTGTCCTCCAGAAGTGGCAACACTCGCAGACTGCTTGGCAAGCTCGACCGACCTTTCCATTTCACGCTTGGTTTCATTGACCTGCTCTTGGGTCCTCGTCATTTTATCGAGGATTCCCATTACCGTCACTGCTTGGGAGCTTGTTCCCGTTGCGATGTTCTCCGCAATGAAAACAACTTGATCGGAGGCTTGACCCACTTCCGTTGCCGATTTGGCCGAGCTGCTTGCAATGTGATCGACCTGATTCGCATAGCTCACAACGTTCGCGACAATCCCTCGCAAATTAGCAATAAACTGATTGAAAGAGGCAGCGAGGTCGCCTATTTCGTTTCGGCTGGAAATGGCTATGCTTTGCGTTAAATCTCCGCCTTTTTCGACCAAACGATTAATTTCATTTCTCAATTTAGTTATCGGCAACGAAACATACTTATGAATAAACCAATACATTAATGCAATGAACAGAGCGATCGCACCAAGGAATACAAGAATGCTGGTTTGCAGATAGTGATTGATTGGATGCATCAATTCCGAATAATCCATAACAGCCACAATTTTCATCCCCGTGTCTCCGACAGGAGCATAAGCGACATAAGCTTCTTCACCAGCATAGTTGGTTTGGATGAAGCTGGCGGCGTCCGCATGAATGATCTGATCGCCAATCGAGCGAACATGTTCGTCCGGATCGTCTGATATTTTGATATCCATCGTTTTTTCTTTGACTGGGTGTGCGATATAAGCGCCATCCGCCGCGAGCATGAAGGCGTGTCCTTGTTCACCGATTTTCATCGATGTCACCAGCTTCTGAAGCTCTTCCAGACCAACATCGATTGTTGTTACGCCAATCACTTCGTTACTTTTCTTTATCATGCCAGTCACCGTAATCATCGCTACACCTGTAACGGCATCCTTATACGGTGAGGACCACACGTTCTGTTTCCCCAGGAAACCGTTCTTATACCACTCTTCCTTTAAATAATCGAAGGTGCCCGTACTGTATTGATCATCAAACACAATACCTTGCTTATCCTTATAAGCGTACCGCGCAAAAAGCTTCGCTTTCGGGTCGAATTTGTTCGGCTCCATCCAGAAACCTCCGCCTACGATAAGCGGATCAGCCGCAACAAACTGCTTCGTGATTTCTTCATTTTTCTTAATGTCCTGAATGGAAGACTGACTAATCGAATACGCGAGCCCTTCCCCCAGTTTCGAAGACCTCTCCAACATCGCGTACAGCTGATCTGCCTGCTTATTTGTCTGCAGCAGCAGTTTTTGTTCGGCATCCTTCAGCACCTGGCTTTTAAATTGCACAAATCCGAACATCGATTGTCCCACAAACATCAATACCGTCATGGATGCCAAAATTAAAACAAGCACAGTTTTTAGACTTCTCATCCTGTCAATTTCCCTTCAGCTTTAATATGTTTGACAACGCTTTCTTGGTCCCATGTGCCTAGTATTCGACATTTTTCTTCATGTTCCTTTTCCTTTTGATAAATGACAACGTTTCTTTCACTTTTCATCGATTCAAATGACTTTAGAAGATAAAAACCTCGGCATCACCGCAATTGCAGTAACACCAAGGCATTCCAATGGTTCAAATTTGTAGTCGTGAATCTAATTACATCTTAAATCTGTCCACCAAAACGAGCAACTCATCTGCCATGTGTGTAAGGCCTGAAGAAGATGATGAAATCTCTTGCATAGAAGCCAACTGCTCTTCTGCAGCCGCAGATACGTTCTGAGTTCCAGATGCTGCTGCCTGAGCCACACTGGCGATGCCTTCAATCGCTTGAACAACTTGCGTGGTTCCAGCTGAAATTTGAAGCGTTGCTGCCGAAACCTGCCGTACTTGGCTATTTACCTCATCGACAGATTGTTCGATCTCAGAAAATAAATGACCTGCCGTATGAACGACTTCCATGCCCAGATTGACTTCCTTAACGGCCGATTGCGTAGATGCCTGAACCTTATCGATCTCAGCCAGAATGGTACGGATTAGACCCTCGATTTTTTCTGTCGACTGGGCGGATTGTCCAGCAAGCTTCTTTACTTCATCGGCTACTACAGCAAATCCGCGTCCGTGTTCACCTGCCCTAGCCGCTTCAATTGCTGCATTAAGCGAGAGCAGATTGGTTTGCTGAGATATTTCTGTGATGGCTTCCGTAATTTGGCTAATCTCTTTGGAAGTAACGGCGAGTTGGGCAATTACTTGCGCAAGTCCATCCACAGAACTGCTAATGGAGCTCATCTGGCCTATAGCGGTTTGAATTGCACGTCCGCCTTCCGAAGATTTCTCAGAGGCCGTTGTTGTCGTCACCTGAGCAGATTGTGCGTTCACTGCAATTTGCTGAATTTTTGCCGATACTTCATGGATGGTTTGAACGCTTTCCTCTACCTTGTAAACCTGCTGATTAGCCCCATCCGCCATCCGCTCGGTAATCCCCGCAATATGCTCGGTTGCCTTGGAGCTCTGCTCTGCGCTTGCCGATAGCTGCTGCGAAGAAGCAGCCAGCTGATTAGAGGATTGACTTACTTCAAGCAGCACGGATTGGAACGATTCGCAAATATGGTTAAAGCTATTCGCAACGACTCGGAACTCGTCCTTCGTACTAATTTGAAAGCGTACTGTCAAATCGCCGTCAGCAAGTTGCAGAGCGGCCTTCTCCATATCGAGAACTGCACGAGTAATCGAACGATACAGCGCCACAAACAGATAGATGGATGCCAATACCGCTAATAAACAAATCAGTTGAGTCAAAATCGCTATCTTGTTCTCGCTGGCAGCACGCTTATGCAAACTTTGATCGATCCAATCGATCCGCCCACTCCACTGCTCATAGAAGCGATCTGCCACCTCGCCCGATAACTTTTGCCAATCTTGTACCTGCAGTGAAGCTTTGAGCGGCATAATAACTTTGGACTTAACTTCATCCAACATCCGTGTAACGGCTTCCTGCGTTTGCTCGTCTCCAGCTTTCACACCATGATGTGCGACTGCTTGGGCAGTATCCGAAGAAGCTTGAAAAATGGCCGCCCATTCCGTTTGAACCGTTTCTGCTCCCGCTGCAATTTTATTTTTATCATTTACGCCAAATGTTGATAAAGTAACGGCCATCAGCGTATCGAGCTGAAAGTTATCGAAGTGAAGTAAGAGTTCGGGAAATTGCCGAATGGTCTCATCCTTGATTTGAAATAGTTCTGGTTGCGAATCCAATAGAAGGCCTGACGTCATTCCCAACCGATCGATTAGCTTGGATAACTGGTTGGATAATACCGTGTGTGCGTCAAAGCTTTCAATACGTTTAAGTTCAAGCCCTTTCGTTTTTAATTGGTCCCACTGGCTGACGAAGTCGCGCCACGCCTCCTGCAGAGATTGATCCTCACCTTCCTTCGCCACGTAGATTCCAAGCATTTCAATCGCAATGTCCGCTTTGGCTTCTGCAGCTTTCGAACGCGCGACATCCGAGGGATTATTCCGAGCACTCTCCTGCAGTGTCCGATGCAGCTCCAGCGTACGTAATAAATCGCCTACTGTACGCACGGCCTCCAAACCATCCATCTGCTTGTGAACAGCAGACAGCGAGACGCGCGAGTCAATAACAGACTGACCCGTCAACACGAGCAATGGCACAAGCACCACAATGCCGATCAACGCAAACTTACCCAAGAAAGTAAGCCGATTTAGCAATAAGATCCCAGGCTTCAAGCCGCGCGATCCGATGGACTTCCACCATCGAATGAGAATAATAAATCGTTCCATCGTACCTCAACATCTCCTTCACAAATTAAATGACAAACAAGTTTAAACCTAGATGATGAGAATAATATTGTTCCCATTGTGAGCATGTCATCGGCTGCCCGTAATAAAACCCTTGTGCAACGCTGCACCCCAGTTCCAGCAGAACCTTTTCCTGTTCGGCGTGTTCGACACCTTCGGCGATGACATCAATGCCCCGTCGATTCGCAAGGAGAATAATGGCCGAAACGATGAAGCGCTGATTATCATCTGTGTGAATGTTTCGTATTAACGACCTGTCCAGCTTCAACCGATCGATAGGTAATTGGTGCATACGATGATAATTGCTTAATCCAGCACCAAAATCGTCAATGGCTATTCTAATTCCCAAATTACGGACCTCACGAAGCTTCCGGCTTACTTGATCAACGCGCTCAAGCTCCATAGATTCCGTGATTTCTAGTTCGAGAAATTGGGGATCGACTCCAGTCTCTTGGATGACACGGTACAAGTCTTCCAGAAAAGCCGGGCTGTTCAATTGATTAGGCGATATATTGATGGAAATAAACAGCGGCGGAAGCCCACGCGCGGCAAAGCGATGGTTCGCCCTACACCCTTCCCGCATGACCCATAAACCAAGTTGTACGATAAGTCCGTTCTCTTCGGCCATTGGAATAAAGGATGATGGCGGTATTAAACCATAATTCGGATGATTCCAGCGGACAAGTCCTTCAATACCTACGATATACCGATGCTTCATGTCGATTTGCGGCTGATAGTAGAGACTCAATTGATCAGTTTCAATGGCTCTCCCCAAATCCTTTTTTAAAGAAGAAAATGAAATGGGTACGTTGACAATAAGAATCACCTTCTATTCTACTCTCGAAAATTAAATATAATAAATCCGATAAGTTTACTTAGTTTTGGATTGTAGCATGAAGGATTTACCATGTCAACAAATGTCAAATATGAAGAAATGTTTGCCGGACTTTGTCGATTTGCACCTAAATCCCTTAAGGAAGGCCGTCTAAAATTTCTGTTGACAGAACTTTCCTTTCAATGTTAAATTGATTTCAAAATAACACCAAGTAAACACATCGGAATTGTTAAGTTATTGGTTTAGCCAAAACATTTAAGCAGTAAGAGAGGGGTCATTATTCATGGGGAACACAATTGCTTGGAAACCGCTTGTAAAACGAACGTCATCATTATTCGTGCTGTCTGCACTCATTGCAGGTACAGTCGCTTGCGGGGGTAAGGAAACAACGACACAGCCTGCTGCCACGGCAGCAGCCACAAATGCAGCAACTGCTGCGGCCAGCACCAAACCAGCAGGAGGCAAATCCTACGAGTTGCTCAACGTATCGTATGACCCGACGCGGGAGTTATATGAAGCGTACAACAAAGCGTTCGCTAAGCAGTATGAAGAGAAGACAGGCAACAAAGTAACGATCAAGCAATCTCATGGCGGTTCCGGCAAGCAGGCGCGATCCGTCATCGACGGGATCAAGGCCGATGTGGTAACACTGGCGCTGTCCGCAGATATCGATCCATTGGAGAAGGAAGGCCTGATCCAGCCAGGCTGGCAGCAGGAGTTCAAACTCAACAGTGCACCGTACACATCAACGATCGTGCTCCTCGTACGCAAGGGCAATCCTAAAGGCATCAAAGACTGGGATGATTTGATCAAACCAGGCATTGAGGTTATTACGCCAAATCCGAAAACGTCGGGCGGCGCGCGTTGGAACTACGTCGCAGCTTGGGCGTACTCGCTGGGCAAAGGCAACGATGAAGCGCAAACGAAGGCGTTTGTCGGCAATATTTACAAGAACGTCAAGGTGCTTGGCACTGGCGCACGCGACTCAACGACAACATTTGTTGAGCAAGGTATTGGCGATGTGCTGATCGCTTGGGAGAACGAAGCTTTGCTATCCGTGAAATCGGAACCGAACAAGTATGAAATCGTCTATCCGTCCGTCTCCGTCCTTGCTGAGCCGCCAGTAGCAGTTGTAGATAAAGTTGCAGACAGCAGAGGCACACAGGAAGTTGCCAAAGCGTATCTTGATTATTTGTACAGCGATGAAGGCCAAACGATTGCCGCAGAAAACTTCTACCGTCCGACTTCTGAGGCGATTGCGAAAAAATACGAGTCCAAATTTCCGAAACTTAAACTCGTGACGATCAATGACGCGCCATACGGCGGTTGGGCGAAAGTACAATCGGCTCATTTCAACGATGGAGGCATCTTCGATCAGATTTACAAACCAGCAGCTAAATAAAAGGGGTTAACCTCATTATGCGAAAACGTTGGAAAGATAAAAGCATACTCCCCGGATTCGGCGTCACCATGGGCTTTACCCTGCTGTACTTGAGCCTTATTGTGCTGATACCACTATCCGCGCTCATCTTGAAGACAACGACGATGCCCTGGGATCGCTTCTGGGCAGTTATTACTGACCCGCAGGTGGTTGCTTCGTATAAACTGACATTCGGCGCTTCACTCATCGGGGCGCTGATTAACGCCGTCTTCGGTTTCATCGTAGCCTGGGTGCTCGTGCGATACCGTTTTCCAGGCAGTCGCATTCTGGATGCGCTGGTCGATATGCCCTTCGCTCTTCCGACGGCCGTGGCAGGCATCGCTTTAACCAGCCTGTATTCCACCAAAGGCTGGATCGGCTCCCTCCTGGAGCCGTATGGCATCAAAATTGCGTTCACACCGCTGGGCATCATTATCGCGCTCACATTTATCGGGCTGCCGTTCGTCGTACGGACGGTGCAGCCTGTCATTGAAGAACTCTCTGCCGATACGGAGGAGGCGGCGGCAACGCTCGGAGCTGGACGGCTTCGCACGTTCTGGAAGGTGATCTTGCCAGAGCTGCTCCCAGCCCTCTTGACTGGTTTCGCTCTGGCGTTTGCCCGAGCAATCGGCGAATACGGCTCCGTCGTATTCATCGCTGGTAACATCCCAATGTTCACCGAGATTACACCGCTGCTCATTATGACGAAGCTCGAACAATACGATTACACCGGTGCAACGGCCATTGCCGTCGTGATGCTGGTCGTATCGTTCGTGCTGCTGCTGCTCATTAACTTCGTGCAGTGGTTCGCAAACCGTAAAGTCATCTCGAACTAATCGGGACCCTAAGTGAAAGGGGGAAACCGCAACATGGCGGGGATTGCAACGAATAGCCAAACAAAAAGTCGTACAGCTTGTCCGAAGCATGTGACCGAATCCCCTTGGGTGAAATGGACGCTAATTGGCATAGCACTTCTGTACTTAACGCTGCTGTTGGTACTTCCGTTAATTACTGTTTTTGTGCAGGCATTTAAAAAAGGCCTTGCGGTCTACCTCTCCGCCTTCGATGATGAAGCGGCGAGGCATGCCATTCTCCTAACTCTCAAAACGGCGGCGATTGCTGTGCCTTTGAATATCATTTTTGGCGTGTGCGCCGCATGGGCCATTGCTAAATTTAAATTCAAGGGCAAGAACGTGCTGATTACGCTGATCGATCTCCCCTTCGCGATTTCACCCGTTATTGCAGGCCTCGTTTTTGTGCTGCTATTCGGAGCCAGAGGCTGGCTTGGGCCGTGGTTAAACACGCATGATATCCAGATTATTTTTGCGTTGCCAGGTATCGTTTTGGCTACTGCTTTCGTCACCTTCCCGTTCGTTGCCAGGGAGTTGATCCCCGTCATGCAGACACAGGGAGTGCAGGAGGAAGAAGCAGCGACAACACTCGGCGCTAAGGGCTGGTATATCTTCCTGAAAGTGACGCTGCCCAATATCAAATGGGGATTGCTGTACGGCATCATCCTGTGCAACGCGCGGGCCATGGGTGAATTTGGTGCGGTATCGGTCGTTTCTGGGCATATCCGCGGGGAAACGAACACGATTCCGCTTCACATTCAGATTTTGTATCAGGAATACAAATATTCGGCAGCGTTCGCTTTTTCAACATTATTGGTCGGACTTGCGCTGATCACACTGCTGGCCAAACGATTCCTGGAGTGGAAACAGGCAAAATCGGAGACATAACGGGGGAAGGAACATGCAGATCGAAGTTAGACAGCTTTCTAAACAATTCGGTGGCTTTCAGGCTGCCGACAATGTGTCGTTTAGCGTGCAGCAGGGCCAACTGATTGGCTTCCTAGGGCCGAGCGGCGGCGGCAAAACAACCATTTTACGCATGCTGGCAGGCCTGGAAGAGCCAACTAGCGGACATATTTTGTTTGACGGACAGCGGGTTAACAACCTACCGCCGCAGGAGCGGAATCTTGGTTTTGTTTTTCAGAACTATGCGCTTTTCAGGCACATGAACGTGTTCGATAACATCGCATTCGGACTGAATGTTCAGAAGAAGAAAAAGGCGGAGATTCAGGCTCGCGTACACGAGCTCATTGCGCTGACTGGGCTCACTGGGCTGGAAAAAAGACTCCCGCATCAGCTGTCTGGCGGACAGCGACAGCGTGTGGCCTTCGCTCGGGCATTGGCTCCGAGTCCTGGACTGCTGCTTCTCGATGAGCCATTCGCGGCCATTGACGCCAAAGTACGCAAGGAACTGCGCAGCTGGTTGCGCGAGACCATTAATAAACTCGGTATCACGACCATATTCGTTACCCACGATCAAGAGGAAGCCGTCGAGGTGGCTGACGAGATCATGATCATTTCGCAGGGCCGACTGGAGCAGAAGGGCGCGCCTATCGATATTTACAAGAACCCACAAACACCTTTCGTGGCGGGCTTTATTGGCGAATCAAGCGAAATTCCGGATGCCCACCAACTGCGAGGCTTCGAGCAATTGGCGAGCGGCAGCAAGGCCGTGATCCGACCCGAATTCGTCGAGGTCGGAAATAAGAGCGAGCTTAGCCACCCCTCGGCGTCCCAAGAAGGCGTCGTGCGAAATCTTTTCTTTCGCGGAACGAGCTGGCAGGTAGAAGTAGAAGTCGGCGCGTTCAAGCTGATCGCATACCGATCGTTAGAGAAGCCACCGCTGAATCCAGGCGCAAGCGTTCACGTGCTCATCCATCGTGTTTACGCATTCGATGGCATCAGGACGACGGCTGTCGAGAATGGGCATAAGCATGATCCGATACCGGTGAGTGTAGTTTGAAGAAAGCAAAACCACAGCCTTTGCGGTTGTGGTTTTTGTTATGGAAGTGTGGGCGTGTAGGCATACTTCCCTATCCCCCCACAGACACCTAGATCACCAATCGGGCACACAGAGGGGAACTCTGATGATCACGTCCGGCACATTCAGTATTCAAGAGCAAAGCTACGCCATGTACGATCAAGGGTGGAACCTCATTTTCGTGAATATGCAAGAAGTCATCAAACTGATTCCAACAAGCTCATGAGTTATCGCTCAGCATTCAAGAACAAATCGGAATCGCGAAGTACAAAATCAATTTGGAGCGGAGAATTCAATAAAACTTAGTTAATTTCTCCTATCAGGGAGTATTTCAAGGAGGAAAGGAAACCCTGATAAAGAAAGAAGTAACGAGGTCAATCCATAGGAGGAAATCATGGGAAGAGTAGTTCATTTTGAGATTCATGTCGACGATATGGAGCGTGCCAAGAAATTTTATGGCGAAGTGTTTGGATGGACATTTGAGGATTGGAGTGATTACGCGGGCATGCCTTATTTTGGGGCTGTGACCGGCGATGCCGATCAGATGGGTATTAACGGGGCTTTGATGAAGCGCCACGGCGCTCCTCCACAACCGGGCCAAGCCATGAATGGCTTCGCTTGTACAATGGGCGTTGGCGACTACGATGCTACGGAAGCCAAAATTCTTCATCTCGGCGGCAAAGTCGCATTGCCGAAGCATGCATTACCTGGAATGGCATGGCAAGGGTACTACATGGACACGGAAGGCAATGTTTTTGGCGTTCATCAGCCGGATGTAAACGCGAAATAGCTTAACAAGGGCCGTCCCAAAAGTCATAAATGACTAAGGGGCGGCTTTATTTGTCCTGTACATCCTTGTATTCAACATCGCGAGCGGTGTGAATCCACGAGATAAATTCAGCATCTTATCTTGGTGCCATGGATGAGCAGAAATTAAGGAATTCTCTGCTTAATATGAGGTCTGTGTCACTTTTTATAAGCTAAAGTACCGTCAGACCCGTCTCTGGATGGACGAAACTGACGGTACTCTTAAAATGCTACTCTACTTAATAGACATAGTCGGATCTCGCTACCTCTAAAGCACCACTCCCGCAGCTACTAATCGCCGCTGAAGCTCTTTAACATCCACATCAGCTGGAGTAACTCTGCTAATGCAGATCAGAGCTGCTGCGGTCCCCGCGGCTTGACCGGTTGCCATGCAGCTTGGGGTTAACCGCGTCGTTGCCAACGCTTCATGCGTTGTCGATATACAGCGGCCTGCAGCCAGCAAGTTGTTAATGTCTCTGGCTACGAGACAGCGGTACGGAATATCGTAAGCGCCGTCTCCCCCGACCCCAGCTTCCGTCACGCCCTTTCCAGATGGGTCGTGGATATCAACCGGGTATCCGCTTCGCGCTATGGCATCATCGAACTTCCTCCCCTGAACAACGTCATCCATCGTCAAGGCGTAGAGCCCGTCGATACGGCGTGTTTCACGAATACCGATTTGTGCGCCTACCGATGAAATGGATGCCTGTTCGAATCCTGGGACGGATGTCTGAAGGAATCGAGCCATGAGAAGCACCTGCTTCCTCCCCTCCTCCTCGGCTTGCGTTAAATCTTCCACATCTGTTCCGTCGAGCCCCTGCACTCGCGTACAATTAATCAGCACCTCATCTGGGGCAGGACCTGTAAAAAACAAAACCTGATCACGGTTAATGGGCACACCGCTCTGTTTCCATTCCTTGTAGAAGCCCGACACACCCGTTAACGGGATGCCGTCCTCCTTCATTGCTCCAATCGGCGTTTTACGGTAGAAATTATCAGGATTATCCAGCATAGCTTGGCGAACTTTGCTTAAATCGACGCCTCTCATCCGAAACTTCATGGTCATCGGCTGCGTGCGTTTGTCTCCCTCTCGCCCCTTTAGTGTCGGCGCTCCAGATAAGTAGGCTACATCCCCATCCCCTGACGTATCGACGAAGACACGACCCGCAATGGTATACCGTCCTGACTTGGTTGTTATTTCCACTGACGTGATGTTCCCGTCCTCTACCTGGACGCGATCCACAAAGCTGTGCAGCACGATTTTCACACCTGCCTCCCTCAACATATCCATAGCAAGCACTTGAAACACTTCTGGCGAATATGGCGTAACGGTGTGAACGAATCCTACCGTACAGCGCTGATGACCTGGGGAGCCATTCATGACTATCAATCGGTCTATGATCTCCTGAGCGATTCCTTTAATAGCCTGCTCGCCTGAATCCGTATGAAATGTCATCCACGGATACACGGATGCCGCCGTCGACATACCCCCCAGAAACCCGTATCTTTCTATTAAAATGGTCTTGACGCCCTGACGCCCCGCAGCAATAGCTGCGCAAATGCCAGCGGGTCCGCCTCCCGTCACCACAACATCAGCCTGTATTGTTTTATTCAAAGTAGATACCTCTCCTATTCCTTTAATCCTGTCATGGATACACCTTCAATAAACTGCTTTTGCGCGAAGAAAAAAACGATTAGCAAGGGAAACGTCGCCATCACCGACGCACTCATTAAATGATGCCAGGCCGTACCCGCTTCGTCCGTAAACAGGGAAAGGGCCAAGGGCAAGGTCATCAGCTTACGGGCATTAATGAAAATAAGCGGGTCGAAGAAATCATTCCACACGGTAAGAAAGGTGAAAATCGTCAACGTTGCCACGGCCGGTTTTGCTAAAGGGAGCATAATGTTCCAGTAGGTTCTCCATCGGCTGCAGCCGTCGATCATCGCCGCTTCTTCCAATTCCTTCGGTGCACTAATAAAAAATTGCCGCATAATGAATACCGCAAACACCCCGCCCGCCCCGAAGATGGGCAAAATGATGAGAGGCAAGTGGGTATTAATCCAGCCCAGTTCTCGCATAAAAAGGAACATCGGAATGGCCGTTACCTCATTCGGAATCATCATTGTACTGAGTAACAGTAAGAAGACAACATGACGCCCCTTAAACTCAATTCTCGCAAATGCATACCCAGCAAGAGAGGCGAAGAATGCGGTACCAGCTGTAACCAATATGGCAATATACACGCTATTGAAATAAAACAGATGAAAAGGGATAGTCTTCAGCACTTCGGAATAATTGGCCCAACGCACCGGCGAGGGCAGTAATTCGGGTGGAAACACGAATATTTTCGCTGGTTCCTTTAAGGAAGTGGAAACCATCCATAGGAAAGGCACCATCATAAATAACGAAATTACCGTTAGAACGCTATAATGGAGCCCTCGCTCTATATGGCTTGCACGGAGCATCCCTCCGTTAGTTTTCATGGAATACCCACCTCTTTCTAAGCTGCCACTGAACCAAGGTTAACCCCATCACGATAAAGAACAAGATATACGCCAACGAAGATGCATAGCCGAATTCATATAGCTTGAAAGCCTTTTCCCAAATGTAATAGACCAATACCTTCGTGCTGCCGCTTGGACCGCCTTGGGTCATGACATAGATTTGACCGAACACCTTTAAGGAACCAATAATCGTCATAATGACCGTAAGAAAAATGGTTGGGGTAATCATCGGAATGGTAACTTGAAAAAAGGTTCTCGTTCTGCCTGATCCGTCAATTTTCGCAGCCTCATAAAGATGAACGGGCACCTGTTGAAGAGCGGCAATAAAGAGCACCATGTTCAGCCCCACGTTCTTCAGCACACTGGTGACGATTACGGCTGGCATCGCCAAATTGGGATTATACAGCCACGCTGGGCCTTGAATACCAATAACCTGCAGAACTTGATTAATAAATCCAGAATCCGTAGCAAACATGTATTTCCATACAATGGACCAAACAATGAGGGAGGTCATCACAGGTACGAATATAGCCGTTCGGAACCATCCCATCCCGGCAAAGTTCTTGGAAAGCAGCAGCGCCAGCAGCAGCGCCAGCACGATATTCAGCGGAACGAGGCCAGCCGCGAACGCGAGCGTATTGCCGAGCACCTTCCAGAAATCCGCATCTGACATAATGGTTGCGTAATTATCGAACCCTATGAACCTCGCTTCTCCGAGCAGAGGCCAATCGGTTAAGCTCATATAGAAGGCGGTTAGCAAAGGAACGAGCAGTAACAGAATGAAACCTAGAACCATGGGGGAAACGAAAAGCCAACCGGTTAGATTGGCTTCTCTGGATAACCGGTTAACTTTCTTGTTTGTCATAAGCTCCCTCCTGATGTCCTGTCTATAGCTTCTCGAAAAGCGGAGACCGCTCTTTGAATGCCTTCTTTACTTCGCCCTGTGACCACGGCTCCAATCAGGAGTGCCTTAACGCCACACTCGCTAAGCGCAGGAACGTCCTCGGGAGTCAGCTTGCGCTGGGACGGTACGATGACAGGCACCCTGGCATGCTGTACGAGAAAGCGATATTTCATTAAATCTCCAAAATGAAGCGGTGATCCGTATTCATCACCAGGAATGATGGAAGCCTCCAAGGCATCCATACCAAATGCCTTGGCCCCCTCCACCAGCTTCAAGTCAAAGGCTGGGTCCGTTGCGAACGTCTTGGAAAGACCCTTAGCTCCCAACAGGAACGTAGACATATGATGGGCATAGATGGAGAAGAAGTCCACACCGAGTGCTGGCAGCTTCTCGATTTCATCCCGCTTCACCTCTGCCATGGCACCTCCAGGAACAATCCCGAACGGCCCTTCATAAAGCGAACGGATTTCCTGAAACGTAGCCTCATAGTGACCAAGCGGTCCAAAGCTGTTGCCGCTTGCTCTGTGGCTTACGTTCATATGCACCTTCAGCCCGTCTGCTCCTTCCGCCAGGGCTGCCTTAGCCAGCTCGACGTCGTTCGACGGCAAGCTGACTAGCAATTGGAGCCCTTCCTTCCCTAATGCTGTACGAAGCCGGCTCATGGCTTCGCCTTCAGAAGCGGCGTCACCTTCTGCTCCATATTTTTCACGATTTGTTCGGGCTGAGCCGCTTGGCCAAATAGTTGATCAAAGCCAGCCAAAATCTCGGTGTCTATTTTTTGCCACTGTACATGGCCTGGCTGCATTCTTGCTTTTGGCATCTCGTCAATGACAGATTGCTTAATCGCGGCAACATCCGGATTGCCAGGCTGATTCAAGAACGCGTCAGAGTTAAGCACGGATTTACGCGGAGGCACGAAGTACGTGGACGTCGCCTGAACACCTTCCTGACTAGCAAGGAATTTCATCAAGTCCTTAGCTTCCTTCGGATGCTTGCTTTCTTTGAACACGACGTATCCCGCTTGACCCAGCATTGGAACAGATCCCTTTGGACCGGACGGCATAGGGGCGATGCTCCATTTGAAGTCCTTGATTGTACGTGCTTTCGATACATAGCTGTAGACATCGAAGAACATCGCTATTTTGCCCGTTTCAAAGCTGACTTGCTCGCCTGCTTTCGGGTGGGAACCGTCCGTAAACATCATGGTTTGCAGCATTTTTAACGTATCCACACCGTACTTATCGTTCCATGTAAACTCAGTCATATCCTTATTAAATGGACCACTTCCCTGCGACCAGGAGTAGGAGGAAAGCAGAATCCACGTTTTCCAATCCCGGAAAAAGTTCGCGCCGTACACTTTATTAGCGCCGCTGCCGCTGGACAATGCTTTTGCCGATTTCATGAATTCTTCCCACGTCCATTTGCCTTGCTTGGCCAATTCATTAGGTGATTGAAGTCCCGCTTTAGCAAAAAGATCCTGGTTATAGAACATCACGCTTGGCGGCGTTGAGAACGGGATGCCGTACAATTTGCCATCTTTGCGGAACAAATCCAAGGTGGACGGGATCAAATCATCCATATTAAAGGTCTTGTCATTCTTGAAATCGGATACATCCTCGAGAATGCCGTTCGCCATGAATTGAGGAACCATACGTTCTGCGGCCCAAGCCAAGTCTGGCAACTCCCGCCCCGCCGCTAGCACGGATATTTTCTGTTGATAGTCCGCGAACGGAATGGACTCCAGGTTGACTTTGACATTCGGATGCTGAGCGGTGTACTTATCTGTCAGCGTCTTGAGCAAATCCATATGGGCTTGGTTCCCCCACGTAACGAACTTCAGTTCGACCGGTTTGTCGGAACTGCCGGCTGTCTTGGAATCAGAATTGGTATTTCCACATCCTGCTGAAACCGCTGTCACAAGACAAGTAAGAGCAATTAGCGTCAGTTTTTTCAAATTGTTATCCCCCTGTGTGTGTAATGTTCTTGCTGTCTTTTATTTTAGTGAAAGCGCATTCTTAAAGAAATCACGCAATCTTTAGATTTGGTACAGAATTTCTAGAACTTATTGTCCGCATTCTTCACGATACGCACCTGGCGTCGTCCCTACCTGGCTTTTGAACACCAGCATGAAATGCTTCGGGCTTTGGTACCCGGATAATCTGGCTACGTCATAGATCTTCAGATCCGTTGTCGCCAGCAGCAACTTCGCTCTCGCCATTCTCATTTCTGTAATATAATCCGACAAGTTAAGCCCCGTATCTTGTTTAAACAACTGACTAAGGTACGCTGGATTCAGATGAATATGGTCCGCAAGCACTTGAAGGCGCAGATCACCTTCTGGATGCGATTGAATGTACTCCTTCACTTTACGGATGGCTCTCCGGCCCTCTCCTTCTTTACCTTCTTTACCTTCCTCCGAATCCAACTCGGCATGCTCTGGTTTATTTTTGGAATGCTTTCCGTGAATTTTATCCAAGGCTGTCACCAGCATCATACGGTCAATTGGCTTCAGCAAATAATCCGAAACACCGAGGCGCAAGGCCTTCTGAGCATAAGCGAAATCGCCATAGCCGCTAATAATGATAATCTGCATATCCGCATGCTGCTCCCTCACCTTGGCAATGAGCTCCAGTCCGTCCATTTCGCGCATTCGAATGTCTGTGATGAGCACATCAGGAACATTCCTCGCTAGATAGTCAAGTGCTTCCCGTCCGTGAGCGGCTTCATAGACAACCGTAAAATCGCTGCTCACTTGCCCGATCAGGTTCACCAGACCTTTGCGTATGACCTCTTCGTCCTCCACAAGCAGTATGGTCATCATGCTCCATCGTTCCTTTCCTTTAGCGGAATGATAATCGTCACAGCTGTACCTTCTCCGTCACTTGCGTCAATATCCAGCTCGAAAGCTCCCGGGTACAGCAAGGCCAATCTTTGATAAATATTGCGCAAAGCCATACCGCGGTTCGTTCCTTCCTTCAGCAGCGGTAAATGAATGGAAGTCTTTAACTGCTGTATGTGTTCATCCTTCATGCCAGTCCCATCGTCCCTCACCATCAGCAGGAGGTCATTGTCATGTTGTGCGGCAGAAACCCAAATCGTCCCGCCCCTCTCCAAGCTGTCAAGTCCGTGATAAATCGCGTTTTCCACCAATGGCTGAAGAAGAAGCTTTGGAACTAGGCAATGCTGCAGGGATGCCTCTTCTTCCATATCAAAAACGGCCAGCAGTCTTTCACCGTATCGAAGTTGTTGGATTTTGACATATGATTGAACGAACTGCCATTCCTCTTCTAGTCTGACAAACCGATCTGCTCGGTCAACGGTATAGCGAAGCATTCTTCCTAAAGCACTCACCATGTCAGACACTTCATGGACGCCCTTCTGCACCGCCATCATATTAATGGATTCCAATGTATTATAAATAAAGTGAGGATTAATCTGGCTTTGAAGCGCAACCAGTTCGGCCTCTTTCTCCCGCAGACCAATTACATACACCTCATTGACCAAGCGCTCAATTTCTTCTACCATCCGGTTAAACCCGATTCCGAGCTGCCCGAATTCGTCCTGCGTCTCAATAGGAACGCGATGATGAAAGTTCCCGTTCTGCACCAGGAGCATCTTTTGCTTCAGCTTGAGAAGCGGTCGACTCAGTTGATATGCGAAATAGAAGGCTAACAGCCCCGCCACAACCAGGCACCCCGCTGCCAAAATCAGTGTAAAATTGCGCAGATCCTTCGTTTCCTTCAGCAACGCACCTACTGGAATAAAACTAACTACCTTCAATCCGGAATAATCCGAAACATTCCTAATGACCATATAGGTTTCGGCGTTGATCCTCATTTGATGAACACCGTTCCCGGTCCAACTCGTCCCTTGCAGCACACCGTTCATGCCAGGCGCCAATGCCCCGCGACTCTCTTCGAACACCAACTCATTCGCCCCATTGACGACAAGCAGACTGCCTTCCTCCTCAAATTTCACTTTGGATAAAATACTGCGAAAAAAGTCCAGCTTCATATCAATGATAATTACGCCGAGCGCCTGACTGGTCGTCTGATCACGAAGCAAACGCGCGACAGACACCGTTGTTAACGGATTGACATAATACGACGGTTGGTGCTGTGGAATCAGCGTCCAGGCTCCATCCGCTTTGACCGCACGCTGGTACCATTCTTCCCGAGATACATCCAAGTACGGTTTAATTAAGGAAGGATCCACATTCGTAAAAACATATCCGTTTCCCGCGATAATATGAATGCCGTGAAGTTCAGGTCGATTGTACGCAGACCCGGCAATATAGAGAGACATTTTGTCCAATTCCTCAAAGGTGGGTCGCGTATTGACGTTAATTTTCAGATTGTATTTTTGTAAAATAGCAACCACTTGAGCGTCATACAACGGAACCAAGGACAACCTCTGCAGCTCCGTGAAAGTCCTGTCTAAATTCTGGTTGATTTGATCCGTTATTTGCCCAGCGTAATCAGCCGTCTTCAGTTTCATGGAACTCGAGAAGTCATAGTACGTTATTATGCCCTGTATGCTCAGGGGTACCGCAATGAACAACAGAAAAATACACAAAATTTTATATCGCAGACTGAGCTTACTTAGTGACTTCCGATTCCACATCATACTTACCCTCATTAGGCATCTCCGTTCAATAGAAATAGACCGCTCATCCAAGATAACGGTCTTCTTCTCTCCTCTATAATTTCCTTTTTTCAGACTCTAAAAACCTTTAGTTAATTACATCCTATATTAGCAGAACAGTGTCTGCATGAACATCATAGCTAGCAACAATGAATCCCTACGATAAAATGGCCTGTCATGTGCCATTGACTTTCCCGCTTTTTAGCTACTCCCCATCCTTCTCCTCTCGCTCTACCTTTTCCAGCATCTTCAGCAAAGTTGGGGAAATCACAAACTCGACATCATCATTAATTCGCCAGTCCGCCAACTCAATTCCTTTCTCTACAACTTTTTTCGGTATCGAAATATCCGGTTCAAACATCAGAAACTCCGAAATAAGCGTCGTAAGATGCCATCCTTGATAAGTGAAATCCCGATCACTGCGTTCAAATTTTTGATATTGTCCCAAACTGCAAGTACACTTCACGATTTCGTCGCCAACAAATTGAAACGCGACTAACTTGCGTAAACGGGAGGGATACACATACAAACAAAAAGGTGATCCTGATCCCTTCAATGGATACCCCACCTTCAAGTCGCTGAAATCAAAATTGATTAGTGGTCCCCAAACATGATGCAGAAACATCCTCAATTCATCGTGGAAAACAGTTGCCTTCTTTTTACTTACCGTTCGTTCGATCCATTATCCCAATTCCCCTTAAATGACATCCAACTCATGATTTCCTTCTCTTTATCCGCATAGTGCTTCTGCAAATAATCCCTAAGAGGTGCGAACGCTTTGTCTAGCCACTTTTCCGTCACTCTCTTGGGTATTTCAACTTTTGCATACATCCTCATACTCCTCCATGCAGACAAAAAAGCACCATGCATGCGAAATAAATATTCCGCGTGCAAGGTGCTTCCGTGTCCAAACAAATTATGTTAAGAGTAATCTATCGTATAAATGATATCTTGTATATAGATTTCCAGCTACTGTATTCGACATCCTTGCCTTAAGCTATAGCTACTACTGCCTTCGCCGTTGGGGACTTGAACCCTTAAGATTGCTCTGCTGTGCGCACACAAAAGACACCCCGAAGAGTGTCTCTGTACTTTTATGGAGGTGAGGGGAGTCGAACCCCTGTCCGAAAATATTGCCACACAGGCATCTACGGGTGTAGTCACAGTTTTGATGTCACCCGAGCAGCGCCCCGTAACCGGCTATGCGTTGGGTCAGCCTGATTATCTTCTTACGTCGACCCCAGGCGGAGACCGAACGTCGTATCCCACTATCGTTGAGCCCCTATCCCAGTCACATGGGCGATGCTGAGTAGAAGCACGCTAACAGGTTATTAAGCTGCTAAAGCGTAAGGTTGTGTTTGTTTGCCATTTAATAGGCTTTAGCGTTTTAGAGTGGACGCGTCCCCACTACCCGCAACCCGCGCTCAAACTATCCCCGTCGAATCCAAGAACACCCCCGGATTGCCTTCGAAACCGACCATGCGGACGTTGAAGGTGAAAGGACAAGCGATCGAGCGAAGTTACACTTGCAATCTCTTTGTCACAGTTATTAGTATACCATAAGTACGAGAAATAGGAACACTAGGTTCATGGAAGCTAAGGGGTTACCTGCCAATACAACCAAGTTATCTAGCAATCTTCTGCTTCTCACGGAGTGCGCGTTGAATATCGCGTTGCGCGTCTTTTTTGGCAGCGGATTCACGCTTGTCGAATTGCTTCTTCCCTTTACCAATGCCGATGAGAAGCTTCGCGTAGCCGTTGCGGATATACACTTTCAAAGGAACGAGTGTGTATCCTTCTTGCTTTGCTTGGCCTAGCATTTTGGCGATTTGCACTTTCTTCAACAGCAACTTACGCGTCCGAGTTGGATCCCCAGGATTGCTGCGGTTCCCTTGTTCGAAAGGGCTTATGTGCATGTTGTGGACAAAAGCTTCGCCATTGCGGATCGTCGAAAAGCTATCGCCGATATTGGCTTTTCCTGCCCGTAAGGATTTGATCTCCGTGCCGGTCAGGACAAGTCCGCATTCATACGTATCTTCAATAAAATAGTCGTGTGACGCCTTTTTATTCTGGGCGAGTAGTTTGCCATCGGCCTTTTTGGTTGCCACGTGAGATCCTCCTCCCGCACGCGAAATGCAGGCAAATCTTGCTACAATTGTGCAACCTATTGTAGCAAGATCCCACCCGAAAAGCAAGAACCGGCGCTATCTCCGCCGCTTCTTGCTTCCATCGCCGTCGTCGCTCCGGCGCCGGCCACCCTTGGCGAGCGCGTTCACGCCGCTCGCCCAATCCATGCCGCTGCGCTCTGCAGCAGCGCCACCGCCACCGCCCGCTTGGGCTTCGCCCCCAAGCGAACCCTCGCGGCCGCTGCCCGTGCGGCCGGCCCCAACGGAAGCCAGCCGCTGGCTGAGGCTTCCGCCTTCACCGATGCGCGGCGCCACCTTCTCACCGCCGCGCTTCCCGCCTTTGCCGCGATTCTCGCTCCACGGCGTGCTGCCGCCCTTGCCACGCCGTGCCTTCCCGCCGCGTGCGCCGCTCTCCCCAGCATTGGTGCCATCCGCCCCGCTGCCAGCTCTACGACGCGAGCGCGCCGCTCCATCGGCAGAGCCTTGCCCCTGCTCGGAGCCTACCGCGGCGCCCTCACCACGTGCGCGCGCCGCATTTTCAATGCGCTGCGCAGCAAACATCTCATTGCGGCTGCGCTTTTTACCTCTATTGCCATTATCATTGCTTCGCTCTTGACCTGCACTGCCATTGCTTCGCTCTTGACCTGCACTACCATCTTTTCGCCCTTGACCTGTACGCCCATCATTTCGCTCTTGACCTGCATCGCCATCTCTTCGTCCTTGACCCGCATTTCCGCGCTCTTGACCCTGCACTTGCTCGCCTGGCTGCGCCTTCGCAAAGCCACCTTTACCTTTGTACCCGCCTTTACCCTTCTCAGGTCTTCCATCCGATCTACCCTTACCTCTATCAGATCCGCCCTTATCTTTTCCTCCAGCACCAGGCTTCCCGCGGAAGCCTTTGAATCCCCCAGCACCTTTGAACTTGCCGCCACCGCCGCCGCGGCTGAATCCGCCCTCTTTGCGAGGCTTCATATCGAGCAATTCGAAATCGATCGTATGCTCATCCATATTCACACGTGCCACACGCACGGTAATGCTATCGCCAAGGCGATAAATCTTGGAGGTACGCTCGCCAATCAAGGCATGCTGCCGCTCGTGATGATTATAGAAATCATCCGTCAAATCACTCAACCGAATGAGACCCTCAACGGTGTTGTCGAGCTCAATAAACATACCAAAGCCCGTTACGCTCGAAATAATGCCTTCGAACTCTTCGCCGACTTTATCCATCATGTACTGTGCTTTCTTCAGCGCTTCCGTCTCGCGCTCGGCATCAACCGCAATGCGCTCCCGCTCTGAAGATTGCTGCGCAATATCGTTCATACGCGAAGCCAAATACTCATGACGCTGATCCGGCAAGGTGCCGCCATTCTCGAGCACCTCACGAATCACACGATGAATAACTAAGTCTGGATAACGACGAATCGGAGACGTAAAGTGGGAATAGAATTCCGCCGCCAACCCGAAATGCCCCAAGCTCTGCGCATCATACTTGGCCTGTTTCATGGAACGCAGCATCACTTTACTGATGACCGTTTCCTCTGGTGTATCCTTAATGTCCTCCAGCAATGCTTGCAGTGAGCGAGCATGAATAGCACCGCCTTTGCCCCCGCGCATCGTATATCCGAATGACGTCACAAACTCCATGAAATGCATCAACTTTTCAGCATCAGGGTCCTCATGCACACGGTACAAAAAAGGCACTTTCAACCATGTGAAATGCTCCGCAACCGTCTCATTTGCGGCCAACATGAATTCCTCAATCATCATTTCTGCGACGGAACGCTCTCTTTTCACAATATCCGTAGGCTTGCCTTCTGCATCCACCAAAATCTTGGATTCCTCAAAATCGAAATCAATCGCTCCACGCTTCATCCGTCTGGAACGCAAGCGAGCAGCCAGCTCTTCCATGCGTTTGAAATCTTCCATCAAATACGCATACTTTTCAACGATTTCGGGCTCTGCTTCACCAGTCAGCAGCTTGCGCACATTCGTGTAAGTCATACGTTCGCTCGTTCTGATCACACTGGTGAAAATATCATGTTTCACGACCTTCAAATCCTGGTCGAACTCCATCTCACAGGACATCGTCAAACGATCGACACGCGGATTCAATGAACATATTCCATTCGACAAACGATGCGGCAGCATCGGAATGACGCGATCGGTCAAATACACTGAACAACCGCGGTTGTATGCTTCAATATCCAGCGCTGTACCTTCGCGCACATAATAACTAACATCGGCGATGTGGACACCCAGTCGGACGTTCCCATTTTCCAATAACTCCACATTGACCGCGTCGTCCAAATCCTTGGCATCTTCGCCATCAATGGTCACAATCGTCTTAGCGCGCAAATCACGACGCCCTTGGCTAATAATTTCCTCTTCCGTAATCGCATCTGGCGCGGCATCTGCTTCCGCTAGCACTTCAGGCTGAAACGTTTCTGGCAGCTGATGCTTGCGCACGATAGCCAAAATATCCACACCTGGATCATCTTTATGACCGAGAATCTCGATGACTTCGCCTTCAGCAGCGGAACGCCCCTCTGGATAGTTCACGATTTTCACGACGACCTTTTGCCCAGATACGGCTCCCATGAACGCATGCTGCGGAATGAAAATGTCCCGCGTCATCCGCTTATCATCCGCAATCACGAAAGCATATGTTTCCTGACTTTGAAACACACCAACAATCTGCGTGTTCGCCCGCGTAATAATCCGCACAACTTCGCCTTCCAGACGCCCGCCGCCTTGGCTGCGCGAGGTAACTTTGACGAAAACGATATCCCCATTCATCGCCGTGTTCAGGTCATGCGCGTTGATGTACACATCGGGATGCTCCCGATCTTCAGGGATTAAAAAGGCAAACCCCTTGGCATGAGCCTGCAACCGCCCGCGCACGAGATTCATCCGCTCTGGAACGCCATAACGGTCACTTGCATTTCGCACAATTTGGCCGCTTTCTTCTAACGCATTTAACATTTTAATAAAATCTTTAAACTCATTCGCACTGCCAATGCCAAAATGCTTCTCCAACTCTTTATAGGACATCGGTTTATACGATTGTTCCTGCATCAAACTAATAATTTCATTTTCTTTGATCATGCTACTATTCACCTTCTTGTTGTTGTTCTAGTCCGCCGTTCCTAATTCCCTTGCTCCATAGTATGCCACTTGCAGCGAAAGGATAAACGCCGAAATATCCGCATATATGCGCTCCCGCTCCTGATCCAACAGCAACCCATGCGTCGATTCCTTATAAAATTGCAGCTCCGACACCCGCGATTTCACCTTGTCCTGCAAAAACGCTGCGGAGCTAGGATGGACGACCCCATCCTTATTCCCTTGTCCGATCCAAATCGGGGCTTCTACACGATTAAGCGCCTTTTTGACTTGCTTCATCAGCTTTCTTAAGCTGACGACACAGCGAATCGGCGTTTTGGTATAAGCACATGACTCATCTAGTAAGGTGGAGATTTTCTTGGGTTTCTTCGCTATGTAAGGTATAAAATATTGCAATATCACTGCCCACGCCGATTTCCTGGAATGCAGGAATATAGGAGTAGCCAGCGATATGACGCCCGCCGCAGCGCGCTCTCCCGCCAGCTTCAAGGCGAGTAAACCGCCCATGGAGTGTCCCATTATCACCACGCGCTTGCAGTTCGCTGCAAGCTGATCGTAGCTCTCCAGCACATGCCCATACCAATCCGTCCATCCAGTCCGTCTCATATCTTCCGGCGAAGTGCCATGTCCTGGTAATCGAACCGCTTGAATGGTGTACCCTTCCTCACGCAAGGTGTAGCCGATTCGTCGAAATTCCGAAGGAGATCCTGTAAAACCGTGAATCATCAGGATGCCAGTCTCTTGGTTATCGCCATGCCCCCTCCAATAGAAAGGCTCTGTCGACTTATAAATACGATCTTCGATGAGGCCCATTCCTTTCTCCTGCATACGCAAAAAATGAAAAAACAGCAGGAGTATAGTTCCCCTGCTGTAATCGTTTTATGTGTGTTAAGCTTTCACTACGTAGGCTACGACAATGGAAAGAATGAAAAATGCAGCAGCAAGCCCCATTGTAGTACGAGACAACAATAGTTCTAAACCACGTGCTTTTTGCTTGCCAAATAAATGCTCAGCGCCACCGGAAATGGCACCGGACAAGCCTGCACTTTTTCCTTTTTGTAGAAGGACAATCGCGATCAATCCAACAGAAGCTATGATTAACAAAATTTTCATAAAAATTAACATATTAGCACCCCAATTGCCTATACTTTGCCTTATACAACTAGCATGAGTATTCTATCACAGTTCGTCCACAAATACAAGGTTACTCCCGATACGACGATACTGCTGCAGGTCTGCTCCGCCTCGCCGCACCTTTATTGCGCCCCAGAAAAGCACTCACCGCTTGCTTTGCACACCAGAGGGCAAACAATGTAAAGCCGATCGCCCACACGATCGCTGGAACCCCTGTGTGATTCGCCAGATTGGTGGCGTCACCTGCTTTTCCACTATTTTGCGCCGCGTATAGCACTAAGGAAATGGGTCCAAACACTGACTCCTCCAAGCAGAGGAACGCGAGCAGCAGATAGTAGAAGTCACGCAGCCATTTCGGCGTCAGCGCCAATACGACTACCGTGATCACGATGAAACCGACCAAGAACATTATGCCATAGCCGTTGCGTACGAATAGGACGAGAGACAGAATGGACAGGATCGCCGTCACCTGTAAGCCCAGCCGTTGCTTGCCTTTTGCATAGGCTGAAAACAGGAACCATGCAAACATAGATGCCGTCATATAGCCAGCAAGCGATACAGGGATAATCGCCCATGACTTCGTCATCGTGGACAATGTCACACCGCTTTGATCTCTGTACAGCTCAATGTACATGACTTTTCCTGACAATGCTAGTGTGACCACCGCATGCCCGAACTCATGCACCATCGTGTCCAAGTTTCGGAAGAACGCTGTCGGGATCCAGTGCGTGAGCACTGCGGAACCTATCAGAAATAGAATCGTTTTCACCCAGTTGCTCAAAAACATGACCTCCCTTGCATCGCACGACTTCACTCCCAGTATACGCCAAAACGGGCAGGTGTAAGCACCTGCCCGCCTTTATTACATACGTTAGAAACTATTTGAAGTTTCTCAAGTTATAGAATGCTTTTTTACCAGCGTATTGAGCTACTGTGAACAACTCGTCTTCGATGCGAAGAAGTTGGTTGTATTTCGCTACGCGGTCCGTACGGGACGGAGCACCTGTTTTGATTTGACCAGCGTTTGTTGCAACCGCGATGTCCGCGATTGTGCTGTCTTCGCTCTCACCAGAACGGTGGGAGATAACTGCTGTGTAACCAGCGCGTTTTGCCATTTCGATCGCATCAAAAGTCTCAGTAAGCGTACCGATTTGGTTAACTTTCACCAAGATGGAGTTGCCGATGTTTTGCTCGATACCTGTGGAAAGACGCTCTGTGTTTGTAACGAACAAGTCATCACCAACGAGTTGAACTTTGCCCCCCAATTTCTCAGTAAGCAATTTCCAACCTTCCCAATCGTCTTCGGAGCAGCCGTCTTCAACTGTGATGATTGGGTATTTATCAACCCATGCAGCCAAGAAGTCAACCCACTCAGCGGAAGTGAAGGATTTGCCTTCACCTTCAAGATGGTATTTACCGTCTTTGAAGAACTCCGTGGAAGCAACGTCCATACCCAAGAATACGTCAACACCTGGTTTGAAACCAGCTTTTTCAATCGCAGCAAGGATTGTTGTGATTGCTTCTTCGTTGGATGCGAAGTTAGGAGCGAAACCGCCTTCGTCACCAACTGCTGTGTTCAAGCCTTTTTCTTTCAATACGGATTTCAAGCTATGGAAAATCTCTGCGCCGATGCGAAGAGCTTCTTTGAAAGTTGGTGCGCCAACTGGCAATACCATGAACTCTTGAACGTCAACGTTGTTGTCAGCGTGCGCCCCACCGTTGATGATATTCATCATTGGAACTGGAAGTGTTTTTGCGTTGAATCCGCCAAGGTAAACGTACAATGGAACGTCTAGAGCGTCAGCTGCTGCGCGAGCAACAGCCATGGAAACCGCTAGAATTGCGTTAGCGCCAAGTTTTGCTTTGTTTTTCGTACCGTCAAGCTCGATCATTTTGTTGTCGATACCAACTTGATCAAGAGCGTCTAGCCCGATGATTTCAGGAGCGATGATTTCGTTTACGTTCTCAACAGCTTTCAGAACGCCTTTACCAAGGTAACGTCCTTTGTCGCCATCACGAAGCTCAACAGCTTCGTATGCGCCTGTGGAAGCGCCTGAAGGTACGATTGCGCGGCCAAATGCGCCGGACTCAAGGTATACTTCTACTTCAACAGTCGGGTTACCGCGGGAATCCAATACTTCGCGTGCGTAAACATCAGAAATAATTGTCATTGTGATAAAACACTCCTTCAATAATATAAATTTAGTTATCTTTTTAGAATTGTAGCGCCAGTCATTTGCTCTGGTTGCTTCACTTCCAAGAAATCTAGCATCGTTGGTGCAATATCTGCCAGAATACCGCCGTCTCTTAGTGTAACAGATTTGTCCGTCACAATAAAAGGTACTGGATTCGTTGTATGCGCTGTGTTGCGTGAGCCGTCTTCATTCGTGACGACGTCGGCGTTTCCGTGGTCCGCTGTGATGCAGACAACGCCGCCTTTCGCTAGAACCGCTTCGACAACTTTTCCTAGACACTCATCTGTCGCTTCGATCGCTTTCACTGTAGGCTCCAGCAATCCGGAGTGACCGACCATGTCTGGGTTCGCAAAGTTCAAAATAATCGCATCGTGTTTATCCGCTTCGATTTCCTTCACGACAGCTTCTGCTAGTTCATATGCGCTCATCTCAGGCTGCAAATCGTACGTTGCTACCTTAGGAGAAGGAACAAGCAAGCGCGTTTCGCCTGGCAACTCCGCGTCGCGGCCGCCGCTGAAGAAGAACGTTACGTGCGGGTACTTCTCGGTTTCCGCAGCGCGAAGCTGAGTCAATCCGTTCTGTGCCAGCACTTCACCAAGCGTATTATCGAGATCCTTCGGTTTGTAAGCTACGAAACCGTCTACGGACTCGCTGAACAGCGTCAGACACACGTAGTACAGGTTCTTAGCCGCTTTAGGACCGCGATCGAATCCACGGAAGTCTTCATTCGTGAAGACCTGAGAAAGCTGAATGGCACGGTCTGGACGGAAGTTGAAGAAGATGACCGCATCGCCTGACTCGACGAGTCCAACGGGCTGGCCGTCTTCCCCTACGATGACCGTTGGCATAACGAATTCGTCATACACGGATTTCTCATAGGATTCAACGATCGCTTTCATCGGATCCGTGTAGGCTGGACCTTCGCCATACACCATGGCGCGGTAGGATTTCTCCGTACGCTCCCAGCGTTTATCGCGGTCCATCGCATAATAACGACCTTGAACAGTCGCGATTTTGCCTACGCCGACTTCCTTAATTTTGTTCAGCAAGCTTTCCATGTAACCTTTCGCTGAATCGGGCGCCACGTCGCGGCCATCCAAGAATGCGTGGATGTACACTTCACTGAACTCTTCCTTCTTCGCTAGGTCAAGCAGGGCGAACAAATGCTGAATGTGACTGTGTACGCCACCGTCGGAAAGCAACCCGTAAAGGTGCAGCTTTTTGCCGTTATTTTTGGCATGACGAAGTGCGCCTACAATCGTTTCGTTGTCGAAAAATTCGCCATCACGAATCGATTTCGAAATCCGCGTCAGATCCTGATACACGATACGGCCTGCGCCGATGTTCAGGTGTCCGACCTCCGAATTCCCCATCTGGCCTTCTGGCAAACCGACAGCCTCACCGCAAGCGGTGAGGGTTGTATGAGGGAAAGTGGACCAGTAACGGTCATAGTTCGGCTTTTTGGCATGAGCAACCGCATTCCCCTGCTCTTCCGAGCGGAGTCCGAAGCCATCGAGAATGATGAGTGCTACCGGTTTCGGTCTGGACATGTTACTTCGCCCCCTGGACGAGTTGGATGTAGGAAGCGGACTCTAAGCTCGCTCCGCCTACAAGCGCGCCGTCGATGTCAGGCTGTGCCATGTACTCAGCAATGTTGTTCGGCTTTACGCTGCCGCCGTATTGGATACGGACTGCTTCCGCTACACCTGCGCCGTACAGACCGCTCACCAATGTTCGGATGTAACCGATCACGTCTTGTGCATCTTCCGCTGTGGAAGATTTACCTGTCCCGATCGCCCAGATTGGCTCGTACGCAATAACAACTTGTGCCGCTTGCTCTGCGCTCAGACCAGCAAAAGCCGCTTCCGTTTGCACTTTACAAACGTCTTTCGTTTGACCCGCTTCACGCTCTTCCAATTTCTCGCCTACGCAAAGAATTGGTTTCAAGCCGTGTTTGAAAGCCGCAACGACTTTCTTGTTCACGATTTCGTCGGACTCAGCGAAGTACGCTCTGCGCTCGGAGTGACCGATGATCACATACTCAACGCCAAGATCTTTCAGCATAACGCCGCTGATTTCGCCCGTAAATGCGCCGTTATCTTCGAAGTGAAGGTTTTGTGCGCCAACATGAACGTCTGTGCCTTTCGTTGCTTCAACAAGCGCAGGAAGGTTTGTGAAAGGGGAGCAAATTACGCTCTCCACGCCCGCTACTGTGCTGCCTTTCACTTCGTTTACGAAGCTGATCGCTTCGGAAACCGTTTTGAACATTTTCCAGTTACCTGCGATAATCGGTGTTCTGCTCATGGGTTAGAGACTCCTTTTTATAGAAAAATAATGTCTTATTTATCGTTCAATGCGACTACACCTGGCAATGCTTTACCTTCCATAAACTCCAAGGAAGCGCCGCCGCCTGTGGACATATGGTTCATTTGCTCAGCCAAGTGGAATTTCTCTGTAGCTGCAGCGGAATCGCCACCGCCGATAACTGTGTAGCCTTCTGTTTTCGCACAAGCTTCTGCAACCGCACGCGTACCGTGGGAGAATGGCTCGATTTCGAATACGCCCATCGGTCCGTTCCAAACAACTAGTTTGGACTTCGCGATCACGTCTGCATAAAGCTCACGCGTTTTCGGTCCGATGTCAATGCCTTCCCAATCTGCAGGAATGCTGTCGATATCAACGATTTGAACGTTCGCATCCCCACCGAATTTATCCGCAACCACGATATCCACTGGAAGCAGGAAGTTCACGCCTTTTTCTTTTGCTTTCGCGATAAAGCTAAGCGCCAAATCAAGCTTCGAATTATCAAGAAGTGATTTACCGATTTCATAGCCTTGTGCTTTCAAGAATGTATAGGACAGACCGCCACCGATAAGGACGTTATCTGCAATGTTCAGGAGGTTCTCAATGACAGCAATTTTATCTTTTACTTTGGATCCGCCCACGATGGCTGTGAAAGGACGCTCTGGGTTGTTCAGCGCTTTGCCTAGAACTTCAAGCTCTTTCTCCATCAAAAGACCGGAAACAGCTGGAATATAAGCTGCTATTCCTGCCGTCGAAGCATGTGCACGGTGAGCAGCACCGAAAGCATCGTTCACGAACAAGTCAGCCAGTTCAGCGAAAGCTTTCGCCAATTGGGGATCGTTCTTCTCTTCACCTTCGTTGAAACGAACGTTTTCAAGCAAGAGAACGTCACCATTTTCAAGCGCATCGACTTGTGCTTTCACGATTTCGCCTACGGATACATCCGCTTTGACCACGTTTTGACCAAGCAATTCAGCTAATCTAGCTGCAACTGGTATCAAACGAAGTTCTTCAACCACTTGTCCGTTAGGACGACCAAAATGGGCAGCAAGAATGACTTTAGCGCCTTGCTCGACTAAGTACTTAATCGTTGGCAGTGTTTCTCTGATACGTGTATCGTCAGTAATTTGACCATTTTCTACAGGAACGTTGAAATCAACACGAACAAATACTCTTTTCCCAGCTACTTCAACATCGCGAACACTTTTCTTATTCATCTTAAAAGCCTCCTGAACGGGTATGGGTATCTTCCAGCCTATCTCTCATATGGGTAAATCGCACATAAAGAGGAGAATCGCTTCTCCCCTTCATGTGGTTTTTCAGTTGAATGAAGGAATACTACTTATCCTTCATTCAACCTGGATAAACGCTCTCGTCCGTAATGGACGAAGGATTCGTTTATCTTGGATGATTATGAAATTACAGACCTTTTTTCGCGATGTAAGCTACCAAGTCAACAACGCGGTTGGAGTAACCCCACTCGTTATCATACCAGGAAACAACTTTCAACATGTTGTCGCCAACTACCATCGTGGACAAAGCGTCAACTGTGGAGGAAGCTGGGTCACCATTGAAGTCGCTGGATACAAGCGGCTCTTCTGTGTAGTTAAGGATACCTTTAAGCGGGCCTTCGGAAGCTGCTTTCAAAGCTGCGTTTACTTCGTCAACGGTTACGTTCACTTTAAGCTCAACAACCAAATCTGTTACGGATACGTTAGGTGTAGGAACACGCATAGCCATACCGTTCAATTTGCCTTTAAGCTCAGGAAGAACTAGACCGATTGCTTTTGCTGCACCAGTGCTGGAAGGAATGATGTTCTCAGCTGCTGCGCGAGCACGACGAAGATCTTTATGTGGAACGTCAAGAACGGATTGATCGTTTGTGTAAGAGTGAACAGTTGTCATCATCCCTTTAACGATTCCGAAGCTATCGTTGATAACTTTCGCGAAAGGAGCTAGACAGTTTGTTGTACAAGAAGCGTTGGAGATAATTGTGTGAGCTGCTGGATCGTATTTGTCTTCGTTTACACCAAGTACGATTGTGATATCTTCGTCAGAAGCTGGAGCGGAAATGATAACTTTCTTAGCTCCACCTTTCAAGTGAAGGGATGCTTTTTCTTTCGCTGTGAAGATACCTGTGGACTCAACAACGATTTCAGCGCCTACAGATGCCCAAGGAAGGTTCCCAGGATCACGCTCAGCAAAAACTTTGATGGAAACGCCATTTACGATTAGTTCGCCTTCGCCAGCTTCAACTGTAGCGTCAAGTTTACCGTGAGTAGTATCATACTTCAGCAAGTGAGCAAGTGTTTTAACATCTGTCAAATCATTTACTGCTACGATTTGTACATCTGGGTTGTTCAATGCTGCACGGAATACGTTACGACCAATACGACCAAAACCGTTAATACCTACTTTTGTTGCCATCGTCAATTCCTCCTAAGATTACATGAATAATTATATTTCAAAACGCAGCCAGATAAGGCATACGTTATGATGTCATCTTACTAGCTAAACATGCTTCATAATTTCCAAAGCTGCCGCTTCGTCGGTTACCAGCACGTCTTCCTGCCCATGTCTGAGAACTGACGCAATTGCCTCGCCCTTGCTCTTACCGCCTGCAACACCAATCACAACCTCCACCCGCTGCAGATCCTCTAGCCGCAGTCCAACTGTCGGCATCTTGTGAACCACATTCCCTTGGCGGTCAAAATAGTATCCGAGCGCTTCCGCCAGTGCACCTTCCGCTCTCAGACTGTCCGTAGTCTCTGGATCGACTTTACGTCTTCGTGCCATGACCATAGCATCTCCGATACCATGCACAACAATGCGACAACTGCGCACCGCGCCCACAACTTCCTGAATCTGCGAATCCTGAATGAGGGATTGATACGCTTCTTCCCCAAGATGATCTGGCACATGCAGCAGTCGATACTTACCGCCTGTTTTCTTCGCCATAATGGAGGCAATCGTGTTCGCTTGCATATCCACGCTTTCACCAAGTCCACCGCGTGCAGGTACGAACATACTGCCTTTCATCGAAGAGGAGAGAACCAAATGGTTCGCAATCTGCGCCATCGTCGAGCCGCCTGTTACCGCGATGATATCATCTTTGGCTACATACTTACGTAGAGCAGCCGCACCTGCGCGCCCAAGCTCTTTCTTCGTAAAGATTGAGGAGTCCGCGTCGCCAGGAACAATAATCACCTGCGATAAATGAAAAGCCTTTGCCACACTGTCTTCCAAATCGGTGAGTCCAAACGCCATCTTAATGATCGGCTGCATATCCTCTAGCAATTGATGGCCAGACTCGCTAAGCTTCATACCTGTCGCATCGGACTCCAACAGTCCTAGCTCCTTCAAGAAGTCCACTTCGCCACGGAGTACGCGCTCTGTCATATCGAGTGAGGACGCTAACGTCCGCCTGCCCACGACACCGGAAACTAAAATGTGCTGCAGAATCGAGTAGCGTTTCTTCATGATGTCCATAAGATCAGGCATGAGCTGTTTCTGAATATCAAGAATCTCTCTCATAGGACGATTACTTTCGCTCCTGATCCATCGTAGGACGTTTTGTGTCCCAGGTATACATTTTGTGTCCCACCTGGGTGAAAAAAAAGTTCCTTGCATCTGACTTATTTTGTTTCGCATTTACATTTCTTATTATAACCAAAATCTGTGCAACATTCAACATTTGTTCAAACAATTTCATCAATTTAGGCTGAAAGGGCTTTCTGTCTTGCTTTTTCTGGGGACCTGACTTATAATAACCCTTGCTTCACTTTTATGCGCCCGTGGTCCAATGGATATGACGTAGGCCTCCGAAGCCTGAGATAAAGGTTCGATTCCTTTCGGGCGCGTCCAGCAACACCGTACAACGAATACCGCAGTTATGAAAAACCTCGAATCAGCGCTGAAGCTGATTTTTTTTGCGTTTAGTTTGACCTTTCTTGACCTTCGGACGTTTTTTCGTTATCATACTTGTAGATACTGTAAATAGTATGTAACCCAACCCAAGGAGGTCATTCTCATGAGTTTTATTCCTATGGTCGTCGAACAGGACGCGCGCGGTGAAAGAGGATATGACATCTACTCTCGCTTGCTGAAGGACCGCATTATTTTCCTAGGCACAGGTGTCAACGATGTTGTGGCGAACTCCATCATTGCTCAGTTACTCTTCTTGGCCGCTCAAGATCCTGATAAAGATATCTCGCTATACATCAACAGCCCAGGCGGATCCATCACGGCTGGTATGGCGATCTACGACACGATGCAGTTCATTAAACCAGACGTATCCACGATCTGTGTTGGTATGGCCGCTTCGATGGGCGCATTCCTGCTCACGGCTGGCGCCAAAGGCAAGCGTTACGCGCTGCCGAACAGCGAAGTGATGATTCACCAGCCGCTAGGCGGTGCAGAAGGTCAAGCCTCAGACATCGAAATTCGCGCGAAGCGCATTTTGAAAATGAGAGACAACCTGAACACGATCCTCGCGGAGCGTACAGGTCAAACATTCGAGCGTATCGAGAAAGATACAGACCGCGACAACTTCATGAGCGCACACGAAGCTATGGAATACGGACTCATCGATAAAGTCATCGAGCGCGTCTAAACTTATACAAAAACCAGCCTGATCCCCTGCTCATCTGAGCAGGGGGATCGGCTGGTTTTTTAGTTTCTTATTTCTTATCTTCGAGTGGATAGAAAATCAAATCAATTGGGAATGCCGAGCCCGCTGGAGGCGTGAACTCAATATCTAAAGCATCTTCCGTGCCTGTCGTACGCGCTAGCACCTCTAAGCCATCAAACGCTGTGAGGACTCCGGAATACGGTACAGGAATGATTTCACCATTAATCTTAAATGGTCCCTTGAATACGCCGCCTCTGGCCATAATCATCACAGCCATCTTGCGCGGCTTATCCGCATGGATTTTGTAAACGACGCCGTAATTCCCGCCATTGATCACATCTAGCTTACGCATGACGTCGTAACCCTTCACGAATGGATCGGTTTTGTTGTCCCCTATTGTGAGTACAGACGTTTTCGTGAAGCTTGAAGCATCCACTTTCCATAGAATTTCAGATACAGGGAACGTCCCGCGCACATGGCCATTAAAGGAGAGCAGCGGCAGATCTTTTACCGTTGACGTTGTTAGCATTTGATCCGTTGCAATAAAGGACATTTGAAGCTCGCCATTCGTTTCGACGTCATAGAACAAATTGACCCCTTGGCCAGGGTAGAACTCCGGCAGTTTCGCATACACATAACTGGCGTGAGGCAGCACGGTCATTTCGTCGGTATACACATTGTTCAGCAAGAAATCGACAGATGCTTCACTGCCAATCAAATTCGCGTATACCGAAGGGTAGACCTCGCCTTTGTTCGTCGTTTTAATCGTAATCGGCTTATCCGTATTGTTCGTTGCAAAAATCGCAAACGTCATCTTCTTATTCGTGCCGTTGATATGGTCCGCGTACAAGCGCGCTTTGCCATTGATGTTGTCCTGATACAGAATCCCGTTCGTTGTGAACTCCTCAGGACTGTCACTCACCAGCAGTGAGCGGCCTTGCACTTCTTTCACTTCCCGCGGAAGCATCGGCATATCGGTGAAATGCGAATAAATCGTCGGCCAATTCGTTTTGATAAATCCGCCAACTGGTTTCGTATAAATCGGATATTCGACTTCACTTAAGTATTGTTCATTAACGACCGTTACATAGCTCTTAAACAGCTTACTCACATGGTCATGACGATCCTTAACCGTTAACGTGACAGGGTAGCTGCCTGGCTTAAAGAACGCTTCTTGTTTACCCGTCCAGTCATAGGAGACAATCCCTTCAGCATCTGGATCATAGCTCAAATCCACATATTTAACGGGCTCTCCCAGCCTGTAGGTAGGCTTCGCTGTGGAAAACTTAGCTACGGGACGTGAATTGCTGTCCTGATTGATATAAATCCCTTCAGGTGCTTTGAAATGGACAATCTCCACACGTCGAAGTTCACTGTTGTACGTGTACTTAGCTCCCATGTAATCAGCCAACCACGTCAGCTTCACAAGAAGCTTGCCGTTCACGATTGCCGCTACGGAATTGAACGGGATATCGACACCATTCGTCGTCACCGTCTTATGATCGGAATCCAGCACGATATTATAGCCTGGCGGCGCCATTTGGATGGTACGGGATAAATCGTTCCACTCCACTTGGAAACCCATCGTATCGCCAAGAAACTTGGCTGGAACAAAGGTGCTGCCATCAATAATCGTTGCAGGCGAGTCTAGGTGTATTTGCTCTTGATTGACGAATGCTTCTGCCTTATCAATATAAAGTAGAATAAAGGACGAACTTGTGGATACCGCCTGTGCGGCTGGTGCCCCGATCGTGGTGACAAGAAATAAAAGTAGAGCAAGTAAAGCAGTCATTTCTTTCTTCATCAGATTCATTTGTACGGCTCCTTCTCCAAGCTTAGATAGGCACGTTTGGAGGAACTACAAATAGCCTTATCCATCGTGACCACGTCTATTAGACGTAGCCAAGTGAAAAAGGTTGCTAATTTCACTAAATGTTAACAAATTTGGCGTCTCACACTGAAATGGGATTACCCCTTAAAATTGCAAAAAAGCCCCCTCGAAAGGCAGGCTTTTAAAGGATTATTGGTTTTCCAACTCTTCCTTACTGACTAATGTGACTAAAGCGTTTACAGCCTGCTCGGCATCCGAACCTTCTGCACTTATGAAGACTTCGGTCCCTGTGCTTATCGCAAGACTCATAATTCCCATGATGCTTTTCGCATTCACTTTCTTCTCATCTTTCTCAACAAAGATCTCGGATGAAAACTTATTCGCCTCTTGAACAAACAATGCCGCAGGTCTGGCATGAAGTCCTGTTCTCAACTTCACAACGACTGGACGTCTGGACATGGAACTAATTCCCCCTAGTGTGGAGCTTATATGGATTACTACTAAATAACAGCGTTTAGCTTATGTTTTAATATTATAGCATTTTTCCTTCAAGTACACTAGAAAAAATGCGAAAAACTTATGGGAGTGTTATTGGGGCCTAGTTTATCTGCGAATTTCGGTGTTTTTCGGCCAATTCGTCTATTTTTCGCAGCCGATGATTGACACCAGACTTACTTACACTGCCTGCTAGCATATCACCGACCTCCTTCAAATTCAAGTCGGGATGCATAAGTCTGATCTCTGCAACCTCTCTTAACTTCTCAGGTAAACTGTCGAGGCCGACTTCGCGCTGCAGCAATCGAATGTTCTCGATCTGTCTGACAGCGGCCCCGATCGTCTTATTCAGATTCGCCGTCTCACAGTTCACGATCCGATTCACGGAGTTTCGCATATCCTTCATGATCCGGACATCCTCGAACCGCAACAGCGCCTGATGGGCACCGATGATGCTCAGAAACTCAATAATTTTCTCGCCTTCTTTGATGTACAGCACGAACCCTTTCTTTCGCTCGATAAATCTAGCATTGAGATCGAACTTATTCGCAAGCTGCGTTAGCGCCTTGCAGTGTTCTTCATAGAGTGAGGCAATCTCCAAATGGTAGGATGAACCTTCCGGATTATTTACGGACCCTCCTGCCATAAAGGCCCCACGCATATAAGCACGCTTACAGCAATTGCCGCGAATAATGTCCTTATTAATGCCTGTCGTAAAAATGAATCCCTCGGAAACAATTTTCAAATCGCTGAGCAGCTCCTGAACTTGGCCAGGGACCCTTACGATATAAACATTGTTTTTCTTGAGACGCATCTTCTTACGTACAAGAAGTTCCGTGTGGGTATTATACGTCTTCTTAATCAACGAGTAAATACGCCGCGCGATCGCTGCGTTTTCCGTAGAAACGTCCAGCACAACACGCTGGCTCGTTAACTGTACAGAGCCATTCATGCGAATGAGCGCGGACAGCTCCGCTTTTTCACAACAAGGTTCGGAATCGTTGATTAACGTTAATTCTTTTTTGGTTGTTGCCGCAAAGGACAAGGGACTCACTTCTTCCTTAACAGCCAGCTTTCGACGAGCTGATAGATATGGTCACTCAATTTCTCGGCATCATGACGAAGATAGGTGCGGAACAGCACAAGTCGATCAGCGATTACGCGATAGCCTCTTTTCGTCACTTCGTCTAAGTCTAAATGAACCGCTTTCGAACCTTTTTCCGCATATCTCGCTTGCACTTGAGGCGGAATTTCACCATTATTGACAATTACATAATCAAATAAATGCTGCCCTAAATGATCGTAGATGGCATCCAAATGATCACTGACTGAGTAATCGTCGGTTTCGCCTGGCTGTGTCATGACGTTGCAGATGAATAATTTCACCGCGTTCGAAGCCATAATTTCTTCGACAATACCTGGCACAAGCAGATTAGGCAATAAGCTCGTATATAGACTGCCAGGGCCGCAAAGAATCGCATCCGCCTCACGAATCGCATGAATCGCATCCGTTAGCGGCGTTACATTTGCAGGCTCGATGAAGACTTGCTTGATCCGCCCGTCCGCCTTCGGAATTTTGGACTCACCGACGACCAAAGTTCCGTCCTCCATGAACGCTTTCAAGACAATCGCTTGATTGGAAGCTGGGATAACCCTGCCCCGCACAGCGAATACGCGGTTCATTTCCTGCACAGCGGTTACGAAATCACCTGTAATATCTGTAAGTGCAGCTAATATTAGATTTCCCAGACTATGTCCAGCTAATCCTGTCCCGTTCTGAAATCGATATTGAAGCATCAACGACAATAAAGGCTCGACATCGGCTAACGATGTTAACACATTTCGAATATCGCCTGGCGGCGGCATCTGCAATTCATTTCGCAGGATACCTGAGCTTCCTCCATCGTCTGCAACGGTCACGATAGCAGTAATATCAACTGGCTTCTCTTTCAGTCCTCGCAACATCACCGAGAGCCCCGTTCCACCGCCGATCACGACTATTCTGGGTTTACGCTGTAATTGCCCACGCTCCATACTTCTTTCACCCTCTTACTCGCATAGCCGCTATACGCGGTCCCTCTCGGCATCTCGATGACTGAGACGCACGGTCTCTGTTTCACTGTTTCCCATGACTCTACCCAGATATTCGGTAATCGCTACCGATCTGTGCTTGCCGCCTGTACAGCCGATTCCAACGACAACCTGACTTTTGCCTTCTTTCTTATACTGTGGCATTAAGAAGTTCAACATATCCAAGAGTTTAGTAAGGAACTCCTGTGTCTCCGTCCACTTCATCACGTAGTCATAAACATCTGGATCTTGCCCTGTTTGCGGGCGAAGCTGTTCCACATAATGCGGATTAGGTAGGAAGCGCACATCGAAGATAAGATCAGCATCAATCGGGACACCATATTTGAAACCGAAAGAGATTACATTTATAGATATGCGATTAGCTTCTAGATTGGTGAAACGGGATATAATTCTTTCTTTCAAATGCGCTGGCTTCAGACTGCTCGTATCAATGACCTGTGTAGCTAGGCCCTTGAGCTCTTCCAGCAGTTTACGCTCCAGTGCGATCCCCTCCAGCGGCAATCCGTCTGGCGCCAATGGATGGCGGCGGCGGCTTTCCTTGTACCGTTGAACGAGCGTCGCATCCGTCGCATCTAAGAATAAAATTTCATAGCTGAGCGTGTAATTCTCTTGAATATACCGCAATGATTCCTGAAGGGCAGTGAAAAACTCACGTCCGCGCAAATCGATCACCAAGGCGACTTTGCCGATTTTCCCCATCGACTGAACGATTAACTCGGCGAACTTCGGAATGAGGACAGGAGGCAAGTTGTCAACGCAGAAGAATCCCAAATCCTCCATACTTTGGACAGCAATGGTCTTCCCAGCACCCGACATTCCTGTAATGATGACCAGTTTGGCTAAAGGGTGGTTCTCTTCCATGAATGACACCTTCCTTTGGGATGCTCTCACAGATGAACCTTTGAGGGTGCTCACCTGCGAACCCGGTCTAACCAACTATCTTAAATTCAATCCCGCTGCGCCAACTACACCTGCATCGTTACCCAGTGTTGCTGCAACAATTTCGACACCTTCTGCAGCTGCAGGAGGCGTGAATTTGATGAAAGTCTCACGAATCGGTTGGAACAAAATTTCGCCAGCCTTCGACACCCCACCGCCGATGATAAAGCGCTTAGGGTTGATCACAACAGCTAATGCTGCCATGGAACGGCCGATATAATAAGCCGCACGATTAACGATGCGCAGGGCCACTTCGTCGCCGCTTTTCGCATCATCGAATACATGCTTGGCTTCAATTTTCTCATGTAGAGCAAGTGATGTACGCTCACCGCGTTCAACCGCTTCCTTCGCCATTCGCACGATGCCTGTTGCCGAAGAAACGGTCTCCAAGCAACCCATTTGACCGCAGCCGCATTGAATAGCTTCAATATCAGGAACGATTGACATATGACCAAGCTCGCCAGCCATGCCCGCAGAACCTTGATAAATTTTACCGTTAATAATGATACCGCCGCCAACGCCTGTTCCCAGTGTGTAGCAGACCACGTTCGGAATACCTGCTCCCGCTCCTGCCCACGCTTCACCTAGTGCGGCTACGTTAGCATCGTTATCGATTTTAACTTGTTTACCCAGAAGTGTTTCAAGTGTCTTCTTCGCTGGGACGTTATGCCATTGCAAGTTTGGAGAAAATTTGACAAAACCTTCTGGAATATCCATAAAGCCAGCCAAGCCAGCTCCGATTCCCGCAACTTGCTCCCATGTGTACGAAGATTCTTCGACAATTTGACGCACATACTGCGCGATACGTTCAAGAACGGAGTCCGCACCTAGTTCAGGTGATGTTGGACCTTCCAACGTTTGCAGCAGCTTCCCTTGCTCGTCACAAATACCTACTTTAATATTCGTGCCGCCTAAATCTACACCGATATAAATTTGATTGGACATTACAAGGTCACCTCATGAATAATCATAAAATTTTCGGACATTTGCTCCTTTACCCACTATAAGACAAGCCTGAGAACAGGTCAAGATAGACAGGTGCCCCCTATAAAAGAGAAAACGCGGAAAGCGTAGCCTTCCACGTTAACTGAAATGCCTTACGACTTACAACGAAACGCTCCAGTCATGAACACTGTTGCCTTCTAGGAACTTCTCGGCTTCCAAAGCTGCCGCACAACCGCTGCCCGCTGCTGTGATCGCTTGACGATACTTCGTATCCTGCACATCGCCGCAAGCGAATACGCCTGGGATGTTCGTCTCTGTAGTACCTGGTTTCACCACGATATAACCGTGCTCATCCGTTTCAATCTGACCGCCGAGGAATTTCGTATTCGGTGTGTGGCCGATAGCGACGAAGATACCGTCTGTTTCGATGATTTCTTCCTCGCCGGTTGCATTATTTTTAACTTTAAGGCCTGTTACGCCTTTCTCTCCTGCAACGACTTCAAGCGGCGTATTGTTCAGCGCCCACTTCACTTTCTCGTTGCCGCGTGCGCGGTCTTGCATAATTTTGGAGGCGCGAAGCTCATCACGACGATGAACAAGGCGTACTTCCGATGCAAAACGCGTCAAGAAGTTTGCTTCTTCCATCGCGGAGTCACCGCCGCCAACGACGATAATCTTTTTGCCGCGGAAGAAGAATCCATCACACGTCGCACAAGTGCTGACACCGCGTCCGATGTTTTCTTTCTCATTCGTGATGCCGAGCAATCTAGCTGATGCACCCGTGGAGATGATCAACGTTTCAGTCTCGATTTCGCCAAGACCTTCCACTTGCAATTTGAAAGGGCGGTTCGTCAATTCTACAGAGTTAACCCAGCCCGTTTTGAATTCAGCGCCAAAGCGTTCAGCTTGTTTGCGCATATTTTCCATTAATTCAGGTCCCATGATGCCTTCAGGGAATCCAGGAAAATTCTCGACTTCGGTCGTTGTTGTCAATTGTCCGCCTGGTTCTGGACCTTCGATAACAAGCGGGCTAAGATTCGCACGCGCCAAGTAAATGGCGGCTGTCAGACCAGATGGTCCTGTTCCTACTACGACTGATTTATACATATGGTTTCCCTCCTACGCGCTTTCCTTAGGAAAGCTGTCTTTACTGAACATGTGTAGCTCTATATGTATGAAAGCCGAAACTTTCATGTTGCAGGAAGCTCGGCTATCAAAGACTCGTAAATTTATCGAAAATCGCATCCATCTTCTCGCGAAGACCGCAGGTTTCATCGATCAGCTTCACATGCCGACTGACGGTGGATACCGTTACGCCGTAACGCGTAGCAACCTCCTGATAGGAAATTGCCCGGCGATGCATCTTCGCAATCAAATATTCCAGCGCTGCAGCCCAACCCTCTGATTTATGAATCTTAGGGACGGCAGGATACATCTTGGTTAAGAACTCGATCCACAGGATTTCGAGGTCATATTGCTGCACCATGTCATAACGCTTGTGCATATGCGAAAGCGCGGTTTCCATGACACGCTGCCAACTCGCATCCCAAACAGGCAGATGAGGAGAATACGGCGATGCTTCGACCAAGACTTCCTCATTTTCCAAAAAGGCAGGCAGTGAATCACGAATCCCCATACTTCTCAGGACGAAAATTGCCACCTTCTTCAGATAGTCATCCTCATTCTGATCCAAGATGAAGTTCTGCAGCGCATCCTTCACTTCGTTATCGGCAATCAAACCGAACGCTTGAATGACTTGCAGCTTCGTCTCCACGTCACCGTGCCGTAAAGCCCAGAAGAACGAGGACCGCACGAGCGGATCCTTCTTGAGCTGATCGGGAATGCCCTGCGTCGATTTCTCCAACGCACGGAACTGTTCCTGGAAAGGCAGGTGGTAGTGGTAACTCCACGTTAATGGGACTGCTGGAGACGTTTCTCTCACCCGCAGCTGTTCCAAATAAAACTTCGAAATCTCCGTACCGGGATCCAGCTTCTGAACCTGTTTCCAGTAACGATACGCTTCTGCAAAACGACCGATATGGCAGGCTGCAACAGCAGCATAATGATACAAGCAAGGGTCTGCCCCGCCGTCGCCGGCTTTCAGCAGCCTCTTGAACAAATGGTAGGCCTTCTCATGCTGAGAGAGAATCCCCATGGTCGTTGCCAGCTTGAACACGTGCTCTTGCTGGAACGGGAACGTCTTGCCGAGCAAGGACGTGAGCTCCGTTAGTTCCTTCTTGTTGCCGAAATGCTGATGAAAGATCGCCATATTGCAGAGTGCATGCAGATTACCAGGATCAATAACCAGCACCTCTTGGATCGTGACCATCGCTTTCTCGAACTGCCCCATGTAGTAGTAGGCCAGCGCCAAATTGTTGCGTGCCGCCGTGAAATCGGGCTTCTTCTTGACAAGGTTCTCCAGTTGGCGAACCGCTTCAGCGAATTTACCTTCCTCCAACAACGCGCGCGCCTTATCATGCTCGAACAGCCCTTCTCGACTCTTAATGCTAGTGAGAGGGGCCGGTCGATCAAGCTCGTAGCTCAGCATCTCCATCATCTCTTCGGATTCGTCCATGAATTGACCCGTCGGGTCATTCTCCAAATACCGAACCAATGCCTGTTCTGCCTGCTCGAAATTTTCCATGTTGGCGTAGTTATTTGCCATATAAAAATGACACTCGGTCATCTCGGGATCGATCGTTTCAAGGATATGCTGCAAAATTTGGTTCGACTCGTCATAATTGCCCACTTCGGAGAGAACTCCTGCGAGATTGCAGTGATTCACAGGGTTATCCTGCTCATATTCTGCCGCTCGCCGGAAATATTTTAATGCCTTATCATAATGAAACCGATCCAAAGATTGAACCGCTCTCTCGAAAAAGAAGGCGGCATCCATGTTAATTGAAATAACTTTTGGTTGGGAAACTGCGGATATACGCTTTTTCTTTTCCATCGCAAGACACCTCCGGCAATTTGATTACACTCAAATTATACCATAGATCGCTTGGAAGCCAAAAACATTATCCGAAGGAAAGATATGGAGCTTTGAAAAATTGATGTTTCCTATACGCCGCCGTATTTGAATAGGGAGGATAGGGATCCACCGTCATTGATGATGCGGATCGCATCCGACAACAAAGGCGCAACCGAAAGCACGTTGAACTTCGGAGAATGATCCTCTGGAATCGCAATGGAATCCGTAATAATGACTTCTTTGATGCTTGGGTGATCGAGACGCTGCAAGGCTGGGCCAGAGAATACAGGGTGCGTTGCACAAACGTAAACATCAAGCGCGCCGCGCTCTTTGAGGCTCTCCACGACGTTGACGATCGTAGTCCCTGTATCGATGAGATCCTCGATAATAATCGGCGTACGCCCAGCAACATCACCAATGACATGCGTAATCACAGATTCATTATGCTCTGGGCGCTTCTTAATCATCATCGCGAAAGGCGCATCGAGAATGTTAGCCATTTTCTCAGCTGTAGTCGCCCGGCCCGCATCCGGAGATACGATAACTGGGTTTGGCAGACCTTTCCTTTTAATGCTGTCGCTGATCAGATCAAGCGCTGTCAAATGATCCACCGGAATATTGAAGAAGCCTTGAATTGCAGGTGCATGAAGGTCAATCGTAACGACACGAGTTGCTCCTGCTGCCCCGAACAAGTCGGCAACTAATTTAGCTGAAATCGGCTCACGCGGAGCGGCTTTGCGTTCTTGACGAGAGTAACCATAGTAAGGAATGACAAGGTTGATTGTTCTTGCAGATGCTCTTTTCGCCGCATCCATCATGACCAGAAGCTCCATCATATGCTCATTGATCGGATGGGAGAAAGTTTGTACCAGAAAGACATCACAGTTACGAATCGTTTCTTCGTACAGGCAATAAATTTCTCCGCTTTTGAAACGGGATAATTTAATTTGCCCTAGCGGCTGGCCGAGCTCTTTACAAATACTTTCTGCAAGCTTCGGATTCGAAGATCCGGAAAAAATTTTAACATTGTCGCTATGCATGGTTACTGGTTACCTCCGAAGGTTCATTAAATAAATTCAGTCTGTCCTACTTATTATACATGATTCATGTCACGTTTAAAAAGTCACAAGATGTCGTTTTCGAGCAGAAAATGTGGCTATTTCGTTAAATCCAATCGTTTTCAATAGCTCTCTAGCTTCATCCAAATACTGAGACAACCGTTCCGGCTGGTGCGCATCGGAGCCAAGCGTCACAGGGATTCCCACCTTATGGCAATACTCCAACATACGTCTGCTAGGGAACATCTCTTTGCACGGATGACGCAGACCAGAAGCATTCAGTTCAATCGCCAGTCCGCACTCTTTCACGGTGTCCAGCGCTGCTTTCTCGAGCTCCCATGTATCGCGATCCGGCACATAACCGAATCGTTTGATCATATCGATATGGCCGATATAATCATACAGCCCCGTTCGAGCTGCTTGCTTCACTGCCTCGTAGTATTGGGTATAAACTGCAAAAATATCCTTACCTTCCCAACCCGCCAGCTGTCTAAAATCAGAAATATCCCACTCACCTAAAAAGTGGACCGATCCGATCACATAATCCCAAGGATATGCCTGTATAATCGCTGCGATCTGAGCTTCATGACCCTCAATGTAATCGCCTTCCAATCCTACGCGAATATCGATCTGATCCTTGTACTTCTCCTTCAGGTGAAGGCATTCTTCCACATAACGGGGAAGCTCCTCCATCGGCATCGCCATTTCTGGCCAATACGTCTGCGGATCGACATGCAAAAGCGGCATATGATCAGAAAGCCCCAATTGGGTAAGCCCGATCTCGATGCCGCGTTTGACGTATTCCTCCAGTTCCCCAGAGGCATGACCGCAGCGCACATGATGTGTATGATAATCAATCAACATCGTGAATTCACTCCAGGTCGTTTACTTTTTAACGTGACGATTCGCCAGCTCTTTCATAATATCATCCAATGGCAATTTATTATTACGTAAAAGGACCATTAAGTGAAAAATAAGATCGCTCGCTTCATAGCGAAGCTCGTCATTGTCTTTATTTTTAGCTGCAATAATGACTTCCGCTGTTTCTTCGCCGACTTTCTTGAGAATTTTATCGACCCCTTTTTCGAAAAGGTAAGTCGTATACGCACCCTCAGGACGCTCCGCGTCACGGGAAGCAATAACCGCTTCAAGCTCGCCTAGAATGGCGAAACGATCGCCAGTGGCGGCAGCAGGAGCAGTTTCTTGGGCTGAACCTTCCACGGCAATGTTGGATGTAAAGCAGGAGTACGTGCCATTGTGGCAAGCAGGTCCCACTTGGTCAACAAGAACGAGCAGCGTGTCTGCATCGCAGTCGTAGCGAAGTGCTTTTACCTTTTGCGTATGACCAGAAGTTGCTCCTTTATTCCAAAGCTCATTGCGAGAACGGCTCCAGAACCACGTGTCGCCTGTTTGAATCGTGCGATGCAAGGACTCACTGTTCATGTAAGCGAGCATCAGCACTTCTTTGCTTCCGGCATCCTGCACAATCGCAGGAACAAGACCGTGAGCGTCAAACTTGATCTGATCTATTGAAAATGTCATCGAATCTCAACCCCTTTACCTTTCAGGTCTGCCTTGACCCCATCGATCGTTAACTCTTTATAGTGAAAAATCGTCGCCGCTAATCCAGCATCAGCTTTGCCTTCGGTAAACACGTCATAGAAATGTTCGGCTTTCCCCGCTCCGCCAGAAGCAATCACGGGAATCGTCAACAGCTCGGATACCGCACGCGTCAGCTTGATATCAAAGCCATCCTTCGTACCATCTGCATCCATGCTCGTTAACAGAATTTCACCTGCACCTAGCTCTTCCACACGTTTCGCCCATACCAGCGTTGGGATGCCTGTCGGTTTGCGTCCACCATGCGTGTACACTTCCCACTCGCCCCACTCGGGATTGAACTTCGCGTCAATGGCCACTACGATGCACTGTGAACCGAACTTACGCGCGCCATCCGATACGAGCTGAGGATTCAGCACCGCCGCCGTGTTGATCCCGATCTTGTCCGCACCTGCGCGAAGGAGACGCTTCATGTCATCGACGCTCGAAATACCGCCGCCAACCGTGAACGGAATTGTAATCTCGCCAGCCGTCTGACGAACGACCTCAACCATCGTTGCTCGCCCTTCAACGGAAGCCGAAATATCGAGGAACACAAGCTCGTCCGCGCCCTCCCTATCATAAATTGCCGCAAGCTCGACGGGATCGCCAGCATCGCGCAAATTGACGAAATTAACGCCTTTCACGACCCGGCCATCCTTGACGTCGAGGCAAGGGATAATTCTTTTGGCTAACATGCTCAGCACCTCCTCGAGACCGTTCAATACTTATTTACAAAGGGTCAAAAAATTGCCCAACAGCTTCATGCCGATCTCTCCGCTTTTCTCCGGGTGGAATTGCATGCCGTAGACGTTCTCACGGCCTACAATCGCCGTTACAGGCTGATAGTAATCTGTGACCGCCAACAGATCGCTTTCGCGCTCCGGCTTCGCATGGAAGGAGTGTACGAAATACACGTGCCCTTCCTCAATCCCTGTAAAAATAGGACTCTCACTCTGTCTGTAGCTCAGACGATTCCAGCCCATGTGCGGCACTTTGTAGTCTCCGCGGAAACGCACAACCGAACCTGGCAGAAGGCCTAGCCCTTCATGCTCCCCATGCTCTTCACTGCTAGAGAACAGCAGCTGCATGCCTAAGCAAATGCCCAGCAAAGGTTTGCCGGACGCTGCGTATTGCTTCACCGTCGCATCCAACCCTGACTCACGCAGATGCTCCATCGCATCCCCGAACGCGCCAACGCCAGGTAGGATCGCTCCTTCTGCCGCTAGAATCCGTTCCGGGTCCCCCGTAACGAGCGCTTCATAGCCGAGCCGCTCCACGGCCTTGCTCACGCTATGTAAATTGCCCATTCCGTAATCAATAATGGCGATCATGCCTACAGCACTCCCTTCGTCGAAGGAACCCCCTGCACACGAGGATCAATCGATGTCGCTTCATCCAACGCACGTCCTAACGCTTTAAACACGCCTTCGATCATGTGATGTGTGTTTTGTCCGTAATGCACGATAACATGCAACGTGATGCGCGCTTCAAGCGCGAACTTCCATAGGAATTCCTGAACCAGTTGTGTTTCAAAGCTGCCAACATTCGCTGTCGGATACTCTGCACGGTATTCAAAATGCGGACGGTTGCTAATATCGATCACAACCTGCGCTAACGCTTCATCCATCGGTACGAACACGCTCGCATAGCGTTTGATCCCGCGTTTGTTGCCGAGCGCTTCGCGCAGCGTCTGACCTAGGCAAATGCCGATGTCCTCCACCGTGTGGTGGTCGTCGATTTCAATGTCGCCTTTGGCATCCACTTTCAAATTAAAGTGACCGTGCTTCGTGAAGAGATCCAGCATATGATTCAAAAATGGAACGTCCGTTTGGAGCTCGGAAATTCCTGTTCCATCTACCTCAAAGGAGAGCTTGATGTCCGTTTCATTGGTCTTGCGGGCTACACTCGCTGTGCGAGTTCTTACTTGATCCTGTTCAGCCATCTACTTTAACTTCCCTTCCTTTTTGAGTCGAATCTCCACTGCGCGCGCATGTCCTTCCAGCCCCTCGTTTCGAGCCAGTGTCATGATCATGTCGCCGTTCGCGAGTAACGCTTCTTTGCTATAGTGAATAACGCTTGATTTTTTGAGGAAATCGTCCACATTCAGTGGCGATGAGAATCTGGCTGTGCCATTCGTCGGCAGCACATGGTTCGGTCCGGCGAAATAATCGCCGACAGGCTCTGTGCTGTAGGCGCCTAGGAAAATGGCACCTGCATTTTCGATGCGCGGCAGCCATGTGAATGGCTCCTGCACAAGCAGCTCGCAGTGCTCAGGCGCCAAGCGATTGACGACGTCGATGCCTTCATCGAGTGAGTCGACAAGCAGGATCGCGCCTTTCGTCGCCGTGGACACGGAAGCAATGGCTTTTTTCGGCAGCACGTCCAGCTGCCGCCAGAGCTCTTGCCGAACGTCCTCGGCAAGCTCGCGCGAAGGTGTCACCAGAATCGACGGTGACATCTCATCATGCTCGGCCTGCGCCAGCAAGTCGGCCGCGATGTACTGCGGATCGGCGTGCTCGTCGGCGAGCACGACAATGTCGGTAGGGCCGGCGATCATGTCGATATCGACGACGCCGAACACGTAGCGCTTCGCCAGCGCGACGTAGATGTTGCCCGGGCCGACGATTTTATCGACCGGCGCGATTGATGCTGTGCCGTAGGCCAGCGCGGCGATCGCCTGCGCCCCGCCTACGCGGTAGATCTCTTTCACACCCGCTTCGGCTGCAGCCACGAGAATATGCGGGTTAATCACTTCTTCGCCCGCGGTGGACGGCGGTGTCACCATCGCGATCTCCGGCACCCCTGCAACGATCGCAGGGATGGCGTTCATGAGCACCGAGGACGGATACGCCGCCTTCCCTCCGGGCACGTACAATCCGACCCGCTTCAGCGGTCGGATGATTTGGCCCAGCAGACTGCCGTCCGGCTGCAGGTCCATCCAGGAATTGCGTTTCTGCTTCTCATGAAACGCACGAATGTTCGCGGCGGCTTGACGCAGCGCCGCCAGGAACGAGGCGTCGACCTGTGCGTACGCCGCTTGGATCTCTTCATCGCTGACGCGAAGCTCAGCGACATCTACGCCGTCGAACTGCTGCGCGAGTCGGCGCAGCGCGGCGTCGCCGTCCTGCCGCACCTCATCGATGATGCGGCGGACGGATTCATTTTGCTTAGGGGAGCCGTATTCGACCTCGCGGTTTAATTGAAATTCGGATGCTGGCATAATCCGCATTCTCATCATCCTTTCATCTATAGCTTAGCTGTCGGCAATACCGCCTGCAGCAGATCACACAACCGTTGGATGGAGTCGTTCTTCATCCTGTAGCTCACACGATTCGCAATTAAGCGGCTCGTGATTTGGAAAATTTCCTCTTGCTCCACAAGCCCGTTTTCTTTTAAGGTTTGCCCTGTTTCCACCATATCGACGATGCGGTCAGCAAGACCGATCAGCGGTGCGAGTTCAATGGATCCGTTCAACTTGATTACTTCAACCTGCTGACCTTGCTCACGGAAATACTGTGATGCCACGTTCGGATACTTGGTCGCTACACGCGGATTGATCACTTGCTTCCAATCAGGCAGCCCAATAACCGACATGCGGCAGCGCGCGATACCCAGATCGAGCAATTCATAGACGTTCCGATTCTCTTCCATCAACACATCTTTACCTACCACCCCGATATCGGCTACACCATACTCGACATATGTAGGCACATCAACTGGTTTGGCTAAAATAAATTCCATCCTGGCCTCAGGCACAGGGATAATGAGACGGCGTCCTTCTTCCAAATCCTCTGGAATCGGCAATCCCGCTTTATGAAACAGCTTCGCTGCTTGTTTATAGATACGGCCTTTCGGCATCGCTACTTTTAGAATGTCATCCACCGTTCCAACCTCCTCCTTACTTACTTCCCTCACTAACGGATTTACTCTGCTGTGATCAATTGAAACACATCCTGATATCCGTCTCTACGCACTTCGACAGGCTTACCGTTTTGAACTTGTATGAGCTGTGTGACAACCATAGCAGCATTACCCATATCGCTCCGCATATCCTTAGCCAACTGCAACGCCTCTGCACGATGCTCCGCATCATAGACAATGAGTACACGTCTCTTTTGTGAGACTTGCTCTTTCCCCGTCACCTCAAGAATCCGATTCGTCTTAAGCGCAAAACCTGTCGCTGGCGCTGGACGCCCGAATTGGCTCAACAGGTTGTCGTATCGACCTCCGCTGCACACAGGGAAGCCAAGATCAGCGGCATAACCTTCAAACGTCATACCCGTATAGTAGGAGAAATCTCCGATCATTGTTAAATCAATCACCACGTGCTCACTGACGCCGTAAGCCTTCAGCACGTCCCATACTTCGCACAAATGTCGGATCGCGTCCTGTGCAATCGGATGCTGAGTAACCATGCGGGCCTGTTCGCAAATCTCATCCCCGCCACGTAATCTCAGCACACCATTCAGCTCACGCTCTACGTCAGGTGTCAGAGATAACGACTTGATCGCTTCTCGGTACCCCACATAATCACGACTGAGCAAATGCTCCTTCAGAGTTAGCTGTGCATCTGTACGTCCATCCAGAGTTTCTTGGAACAAACCATTCAAGAAGCCCACATGACCGAGCGCGATCTTAAACGTTTCAACACCCGCCGCCTGTAGAGAAGCAATGGCAAGTGCAACGACCTCAGCATCAGCTTCGGATGAAGCGTCACCGATCAATTCGACGCCCGTTTGATAGAACTCGGAATCACGGCCCGCTTCCTCTTCGATCGAGCGAAAAACATTCGAATGATAGGATAGGCGAAGCGGAAATTCTTGTTCTTTTAAAAGCGAAGAAGCTACACGCGCGATCGGAGCTGTCAGCTCTGAGCGAAGCACTAAGGTTTTCCCTTTGCGATCCAACAGCTTGAACAGCTTCTTATCTTCTGTCGAGCTTGCAACGCCGACTGTATCGTAATATTCAAGTGTAGGTGTAATGATCTGGTTATAACCCCAGCGTTCCATACATGCCAACACACGGGATTCTATATTTCTAAGTTTCGTTACCGCTTCAGGCAAATAATCTTTCACACCTAGCGGTTTTTCAAATACTTTTGGCTTCGACACCGTCTCACCTCAATAAGTGGAATATATTCAAGTTCATTCATTCGTTTTTTACTTTACTACGTTAACGTGCTACCATACTACCAAAATAAAGAATGTACGGCTATTTTATCACGTATCCCCTAGAGCGTCAATCATCAGAACCAAGAATGGCATATAAACCCATATGGGTCAACTGGTTCCGACTCACTCTCCTGATAACAACGAAAAAGGCGCCCCCAAGAGGACACCCATTTAATAAAGATCAAGCCTACACTACTCCACGCTACCCGCACGGATAACTTGCAGCGGATTGCCAGCTACAAAACTATGCGGAGCCACATCCTTATGTACCACTGATCCAGCGCCGATAATCGCATAATCACCAATCGTCACGCCAGGAAGAATCGTTGTATTCGCCCCGACCAAGACATGCGAGCCTATGCGCACATCGCCTAGTCGATATTCCTTCGTAAGATATTCATGTGCGAGGATCGTCGTGTTATAACCAATAATCGTATTGCTGCCTATATGTATCTTTTCTGGAAAAAACACATCCACCATCACCATCAAGGCGAAAGCCGTCTGCTCCCCGACCGTCATCCCCAGCACGTGCCGATAAATCCAGTTTTTCATACGTAACGAAGGAGAGTACCGGGTAATTTGGATAAATACAAAATTCTTAATGGCCTTCCATTTACTCACCGTGTGATAAATTTTCCATAACGCATTCGGTCCTTCAACCGGGAATTTCTCCGTATTCCTCAATCAGCCTTCACATCCGCCAAAATACCAACGAGCGGCAGCAGATCGAACATATCTTCAACGATATGATCAGGGTTATACTGCTCCAGATAGGAGCGACCCTTCCATGACCAGGCGACCCCAACCGAAGTAACTCCCGCATTTTGCGCTGCCTCGATATCATAATGACTATCGCCTACCATCATCGTTTCCTCAGGACGACTCCCCAGCTCTTTCAGTGCTGCAAGGATGCCCTCTGGATTCGGCTTCGCTTCTTTCACATCTTCCACAGTGACGATCGTACTAACGAATGCATCTAGGCCGCATAGCTTTAGCCCCATCAAAGTCGTTTGTCTGATTTTGCTCGTTACAATACCGATCTTAATGCCATTCTCATGAAGCTTCGTCATTACCGTGCGTACATGCGGGAATTCTCTGACTAATTCGTCATGTTTGGCTAGATTAAATGTCCGATACTTCGTAATCAGCGCTTCTACTTCCTTTTTCCCTGTAAAAAACTCCATTTGCTCTACCAACGGACGCCCCATATTCGGAATAATGCGCTCCCTACTGAGGGGTTCTGGTGTTTCGCCTTCCAAGCTATGCAGAAAGGATTGCACAATTAACTCGTTCGTATCAACGATCGTGCCGTCCAAATCAAACAGTACGGTTTGAATCATAGTCGACTCCTTCATCTGACGCTTCCTCTTTTACTACCTGGTTTTTCTCGATCGCCTTTGTAGACACGATAGGGTCGGCGTATCTCTCGTTAGCATACCCTTTTTTCCTCCGAACGATGATTAACACGATAGCCGCGATCACAATCAGAAGCGATAATAGCTGCGAGAACCGAACATTGCCGCCATACGTCAACTCGCCAGGTTCAAATACCAGCTTCATTGGCGACCACAGCGCATTCATCAAAGAGGCTAACCATCCTGGCCCTGTGATGTCCAAGCTATCTGTCCGGATTCCTTCAATAAAGAAGCGTCCAATCGAATACCAGATAAAGTAACTAATAAATAGCTCTCCAGCGCGCAAGAACGGTCTACGTCTTAAATACAAAAGCACAAGCAATCCAGCTAAGTTCCATACCGATTCATACAGAAAAGCGGGGTGGTAGAATACACCATTAATATTCATTTGATTTACGATAAAATTAGGCAAATGAAGGCTATCTCTCAGGAACGACTCGGATACTGGCCCCCCGTGTGCTTCCTGATTCATGAAATTGCCCCAACGACCGATCGCTTGTCCAACGATAAGCCCTGGTGCCAGAATATCCGCGATGCGGAAGAAATTATAGCCTTTAGCTCTAATATAGAAAGAAGTACCGATAATGGCTCCGATCAGCGCCCCATATATCGCAATACCGCCATGCCAGATCATGAAGACTTCCCATAAATTATCCTTATAGTCTGCCCATTGGAAGCCCACATAATAAATCCTTGCGCCAATAATGGCAGACGGTACCCCGATCAATAACAAATCCATGAAGAAATCCGGAACGATACGGAATCGTTTCCCTTCTCTAATTGCTATCATCAGACCCACTAATGCAGCTGTTCCTAAAATAATGCCATACCATCGGACATGAATCGGCCCTAAGGAAAATGCAATGCTCTCTAACATAGTTTCACTCCTTTAATAGGTATGTTGCATGTTTTATCAATCAAAATCTTCATAATCCTCATTAATCGATTCCGTCAATTTATTCGTAAATTGCAGTGCCGCATTGTATCCCATGCGTTTCAAACGATAATTCATAGCCGCAACTTCAACGATAACGGCCAAGTTTCGGCCTGGACGAACAGGGATCGTCACGAGTGGCAAGTCCGTATCGATAATTCTCGTCAACTCTTCATCTAAGCCTAGACGATCGTATTGTTTCTCTTGCTGCCAGTTCTCCAGCTTCACCACAACGGAAATTTTCTTCACGTTCCGGATGGCCCCTGCCCCGAATAACGTCATCACATTAATAATGCCGACGCCGCGAATTTCGAGCAAATGGCGAATCAATTCCGGCGCATTCCCCGTTAACACTTTATCGCCATTCTGACGAATTTCCACCGCGTCATCCGCGATGAGTCGGTGCCCTCTCTTTACAAGCTCCAGCGCTGTTTCACTTTTCCCGATGCCACTGCTTCCTGTAATCAGCATGCCAACCCCGTACACATCTACAAGAACCCCATGTATGGTCGTGCTTGGAGCCAGCTTATTCTCAAGAAAGCCCGTCAAGCGGCTGGCGAAAATCGTCGTTGAAATCTGCGTGCGCAGCACAGGCATGTTCTGCTTGTTCGCCTCTTCGAGCAGCTCTACTGGGACATCCAATCCTCGTGTTACGATGATACACGGCGTTTCCTCAGGCGCACATAGCTGCTCTACCCGATTGCGGCGAACCCCAACCGTCAGCATTTCCATAAAGGTCACTTCGGTTTTGCCCAAAAGCATAATCCGTTCTCTCGGATGGTAATTGAAATAGCCCGCCATCTCAAGACCAGGACGATGCAAATCTCCCGTGGTAATCGGCCGTTTTAAGCCGCCTTCCCCAGCTAACACTTCCATATGTAACTGCTCTATCATCTCGGAAACCTTTACTTTTTTGGCCATTGTTCACTAACTCCTTCGAATTTGCTTATGTACCAGGTGCTCAGCATGCAGCAAACAGGCTTCCCAATAGTTTCATCGTAATAGAATACCTTATTGAAATCAACTCTCGTGTGCATAATCCGCGGCACTTCATACAAAAAAGCCAGCCGATAACGGCTGGCCTTTCTGTACAATCCTATAGGTTAGGGTTAACCAAGATGGAAAGTGTTGTTTCTTTATCGAAGAAATGAACTTTGTTCATATCAAGTGCCAATTTAACGTTAGTACCTTCTTTGATTCCAGAACGACCGTCAACACGTGCAATTACAGTGTTAGCGCCAATACCGTTCAAGTACAAGTACATTTCATGACCCAAGTTCTCAGTCAATTCAACGTTTACGTTGAATACTGTGTTCGGGGAAGCTTCCAAGAATACTGGCTCTTCGTGAATATCTTCAGGACGAACTCCCAGAATCACTTCTTTGCCAACGAATCCTTTGTCTTTCAGAACTTGTGCTTTACCAGCAGGAACTTCTACGTTTACGGAACCAGCTTTGAAGAAAATGCCGCCGCCTTCTTGTGTCAATGTTCCAGACATGAAGTTCATGGATGGGGATCCGATGAAGCCTGCAACGAACATGTTCACTGGGAAGTTGTAGATTTCTTCTGGTGTAGCCGCTTGTTGAATAATACCTTTATCCATAACAACGATACGATCGCCCATTGTCATTGCTTCGATTTGGTCATGCGTTACGTAAATTGTCGTAACACCAAGACGTTTAGTCAATTTAGTGATTTCCGCACGCATTTGTACACGAAGTTTCGCATCCAAGTTGGAAAGCGGCTCATCCATTAAGAATACTTGTGGCTCACGAACAATCGCACGGCCCAAGGCAACACGTTGACGTTGACCACCAGAAAGTGCTTTTGGCTTACGATCCAACAAGTGAACGATATCTAGAATTTTCGCTGCTTCGCGAACACGAGCATCGATATCAGCTTTTTTGAATTTACGAAGTTTCAAACCGAACGCCATGTTTTGATAAACCGTCATATGCGGATAAAGAGCGTAAGATTGGAAAACCATCGCGATATCGCGATCTTTAGGAGCTACGTCATTTACAAGGCGGTCTCCGATGTAAAGTTCACCTTCAGTAATTTCCTCTAGTCCTGCGATCATACGAAGTGTTGTGGATTTTCCGCAACCGGAAGCACCTACAAGAACTACGAATTCTTTATCAGCAATTTCAAGATGGAAATCCTTAACTGTGGATTCTTCTGCACCAGAATACTTTTTAACGATATGATTTAAACGTACGCCTGCCATGATTTCATTCCCCCTACAATTTATCGTTCGAATGCGTTCTTTATCAACATTTCTATATTCACATCTTACCCCACTAACAGCGGACTGACTATGCACAATCCCTACAAAAAAATCACTTTCTTTTCGTTACTTTGTACAATAGCAGTGCAAGACGTACTAAAACGGCATGATTGAAGGTCCTAACATCCAATCCTGTCTCGTTTTTGAACTTATCCAACCGGTACAACAGCGTATTACGATGAATATATAACTTCTTCGCCGTTTCACTCACATTGCAGTCTAAGGAGAAGAAATGATCCAGCGTTGTTACTGTCTCACTATCCAGCACATGATCCGTGCCGCGGAGCACTTGATCTAAGAAATCAGCTTTATCTTCTTCTTCAATAAGATGCAGCAACTTCTCCAGACGAAGCTCCCAGCGCAAATGAATAAAGCTGCCAACATGGAAAGATCGGCCTAGCATAATTGTTTCACGTAACTTCAGAACAGTAGCCAGCAAAGATTTCGCCGGTTTCACTGGAAAATCAATTGCTAAGTGACATTCGCCTACCCATTCATTGGCCAGCATCTCATATAATCCTGAACCCAAGGCATCTAGCGTTTGCTCAACGCTTTCCTCCTCGTCCCCCTCGCGCTCCTCACTGCCGCTCGTGATTAATCCTTCTGGTGCTAAGATCATCCATTCCTTCTCTAGCAGTGGGATTAGAATAATATCTGCTTCGAAGAAAGACTCCAATAGCTTCTTTAGCTCCGTGTAAGAGACGCGTTGATTAGCGGGATAATCTCCATAGAGCAGTAGAGGAATTTTCGTTGAATAAAGAGAAGATTGTGACGCCAACGCATCCGGCAGCTCAGCATGGCTTGTCCCTCGCTCCATTTGCAGCAGCAGCCACTCTCGGAGTTGCTGAGATTTCCTCTCATCCTCGGAAACAAAAGCTTGCTTCTGCTTCTTCTCCTGCGGTTGCTTCGATTCAATCGTCAATTCGACAAGCTTTCGCTCGGATACGGACAATTGGCTCCCATTTATTTGAAAGACACGGATTTCCTTATTTTCCTGAGAAACGAAGAATAAGACTTCATCACCCAAGTTAACACTCCGAGTGAAGCCTTCTGGCTGCTTTCGCTGATCCTCCACAAGCTGGTACCAATCGGACTCAGGTATCAGGCTCATCTGTACCCGCGACTGTAAAACCGCTTCCAATCGCTCTTTGACTTGCTCCCAAATCATTGCCTTCACTCCCTGCACCACATGCAATTTTCTATCTATTCTCTCTATTGTACCATAGGTTCGGGCTACCCTGTGAATCCGAAAGAACCCCCGGACCAGATGAGGTCTCAAGGGTTCTTTTTTCCTGCCTTATTTCAGAATACGTCGAGCCGTTACATAGTGGTCTGCCCACCATTCTTTATTAATCGACGTATATTTAACTCCGCCTTCACCGTACGTATGAATCATCATGCCATCACCGACATAGATGCCCACATGCCCAATATTTTTACCTGAATCTACCGTTGTAAAAAAGACGAGATCACCCGTTTGCAAGTTGCTCTTGCTAACGTACACACCTTCCTTTGCTTGGTCGCGCGATACACGCGGCAGCGTGATCCCGTACTCAGCAAATACCGTCTTCGTAAACGAGGAGCAATCCATCGTTTTTGTTTGTCCATATTTTGCACCGAATACATAAGGAGTCCCTAAGTACTTCTGCGCGGTTAGAATGAGTTCAGCTTTCAAACGATCTTTCGCATTTAGAATGCTTCTTCCCCCAATAAACCTGCCTTTCAGTTCACTCACATTGCGTGTAACGACTTCATCTTTGCTCTTGGAGGCCATGACTATCTTTCCTGAACCGATATAAATCCCAGCAAACGTCGGCTTCGTGCCACTGCCAAAGAATAGCAGATCGCCTGGCTCTGCCTTATCTATTTTTCTAATTTTCGTGGATTTCATGTTAAATTGTCCGCTCAACGTTCTAGGCACCGTATAATTTAATGTTCCATAAACGTAATAGATGAGACCTGAGGAGTCAAATCCTGCAGATGGCGTTTCATCACTTTTCGTATAATCGACACCAATCATCTTTTTCGCTAGAGAGACGGCATCCATATCATCATTTGCAGCATAGGCAGAAACTGCCGTTGTTGCTGATAATGCAATTGTAATAGCAGCTGTCAGTCCTAAGGCACGTCGAGCAAATCTCTTTATCATAGTAGTTCCTCCTATAAGTGCAATGTTAGATGTCTACGTTCTCTTTTCCAAGTACAAGAGTACCACGATAGCGAAAAGTCTTTCATTCTAAAGATATTACCTATCCGTCATGACTTTGGTATCCGTACCAATCATTTCAACATCATTCTTGAAGAAACTAAATAAACCTCATATTCTCAGCTGTTTTGGAAATAATTGTAGTAGTACTTTTGCAAGATGATTTCTTGCTATGGAGGTAAAGAGGCATGAGTGATCATAACCATTATCCAAGCTTTGACATCATGGAGGGCTTTACCGAGTGGGATAAACATACCCAATCCATTATAAAAACACGTATGCATCGCGAGCATGCCTTGAGCTCCTTGACCGCAATTGAAGCTGAGAACTTGCGGGCTTGGTGCTCCTTGCTCATGGACGATCATCGAGGTGAAGTTATTCAATTTATCATTCATCATATCGACCACAAATTAACGGACCATCGCGGCGAGGGCTATCAGCTGGTAGGTATGCCTGGCCTTCGTGAATTCATAAGCCGAGGACTTAAAGCTATTGATGAAACAGGCTGGTATCAGAACAGTCAGCCTTTCTTTCAATTAAGAGAAGATATGCAACGCAACATCATGCTGCAAATTCATGATGGAAGTTATCCGACTACGAAAAATTGGGAAGGAATATCTCAAAAATTATTGTTCGACAAGCTCCACCAACTCAGTATTGAAGCTTACTATGCACATCCGCTCATTTGGTCTGAAATTGGGTTTGGCGGGCCTGCCTATCCTAGGGGGTATTCTTTACAAGAACCAGACCAACTCGAAACCTGGGAGGCTGTGAAACGATCATGAAATGGCGCAATGAAAATGAAATAGTTGATATTGTTATCGTTGGGGCAGGTGCAGCTGGCGGAGTTTTAGCAAAAGAGTTAAGCGAAGCTGGTCTTGGCGTGGTTGTTCTCGATGCCGGCCCTTGGCGCGATCCTCTGCGTGATTTTGCCAGTGATGAATTAAGCATGCAAACCTTAAGATGGGAGGACACACGGCTGGTGGAGGCCGATCCATCGTTTATCTCAGGACATCATCAATCAGGGAAAGGAATTGGCGGAGGTACACAGAACTTCACAGGCGTTTTCCTACGGTTCCATGAGTCTGATTTCAAAACAAAAGCCATCGATGGTGTAGGCGAAGATTGGCCCTTTCATTATAAGGACCTTGAACCTTATTACACGAAAATCGAACACGAAGCATCCGTTTCTGGACCCAAACATTTCCCATGGGGGAATTTCCATGGTCCTTATCCTTACCCAGCCCACGAGAGCTTAAGCCAGAACGCTATTTTGTTTCAAAAAGGCTGCAAATCGCTCGGTATTCAATCCGCCCTGACACCATTGGCCATCCTTTCCGAACCTGCTGAAGGCCGACCCGCTTGCATAAATCGTGGATTCTGCCTCCAGGGTTGCATGCCGCAGGCCAAATTTAGTACGCTCAGCGTTCACATCCCTAAAGCCGTTCAAGCTGGCGCCGAAATCCTTGCGGAATGCAGAGTCATTCAAATCGAAGTAGATTGCTATGGACATGTGTGCGGTGTTCTCTTTGTCCACCACGGGACAACCTATCGACAGCGTGCCAAGACCGTCATACTCTGTGCACATGCGGTAGAAACACCACGACTGCTCCTTCACTCCGCGACACCAGCGTTCCCAGATGGATTAGCCAATTCCAGCGGTTGGGTAGGACGAGCTATCATGACCCATAGCAGTCACGACGTCTATGCGAAATTCGAGCAAGAGGTTCGCCTGTACAAGGGCATTCCTGTTCTCGCGTCCACACAAGACTTCTACGAAACGGATCCACGAAGAGGCTTCGTCCGCGGCTACACCCTGCATGCCCATGGCTCGAGGCCGATCGAGATGGCCGAAGGAATTCGCAAAGCAACGCATGCCCCTATGTGGGGTACTTCCTTCCGGCAAACCATGCAGGACTACAATTTCTATGGTCGCTTGAAAATGGTAGGAGAAGTGCTTCCCGACTGGCATAATCACGTATCGCTTTCAGATGAAAAAGATGAGTGGGGCATGCCAATTGCCTCCCTCTCGTTCCATTACAGCGACAACGATCTCAGACTCATCGATCACGCCGTTGATTACATGAGCATGATTCTTCGTGCCGCGGGCGGTGAAAATCCCTATGTCGTACCTGACACCCAACATTTGATGGGCGGATGCCGGATGGGCAATGACCCGTCCACCTCAGTGGTCAACTCGTATGGTCAGAGTCATGACATCCCCAATTTGTTCATCTGCGATGCCAGTATTTTCGTAACCTCCAGTGGTGGCAATCCCACACTGACGGTCATGGCTCTAGCCGCTCGCACTGCAGATTACATCATTGACCTTGCGAGCTCCTAATTGTTATCCTTACTGGTAATGAACCATTCTAAGGAAAGGAGCTAACACAAACATATGGCTATTGCTGAATTCACCATCATTCCCATCGGTACAGCAACAACAAGTCTCAGCAGCTATGTTGCTGACTTACATAAAGAATTAGCGCGGCATACGGATATCCGCTTTGAAATGACTGCCATGGGCACCATTCTGGAAGGCCCATTGGACCGACTATTTGAGGTCATCCGCAGCGTCCATGAGGTTCCCTTCATGAACGGCGCTGCTCGAGTCTCGACCTCCATCAAAATCGACGATCGGCGCGATAAGAGCGCCTCGATCGAGCAAAAGATGCAATCGGTTGCATCTAAGCTGTGAACAGCAAAAAAAAGCATCCTAATCGTTTAGGATGCTTTTTACTATACAAACAAAAAAAGACCCCTCGGCCTTGTACGTTTACTTATAAAAGTGAGTCATGTAGGATTCGAACCTACGACACCCTGATTAAAAGTCAGGTGCTCTACCAACTGAGCTAATGACTCGTAGGTAAAAATGGAGGCTGATGGATTCGAACCACCGAACTCGAAGAGAGCAGATTTACAGTCTGCCGTGTTTAGCCACTTCACTAAGCCTCCGGATACGAGATACCCGTATTGCCAATGCAATACAACCATCTCAATGGCTTTGGACGGAATCGAACCGCCGACACGAGGATTTTCAGTCCTCTGCTCTACCGACTGAGCTACAAAGCCAAATGATTGATTTATAACATATTTTTCATTAATTGTGATAAGAAATGGCGGAGCTGACGGGATTCGAACCCGCGGTCTCCTGCGTGACAGGCAGGCATGTTAGGCCACTACACCACAGCTCCATGCTACAAATCTTTACAAAAAATGGTGCCGTCGAGAGGACTTGAACCCCCAACCTACTGATTACAAGTCAGTTGCTCTACCAGTTGAGCTACAACGGCATAAAAAATAATGGTGGAGGCTGACGGGATCGAACCGCCGACCCTCTGCTTGTAAGGCAGATGCTCTCCCAGCTGAGCTAAGCCTCCATCTGGTTTTTTGGTTTTATGGTAGCGGCAGAGGGGCTCGAACCCCCGACCTTACGGGTATGAACCGTACGCTCTAGCCAGCTGAGCTACGCCGCCACATAAAATGTATATATATTTGGAACTGGCGGAGAGAGAGGGATTCGAACCCTCGCACCACTTACGCAGTCTAACCCCTTAGCAGAGGGTCCCCTTATAGCCACTTGGGTATCTCTCCAAGATATATATACGATTCAGGAATAGTATTCCCTGAAAACTAGATACGAAACTTTGTAAAGTATGCTACTTAGGAAAGCTGAGAGACTTTTAGCTCCGCTAAAAGATCCCTATATTAGGTTAAGCCCTCGACCGATTAGTATTCGTCAGCTGCATACGTTACCGCACTTCCACCTCGAACCTATCAACCTCGTCGTCTACAAGGGGTCTTACATACTGGGAAATCTCATCTTGAGGGGGGCTTCGCGCTTAGATGCTTTCAGCGCTTATCCCCTCCGTACATAGCTACCCAGCGATGCCTCTGGCGAGACAACTGGTACACCAGCGGTACGTCCATCCCGGTCCTCTCGTACTAAGGACAGCTCCTCTCAAATTTCCTACGCCCGCGACAGATAGGGACCGAACTGTCTCACGACGTTCTGAACCCAGCTCGCGTACCGCTTTAATGGGCGAACAGCCCAACCCTTGGGACCTACTTCAGCCCCAGGATGCGATGAGCCGACATCGAGGTGCCAAACCTCCCCGTCGATGTGGACTCTTGGGGGAGATAAGCCTGTTATCCCCAGGGTAGCTTTTATCCGTTGAGCGATGGCCCTTCCATTCGGTACCACCGGATCACTAAGTCCGACTTTCGTCCCTGCTCGACTTGTAGGTCTCGCAGTCAAGCTCCCTTATGCCTTTGCACTCTGCGAATGATTTCCAACCATTCTGAGGGAACCTTTAAACGCCTCCGTTACATTTTAGGAGGCGACCGCCCCAGTCAAACTGCCCACCTGACACTGTCCCCATACCGGATCACGGTACCAGGTTAGAACTCCGATACGATCAGGGTGGTATCCCAACGGCGCCTCCACCCAAGCTGGCGCTCAGGCTTCAAAGGCTCCCACCTATCCTGTACAGATCGTACCAAAGTCCAATATCAAGCTGCAGTAAAGCTCCATGGGGTCTTTCCGTCTTGTCGCGGGTAACCTGCATCTTCACAGGTATTAAAATTTCACCGGATCTCTCGTTGAGACAGCGCCCAAGTCGTTACGCCATTCGTGCGGGTCAGAATTTACCTGACAAGGAATTTCGCTACCTTAGGACCGTTATAGTTACGGCCGCCGTTTACTGGGGCTTCAATTCATAGCTTCGGGTTGCCCCTAACCACTCCTCTTAACCTTCCAGCACCGGGCAGGCGTCAGCCCGTATACTTCGCCTTGCGGCTTCGCACAGACCTGTGTTTTTGCTAAACAGTCGCTTGGGCCTTTTCACTGCGGCCCCCTCGGGCTATTCACCCTACCGAGGCACCCCTTCTCCCGAAGTTACGGGGTCATTTTGCCGAGTTCCTTAACGAGAGTTCTTCCGCGCGCCTTAGAATTCTCTTCTCACCCACCTGTGTCGGTTTGCGGTACGGGCACCTTCGCCTGGCTAGAAGCTTTTCTTGGCAGTGTGAAATCATGACCTTCGGTACTTAAGTTTCCCTCCCCATCACAGCCCAGCCTTACGGTTAGCGGATTTGCCTACTAACCAGCCTCACTGCTTGGACGAGCATCCATCAGCTCGCGTCACTATCCTTCTGCGTCACTCCATTGCTCATAACGGCTACGGTGGTACAGGAATTTCCACCTGTTGTCCATCGACTACGCCTTTCGGCCTCGCCTTAGGTCCCGACTTACCCTGAGCGGACGAGCCTTCCTCAGGAACCCTTAGGTTTTCGGCGGATCAGATTCTCACTGATCTTTTCGTTACTTATACCGGCATTCTCACTTGTGTACGCTCCACCTGTCCTTACGGTCAGAATTCAATGTATACACAACGCTCCCCTACCCATGCACACAAGTGCAAGCCATAGCTTCGGTGGCGTGTTTAGCCCCGTTACATTTTCGGCGCAGAGTCACTCGACCAGTGAGCTATTACGCACTCTTTCAATGGTGGCTGCTTCTAAGCCAACATCCTGGTTGTCTGTGCAACTCCACATCCTTTCCCACTTAACTCACACTTGGGGACCTTAGCTGATGGTCTGGGCTGTTTCCCTTTTGACAATGGATCTTAGCACTCACTGTCTGACTCCCGGATTTAAGTTTGTGGCATTCAGAGTTTGACTGGACTTGGTAACCCTTGGCGGGCCCCGCACCCAATCAGTGCTTTACCTCCACAACTCAACATCCGAGGCTAGCCCTAAAGCTATTTCGGGGAGAACCAGCTATCTCCGAGTTCGATTGGAATTTCTCCGCTACCCCCACCTCATCCCCGAATTTTTCAACATTCGTGGGTTCGGGCCTCCAGTGAGTGTTACCTCACCTTCACCCTGGACAGGGGTAGATCACACGGTTTCGGGTCTACGTCTACAAACTAATGCGCCCTATTCAGACTCGCTTTCGCTGCGGCTCCGTCTCTTCAACTTAACCTCGCTTGCAAACGTAACTCGCCGGTTCATTCTACAAAAGGCACGCCATCACCCGTATAGAGGGCTCTGACTTCTTGTAAGCACACGGTTTCAGGTTCTTTTTCACTCCGCTTCCGCGGTGCTTTTCACCTTTCCCTCACGGTACTGCTTCACTATCGGTCACTAGGGAGTATTTAGCCTTGGCAGATGGTCCTGCCGGATTCCGACGGGGTTTCACGTGACCCGCCGTACTCAGGATACCTCTAGGCATACGTTCGATTTTGGCTACAGGGCTTTTACCTTCTATGCCGGACCTTTCCAGATCACTTCGCCTACCGAACTTTTGCCACAATGAGGTCCTACAACCCCAAGGAGCAAGCTCCTTGGTTTGGGCTATTCCGCTTTCGCTCGCCGCTACTGACGGAATCACTTTTGTTTTCTTTTCCTCCAGGTACTTAGATGTTTCAGTTCCCTGGGTCTGCCTCTACAGTAGCTATGTATTCACTACTGAGTAACTGCGCATTACCACAGCTGGGTTCCCCCATTCGGACATCCCCGGATCAAAGCCTGCTTACGGCTCCCCGAGGCATTTCGTCGTTCGCCACGTCCTTCTTCGGCTCCTAGTGCCTAGGCATCCTCCGTGTGCTCTTTCTAGCTTAACCTAGAAATTACATTTAAAGATTTTGTGTAACCCTAAGGTTAACACAACCTAAGTTCTTACTTTACATTTCGTTTCGTTATCTAGTTTTCAAGGAACAACTTTGTTACAGTGATTCGATTTTCTTCACCCTATTTCAGCGGCGAAAGTTATCTTATCATATCTTGCAACACCATTTCAAGTCGAAATTTCTTGGAAATCTCTGTCTTCAAATGGATTATGGTGGAGCCAAGCGGGATCGAACCGCTGACCTCCTGCTTGCAAGGCAGGCGCTCTCCCAGCTGAGCTATGGCCCCATATAGGAATTATTAAATTGGTGGGCCCTAGTGGACTCGAACCACCGACCTCACCCTTATCAGGGGTGCGCTCTAACCAGCTGAGCTAAGGGCCCGTATAGGGAAATTCCTCAAAATAAAAACCCACCTACAAGCTTTCGAAGCTTTCTCCGAAAGCTTGC